>JBBQBP010000028.1:0-43172 GCA_038317635.1 Propionibacteriales bacterium
CGAACGCCAAGCCATCCACCGCGGCAGCTTCGGCTCCGTCAAAGACCTCAACGCCAAGATCCGCCTCTTCGTCAACGGCTGGAACGACCGCTGCCACCCCTTCGTCTGGACCAAGACCGCCGACCAGATCCTCAAGAAGGCAAACCCTCAACAACCTCCAAAACGGGCCACTAGAGCTCGGCTGGCGCCTGCTGGGTGCACCTATTGCGGGATCGGTTGGGTTGGGTGAGCAAGAGATGGTGCTCGGCGGACTTATGTTGATATGGACACCACACTCAGCATCACGCCACTGCTCTACGACCCGGCTACAGCCGCCCGCCTTCTCTCGGTGTCTCGAGTAACGCTGTACAAGTTGCTCGACCCGGACCCGGTAACGGGTCGCCCGCCGCTCCCGTCCGTGAAGGTGGGGCGCTCACGTCGTATCACTCGAGAGGCCCTTTTCGACTTCATAGGGTCTCTCGCCGCATAGTGGTCCGGCACCATCCGGAGGCCACGGTATGGCTAAGCGGGCAAACGGCGAGGGCTCGATCTATCAACGCCGGGGCGGTCTCTGGGTCGCTGCCGTCACGTACGTCGACCAGACAGGTCCCCGCCGCTCTCGTCCGTGAAGGTGGGTCGCTCACGTCGGATCACTCGAGAGGCCCTGTTCGACTTCATCGGGTCTCTCGCCGCATAGGTACGCGACCAGGCTCTCAAGCGCGCCAGGGACGGGAGAGCGCCGTCGGATGCCAGGGTGTCTGTGTTCGACTACTCGTCGACCTGGGTGGCTTTGGGGCTGAGGGCTGGGAACCAGAAGGACAGCACTACGGCGCTGTACGCGACCCTTGCCCGGGCGCAAATCGTGCCAAGCCGATTGGGACGAATGGGTAGGGCAGGTGGTTAAGTCCTTCGTCTTGGCGCTCTGGTATGTAGCGGTTCTTGTCAAGGGCGTGGGGAGGCGACCGTCCTGGGGATGGTGGTGGGCGCCTGGTGCTCTGTTGCCGTTGGGGTCGGTGAGCGGGTCGTTGAGCGACGCGCTTCAGTCCACTTTGACGACGCCAGCCTTGTGCAGGCACTCGGGTCTAGAACAACGACGACATCGTCAGCCAGCCTTGTTCGGGTCGAACCCTGTCGAACCCTGCTGGTGGCGATCACCGGGCCATTGTCCTGGGTGCCGAAGACCGTCCACGGGTGGCCGACCGGGTTCGTGGACGCCTCGGTGCACGTCACGACCAGCGACGGCGGATGGGATCGTCCGGGTCGAACTGCACAGCCCCGAAGCAAGCCAATAGAGCCGTGACACTGGGCGGCTGGTGCTGGTGTTTGGAGACTCGTCGACGAGCTCTCCGAGCTCGGACTCGCCGTACAGGACCGCAGCCCCCGTCTGCCCCGCTGCCGAGCCACGGCCTGTTCGCCGATCGCGCTCGTCGGCCATGTGCGAAGGGGCTCCGCCTCCCGTTTCGCAGCCGCGCGGCGGATTACGTCGCCACCTGCGGGCCTCGACACACCCTTAAGTCCGCCGGCGTCCGTCGATCTCCACCAGAGTCCAGGGGCCAAGGTCTGCGGTCACCTTGCGGTCATGACGAAAGAGGCCCTCGCTCCCCGAAGGGAGAAAGGGCCTCTGACTAGCGGTTTTACTAGTAGCGGGGACAGGATTTGAACCTGTGACCTCTGGGTTATGAGCCCAGCGAGCTACCGAGCTGCTCCACCCCGCGTCGTTGTCGTGCCTGCGATACATTACCCGAGCGGGGCCGCCTACCCAAATCCGCTGGGCGATGTGGCTGCCTCACTGGCGCCTCACAGGGGTCGGCAGAGACTTGACCTAGGATTCTTCGGTAGCCGCGCCGATCTGGTGTGGCCTTTCGAGGGGGCTGAAGCATGGTGTCTGGCCGGATCTCCCGACGGGCGTTGCTCGCGGGAACCGCGGCGATCGCGATCAGCGCTTCGGCGTGCAGTGGCCCGGTCACTCCACCAGCCACGCCCAAGTCGCTCAGCGTCGGGGCCACGCTCGAACCACCAACCCTCGACCCGACGAGGTCGGACGCGGCGTCGATCCCGCAGCTCCTGCTCTACAACGTGTACGAGACGTTGGTGAAGATGGACTCGGAGGGCAACATCAAGCCGCTCCTCGCCCAACGCTGGGACGTCTCGAGCGACCGCACCACGTACACCTTCACACTGCAGCAGGGCGCGAAGTTCGCCTCCGGCCGTCCCGTCAACGCTGACGCCGTCGTCGCCGCGATCCAGCGGATGCGGTTCAGCATCTCATCGACGATCACGTCCCAGATGGCGCCGATCACCTCGGTCAAGGCCAAAGACGCCAGCACCGTGGTCGTGACGCTCTCGCAGCCGTCGAACGCCTGGCTCTACTCGATGACGTCGACGGCCGGCATGATCGTCGACCCCGCCATCACCGACATGGCCACCAAGCCGATGGGGTCCGGCCCGTTCGAGTTCTCCAGCTGGACCAAGGGCGACTCGATCACCTTGGTCAAGAACGCGAACTACTGGGGCACGCCGGGCCGGTTCGACGATGTCGTCTTCCGCTACTACGTCGACCCGAACGCCATGATCGCGGCCATGCTGTCCGGCGACCTCGACATCATCAGCAACCTCCAGGCGCCACAGTCGCTCAGCCAGTTCGACGACACGGCGAAGTACACGATCATCGACGGGACCACGACGGCCGAGGTGGTGATGGGGTTCAACCATTCCAACCCCTCATTGGCCCTGCTCAAGGTGCGTCAAGCGATCTGCTACGCGATTGACCGCAAGGCGCTCCTCGACACGGTCTGGGCAGGCAAGGGACAGCTCATCGGCTCCCAGGCGGCCCCCACCGAGCCGTACTACGAGGACCTGTCCAACACCTACCCCTTCGACCCCGAGAAGGCCAAGGCGCTCCTCACCGAGGCCGGTGTGACCGACCTGTCGCTACGGCTCCGGGTGCCGATCACGAAGTACGCCACGGACTCGGCCACGTTCGTACAGAGCCAGCTTAAGGACGTCGGCATCACGGTGGAGATCGAGCAGCTCGACTTCTCCCGCTGGCTCACGGAGGTCTTCACCAACGGCGACTACGACATGACGATCGTCGCTCACGTCGAGCCGCGTGACCTCGTGAAGTGGGCCAACCCGAAGTACTACTGGCACTACGACAACCTCGAGCTGCAGAGGCTCGTGAAGGAAGCAGACGAGGGCAGCCTCGACGACTACGTACGCCTCATGAAGCAGGCCGCCAGGCTGCTCGCCGACGATGCGGCCGCCGACTGGCTGTTCCTGCTGCCCAACCTTGTCGTCACGACGAGCGAGGTCACCGGTGTCGGCAAGAACGCGACCTCGCTGAGCTTCGACCTCACGACGATCGCAGCCCGGTAGCCTCATCGTGTGAACCTGGGGAGGACCGTCGCCGTACGGGTGCTGGTCTTCGCGGCCAGCCTGTTGGTTGCGTCGATCGCGATCTTCCTCGTCGTCAACGCGCTGCCCGGTGACGTCGCCACCGCGATCCTCGGTTTCGGTGCCGACCCTGCCTCCGTGGCCGAGCTCCGCGCCCGTCTCGGGCTCGATCGCCCGCTGATGGTCCGCTACCTCTCGTGGGCCGGCGGCATGATCTCCGGCGACATGGGCCGTTCGTACCTGACGAACGAATCTGTATCCCTCCTTGTCGCCCCCCGCATCGGGGTCACAGCATGGTTGGTCGTGATCTCCATGCTCATCGCCCCGGTCGTCGCTCTCCCGCTCGGCATGCTCGCGGCGATGAAGCGCCGCAGCTGGCAGGGCGTGGCGGCGTCGACGGTCTCCCAGATCGGCCTGTCGATCCCTGCTTTCTACGCCGGCATCCTGCTGGTCGTCGTCTTCGCGGTGGGACTCCACTGGCTTCCCGCCAACGGCTTCACCCACCTCGTGGACGCGTCGGGTCGCTGGCGCCCGGTGGCGTTCCTCCAGCATCTCGTCCTGCCCGTCGCCTCGCTCGTCATCGTCCAGGCGTCCGTGCTGACCCGCTACGTACGGAGCGCCTTCGTCGAGGTGCTGAACGAGGACTACTTCCGTACGGCACGTGCCGTCGGCTGGACCCGCTGGGGCGCCTTGTGGCGCCATGGCGTCCGCAACGCGGCGATCTCCGTCGTCACCGTCATCGGGCTGCAGCTGGCCACGTTGCTCGTCGGCGCGATCGTCGTGGAGCAGGTGTTCCGACTGCCCGGCCTCGGGACTGCGCTGCTGTCGGCCGTCGCGAACCGCGACCTCATCGTCGTACAAGGCATTGTCATGGTGCTCGTGTTCGCAGTGCTCGTCATCAACCTGCTCACCGACCTGTCCTACCTGCTCATCGATCCCCGGCTCCGCGGCCGTGATGCCCGATGAGACGCGCAGGGCTGTGGATCGGCGTCGTACTGGTTGCAGTCGTCATCCTCGCGGCGCTCGTGTCGCTGGTGTGGACGCCGTACAACCCGCTGCAGGTACAGCCCACGGAGACGCTGCAGCCGGTGAGCTGGCGTCACCTGCTCGGTACGGACGGGTTCGGCATCGACATCCTGTCGCGGCTGCTCTTCGGCGCCCGGACGACCGTGTACGTCGGCGTGGTCGCGGTGAGCCTTGCGGCGCTCGGCGGGGTCCCGCTGGGGATGCTCGCGGGCATGCGGGGCGGCTGGGTGTCGGAGATCGTCCTGCGGGTCACGGACGTCCTGTACGCGTTCCCGGCGCTGCTGCTCGCGATCCTGCTGGCGGCCGCCGTCGGTGCCTCGACGTTCACCGCCATGGTCGCGATCGGCATCGCCTCGATCCCGGCGTTCGCGCGGGTAGCTCGCGCGGCCACGCTGATCGTCATGACGCAGGACTACATCCTGGCGGCGAGAGCGTCGGGGACGTCGCGATGGACCACCGCGGTACGGCACGTGCTCCCCAACATCGCCGCGGTCCTGGGCGTCCAGGGGTCCGTCTCGTTCGGGATCGCGATCCTCGCGGAGGCCGCCCTGAGCTACCTGGGCCTGGCCACCCCGCCGCCCACTCCGACCTGGGGGCGGATGCTGCACGACGCCCAGACCTACATCTTCACCTCGCCCATCCAGGCCCTCTGGCCGGGCCTGGCGATCGCGCTGTCCGTGCTGGGGCTCAACCTGCTCGGTGACGGTCTGCGTGACCACCTCGACCCGAGGCTGCGGGAAGCCGCATGAGCCCCTTGCTCGAGGTCACCGACCTGCGGATCGCATTCGGACGGTCGCGACGCGAGGTCGTCCACGGCATCTCGTTCAGCCTCGAACCAGGAGAGCGTCTCGGCCTCATCGGCGAGTCCGGGTCGGGCAAGACCGTCACCGCGTTGGCCGTCATGGGACTGCTCGCCGAGAACGCATACGTGTCGGGGTCGATCCGGCTCGCAGGTCGCGAGCTGGTCGGGCTGCGCGACAGCGAGCTGGCCCCGCTGCGCGGCGAGGCGGTGAGCATGGTGTTCCAGGAGCCGATGACCGCGCTCGACCCGACGATGCCCGTCGGGCGGCAGGTCGCCGAGGTACTCCTGCTGCATCAACACCTCGGCCACGGCGTCGCGCGAGGTCGCGTCATCGAGGTCCTCGCCGAGGTGGGGCTCGAGGATCCCGAGCGGGTGGCCGGCGCGTACCCACACGCGCTCAGCGGCGGCCAGCGGCAGCGGGTCGTGGTCGCCATGGCCCTCATCAACCGGCCCGACCTCGTGATCTGCGACGAACCGACGACGGCGCTCGACGTGACCGTACAGGCGAAGGTCCTCAACCTCCTCGACACGGAGCTCGACGCCGTGGGTGCGTCGTGCCTGTTCATCTCCCACGATCTCGCCGTGGTGTCGCAGCTGTGCGAACGAGTGCTCGTCATGCTCGACGGGGAGATCGTCGAACAGGGCACGATGGCGGAGGTGTTCACCGCGCCGACCCACCCGTACGCGCGGGGGCTCGTGGCGACCGCTCGCCTCGATGCCGTGGCGCCCGGAGAGCGGCTGCCGACGGTCGAGGACTTCTACGACCGGCAGGGCCGCCGATGAGCCTGTACGAGGTCGAGCACGTGAGCCGACGGTACGGACGCGTCGGGACGCCAGGATCTGTACTGGCGGTCGATGATGTGTCCCTGTCCGTCGAGCCGGGACAGCGGCTCGGGATCGTGGGGGAGTCGGGATCGGGAAAGTCGACGCTGGTACGGATGATGACGGCATTGGACCAGCCGACGTCCGGCGTGATCCGGTTCGCCGGGGACGTGGTCTCGCATCGTGCCGAACGTGACCTCGGTGGCCTGCGCGCGTCCGTACAGCTCGTGTTCCAGGACCCTCGGTCCTCCCTCAACCCCCGGATGCGGGTCGGCGCGATCGTGACGGAGCCCCTGCGGTCGAGGCTGCTCCGGGTGAGCGGGGATGTACCGACGGACCATCGTGCCCGGCTCGCGGAGGTGCTCGAGTCGGTGGACCTGCCACTCGAGGTCGCCGACCGCTTCCCCCACGAGCTGTCCGGCGGTCAGCGGCAGCGGGTCGCGATCGCACGGGCACTGGCGCCGAAGCCGCAGGTCCTCATCGCCGACGAGCCGGTGTCCGCCCTGGACGTGTCCGTACGGGCTCAGGTGCTGAACCTCGTACGCGATCTCGTGGCGGCGCACGGCTTGACGCTCATCATGGTGAGCCACGACCTCACGGTGGTGAGGCACGTGTGCGACTCGGTGGTCGTCATGCGGCACGGGCGGATCGAGGAGCAGGGGCCGAGCGAGCAGGTCTACCGCGACCCGCAGTCGGAGTACACCCGGGAGCTCCTGGCGGCGATCCCGACGTTCCGCGTGACATGACCGCGTCGCCCTCCGTGCCCTGGGCATGGCAAGATGCTCCGCTGTGAAGGCGCTACTGCTGGAGAACGTCCATCCCGACGCCGAGCGGATCCTCACCGAGCGGGGGTACGCGGTCGAGCTGCAGACGGGTGCCCTGTCGCCTGAGGCCCTGACCGAGGCGCTGGAGGGCGTCTCGCTGCTGGGCATCCGATCGGGGACGCACGTGACCGCGGAGGTCATCGCGGCGCACCCGCAGCTCCAGGCAGTGGGCGCGTTCTGCATCGGTACGAACCAGATCGACCTCAACGCCGCCAGCGACGCCGGTCTCGCGGTGTTCAACGCCCCGTTCTCGAACACCCGGAGCGTGGTGGAGCTGGCGATCTCGGAGATCATCGCGCTGGCCCGCCGGCTGGTCGACAAGAGCAGCGCCATGCACGCGGGCGTCTGGGACAAGTCGGCGTCGGGTTCCCACGAGGTACGCGGCCGGACGCTGGGCATCATCGGTTACGGGAACATCGGCTCGCAGCTGTCGGTACTGGCGGAGTCCCTCGGGATGCGGGTCATCTTCTACGACATCGTCGACAAGCTGGCGCTGGGCAACGCACGCCGCTGCGACTCTCTCGACGAGCTGCTGGCCGAGGCAGAGGTCGTCTCGCTGCACGTGGACGGGCGGCCGGGGAACGCGGGCTACTTCACCGCCGCGGAGTTCGCCAAGATGCGCTCGCGCTCACTGTTCCTCAACCTGTGCCGGGGCATGGTGGTCGACCTGGACGCGCTGCGGGAGTCGCTGATGTCGGGCCGGGTGGCCGGCGCCGCGATCGACGTGTTCCCCAACGAGCCGCACGGGAGGACCGAGGACTTCGTGACGCCGCTGCAGGGCCTGCCCAACGTGATCCTGACGCCCCATGTCGGCGGTTCGACGCAGGAGGCGCAGCGCGACATCGGGCGGTTCGTGGCGACTAAGCTCGCCGACTACGCGTCCCTCGGGTCGACGGTGCTCTCGGTCAACCTGCCTCAGATCCAGAACACGCCGAACGGGCAGACCCGGATCCTCCACCTGCACCGCAACGTGCCGGGCGTACTGGCGATGCTCAACGCGAAGATCGGCGACCACGACGTGAACATCGCCGGACAGGTGCTCGGTACGCGGGGGCAGCTCGGCTATGTGATCACCGATCTGGACGACGCCGGACACGCGGGCCTGGTCGCAGAGCTGGAAGCCCTCCCCGAGACCGTACGCGTCCGCACCGTAGTCCTCTAGCCCTTGTGGCCCTGCAGCCCTCGAGGAGCGGAGTTATTCGCTCGGGGAGAGGACCTGTGCGCCCGGGGAGAGGACCTGTGTCGGCATTACTCCTCTCCTCAAGCGGATATCTCCTCTCCTCGGGGGGATAGGTCCTCTCCTTGAGGGTTAGTGCTCTTCCGGGGGGAGGCCTCGGCGGCCGACGATGATGACCGACTCCTCGGTCTCCTCCTGCTCGACCGCGTCCTCGGCGAACTCCGCGAGGAGGTCGAGGACCTCGTCGTGCAGGAGCCCGTTCGTACAGAGCAGGCCGGGACCGACGGGGCCGTCCGCGCCATCGATCGATGTGGCGCGGCCTCCGGCCTCGCGCACGATGACATCGAGCGCCGCCATGTCGTGCAGCGCCAGCTCGGGCTCGATGGAGATGTCGACGGCGCCCTCCCCGACGAGCATGTGCGACCAGAAGTCGCCGAACGCGCGGGTTCGCCAGACCGTACGCATGATGTCGCCGAACTGCAGCCCTCGACCTGCGTCGACCCAGCCCTTGAGGGACGAGTACGACAGGAACGCGTCCGACAACGAGCTCACCTTCGACACGTGCATCTGTGTCGGGTTCATCAGCGACTTCCCGGTGAACGCGCCACCGTCGGTACAGGCCCACCAGCGGCGTCCCAGCAGGGGAGCACTGACGACACCCACCTCGACCCGGTCCTCCACCATCAGCGCGATCAGGGTCGCCCACGCGGGCACGCCACGGACGAAGTTCGCCGTACCGTCGATGGGGTCGATGACCCAGCGGCGCGGTCCCCAGCCGGTGTCCTCGCCCTCTTCGCCATGTACGGCGTCGCGAGGACGGCTGCTGCTCAACGTGCGACGGATCGTCTCCTCGACGGCCGTGTCGGCGTCGGTGACCTCGGACAGGTCCGGCTTGTGCTCCACCCGCAGGTCCTGAGCACGGAACCGGGCCAGCGTGATCGAGTCGGCGTTGTCCGCGAGGACATGCGCCAGGCGGAGATCGTCGGTGTGTTCCTTGCGGGCAGCCATGTCAGCAGGTTACCGGGGACGATCGCTCGCCTGCGGGACCTCGCGGCTAGTTCGATCGATCCGCGACCTGGATCCTGCGGAACGATGCGAGGCGCTCCGGTTGCAGCCTGCCCTCGGCGACAGCTGTGTCGAGCGCGCACTCCGGCTCGGTCGCCGCGTGCGTACATCCCCTCGGGCAGTCCTCGGAGAGCTCGTCGAGGTCGGAGAACGACCTCAGGACGTTCCGCGGGTCGACATGGGACAGCCCGAACGACCGCACGCCGGGGGTGTCGACGACCCAGCCCGTACCGCCGGGCAGCTCGAGCGCGATCGCTGCGCTGGAGGTGTGCCGGCCACGGCCGGTGACGTCGTTCACCACTCCGGTGGCGCGGTGGGCGCTCGGGATGAGCACGTTGACGAGCGTCGACTTGCCCACGCCGGAATGGCCGACGAGGACGCTGACGTGGTCGTCGAGGTAGGAGCGAAGCTCCGACAGCTCCTTCCCGATCCGCGTCACGACGATCGGCACGCCCAGCGGCTCGTACGCGGCGATGAGCTCGGCCGGGTCGTCGAGGTCCGACTTCGTGAGGCACAGCAGCGGGTCGATGCCCGCGTCGTACGCGGCTATGAGGATCCGGTCGATCATCCCCATCCGGGGCGGCGGGTCGGCGAGGGCCGTCACGATGACCAGCTGGTCGGCGTTGGCGACGATGGGCCGCTCGTACGGGTCGTCGTCGTCGGCCGTACGTCGCAGGACCGTGACGCGCTCCAGCGCCTCCACGACACGGGCCAGCGTGCCTGGCTCGCCCGAGGTGTCACCGTCGAGCCGTACGAGATCGCCGACGATCACGGAGGTACGCCCGAGCGAACGGCCCTTCGTCGCGCTGACGGCCCGGCCGTCGATGACGCACCGGTACCGCCCGCGGTCGATCGTCACGACGCGCGCGACGTCGAGCTTGGAGTAGTCGGGCCGATCCTTGGTACGAGGCCGGGTGTGACGGGCGGGGCGGTCGAAGCCCTTCTGGTCGTCCTCGTACACACTCCCCGTGTTGCCTCGGCGGCTCATCGGAGCATGCCCTGCCAAGCCTCCGGGAAGCGCGGCATGGTCTTCGAGGTGCAGGCGATGTCGTCGAGGACGATGCCGGGCTGTACGAGTCCGAGTACCGCACCAGCGTGAGCGAGCCGGTGGTCGGCGTAGCAGTGGAACGTGCCGCCGTGCAGCGGCGCGGGTTCGATGTCCAGCCCGTCCGCTGTCTCCACGCACAACCCGCCGAGTCCGGTGATCTCGGCAGCGAGGGCCGCAAGCCGGTCGGTCTCGTGCCCGCGGATGTGCGCGACCCCTCGAATGGTGGAGGGCGTCACGGCGAGCGCCGCGAGGGCGGCTGCGACCGGTACGAGCTCTGAGGCGTCGTGAAGGTTGAGGTCCACGCCGTGGATGCGGCCGGCGCCCGACACGGTGAGGCCGCCGGTGTTGAGCGTGGCCGAGGCTCCGAACTCAGCGAGCACGTCACCCAGGTCCGCCCCGGGCTGGGTGGACGACCTGGGCCAACCGGCCACCGTCACCGTGCCACCCGTGACGACGGCGGCCGCGAGGAAGGGTGCAGCAGTCATGAAGTCCGGCTCGACGGTCTCGGCGACCGCCTGGATCGGCCCTGGGGACACCACCCAGGTGTTCTGGTCGGGTTGGGTGACCTTCACACCGCGGGCACGCAGCCACTCCACGGTCATGTCGATGTGGCGGTGACTAGGCACCGCACCGTCACCGTCGTGCCGCAGCGTCAACCCCTCGGGGAAGCGCGCCGCTGCGAGCAGCAGCCCGGACACGAACTGGCTCGACCCGGTGGCGTCGACCGTCGCGGTGCCGCCTAGTACGGGCCCTGTCACCGAGAACGGCAGCTCGTCGCCAGCGACCTTCGCGCCGAGCTGGCGCAGCCCATCGAGGATCGGCTGCAGGGGACGGGCCGTGGCCTGCTCGTCGCCCGTGAAACGGGTGGTGCCCGAGGCGAGGGCTGCGACGGGGGGCACGAAACGCATGACCGTGCCGGCGAGGCCGCAGTCGATCTCCCCAGCCGCACGAACGGGCTTGGCCGGACGGACCTTCCACATGAGGTGGTCGGAGTCGTCGATGGTCGCGCCGAGCGCCCTCAGCGCGATGCGCATGAGCTGGGAGTCGCGGGCCTCGAGCGGCCCGGTGATCGTGCCGGGGCCGTTGGCGATCGCAGCGAGCAACAGGGCGCGAGCGGTCGCGGACTTGGAACCGGGTACGACGACCTTCGCGCGTAGCGGGCCTGCCGCCACAGGGGCGGCCCAGGGGATGGGTGCGGGCTCGCTCAACTGAGCGCGTGCTCCAGGCGGCGCTGAGCCCCGGCGACCTGGGACTTGGCCTCGCTGCCCGCGAGCTTCAGCTCACGGGTGACCGACTTCTTGGCGATCTGGGCGTCCTTGGCGGCACGCTCGGCTGCGCGCCGGGCCTTCTTGGCCATGCCGCGTCCGGTGCGCTTGGCGGAACCGGTCAGGTGCTTCGCGGTGCGCTCTGCATCTCCAGCCAGCCGCTGCCGACGGTCGTCGGCGAGCCAGGCGAGACTCGGACGGCCCTGCGTGTCGAGCGAGGCCAGGATGGCGCCGCCCAGCAGTGCGACGTTGCGGAGCAGCTGCGACTTCGCGATCTCCCTCTCCTCGGCGGTGGAGCCCTTCGAAGGCCGAGACGCGATCACGTGGGGGACCATCGACAGGCCGAGCACACCGGCGCCGAGGCGACGGCCGATCCCGGTCGCGAGCATGAGGCCGCCGACTACCTGAGCCGCACCGGTGATGCGTACGAGGGTCTTCGTGTCCTCCGGCAGGTAGCCCGCGACCGAGGCGGGCGCGACCTTCTGTGCGAGGGGGACGAACGCCTTGGCGAAGGGGTCGGCGTCCGCGACGAGCGGCTCGGGATTCATGACCGCCTTGGCCCCTTGGACCACGAAGAAACTGGCCAACATCGTGCGACCGGCGAAACGCAGAAGACTCATGTTCCATTACTACCCTTCCCGAGTGCTGCTTACCAATCGGTTCGGGTCACAATTCGCATTCGACCGGTAGATTCTCTTGCCATGTGCGGACGCTACGCGGCATCCGCCGACGAGGGCACCCTGCGTGAGCTGTTCGAGCTGGAGCAGGTGCTGGAGCTCCCGCCGGCCTCCTGGAACGTGGCGCCGACCGACCACGTCCCGGCCGTGGTCGAGCGCGCCGACAAGGCCACGGGAATCGTGACGCGACGGTTGATCGCCCCGCGCTGGGGCCTCGTACCGTCATGGTCGAAGGGCCCGGGAGGCCCGCCGATGATCAACGCGCGGGTCGAGACGATCGCGTCGAAACCTGCGTTCCGTACGGCGCTCTCGAAGCGGCGCTGTCTACTGCCGGCCGACGGCTACTACGAGTGGTACGAGACCGAGCAGCGCACCTCCAAGGGCAAGCCGGTCAAGCAGCCGTTCTTCATCAAGCCCGACTCCGGGCTGCTCGTGATGGCAGGGCTGTACGAGTTCTGGCGCGACCCTGCTGTCGAAGGCCCGGAGGCATGGCTCACGTCGGTGACGATCATCACGACGCGGGCGACCGACAAGCTGGGGCAGATCCACGATCGGATGCCGATGATCGTCCCGTCCGACGCGTGGTCGACATGGCTCGACCCTGGCCTCGAGGATGCCCAGACGGCGCACGACCTGCTGACGGTGACGCAACCGGCAGACCTCGAGGCGTACGCGGTCTCGACCCGGGTCAACACGGTCGCGAACAACACCGCTGAGCTCGTCAAGCCGCTGGCGGATTCGTGATCGTCGACCTCAGCGATGGTGGACGCCTGCATCTCAGCGAGGCCGTGTCACCGCGGGCTGTGTTGTTGCTCGGGCACGGCGCCAGCGGGAAGATCGACGGTGCGGACCTGCTGGCGCTGTCCGCGGCACTGCCGGAGCAGGGGATCACGGTCGTCCGCCACGAGCAGGCGTGGAAGGTGGCCGGGGGCCCCATGCGAGCGCGACCGGACCAGCTCGACCCGGGATGGCAGATCGCCGTACGGGACGTGGCGGAGCACTGGCCCGACCTGCCGCTCGTCGTGGGCGGTCACAGCGCGGGCGCTCGGTGCGCGTGCCGGGGGAGTGCGAACATCGACCTGCCGAGCCAGGCGGCCGTACTCGCCCTCTCCTTCCCGCTCCATCCGCCGGGCAAGCCGGATCGCAGCCGTGTGGAGGAACTGGCGGGCGTACCGGTCCCGGTGACGGTGGTCCAAGGGGAGCGCGACCCGTTCGGTGGCGCCGACGAGCTGGTCGCCGCCCTTCCGACAGGCTGGTTCGACGCGCCACAGCGGCGACTCATCGCGATGGAGGGGGCAGGCCACGACCTCGTACCGCTCAAGCGAGTGATGTCCCGCGAAGCTGCCATGGGGCACGTCGTCGCCGCCGCCCTGGGGCTCCTGGCGAGTCCATGACCTGAAGCCGCGACTCCAGTGAACCCTGAGACCGACACTCAGTGGCGCTGAGCAGGTCGCCGACGCATATCTGAACCGGCGACCGCGCATGTGCCACTGAATGTCGCGAGAATCGACGGAGGCTTGGGAAACGGCGCACCTAGAGTGCGGTGCATGGCACTCACTCCGGGCGAGTTCTACGAGCATGCGATGGCGGCGGCGGACGAGGAGCACCGGCTCCCGCTGGCCAAGATGACGTACTGGGACATCTTCCCGTTCGACGAAGACGGTCTGAAGGTCGCCCCGCTGCGTCCACCGGTGGTCCCGGAGAAGCCGCGACGAGGTGAGGGCGGAGTCGACTGCTTCTCGTGCGAGCGGTCCGACCAGGGCATCTGGCTGAACGACGACTGGAGGCTGACAAGGGTCGACGGCGTCGGCGTACCTCTCGTCCTCATGCTTCACACGCGTGATCACTACGACCTCGCTGACCTCCCCGACGAGCTCGCTGGTGAGCTGGGGCGGATGACCGTTCGGATCGCGCGTGCGGTTGAGGACATCCCGCACCTCGCGCGCTGCCACGTGTACCGGATCGGCGACGGCGGCGCCCACCTCCACGTGTGGTTCTTCGGCCGCCCCGAGGGCCAGAGCCAGCTGTACGGGTCGCTGTTGCCGCTCTGGGACGATCTGCTCCCCGACTACCCAGCGAACGTCGCCGAGGCCGACGCACGCACCGTGGCGGCGGCACTTCTTGCGCCGTTCGGAGGCTGGCTCGTCACAGCTGACCCGACATGATCTCGCCGACCTGCATTCAGTGGCACTCAGAGGGTTGCCGTTCTGCACAGGCGACGGCGAACCCGTAGCTGCCACTCAGTGCAGGAGCTCCCGTCTGAACGACATCGGGCTGCCGATGGCCAGGGGGCTGGAATAGGCGACAGCAACCGAGGCGTTCTTCGGGGGTGACGGTGATCGCTACAGAGGACTTGCGCGCATGGGATGCGCTGCCTTTGCGTGCGGCGCTAGGGTCAGCGCTGATGACACTGCACACCACCACTCCCGAACCGTCGGAGTTCGCGACCGACCTGGCGGAGGAGACACCCGAAGAGCGCGACGCTCGGTTCGAGCGAGACGCCATGCCATTGATCGACTCCCTGTACGGCGCGGCACTGCGCATGACCCGCAACCCGGCAGATGCCGAGGACCTCGTACAGGACACCTTCGCGCGTGCGTACTCGGCGTTCCATCAGTTCACGCCGGGCACGAACCTCAAGGCGTGGCTGTACCGGATCCTCACCAACACCTACATCAACAGCTATCGCAAGGCACAGCGCGCCCCGCAGATCAGCGACGGTGAGCAGGTCGAGGACTGGCAGCTCGCCCGCGCCGAGTCGCACACCAGCAGTGGCCTGCGCTCCGCGGAGGTCGAGGCCCTTGACGCCATGCCGGACAGCGTCGTCACGGACGCGCTCAGCGCACTGTCCGACGACTTCCGGACGGCCGTCCTGCTTGCTGACGTCGAGGGGTTCTCGTACAAGGAGATCGCGGAGATCATGGGTACGCCGATCGGCACCGTGATGTCTCGTCTCAACCGTGGCCGTGGCCAGCTACGGGAGAAGCTTCGCGACTACGCGACCGAGCGGGGACTCATCGGACGGCGGCAGAACCCATGACAGACGACCACGCCAAGGACTGCGAGATGGTCCTCGAGCACGTCCAGGAGTTCCTGGACAACGAGCTCGACTCGGCCACTGAGGAAGCTGTCCGTGCGCACATTGCGATCTGTGAGCCGTGCCTGGACCAAGCCGAGGTGTGGATGGCGGTCAAGACTCTCGTCAAGCGGGCCTCTCCGGCCGAGACGGCGCCAGAGGCCCTGGTGAGCCGCGTCTCCTTGCGGGTGTCCAGCCTGCGCATCGAGAAGCGCGCCTGACGGCCGCTCGTCACGAAGCCCTCGTCCTGGGACGAGGGCTTCGACGTTTTCGCTCTCAGGCGTTCGGCCGCTTGCCGTGGTTCGCGGCGTTCTTACGGCGAGCGCGACGCTTTCGTCCACCCTTGCCCATGATGGTCTCCTCAGTGTTTCCACCCTCGCCGAACTGCGTGGGCACGAGTGGCCATTCTGCCACGTGCGACGCCGGAGCCACCAACCGCGACTCGGTACAGTGAGCAGCATGCTCACCATGGCCCGGGTCGTCGCTGACCACACCGATCTCGGCCCGGAGGATGTTGCCATTCTCAAAGAGATCGTGAGCGAATGGCACCTGCTCGCCGACTTGAGCTTCTCCGACCTCATCTGCTGGGTGCCGGGGACTGACGACAACGAGTTCTGGGCGGCAGCGCAAGTACGTCCGGCGACAGGCCCGACCGCGCTCGAGGACGATGTCGTGGGAGAGGTCATCAGCTACGACCCCGAGCACCTTGTCACCGAGGCGTACCTGTCCCAAGAGGTCTGTGACGCCGGCGACAACAAGCTTCAAGCGGGTATCCCTGTCGATGTCTCGGCGATCCCGGTCGTACGGAACGGGCACTGCCTCGCCGTCATCGAGCGCCACACGAACCAGATGGGGGTACGTGCTCCGGGGGCTCTCGAGGACAACTACCTGGAGATCGCGCACATCCTCACCGACATGCTGTGGCGTGGCGACTTCCCGTACCGCGTCGGCAAGACCCTCGCCTCGGGGGTGCCTCGCATCGGTGAGGGAATCATCAGGCTCAACGAGGCCGGCGTGGTGTCGTACGCCTCCCCGAACGCGGTGTCCGCGTACCGGCGGCTCGGTCTCCAGGGTGACCTGGTCGGTGAGGACATCGTGCAGCTCACGTCGACTCTCATGGTCGGGACCGAGCCGACGGACCAGGCTCCCACCAAGGTGATCAGCAAGCAGCTACCGGCGACCGTCGAGGTGGAGACCGAGCGGGGGTCGGTGAACGTCAAGGTCGTGCCGCTCACCGACGAGCACGGCGCTATCGGCACGCTGCTCGTTTGCCGTGACACGACGGAGCTCAGGCGCCGCGAGCGACAGCTCGTCACCAAGGACGCCACGATCCGTGAGATCCACCACCGGGTGAAGAACAACCTCCAGACGGTGGCCGCGCTGTTGCGCCTGCAGGCCCGCAGGATCCAGTCCGAGGAGGGCATCACCGCGCTGCATCACGCGATGTCGCGCGTTCAGGCCATCGCCATCGTGCACGAGATCCTGTCCCAGACGTTCGACGGCCGCGTCGAGTTCGACGATGTCGTGGACCGTCTACTACGGCACGTCGGCGAGGTGGCTGCGTCGCGAGGGAAGGTGACCGCCCGCCGCAACGGTACGTTCGGCGAGGTCGCGGCGGCCGCAGCCACGAGCCTCTCGCTGGTGCTCACAGAGCTGTGCCAGAACGCCATCGAGCACGGGTTCGAGTCGGGATCCGGCGAGGTCGTCGTCACGCCCGTACGGAAGGGCTCGACCCTTCGGATCGAGGTCACCGACAACGGCCGTGGTCTGCCGGACGACTTCCAGACCGGCAACACCACGAGCCTCGGTCTGTCGATCGTGGAGACGCTCGTCTCCGACTTGCACGGTCAGTTCGAGCTGGGACCCAACCCGGACGGCCCAGGGGCTCGCGCGGTGGTCGAAGTACCGGTCGGCTAGTGCCGCGGGGGCACGCGCTACGTCAGCCGGCGCGCATGCGGGAACGAGCTGCACGACGCTTCAGTGCCCGACGCTCGTCCTCACTCATCCCGCCCCACACGCCGTGGTCCTGCCCTGCGTCGAGTGCCCACTGCAAGCAGCGGTCCCGCACCTCGCAACGCGCGCACACCCGCTTCGCATCCTCGATTTGGAGCAGCGCGGGACCCGTGTTGCCGATGGGGAAGAACAGCTCGGGGTCTTCCGTGAGGCAAGCAGACCTGTCACGCCAGTCCATTCGGATGAAACTCCTTGTGATCGATGACGGCTCTGTGGGGAAGACTACCGACCGGTCACTGCCGGGGAGCCTCAAACCACCATAGTTTAGGGTTCTGCGGAAAGAAGTACGTATCAAGACCGAGTCTGACCACCTTGTGGGATGGACGAGATCCCCAGCATGAGACAAGGAGCCTCCATGAGCGTCCCTGAGCGGCGACAGCCGGTGCCACGACCGGTGCCCCTGACAGTGGCGTCGATCCTCACCGGAGTGTTCGCTCTGGTGGTCGTCGGGCTCGGGATCGGCTCGTCCGTGCAGTCGCACGGGCGGTTCTCGATCGGCGTCGGCATCATGCTCCTCCTGTACGGGGCGTTGCTGGGCTGGATCGCGTTCACGACGTGGCGGCAGCGGTTCTACATCCGTGGGGCGCTCGTCGGCAGCGCGCTCCTCAACCTCGCCGTCGCCGTGAGCTCGCTGCCGTCCAATGTCGCCCTGTGGAGCGTCGTCGCGGTGCTCAGCGCGGTCATCGCCGGCTGCGGCGTGCTGCCGAGCACCGGGGTCGCACTCAAGCGCGCACGAGGCGAGGCCGCCGACGACCTTCCGAAGGTCTAGCGGAGCCAGCTTCTACTCGTCGTCCTCCGGGCGTGCGAGCCAGGTGGCGAGCCGGTCCACCGGCATCTCGAACTCCGGGTGCAGGTCCACGAAGATCCGTAGCTCCTCGGCGAGCCAGGCCAGCGTCACCATCTCGTCCCCGCGACGCCGATCCAGCTCCTCGATGCCGCGGTCCGTGTCGTACACCTACGAGTCCTCGCCGCCCAGAGCCGCCTTGACGAGCTGCGCCTCCTGCTCCTCGTGCAGGTGGTGCGACCCGACCGAGGGGGCCGACGACTCGGGCCTCGTGAACGGCGTCATGACAAGGTCGTAGTCGGGCAGCACGGCCTTGATCGCCTCGGGCAGGTTCCGCTCCATGTACCACCACGCGCCCTGGTTGGAGGGCTCGTCCTGGGCGTACCGGATATCCGTGACGTGCCGGTAGCGGTCGAGGATGGCAGCCAGCTCCTGGGCCGGCAGCGGGTACAGCCGCTCGAGCGGGATGATCGCCACCTGGTCCGCCAAGCCGTACTTCTCGCGGGCGGCGGTGAGCTCCCAACGGATCTTGCCGGAGCAGATCACGAGTCGGGTCACGGCGGCTGGATCGCTGATCGTCGGGTCGTCCATCGCCGCCTGCCAGCCATTGCCGGTGATGTCCGTCGGCATCGACATGGCGAGCTTGTTCCGCAGCATCGACTTGGGCGTGATGATCGCGACGGGCCGGTGCCAGTTCACGTAGGCGTGCGTGCGCAACAGGTGGAAGTAGCTCGCCGGGGTGGACGGCTGGCACAAGGCCAGGGCGCCCTCGGAGCAGAGCTGCAGCCACCGCTCGATACGGGCGCTGGAGTGGTCAGGCCCCTGGCCCTCATAGCCATGGGGGAGCAGCAGCACGACGCCGGACTTCTGCGTCCACTTCGCCTGACCCGCGGCGATGAACTCATCGATGATCGTCTGTGCGCCGTTGGCGAAGTCGCCGAACTGGCCCTCCCAACAGACCAGCGCTTCGGGTGCGGCCACGGAGTAGCCGTACTCGAAACCCATCGCCGCGTACTCGCTGAGCAGGGAGTCGTAGATGTCGAAGTTGCCCTGTCCTTCGGCGAGATGCTGCAGCGGGACCCAGGCCTCGTTGGTCCGACGGTCGACCACGGCCGCGAACCGCTGGGAGAACGTCCCGCGGCGCGTGTCCTGGCCGGTCATGCGGACCGGACGGCCCTCCAAGAGGAGCGAGCCCAAGGCCAGCGCCTCCGCGGTCGCCCAGTCCATCGGGCCCGTACGGATCATCGCTGCGCGCCGCTCCAGCTGGGGAAGAACCTTCGGATGGACGGTGAAGCCCTCGGGGAACTCGGTCATGGCAGCGGCGACCCGCTCCATGACCTCGGCGCTGATGCTGGTGCCGACGACCTTGCCGAGCTTGGACGGGTAGTACGGGACCTTGCGGTACTCCTCGTCCTCGGAGGCGTCGGCCGTCATGGAGCGGATCTCCTTGAAGACGGTCTCAAGCCTCACCCGGAACTTCTCCGCGTACTCGTCGGCGTCGTCGGTCGAGATGTCCCCACGGCCGATCAGCGCGTCGATGTAGATCTTGCGGGTGGATCGCTTGGCCTCGATGAGTTCGTACATCAGCGGCTGTGTGAAGCTCGGGTCGTCACCCTCGTTGTGGCCCCGCTTGCGGTAGCAGACGAGGTCGATGACGACGTCCTTCGCAAACCGCTGGCGGAACTCGAACGCGAGGCGCGCCACCCGCACGCAGGCGTCCGGGTCGTCGCCGTTGACGTGGAAGACCGGCGCCTCGACGACCTTCGCCACATCGGTGCAGTACGTCGAGCTGCGGGACTCCACCGGGGCGGTGGTGAAGCCGACCTGGTTGTTGACGACGAGGTGGATGGTGCCACCGGTCTTGTAGCCGCGGAGCTGTGACATCTGCAACGTCTCGTACACGACGCCCTGGCCGGCGAATGCCGCATCGCCGTGCAGCAGGATCGGCAGTACGGGGAACTCGTGGTCGCTCGAGAGGCGGTCCTGCTTGGCGCGGGCGATGCCTTCGACGACGGGATCGACGGCCTCGAGATGGGACGGGTTGGCCGCCACGGAAGCCCGGATCCGGCTTCCCGCCGCGGACACGAACTCTCCCTCGGCGCCCAGGTGGTACTTCACGTCACCACTGCCCTGGGTGTTGTGCGGGTCCATGTTGCCTTCGAACTCGCGGAAGATCTGGCCGTACGACTTGCCGATGATGTTGGCCAGCACGTTGAGCCGGCCGCGGTGCGGCATGCCGATGATGACCTCGCTCAGACCGGTGTCGGCGGCCTGCTCGCAGATCTCGTCGAGGGCGACGATCGTCGACTCGCCACCCTCGAGGGAGAAGCGCTTCTGACCGATGAACTTCGTCTGCAGGAAGGTCTCGAAGATCTCGGACTCGTTGAGCTTGTCCATGATCCGGAGGTGCTCGTCGCGGTTCAGCGCCACAGGCGGCTGCTCGAGCCTCTCCTGCAACCAGGTGCGCTGATCCGGGTTCGTGATGTGCATGTACTCGACGCCGATATGACGGCAGTACGCGTCGCGCAGGATCTCGAGGGCGTCACGCAGCGTCATCGCGGTCCGCGGCTTGCCGCCGAGCGAGCCGCAGGGGAACGTCCGGTCGAGGTCCCACAGCGTGAGCCCGTGCGTCTTGAGGTCGAGGTCCGCGTGGCGGCGCATCCGGTACGTCAGCGGGTCGATGTCCGCCATGAGGTGACCGAGCGCGCGGTACGACGAGATGAGCTCGAGGACCCGGGCCTCCTTGTCGACCAGCTCCGGGGCGCTGCCGACATAGATGTCGGTGTCCCACTCGAGCGGGGCGAACGGGATCCGCAGCGAGGTGAAGATCTCCTCGTAGAAGCCGTTCTGGCCGAGAAGCAGCTGCTCCATCGAGCGCAGGAACTCACCGGACTGGGCGCCCTGGATCACGCGGTGGTCGTACGTCGAGGTGAGCGTCATGATCTTCGAGACGCCGAACTCGTTGAGCTTCTCGTGGCTGGCCCCGAGATAGCCGGGTGCGTACTCGATCGAGCCGACGCCAAGGATGAGGCCCTGCCCGGCCATCAGCCGGGGGATCGAGTGGTTCGTGCCGATGCCGCCCGGGTTCGTGAGGGTCGCTGTCGTACCGGCGAAGTCGTCGACGGTGAGCGTGCCCTTGCGTGCCTTGGCGACGACTTCCTCGTACGCGTTCCAGAACTGACCGAACGTCAGCTGCTCACAGCTGCGGATGTTCGGGACGACCAGCTGTCGCGTGCCGTCCGGCTTGGTCATGTCGATCGCGATGCCGAGGTTGATCGTGTCCGGCGCGACCAGCGTCGGCTTTCCGTCGACCACCTCGTACGCGACGTTCATCGCGGGCACGGTCTTGAGCGCCTGCACCATCGCGTACCCGATGAGGTGCGTGAACGAGACCTTGCCGCCGATGGTGCGGGCGAGGTGGGAGTTGATCATGATGCGGTGGTTGATGGCGAGCTTCATGGGCACCGCACGGACGCTGGTCGCTGTGGGCATCTCCAGCGAGCTGTCCATGTTCTTCGCCGTGCGCAACGGGGCTCCGCGCAACGTCTCCTTCATGGGATGGTCCGTGATCGGAGCCGGACGGTTCGAGAAGCTCGGGGGCTGTGCCGGGAGGTACGCCTCGTTGCCCTTCGTCAGGTCGTTCTTAGCCGACACGGGTTCCATGCGCGCATGGGCCGGCTCGGGGAGCGGCGCGGCAGGGCTCGGCTCTGACTTGCGAGCCGCCGCTTCTGCCTGTGCGGGAGGTCGCTGCTCGGCCACCTCGGTGGGCGCCGGGGTTCGAGCGGCGGGAGCAGGTGCGGGAGGCGTCTGCTCGAGCCGTGGCGCCGGGGTTTCAGCGGCGGGAGCGGGTGCGGGAGGCGTCTGGTCGAGCCGTGGCGCCGGGGCCGGAGCCGTCTCAGGCGTGGCGAGGCTCGCAGTGGGCTCGGACGGGGTGACGGGCGCCGTACCATCCTGGCTCCGGAAGAAGTCGGCCCAGGTGGAGTCGACAGAGGACGGGTCGGCCTCATACCGCTCGTGCATCTCGTCGATGAGCCAGTCGTTGGCGCCGAAGTCCTGCGCTGTTGCAGATACGTGCTGGTCGGGCTGAATGGCCACGATGCCCCTCATGTGTCGTCGTCTAGAACGGGCGATGAAACCCGATCTGTCAACCCATGTTAGTCACTCCGCCAGATACTTCGACCTCAAGAGACTCGTGTCCCGGCGGCTTCTGTCCGGTTCGGCTCGTGATGCGCCAGGCCTTCCACAACACGATGGCCGTGAACACCACCAGGAGCACATTGCGGAGGACGAGATCGGCGACCGCCTCGGGCGCGCCAGTGCCGTAGACGATCTCCCCGTACCGCAAGGGATACTCGACCTGCGTCAGGAAGGCGATGACGAAGGACGTCACGGCCCAGAGGACCGGCCAGCTCAGCATCGGCGCAGAGTCGTCCTCGCTCCCACCGACCAAGGCCGCCAGCGGGCCTCCCAGCCAGAGGATGTACTGAGGGCTGAGAGTCTTGTTCACGTCGATCATGATGAGGATGATCGCCAGCATCACGACGGCGACAGTACGCGGCGTGCGGTGGACCGACCATGCGGCCCGGACGCCGATGATGATCGCGACGAGGAAGCCCAGCATCATCGCCACGTCGGCGATCTGGAGGGCGATCGGAACGCCCGGCCCCGTGATCTCGAACGCGTTGTACCGGGACAGGCCCACGAGCCATTCATGGGTAGGGCTGACGCTGCGCATCCACATCAGGGGCGTGGCGGGCAGGGACTCGACCTGCAGGCCACGGGTCGACTGCCACGTCAGCGGAGAGAGCAGACGCTGCCAGCCGCCGATCACGAGGCTGGCGAGAGCGAGTGCGCCACCGGTGATGCCGAACCCGACCGCGGTCCTCGTCCCTCGCCTACCCATGCCGAGCAGGGGGAGGATCAGGAGTGCGGGCCAGAGCTTGAGCGCCGCCCCGCACGCGATCAGCGTTCCGGCCAGGGCAGGGCGCCGCTTGTACAGGAACGCCCCTGCTCCCGCGAGCACAGCCGGCGCCATGTCGAAGCGGAAGTACACGATCGGGCCCATGAAGACGACGAACACGATCCAGGTGAGTACCGCGGGAACGCGCCAGCGGGGGTTGCTCAGCCGCCACGTCAGCCGGGCCATCGCGGCGTCGAGGGCGAGCATGGAGATGGCGAAGGCCCAGACGAAGGCGCCGGGGTCACGGCCTGTCAGCGCATGCAGCAGCTGAAACGCCCATGCGACCGGCGTCGGGTACTCGACGAGCGAGCTGGACCAGGACGTGGCGTTGGTGATCTGGCTCAGGTAGTACTGCACGTCCCCCACGATGAAGCTCGCGACGTGCGACCACTCGAACCCGAGAAGAGCACGGCTGATCGCCCACAACGCGGCGTAGGTCCAGCCGCTCCCGGTGACCACCGCCGCCTCGCGACGCACCCACGTCATGGGCCCACCTTCCGTTCCTTCTCGTCCTGGGAGTCGTTCGGTTTCTCGTCGCGCGCCGCATCGCCGGCTCGTCCGCTGCGAAACATGCGACGTATGAGAAGGGCGAGCCAGATCAGGAAGCCCACCAGTGCAACGTTCCGGAGCGCCAGCACCATCGTCGCCAGCGGCAGCAACGCGCCGCCGTGCACCAGCGGCGGGTACAGGATCGGGTAGACCAGCTGTGTCACGAGTGTGAGGCCCAACACGCAGGCGGCGAGTACGCGGAGATCGCGCCAGGAGGGTGCGAGCGGTTCAGCGGAGGTGCGGCCGGCCGCAACGAGCAGGCCCGCCAGTGGGCCGCCGAGCCACATCATGTACTGAGGGCTGAACGTCTTGTTCGTGACGATGATGATCGTCACGACCAGCATCATGATCAGGGCTGCCTCGACGACGGTACGTCGAGGTCGGCGCAGCCACAGGACGTACGTCACGACGATCGCGAGGTAGCCGATCACCGTCGCTACGGAGGACGCCGCCAACGCCGTGGCCGTGCCGTTGCCGGTGATCTCGAAGGCCTGCCACTGGGACACGGCAACGGTGTAGCTGGACGGCGAGAAGCCTCGGACCAGCATGAGAGGTGTCGCCCAGATCGACTCGATCTGCAGGCCGCGTGCGCTCTGCCACGCGAGCGGCGAGACCAGGCGGTCCCAGCCGCCCACGACGAGGGAGACGACTGCCAGGCCGACGCCGACGACGAGGAAGCCGACCGTCGCTCGGAGCCTGCCCCGTCGCGCGCCGAGGGTGCCCGGGAACAACAGGGCCGGCCAGAGCTTGAACGCGGCACCCAGGCCCACCAGCGCCCCGGCGACCGTGTCGCGGGTCGCGAGCAGCGACAGCACGGCGAGCCCGCCGAGGACTGCCGGTACGAGGTCGAACCGCATGTACGTGGTGGGTCCCATGACGAACGTGAACACGATCCAGAACAGGACGGCGAACCTCCGTCGCTTCCCGCCTACCCGCCAGAGCGCGACCGCGAACAGCATGTCGAGCACGAGCATCCCGACGATGAAGACCACGACGAACGCGGGGCGGGACTGCCCGGAGAGCCAGTACGGAATCTCCAGGAACCAGACGACGGGCGTCGGGTACTCGACAAGGGTCTGCGTCAGCGGCGTACCGCCCGCCATGCGGTTGAGGCGCTGCCAGTAGTAGAGGACGTCGCCCTGGGTGGTGAGACCGAAGTACGCCCAGATGCTGAACACGATGACGCGGGCCGCGAGCCAGATGAGGGCCAGCCCGTGCCACCCGAGGCGCCAGTGCCTGATCCCCGGCGTATCGGCATCTGCGGCCTCGGTCACGCGGCTCCTCGAGTCGGGGGAGAGGATCGGCTGGTGCTCCTCGTCCCGTGACATCACCAATGCGCCCCCGACAGGATTCGAACCTGCGCTCCCGCCTCCGGAGGGCGGTGCTCTATCCCCTGAGCTACGGGGGCCAGCGGTCTGGCGCCGCCTGGAAGGCTAGCAAAGATCCCGATCGGGTGCGCCGGCGTGGTGTGGTGACCCGGGCTGCGCCCGCGTCCTGAGGAGTCCACAGCCCGCAACTGCGTCGCGCGGCCCGGGTCCGGGGTGGCACAGTTCAGTCTCATGACCCACATGCACGTCGCTGGATCGCTGCACGCCGATGCGATCTCGATCACGCCGCACTGGCTGCAGACGCCGGAGGACATGAACGCGCTCGACATGCGGCTCTGGTCCTCGAACGTGACGCGCAGCGACGATGGCGTGCTGAACCTCGCCGGTGTCGACGTCACCGACCTCGTCGACCAGTTGGGAACTCCCCTGTACGCGGTCGACGAGGCCGACTTCCGGGCGCGTGCCCGCGGCTTCCTCGACGCCTTCGTCGGCTGGGACGTCTACTACGCAGGAAAGGCGTTCCTCACGACGCGGATCGCGTCGTGGATCGCCGAGGAGGGGCTCTGCCTTGACGCGTGCAGCGGCAACGAGCTGATCGTGGCGCTGCGGGGCGGGATGGACCCTGCGAAGATCGGGCTTCACGGCAACAACAAGACGGTCGAGGAGCTGAGGCTCGCGCTCGAAGCGGGGATCGGCCGGATCATCGTCGACTCGCTCGACGAGATCGCCCGGATCGAGACCTTGACCACTGAGCTCGGCGTGACGGCGAAGGTCCTCGTGCGCGTCACCACCGGCGTCGAAGCGCACACCCACGAGTATCTCGCCACCTCGCACGAGGACCAGAAGTTCGGCTTCTCCATCCAGGGCGGTCAAGCGCTCATGGCCCTGGTCCGCTGCCAGTCCAGCCCTCGGATCGAGCTCTTGGGCATCCACTCCCACATCGGGAGCCAGATCTTCGACACCGGCGGCTTCGAGGTGGCCGCCCGCCGCACGATGCGTCTCATCGCGCAGTTCCGGCAGGCGACCGGCGTCGACCTTCCCGAGCTCGACCTGGGCGGAGGCTTCGGGATCGCCTACACCGCCGACGACACGCCGTCGACCTCCGACGAGCTGTCGGCCAGCTTGAGAGAGATCGTCGAGCACGAGCGCCGGGGGTACGGGCTGGCTGAGCCTCGCTACTCGATCGAGCCAGGACGTGCCATCTGCGGCCCTTCGGGGATGGCTGTCTACACGGTGGGCACCGTCAAGGTCGTCGACCTCGAGGGAGGCCAGCAGAGGACGTACGTCTCGGTGGACGGCGGTATGAGCGACAACATCCGCCCCGCCCTGTACGCGGCGGAGTACTCGGCCGTCGTGGCCAACCGCGCCTCGAGCGCCCAGCCGATGCTGTGCCGAGTCGTCGGCAAGCACTGCGAAGGCGGCGACATCCTCGTCCGTGACGTGTTCCTGCCCGCCGACGTCCGTGACGGCGACCTCATCGCTGTGCCGGCGGCGGGTGCGTACAGCCGCTCGATGGCGTCCAACTACAACCACGCGACCAAGCCTCCCGTGGTGTCCGTGGCCCAGGGCGAGGTCACGACGTTGCTGCGCCGTGAGACTCTCGACGACCTGATGTCGCTGGACACCGGCGTGGACATGGGAAACGCGTAGGAGCGCAGGCCGGATAGGCCAAGATGATCCCGTGATCCTCGTGAATGGCGACAAACCCGTCAAGGTGGCCCTGCTCGGCTGCGGCAACGTCGGTTCCCAGGTCGCGCGGCTGCTCCTCGAGGCGCCCGACGACCTGGCTGCGAGGGTCGGTGCTCCCGTCGAGCTGATGGGCATCGGTGTGCGGCATCCCGACGCCGAGCGCTCCGGCATCGACCCGGCGCTGCTCACAGGCGACAGCGAGGCGCTCGTACGGTCCGGTGTCGACGTGGTCATCGAGGTGATCGGTGGCATCGAGCCGGCAAAGAGCCTGCTGCTCGCGGCGTTCGCCTCCGGAGCCTCGGTGGTGACCGCGAACAAGGCGCTGCTCGCCGCCCACGGCCAGGAGCTGTACTCGGCGGCCGAGCGTGCTGGCGTCGACCTGTACTTCGAGGCCGCGGTCGCCGGTGCCATCCCGATCATCCGCCCGCTCCGCGAGTCCCTGGTCGGCGACGAGATCACCACTGTGATGGGCATCGTCAACGGGACCACCAACTACATCCTCGACAAGATGACCACCGACCACGTCTCGTTCTCGGAGGCGCTGGCGGAGGCTCAGGAGCTCGGCTACGCGGAGGCCGACCCCACGGCCGACGTCGAGGGCTACGACGCCGCGGCCAAGGCATCGATCCTCGCCAGCCTTGCGTTCCACACCGAGGTCGCGGGCGCGGACGTCCATCGCGAAGGCATCACCACGATCACCAGCGAGGACATCGAGGCGGCCAGGGCGCACGGCTTCGTCATCAAGCTGCTGGCGGTCGCGACCTTGTGCGGCGAGCAGGAGGACGAGGTCTCCGTACGGGTGCATCCGACGATGGTTCCCGAGTCCCACCCGCTCGCGTCAGTGCGAGGGGCGTACAACGCTGTCTTCGTCGAGTCACGCAACGCGGGCAGTCTGATGTTCCTCGGCCCCGGCGCCGGCGGCTCGCCGACGGCGTCCGCGGTGATGGGCGACCTGGTGACGATCGCCCGGAACCGCATCAGGGGATCGCACGGCCCGGCCATGTCGACGTACCGCCGGTACGGGATCGCTCCCATCGAAGATGCGATGACGTCGTACTACCTCACGATGCAGGTCAAGGACGAGCCGGGCGTGCTCGCCAAGGTCGCGTCGGTCTTCGCCAAGCACGAGGTCTCGATCCTGGCCGTACGACAGACCATCGATGAGGAGGGCCACGCCCGCCTCGGGATCATGACCCATATCGCCCGCGACGCCGAGTTCACCGACACGGTGTCGGAGCTGCGCACCATGACCTCGGCGGTGTCAGGACGCATCCGCCTCATCCGTGTGGAGGGCCGGTGAGCGAGCCCGACATGCGCCCGGAGCTGGTGTGCCTCGATCTCGAAGGCGTACTGGTTCCTGAGATCTGGATCGCGGTCGCCGAGCGCACCGGGATCGACGAGCTGCGGCGTACGACGCGCGACGAGCCCGACTACGACGCGCTGATGCGCTACCGGTTGGTGATCCTCGACCAGCACGGGCTCCGGCTGCCGGACATCCAGGCTGTCATCGCGACGATGGGGCCCCTACCCGGAGCGCTCGAGTTCGTCGACTGGCTCCGTGAGCGGTTCACCGGCGTGATCATCCTGTCCGACACGTTCGCCGAGTTCGCCCAGCCGCTGATGCGTCAGCTGGGCTTCCCGACGCTGTTCTGCCACTCGTTGGAGGTCGCCGACGACGGCCGGGTCACGGGGTACCGGTTGCGCATGCCCGAGCAGAAGCGGGCGTCGGTCGAGGCACTCCAGAGCGTGACGTTCCGCGTCATCGCCGCGGGCGACTCGTACAACGACACCGCCATGCTCCTGGCCGCCGACGCCGGCATCCTGTTCGACCCGCCGCAAAGCGTCATCGACGAGTTCGGGCAGCTCCCCGTCGCGCGTGGGTACGAGGAGCTCAGGGCCCGGATCACGTCCGCGTCGACTCGTCCCCTCTGAGCCATGGACCTCGTCACCGGAGTGGACCGAGACATCGCGAACGCCCTCATCGCGCTGGACGGCATCCGAGCCGTCTCGCTGGGTTGGGTCGCGCGCGCTCGGCACGGACGATCCTGGCTCTGACGCCGACCTGGACGCGTGGTATCGCGGGCCACTCGTCGGCGCCGGGGTGCGGCAGCGGGCACTCGACGGTCTCGCCGATGACGTGGTGGTCCCGTTCGATGCTTTCGGCCCTGAGGATCAGTGGCACTCTCTGGGCCGACCGGTCGAGGTCGTCTACGTCGATCTCGACAGCATCCACGCCCAGATCGACCGGGCACGCAGCGTTGGGCTCGACGCTGAGGTGTGCGCGACACACGGCGTACGCGAGTGTGCCGATCAACGATCCGTACGCTGAGCTGGATGGGCTGCACGCCGAGCAGACCACATACCCGGAAGCCACCCGGGAGGACTGGCCAATGGTGACCCGCCGCCGGGCCGGTCTGCTGGATGTCACAGTCAGCCTCATGTTCGCGCTCAACCGCCGCTACCACCCGCGCGAGAGGCGGCTGCTCACCCACGTCGGACAGTGTGCCGTCCGACCGGAACGTCTGGTGCCGCGGCTGCGGGCACTCTGCCTGGCGAACACGGACGACGACACCGTCGCCGCCCGCTACACCGCGCTGATCACCGAGATCGTCGCGCTGTACGCCTGAGTCAGGGGCCGACCAGCTCCTGGTAGGCGGTCTCGGAGGAGTCGCGGAGGAACTGGGCGCACCGTACGGCTTCGTCGTCCTCGCCGATCCGGTCCGCGGCCACCGAGAGAGCCCACAGGGATCGCAGGAACCCTCGGTTGGGCTCGTGCTCCCACGGAACCGGACCGGAACCCCGCCAGCCGTTGCGCCGCAACGCGTCGAGAGAACGGTGGTAGCCGGTACGAGCGAACGCGTACGCGCTGATGTCGGACGAGTCGGTACCTTCCGCCAGAGCCTGCTCCGCCAGCACCGCCCACGCGATGCTGGAGGTGGGGTGGCGGCGGGCCGCTGCGATCGCCTCAGTGGCGTCAGTGGGCTCGCGCTCGCTGTCGGGCGGAAGCAGTGTGGGCTGGGCGGCGTCGGCGAGGAGGTTGCGATGGGTCTGAGGTGCCATGTTCGCCACAGTAGGTGGGGCGCGGCGCAGGGTGCTACCCTTGCTCGTGTTGAGAGGACTAGATCCTCCACGCGCCTCACAGGCTGGGCGCGGCGATCCGCCGAAAAGACACCATCCGGAATCAGTCCGGGACGTCTGGCCTGAGGGGATTCATCTGCCTGCCAACGCTGTTGTGCGCGCACCTTTTTCGGCGCACCACCCCAGCAGTCAGGCTGTCACGACGGAAGGAAGTCCGTGACCGACACCACCACCACGGGCAAGTCCCTCGATGGGATGCTGCTCGCCGAGCTCAAACAGGTCGCAGGAACGCTGGGCCTCAAAGGCACGGCAGGGATGCGTAAGGGGGAGCTCGTGGGAGCGATCCGGGAGGCGCAGGGCGCTGGCGGGTCATCCGCCGGCTCGCGCCGCCGGGCACCGGCATCGACGCCGGAGGTCGCACCCGAGCCGGTGATCACGCCGGACGCCGCTCCCGCGGCGTCGCCCAGAGCTGACGCCCCTCCCGCGGCGTCGCCCACCAACGACTCCACAAGCGCCCCAGCGTCTGCCGACCAAGCCGGACGCCGCCGCTCCCGCGGCTCGCGCCGCGAGGCCGGTGCGCCCGCCACCGAGGCGACGCAGACCGCAGCACCGGAGGCGGCTGCTGCCGAGGCCGACAGGTCCATCGCCGACGAGGTCGGGGCTCGTCTCAGCGCGCTGGGCGTCGAGGCTCGCGAGCCCGACCGTCAGCGCCGCCAGGGTCAGCAAGGACAGCAGGGACAGCAGGGTCAGGGGGGTCAGCCAGGACAGCAGGGCCAGCCGGGACATCAGGGCCAGAGCCTCGAGGACGAGGCCCGCCAGGCTCAGCGCTCCGAGGAGGAGGAGGAGGCGGGCGGTCGTCGTGGTCGGCGTCGCCGGAACCGTGATCGCCAGAACCGCCGCCAGCGTCCGGGCCAGAGCAGCCCGATCGAGCGTTTCGACGCCGAGCCCACCGTGAACGAGGGCGACGTGATCGTCCCGATCTCCGGCATCCTCGACGTCCTCGACAACTACGCATTCGTGCGCACCTCCGGCTACCTGCCCGGGTCGAACGACGCGTACGTGTCGTTGAGCATGGTCCGCCGGTTCGGGCTTCGCAAGGGTGATGTCGTCACGGGCTCCATCCGGCAGCCGCACGACGGCGAGCGCAAGGAGAAGTTCAACCCGCTCGTCTCGCTCGACACGGTCAACGGTGGCGAGCCCGAGTCGGCGCGCAACCGTCCCGAGTTCTCGAAGCTCACGCCCCTGTACCCGCAGGAGCCGCTGCGGCTTGAGAATGCAACCTCCGGCATGATCGGTCGGATCATCGACCTGGTCTCGCCGATCGGCAAGGGTCAGCGCGGTCTGATCGTCTCCCCGCCGAAGGCCGGCAAGACGATGATCATGCAGGCCATCGCCAATGCGATCACGACGAACAACCCTGAGGTCCACCTCATGGTCGTCCTCGTCGACGAGCGGCCCGAGGAAGTCACCGACTTCCAGCGCACAGTCACCGGTGAGGTCGTCGCCTCGACGTTCGACCGTCCGGCGGACGACCACACGACGATCGCCGAGCTGGCGATCGAGCGGGCCAAGCGGCTCGTGGAGGCCGGCCGCGACGTCGTCGTCCTGCTCGACGGGATCACCCGCCTGGGACGCGCCTACAACCTCGCAGCCCCCGCCTCGGGACGCATCCTGTCCGGCGGCGTCGACTCGGCCGCGCTGTACCCGCCGAAGAGGTTCTTCGGCGCCGCGCGCAACATCGAGGACGGCGGCTCGCTGACGATCCTGGCAACCGCCCTCATCGAGACCGGCTCGAAGATGGATGAGGTGATCTTCGAGGAGTTCAAGGGCACGGGCAACATGGAGCTTCGGCTGCGCCGCGACCTGGCCGACAAGAGGATCTTCCCGGCCATCGACGTCGACGCCTCGGGCACCCGCCGTGAGGAGCTGCTGCTCAGCCGCGAAGAGCTGGCGATCATCTGGAAGCTGCGGCGTGTGCTGTCCGGCATGGACAACACGGCGGCTCTGGAGATGCTGCTCAAGCAGTTGCGCAAGACGGCATCGAACCGCGAGTTCCTCGTCCAGATCTCGCGCACGACGCCGAACTGATCCACCCGGTTTGAGACCGGGCCGACCGTGAGACATAATGGGCGGTCGGCTCCGGTTCACGCCCCGGACGGCTCATCCGTCCTCCAGTTGGCGACCCGGTCCGCGATACAAGGAGAAACCAATGAAGCAGGGGATCCACCCCGACTACGTCGAGACAACGGTTGTCTGCAGCTGCGGCAACACGTTCACGACCAAGTCCACCGCGAAGAGCGGCCAGATCCACACTGAGGTCTGTGCGGCGTGCCACCCGTTCTACACGGGCAAGCAGAAGATTCTCGACACCGGAGGCCGTGTCGCTCGGTTCGAGCGTCGCTACGCGAAGAAGAAGTAGCACCAGTCGTCCACTCACCGGGGCGGGGGAGACCCTCGCTCCGGTGTTTGCGTTTCTCATGCGTTTCGCGAGAGGGAGGGTTCGATGGCCGAGGGGACGGATGCACTCGTCGCCGAGCATGCCGAGATCGAGCGACGACTCGCTGATCCGGCGACACACGCCGACGCCGCCCTGGCGCGCCGCCTCGGCCGCCGTTATGCGGAGCTGTCGCCCGTCGTCGCTGCCCTCTCCGACCACGCCCGGCTCGCGGACGATCTGGCCACTGCCAAGGAGCTCGCGGCCGAGGACCGCTTCTTCGAGGCGGAGGTGACGTCACTCACGGTGGAGCTGGCATCCTCCACGGAGAAGCTCACGCGACTGTTGGCCCCGCGCGACCCCCACGACACCGCGGACGCGATCATCGAGATCAAGTCGGGAGAGGGCGGCGAGGAGTCGGCACTGTTCGCCGGCGACCTCGTGAAGATGTACAGCCGCTACGCCGAGAACCGCGGGTGGAGGGTCGAGGTGCTCGACAGCCAGGAGACGGACCTCGGCGGCTACAAGTCCATCGCCATGACCATCAAGTCGCCGTCCACGTCGAACCCCGACGCGATGCCGTACGGGGTCCTCAAGTTCGAGGGCGGCGTGCACCGTGTTCAACGCGTACCGGTCACCGAGTCCCAGGGGCGGATCCACACCTCGGCGGCAGGTGTCCTCGTGATGCCCGACATCGACGACGACACTGCGGTCGACCTCGACGAGAACGACCTGCGGATCGACGTGTACCGTTCGTCGGGCCCCGGGGGTCAGGGCGTGAACACGACCGACTCGGCCGTACGGATCACGCACCTGCCGACCGGCACGGTCGTCTCGTGCCAGAACGAGCGGTCCCAGCTCCAGAACAAGGAGACGGCGATGCGGATGCTCCGCGCGCGTCTCGTGACGCTGGCCGAGGAACAGGCCGCGAGCGCGGCGTCGGCTGCCCGGCGGTCCCAGGTCCGTACCGTGGATCGCTCGGAGCGGATCCGTACGTACAACTTCCCCGAGAACCGCATCGCCGATCACCGCATCGGCTTCAAGGCGCACAACCTCGACCTCGTGCTGAACGGAGAGCTGCAGCCGCTCCTGGACGCACTGCACGAGGCCGACCTCGCGGACCGTCTCGAGCACGTCGGCGAGGCCTGACCGTGCCGTTGGGGGCGAGTGCTGCGGTACGTCGGGCGGCGCAGGCCCTCGCCGATTCCGGCTCGGCATCCCCAGACGCCGAAGCCAGGACACTCGTCGCGCACCTCGCCGGCATCGAACCGGGACGGATCCCGCTCGCTGACCCTCTCGACGACGCCACCCTCGAGGCGCTCGACCTCGCCGTTGCCCGCCGCGTGGCGGGGGAGCCCGTCCAGCACATCACAGGCGTCGCCCACTTCCGTACGACCAGCCTCATCGTCGGGCCCGGGGTGTTCGTGCCGCGGCCCGAGACCGAGACCATGGCGGGCTGGTGCCTCGAGCAGGTGCGTGCCGGGAGCCGTGTCGTCGAGCTGTGCGCGGGCTCGGGGGCGATCAGCAAAGCACTCGCCTTCGAAGGACCCGGTCTCGACCAGTGGGCGCTCGAGCTCTCGACCGACGCCGTCCCGTACCTCTCGGCCAACCTTGCCGGCACCGACGTCCGTGTCGTCGAGGGCGACATGGCCGACGGGCTTCCGGAGCTGGACGGGACCGTCGACCTGGTCGTCGTCAACCCTCCGTACGTCCCGCTTGACGCGTGGGAGAGCGTGCCCCCGGACGTGCGCGACCACGATCCTGAGATCGCGGTGTTCTCGGGCGCGGACGGGCTGGACGCGCTGCGCGTCGTGGCCGACGTCGCTGCCCGCCTGCTGCGTCCCGGAGGCGTGTTGGCGGCCGAGCACGCGGAGGTCCAGCATCTGGGTGTGGTGGGGCTGTACGCACGGCACGGGCGGTACGACACGGTCCGCGACCATCGGGATCTGGTCGGCCGATGGCGTTTCGTCACCGCGAGACGTGTCCCGTGACTCGGCCCGGTCATTCGTGCCTTAGCGGGCAGCCTGGCAGGATGAGCGGGTGACCGAGTCCAGCGACGAGACGACACCCCTCGACGACAGCCCAGCCGCGGAGGCGGACGGTTCGACCCAGCAGCCCGAGCCTGATGCCATCGAGGGCGCATCGCCCCCCGGCGTGGAACCTGAGGCCGCAGCCGAGGTCGAGCCCGAACCGGAACCGGAGCCCGAACCCGAACCTGAGCCCGAACCCGAACCCGAACCTGAGCCCGAACCGGAGCGTGAGCCGATCGTGGTCAGCGCCGAAGACCTGCAGACGGCCGTCGACAGCGTGCGGACGGCGATCCGAGCAGGTGAGAGCGTCGTCTTCCCGACCGACACGGTGTACGGGATCGCGGCCGATCCCTTCTCGCCGCAGGCCGTGCAAGGACTGCTGGACGCCAAGCACCGTGGCCGTGACATGCCGCCACCGGTCCTCATCGGCGACGCGGAGGTGCTCGAGGCGTATACGCAGGACGTGCCAGCGGCCGCCCGGCTCCTCGCGAACCGGTACTGGCCGGGCCCGCTGACGCTCATCCTCACGGCCCAGTCGAGCCTCCGCATGGATCTCGGCGAGACCAAGGGCAGCATCGGCGTGCGCGTCCCCGACCATGAGGTCGCGCGAGCCATCCTCCGAGCGACCGGGCCCCTCGCCGTGTCGAGCGCCAACATCAGCGGAGAGCCAGCCGCCACCGACGAGCCCGAGGCGCGTCGGCAGCTGCGGGGCTCGGTCGCCGTCTATGTCGACGGTGGCGCGACACCCGGCCCCACGCCCTCCACGATCGTCGACTTCGCCGCCGACCTGTCCGGCCGCGTGCTCCGGGTCGGGGCGATCCCGCTGGACGAGCTGCGCAGGCTGCTTCCCGGTCTCACCGGGCCTGAGCCCGACCCCGTACCGGAGGAGTCCGTACCGGAGGAGTCCGTACCGGCCGACGAGCCGGAGGCGTTGGATGACGCGGTCGTCGAAGGAGCCCTCGACACCGAGACCGTGGAGGAGACCGACGCAACGACGGTCACCGAGGTGGCTGATACCACGGAGACGACCCCCTAGGTGCGCGAGTACGTCCTCGTCCTGCTCATCGCCCTCGCGGCGACGTACATCTCCGCGCCCATGTGTCGCAGTCTCGCGCTGCGGCTGGGAGCCGTCGCGATGGTTCGGGATCGCGATGTCCACGCTCGCCCCGTCCCGTACTTCGGCGGTGTCGCGATGCTCATCGGCGTCTTCGTGGCGTTCTTCTGCGCCTCCCACCTGCCGTTCCTTGGCCGACACTCGTCGGTGACGAGTGACTCCCTCGCCGTGCTCGGCGCCGCAGCCGTCATCAGCGTTGTCGGGATCGTGGACGACATCATCGACCTCCCGGCACTCGCCAAGGCGGCAGGTCAGGTGCTGGCGGCGGGCGTCGCGGTCCTGGGCGGCGTCACCGTGCTGTGGATCCCGCTCCCCGGGCGTCTCGTGTCTCTTGACCAGGGCACGGGGATCGCGGTCACCGTCGTCGTCATCTTCATCTGCGCCAACGCCATCAACTTCGTGGACGGGCTCGACGGGCTCGCCGCGGGCGTCGTAGCCATCGGTTCTCTCGCGTTCGCCGCCTACGCGTACATTCTCACCGTCGAGCACGACCTCGTACGAGCGACGACGGCCAGCCTCGTCACCGTGGTGGCGGCCGGTGTCTGCCTCGGCTTCCTCGGCCACAACTTCTTCCCGGCACGCATGTTCATGGGTGACGCCGGCGCCATGCTCCTCGGCGTCCTCCTGGCCACGTCGACGATCAGCCTCAGCGGCCAGCTCGACCCGGCCTCGCTGACCGGAACCGGAGGCCTGCTCGCCGCGTACCTGCCGATCGCCCTGCCCCTGGCCGTGCTCGCGCTGCCCGTGCTCGACCTGGTGCTGGCGTACGTCCGGCGCACGATCGCCGGTACGTGGTGGTTCCGTCCCGACAAGAAGCACCTGCACCACCGGCTCCTCCAGCTGGGGCACTCCCAGACGCGGGCGGTGCTGCTCATGTACCTGTGGACGTCGTTGCTCTCATTCGGCGCGATCGCGATCGGTTTCATGGGCAGCAACTGGTGGATCGCCGCAGTGGTCGTGGGCCTCCTCGCCATCGCCGCACTGCTCACGATCATCCCCAGGCGACGAGCGGCCGTGACGCCGCCACCTGCCCGAGGCATCGATCTGCCATGACGCCGTCGCCGAACCGGGTAAGGGCGACTCGACTGTTCGTGGGTGGCCTCATCGGCTGGCATGGGGGGCTGGCGCTCGCGGCAGTCCTCGGACTCCTGCTCAGCGGAGGCACGGGACTCCTCAGCGGGCTGATCGGGGCAGCGCTCGCTGTCCTGTACTACGCGATCGGCCAGGCCGTTCAGATCCAGTACGCCGATGCCCCGCCACGGACGATCCGCGCGGCCAGCGTCGCCTCGTACGTGGTGCGGGTGTCGCTCCTCGCAGGGCTCCTCTATGCATCGTTCGTGTGGCCGGCGGCCATGGCCGCTGTGGACGCCCGTGGGCTCTTCGCCGGCATCGTGCTGGGCGTGGTGGGATGGCTCACAGGGCTCGTCATCGCCTTCCGAAAGTTGCGGGTGCCAACCTTCGACGAGGCCGATCCTGGGAGATATGACCCACCCGGCCCGGGCTGCTAGGCTCGCCGTGCCATGAGCGAACGACGAGGTGAAGCTGGCGATAGCTACGGTGCGCTGAGTTACATCTTGGCGGGTCCAATGCTCTACGGCGGGCTCGGCTGGGTCGCCGACCGCCTGTTGGGTACGATCCTTTTTCTGCCTCTCGGGATCGTGGGTGGACTGGCGCTGAGCGTCTTCGTCATCTACAAGCGATTCGGGTCCTCCGAGCCCAACGACTGACGAAAGGGAAACGGTGACTCCACTAGCCACCCCATTCCTTCCGCTGGAGGGAAATGCGCCGCCGACGTTCGGAGTCGGCTCGTTCGACTCGCGTCCGTTGTTCCCGAGCGAGGCGTGGCTCCACGGCGACACGGCGCACTACGCCTGGACCGATATCTGGGTCACCAACCACATCCTCCAAGCTGTCATCGGCGCCGTCCTGGTGATCGCGTTCTGGCTGTGGGTGAGCCACAACCAGAAGGTCGTCCCCGGCAAGAAGCAGTTCGTGGGGGAGTACCTCTACGACATGCTCCGCAACACGGTGGCGCGCGACATCTTGGGCCACGACTACAAGAAGTACCTGCCCTATATCGTGTCGATCTTCAGCTTCGTGCTGGTCAACAACCTGTTCGGGCAGTTCTTCCTGTTCATGTTCCCGACGTTCTCGAAGATCGGGTTCGCCTGGGGACTGGCGCTGCTCACCTGGCTGCTCTACAACGGTGCCGGCATCAAGAAGTGGGGTGTGCTCGGCTACGTCAAGCGCATGACCGTCCCGGCCGGCGTCCCCGTCGCGCTGCTGCCGCTGATCATCCCGCTCGAGATCCTGTCGAACTTCATCGTCCGGCCGATCACGCTCGGCCTACGACTGTTCGCGAACCTGTTCGCCGGACACCTCGTCGTGCTGGTGTTCGTCCTCGGCGGCACGTACCTGATGTTCGTCTCCGAGCCGATCATCAACAAGCTCGCGGGTGGTGCGGCGATGATCCTCGCCATGGCCATCTTCGCCCTGGAGCTGCTCGTGGCCGTCCTCCAGGCGTACATCTTCACAGTCCTCACTGCCCAGTACGTCTCGTCGGCCATCGCCGAGGAGCACTGACCGCCCGAAATCACCACCTGCTCGTAAGCCCAATCCGAAAGGACCCGTCATGACCCTCCTTGAAATGTCTGGCTCGCTCAACATGATCGGCTACGGTCTCGCGACCATCGGCCCGGGCGTCGGCGTGGCAATGATCTTCTCCGCAGTCATCAACGGCACGGCCCGTCAGCCCGAGGCTCGCTCCTCGCTCCTGAGCACCGCGTGGATCGGGTTCGCAGTGGTCGAGGCTCTCGCGATCATCGGCATCGCGCTCGCGTTCGTGCTGACCGGCACGCTCACGAAGTGAGGATCGGATGATCCCCCTCGAAGGCACCGGCCCGCTGGGACCGCTGCTTCCGGACCACCCGAGCGAGCTCATCGTCGGCATCGTCCTGTTCTTCATCATCCTCGGCGTGGTGTGGAAGAAGGTCGTGCCCACGTTCGAGGCGACCTACGCCGCCCGTGCGGACGCGATCCGGGGCGGCATGGACCGCGCCGAGCAGACCCAGTCTGAGGCCACGGAGAAGCTCGAGCGGTACCGTGCGCTCCTCAACACGGCCAACGACGAGGCGTCGAGAATCCGCGAGGAAGCGAAGAACGCCGGCGCGCAGATCCAAGCCAGCATGCGTTCGGCCGCGGCGGCAGAGTCGGCTCGCATCGTCGAGGCAGGTCACGCACATGTCGAGGCGGAACGTGCTGCGGCCCGCGAGAACCTGCGCCGTGATGTGGGCGGTCTCGCGACGACGCTGGCGGAGAAGATCGTGGGCGAGTCGCTCACGGACGACGCCAGGTCGCAGCGGACGATCGACCGGTTCATCGCGGACCTCGACGCGGCACCGCAACAGGCTTAGGGGATCGGCATGGCATTGAGCGCGAATGCAGAGGCCCGGCAGGGTGCGGTCGACGCCGTCCTGTCGGACCTCCGCGCCCTGCCCTCGGGACTGGGCTACGAGCTGTTCGCCATGGCGGACGCTCTTGGCGGGTCGGCACAGCTCCGCAAGGCGGTGACCGAGCGGGCGTTACCGGTGGCGGATCGTCGGGCCGTCGCGCGCCAGCTGTTCCGCGGCAAGGTCAGCGCGGTCGCGATCTCCGTTCTCGAGACGGCGATCGACCAGAACTGGCGGTCCGGCATGGCCCTCGTGAGCGCCATCGACAGGCAGGGCGTACGAGCCGTGCTTCTCAGCGCGGAGCAGGCGGGCCGCCTCGACGAGGTCGAGGAGGCGCTGTTCAGGTTCGGCCGGATCGTCGACGCGAACCATCCGCTGCGTACGACCCTGGCGGATCGCAACTCACCGCTCGATGCCCGCGTGTCGCTGGTCACGACACTGCTCCAGGGCAAGGTGCCTGACGAGACCATCGCCTTGGCCCAGCGGGCCGTCGCGGCGCGGGACCACACGTTCGACCTGACGCTCGAAAGCTATCTGCTGATCTCCGCAGCCCTGCGGCGCCGCTCGCTGGCGACGGTTTTCGTCGCCCACACGCTCACCGCCGACCAGGAAGCTCGGCTCCAGGCAGCGCTCACCGCGCAGGTGGGTCGCCCAGTCAACCTCATGGTCGTCGTCGACTCCAGCCTCGTGGGCGGGGTAAGGGTCGAGATCGGCGACGAAATCATCGACGGATCGATGGCTGGACGCTTCGAAGCGGCCCGTCGTCAGCTCGCGTAACGAAGGAAGGCAGCCACTCATGGCGGAACTGACGATCAACCCGGACGAGATCCGGGCGGCACTGAACCAGTTCGTCGCGGACTTCAACCCGTCCGCGTCCTCCCGCGAGGAGGTGGGCACGGTCTTCACCTCGGGTGACGGCATCGCGCGCGTCGAAGGCCTGCCCTCCACGATGGCGAACGAGCTGTTGGAGTTCGAGAACGGTGTCCGCGGCATTGCCCTCAACCTCGACGTCCGCGAGATCGGCGTCGTCGTGCTCGGCAACTCGGAAGGCATCGAAGAAGGCTCGACGGTACGGCGTACGGGCGAGATCCTCTCCGTCGCTGTCGGGGACGGCTACCTCGGCCGCGTCGTCGACGCGATGGGTGAACCGATCGACGGACTGGGCGAGATCCCCGGCCTCACCGAGCGGCGCAACCTCGAGCTCCAGGCCGCCGGCGTCATGGACCGGCAGAGCGTCAACGAGCCGCTCCAGACGGGGATCAAGGCCATCGACGCGATGATGCCGATCGGACGCGGCCAGCGCCAGCTCATCATCGGCGACCGCAAGACCGGCAAGACCGCGATCGCCCTCGACACGATCATCAACCAGCGTCGGAACTGGCAGTCCGGGGACCCGAAGAAGCAGGTGCGCTGCATCTATGTGGCGATCGGGCAGAAGGGCTCCACGATCGCCGAGGTACGCGGCACCCTGGAGAGGGCCGGTGCCCTCGAGTACACGACGATCGTGCACAGCCCCGCATCTGACCCCGCGGGCTTCAAGTACATCGCGCCGTACACGGGCTCGGCCATCGGCCAGCACTGGATGTACGAGGGCAAGCACGTCCTCATCGTGTTCGACGACCTCACCAAGCAGGCCGAGGCGTACCGCGCGATGTCGCTGCTGCTGCGCCGCCCGCCGGGCCGCGAGGCGTACCCCGGTGACGTCTTCTACCTCCACTCCCGTTTGCTGGAGCGCTGCGCGAAGCTGTCGGACGAGTTGGGCGCCGGGTCGATGACGGGCCTGCCGATCATCGAGACCAAGGCCAACGACGTCTCCGCGTACATCCCGACGAACGTCATCTCGATCACCGACGGTCAGCTGTTCCTCCAGTCCGACCTGTTCAACGCCAACCAGCGCCCGGCCATCGACGTCGGCATCTCGGTTTCCCGAGTCGGCGGCGCGGCGCAGATCAAGGCCATGAAGGATGTGGCCGGCACCCTGAAGATCGGCCTCGCCCAGTACCGCGACATGCAGGCGTTCGCGATGTTCGCCTCCGACCTCGACGCGACGAGCCGTCGCCAGCTGGAGCGCGGCGTGAGGCTGACCGAGCTGCTGCGTCAGCCCCAGTACTCGCCGTACCCGGTCGAGGACCAGGTCATCAGCGTGTGGGCCGGCCTGAACGGTCTGGTGGACGACGTTCCCGTTGTCGACGTCCTCCGCTTCGAGCAGGAGATGCTCGAGAACCTCCGTGGTAAGACGCCGATCCTCCAGACGATCTCGGAGACCCTCAAGTTCGACGCCGACTCGCAGGCGGCGGCGAAGACGGCCATCGAGCTGTTCAAGGGCCAGTTCCGTACCTCCGAGGGGAAGCTCCTCCACGACGACGAGGCTCAGGTGCCCGTCGCAAGCGAGGACATCCACCAAGAGGAGATCATCGCCTCTGATCGCAAGGCGCACTGACCCATGCCGGCCAGCCTTCGCGAGCTGAGAGAGCGGCGCCGCTCAGTCCAGACGACCAAGAAGATCACCCGCGCGATGGAGCTCATCGCCGCGTCGCGGATCATCAAGGCGCAGCAGGCCGCCCAGGAGTCCCTCCCGTACACGCGGGAGCTCAACCGGGCGGTGGCCGCCGTTGCGTCCTACTCGGGGTACGACCATCCGTTGACCCACGAGGAGGAGCACCCGACGCGGGCCGCGGTGCTCATCGTCACCTCCGACCGCGGCCTCGCCGGCGCGTACTCGACGAACGCCATCAAGCTGGGCGACCGCCTGATCTCCACCCTCCGAGACGAGGGCAAGGAGGTCATGACCTTCATCACCGGTCGTAAGGGCATGGCGTACTTCCAGTTCCGCGGCCGGGAGGTGGAGCGGTCGTGGGTGGGGTTCTCCGACAAGCCGACCCACCGCCAGTCGGACGAGGTCGCCGACGCGTTGATCAAAGCCTTCCTCACTCCGACCGACGAGGGCGGCGTCGATGAGATCCACGTGGTGTACACGCGGATGGAGTCGATGCTCATCCAGGAGCCTCGCGTGCGGCGCGTACTGCCGCTGAGGGTCGTCCGGGATACCGTCAGCTCCGAGCCGCGACCCGAGGGGCCGCTGCCCCTGTACGAGTTCGAGCCGGACCCCGTCACCGTGCTCAACGCGCTGCTGCCGCTGTATGTACGGAACCGGATCCACTTCTACCTCATGCAGGCCGCCGCGTCCGAGCTGGCGAGCAAGCAGAAGGCGATGAAGTCGGCGACCGACAACGCCGAGCAGCTCATCCAGAAGTTGATCCGCGACGCCAACCAGGCACGGCAGTCGCAGATCACCCAAGAGATCACCGAGATCGTCGGCGGCGCTTCGGCGCTCGCCGAGTCGAAAGACGAGGAGTAACCATGACCGCCACCATGACCGCAGCCTCTCCAGCCGAGCGCACGCACGGGGTCGGGCGGGTCGTCCGTGTCATAGGCCCCGTCGTCGACGTGGAGTTCGCTCCCGACGAGATGCCTGACATCTACAACGCGCTCACCATCGAGATCGAGGTCGCCGGCGAGAAGAGGTCGATGACGCTCGAGGTTGCGCTGCACGTCGGCGACAACGTCGTGCGCGCGATCGCGCTCAAGCCGACCGACGGCATGCGCCGCGGTTCCTCGGTGTACGACACCGGCGCCCCCATCAGCGTGCCCGTCGGCGACGTGACCAAGGGCCGCGTCTGGAACGTCACCGGCGACTGCCTCAGCGAGGACGCGTCGACGTTCACGGTGACCGAGCGCTGGCCGATCCACCGTGAGCCGCCGAAGTTCGACGAGCTCGAGAGCAAGACCGAGATGCTGCAGACGGGCATCAAGGTGCTGGACCTGCTCACCCCGTACGTCCAGGGAGGCAAGATCGGCCTGTTCGGCGGCGCTGGTGTCGGCAAGACCGTGCTCATCCAGGAGATGATCTACCGCATCGCCCACAACTTCGGCGGCACCTCGGTGTTCGCCGGGGTGGGGGAGCGCACCCGCGAGGGCAACGACCTCATCCACGAGATGATCGAGGCCGGCGTCATGAAGGACACGGCGCTCGTCTTCGGCCAGATGGACGAGCCGCCGGGCACGCGTCTGCGCGTGGCCCTGACCGCGCTCACGATGGCGGAGTACTTCCGTGACGAGCAGAAGCAGGACGTGCTGCTGTTCATCGACAACATCTTCCGGTTCACGCAGGCCGGCTCCGAGGTCTCCACTCTGCTCGGACGCATGCCGTCCGCCGTGGGCTACCAGCCGACCCTCGCCGATGAGATGGGTCAGCTCCAGGAGCGCATCACCTCCACCCGCGGTCACTCGATCACGTCGATGCAGGCCATCTACGTACCGGCCGACGACTACACCGATCCGGCACCCGCCACCACGTTCGCGCACCTCGACGCCACCACCGAGCTCTCCCGCGAGATCGCCTCGCGTGGCCTGTACCCGGCGGTCGACCCGCTGACGTCCACGTCGCGCATCCTCGACCCGCAGTACATCGGCAAGGACCACTACGACACGGCCGTACGGGTGAAGCAGATCCTGCAGCGCAACAAGGAGCTCCAGGACATCATCGCCATCCTCGGCGTCGACGAGCTGTCCGAGGAGGACAAGATCGCC
>JBBQBP010000029.1:0-43012 GCA_038317635.1 Propionibacteriales bacterium
GGTCGTCGCGCCCTCGACGGTGACGGCCCTGATCGCGGCTGCCGAGCTCGCTCGTGAGCCCGGGTCGACGATCGTCATCAACACGATCACCTCGCGTTCGGTGGCCGAGGTCGTGGCCGAGAACGGCGGCACGCTGGTGACCAGCAAGGTCGGCCACACGTACGTCAAGGCGCTCATGGCCAAGTACGGCGCCATCTTCGGCGGCGAGCACTCCGCTCACTACTACTTCCGTGAGTTCTGGGGCGCCGACACCGGCATGCTGGCCGGGTTGCACGTCCTGGGGCTGCTCGGGCACGGGGACTCGCCCCTGTCGAGCCTCGCGCGCCAGTACGAGCGGTACGTGGCGTCAGGGGAGATCAACTCCCGCGTCGAGGACCAGACGGCCATGATGGAGAAGGTGGCCGCGGCGTACGCGGATCGCGGCGAGGTCTCCTGGGAGGACGGCCTGCTCGTCCGCGGGGAACGTTGGTGGGTGAGTCTGCGTTCGAGCAACACCGAGCCACTGCTTCGGCTGAACGTCGAGGCGGCTGACGAGGACACGATGGTGGCCTGGCGCGACGAGACGCTGAGGCTCGTACGGGGAGAGGAGAACGCATGACGCAGCTCAACGAGGCCCTGCTGGGGATACTCGCCTGCCCGAACTGCCGGTCGTCGCTGGTCGTCGACTACGAGGCGTCCGAACTGGTGTGTGCCAAGCCGGAGTGCGGCCTTGCCTACCCGGTGAGGGACTCGATCCCGATCCTGCTGGTCGACGAGGCGCGGGCCCCGGGACATCGGCGGGTCGAGGCGGCCACGGGCGCCGACGACGACGCGACCCACGTGGTCGCCCGCGACGAGGACGAGTGAGCCGTGTTCGACGACTCGCTGCTGGAGGACGCTGAAGCTCTTGCCGGCATCGACGCACCGTTGCGGCACCTCGCACAAGCGGGTGCGCGGCTGCGGATCGAGGCCGGACAAGCCGACCTCTCGACGCTCGGCGACCTGGGCGACAGGTACCGGCCGCGTGCGGTGATCGCGTCCGGGCCTGAGGCGCGGCTGATCCGTGCCGTGCTGGAGCCCTCGTGTCCCGTACCGTTCGTCGCCTGGCCGATGCACGCGCTGCCCGCGTGGGTGGGTCCGCTCGACCTTGTCATCGTGCTCACCGACAAGACGTACGACCCGGATGTGAGCGGAACTGTCGCCGAGGCCCAACGACGCGGGGCACGTGTCGTCGTCGCTTGCCCGGAAGGGTCTCCGGTCGCCGAGCAGGCCGCAGGATCGTCCACGACCATCATCCCGACACGTACGGGCGACCCGCTGGCGGCGGCCATCGTCGTGCTCGACGGGCTGAGCCGGATCGGGCTCGGCCCCGAGGTACATCGCGAGCGCGTCGCGGAGGCCATGGATGCCGTGGCCGAGCTCTGCTCGCCCCACCAGACGCTCGCGACGAACCCCGCGAAGGACCTGGCCCTGTCGATCGGTGACGACCTGCCGCTGATCTGGGGCGGCTCGGTGCTCGCTGCCCGCGCCTCCCGACGTATCGCCGAGGCTCTGCGCGAGGCCAGCGGTCTTCCCGCGCTGGCCGCCGACGCCGGGGATCTCGTACCGGTCATCGAGGCGGCCCGCAGCCGTGACCCGTTCGCGGACCCGTTCGACGACCCCAACGACGGCCTCTGCACGTCGCTGATCGTGCTCGACGACGACTCGGAGGACACGGTCGTGCTCCGGACACGCACCCAGCTGCTGGCGCTGGCGGAGCGCCACGACGTCCGGGTACGGACCATCCGGCACGCGGCAGGGAACGACGTGGAGCGCTATTCGGTGCTTCTGCTCAACGGGCTGTTCGGTGCGCAGTACCTGGCGCTCGGGCTGGCAACGACCACGTAGGGGCTTTTTGAGGCGGCGGGGCACAGGGTTTGGCAGGATGTGGGCCATGACCCGCGTGCTCGTCCTGAACGGACCCAACCTCGGCCAGCTCGGCAAGAGGGAACCGGCGATCTACGGGCACGTCAGCTACGCCCAGCTCGCCGAACATCTCGTCGGTACGGGCGCCCGCCTCGGTCTCGAGGTCGACGTCCGCCAGACCGACGCCGAGCACGTGATGATCGGCTGGCTCCACGAGGCCGCCGAGCAGAAGCTCGCTGTCGTCATCAACCCCGCAGGCTGGACGCACTACTCCATTGCGATCGCCGATGCCGTCGTCCAGGTGGAGAGGATCATCGAGGTCCACATCTCCAACGTCCACGCGCGTGAGGACTTCCGTCGGCACTCGGTCGTGTCGCCGTACGTCACCGGTGTGATCGTCGGGCTCGGTCTCGGAGGCTACGACCTCGCACTCACCCACTTCGCGGCGCTGGGCTGACGATGGCGATGCCGCCGCCCACCCCCGCCGGCCTCGCGGACCTCGACGATCTCGCGTCGGCCCTCGGGACTGTGCACATGGTCACGCGGCGCCCGCTGTTCGGCTGCCCGGCGATCTGGCACGACGGAGGGAAGCCGTTCGTGTCCTTGTGGGGCGACGACATGGTGTTCCGCCTCACAGGCGCCGAGCTCGACGCGGCCCTTGCGCTGCCGGGCGCCGCCATGTTCGAGCCGATGGCCGGACGCAGGATGAACGGCTGGGTACGCGTACCGCGGGGAACGTCGGTCGACTGGTACGACCTCGCCCAGCAGGCGGCCGCCACACCGCTCGCCTAGGGTCAGGGGACCGCGTCCCCCGAAGCACGGATGAGCGGATCCGGTGGGGCCCCACGTATGATTCGCTCCATGACCGATCTCCTTGAGACGCCCGAGGACACCCTGACGACCAGCCTTCCGTACAAGGTCGCTGACATCTCGCTGGCCGCCGCCGGTCGCCTCGAGATCCAGCTGGCCGAGCACGAGATGCCGGGCCTCATGGCCATGCGCGAGCGCTACGGCGCGTCGCAGCCGCTCAAGGGCGCCCGCATCGCCGGCTCGCTGCACATGACGATCCAGACAGCCGTCCTCATCGAGACGCTGGTCGAGCTCGGCGCGCAGGTGCGCTGGGCCTCCTGCAACATCTTCTCCACGCAGGACCAGGCCGCCGCGGCGATCGTCGTCGGCAAGACCGGAACCCCCGAGTCCCCGGCCGGCGTCCCGGTGTTCGCGTGGAAGGGCGAGTCGCTGGAGGAGTACTGGTGGTGCACCCGCCAGATCCTCGACTGGGGCACCGAGCAGCCGAACATGATCCTCGACGACGGCGGCGACGCCACGCTGTTCGTGCACAAGGGCCTCGAGTACAGCCGCGCCGGTTCCGTACCCGAGCCGCAGCCGACCGACTCCCACGAGTGGCGGGTCATCCTCGGCGAGCTGAAGACGGTGCTGGCCGACAAGTCCCTCGACTTCGAGGCGCTCGCCACGAGCATCCGCGGCGTCACCGAGGAGACCACCACCGGCGTCCACCGCCTGTACGAGATGGCCCGCGCCGGCACCCTGCTGTTCCCGGCGATCAACGTCAACGACTCGGTGACCAAGAGCAAGTTCGACAACAAGTACGGCGTCCGCCACTCGCTCATCGACGGCATCAACCGCGCCACGGACGTGCTGATCGGCGGCAAGGTCGCGGTGGTCTGTGGCTACGGAGACGTCGGGAAGGGGTGTGCGGAGTCGCTGAGCGGCCAGGGCGCCCGCGTCATCGTCACCGAGATCGACCCGATCTGCGCGCTGCAGGCGGCGATGGACGGCTACCAGGTCGCGCGTCTCGACGACGTCATCGGCGAGGCCGACATGGTCATCACCGCGACCGGCTGCCTGAGCGTCGTCACCGCCGAGCAGATGGGCAAGCTCAAGCACAACGCCATTGTCGGCAACATCGGCCACTTCGACAACGAGATCGACATGGCCGGTCTGGAGACGTGGCCCGGCATCGAACGCGTACAGGTCAAGCCGCAGGTTGACCAGTGGATCTTCCCGGACGGCCACGCGGTCATCATCCTGTCCGAGGGTCGGCTGCTGAACCTGGGCAACGCGACCGGCCACCCGTCCTTCGTGATGTCGAACTCCTTCACGAACCAGGTGCTCGCACAGCTGGAGCTGTTCACGTCGCCCGACCACGCGTACCCGGTCGGTGTCTACACGCTTCCCAAGCACCTGGACGAGGAAGTTGCCCGGCTGCACCTCGGCGCACTCGGTGTGGGTCTCACCACGCTGACGTCCGAGCAGGCCGGCTACCTCGGCGTCCCGGTCGAGGGCCCGTACAAGTCGGACCTGTACCGCTACTGAGTCTGCGGAGAGCGCTACCTCGGCACGACGAAGTCGACCAGCCGGCCCTTGCCGGCGGCGAGGTCGTCTGCCGAGAGGGCCTCGACGGTCGCCATGGCGGACGTCGGGAACTTGATGTCGAACGCAGCCCAGGTCTTGCCCGCGTCGCGGGTGGCGGAGAGCTCGACGGCCTCGATGATCGTCGGTGCATGACCGATGACGAGGGTGGTGCCGGCTGCCGAGTCTGCGACGAGACGTACGATCGCGTCGGCGTCCTCTTCGTACACGTCGACCTCTTCGCGGACCTCAGCGGACGTGACGCCCGCCTCGGACATGTAGTGCCAGGTCTCACGCGCCCGCTCGGCGGGGGAGTGGATCACGAGGTCGAACCTGAGCCCGCGGCCGACCAACAGCTCGCCGGCGGTCGTCGCGTTCGCACGCCCGCGGCCTGAGAGCTCTCGGCGTTCGTCGGTGACCGGCTGGTCCCACGACGATTTTCCATGCCTCATCCACACGACAGTCAGGGCCATCTCTCCCCTTTGCTCGGCCATGCCCGGCACTGTAGCGGGCGAAGGTGAACGGTCCAGCCGGCCCTCTTGGAGGCGGCGCGGAGGGTCTCCCAGCGCCGGAGCCGAGCGTCAGCGCTTCCGGGCGACGCGGCCTTCGTCCCAGATCGGCTCGGTCGAGTCGAGCACCGTGCCGTCGGCGCGGAACACGAGGAACCGGTCGAAGCCGCGGGCGAACCAGCGGTCGTGGGTGACGGCGATGACCGTGCCTTCGAAGACGTCCAGCGCGCCCTCCAGCGCCTCGGCGGAGTGCAGGTCCAGGTTGTCGGTCGGCTCGTCGAGCAGCAGGAGCGTGGCCCCGGACAGCTCGAGCAGGAGGATCTGCAGCCGCGCCTGCTGGCCGCCCGACAAGGTGTCGAACGTCTGCTCGGAGGCCCGCGCGAGCTCGTACCTGTCCAGTGCTCTCGCCGCCTGTTCCCGTCCCATCCCCTGACGGTGGTCGTTGCCACGGTGGAGGATCTCCAGGAGTGTCCGGCCGCGCAGTTCGGGGTGGTCGTGCGTCTGCGCGAACCAGCCCGGACGGATCCGGGCACCGAGCTTGGCGCGTCCGGTGTGGGCCACCGGGGGGATGACGACGTCGTCGACCGGCAGGTGCTCGGCGTCGGGATGGCTGCCGCCGGCGGCCAGCAGCCGCAGGAAGTGCGACTTGCCGGACCCGTTCGAGCCGAGCACGGCGATCCGCTCACCGAACCACAGCTCGGCGTCGAACCGCTTCATGAGCCCGGTCAGCTCGAGGTGCTCGCAGACGACGGCCCGCTTGCCCGTACGGCCCCCGACGAGACGCATCGACACCTTCTGCTCTGCTGGTACGACCAGGGGCGGGCCGGCTTCCTCGAACTTCGCCAGCCGGGTCTTCGCGGCCTGGTACCGCGACGACATGCCGTCGTTGTACTCGGCCTTGACGCGCAGCGTCGTCACCAGCGTCTTGAGCTTGTCGTGCTCCTCGTCCCAGCGCCGGCCCAGCTCCTCCAACCGGGAGTTCCGATCGGCCCTCGCGGCTCCGTACGTCGCGAACGATCCGCCGTGCACCCAGGCGTTCGCGCCAACCGCCGTCGGCTCCAGCGTGATGATCTGGGTCGCCGCGGTGCTGAGCAGCTCGCGGTCGTGGGACACCATCAGCACGGTCTTGGGCGTCTCCGCGAGCCGTTGCTCGAGCCAGCGTTTGGTCGGCACATCGAGGAAGTTGTCCGGCTCGTCGAGCAGGAGTACCTCGTCCGGACCTCGCAGCAGCGCCTCCAGCGCGAGGCGCTTCTGCTCACCACCGCTGAGCGTGTCCAGCGTCCGGTACCGGCTGCGGCTGAACTCCACGCCCAGCGCCGCGACCGTGCAGACGTCCCACAGCGTCTCGATCTCGTAACCGCCCGCGTCCGCCCAGTCGGCCAGCGCCTGCGCGTACCGCAGCTGCGTCGGCTCGTCCTCCGCGGTCATCATCTCCAGCTCGGATGCCTCGAGCGCGGCGGCGGCGGCCCGGATCCGTGGCGGCGCGAGGGACAGCAGGAGCCCGGCCACGTCCTCGTACCCGCGCTCGCCGTGCCGCGCCTTCCGTCTCCCGTGGCCGATGAACTGCCGCATCACGCCGATGCCGCCGCTCGAGGTGACCGTGCCGTCATGGGCGTCGATGTCGCCGGCGACGATCCGCAGCAGCGTCGTCTTGCCCGTGCCGTTGGGGCCGACGAGCGCCGCGGTGGCGCCGCCCCCCACGCGGAACGTGATCTCGTCGAGGAGGGGCCTTCCGTCGGGAAGGGAGTACGAGACCGCGTTGATGTCTACGTGGCCCATGGGGGTAAGTCTGCCGTAGCACGTCGCCCTCGGCCCAATGGGTTTCCTCTGCTGCGCGGACCCCGCTGGGAGTGGCGAGCGGCGGGCACGAAAGAATGGGAGCCACCCGACCGAGGAGACCCCCTGTGACCGCGATCGACGACGCGTTGGCCACCGCCACCGACACCAAGGCCGTCCTGATCAGCCGCGATGCGGTCTCTGAGACGGGCCGGCTCTTCACCGAGGTGTTCGGAGATGCCACGGCCCTCGTCGTCGCCGACGACAACACCTGGCGGGTGACCGGGCAGGCTGTGGTCGACTCGCTGGTGGCGTCCGGGGTGGTGGTCCTGGAGCCGTTCCTGTTCCCGGGCAAGCCCACGCTGTACGCCGACTACGCGAAGGTGGAGACGCTGCGTGACCACGCGGCCGCCACGGACGCGGTGATCATCGTCGTCGGCTCGGGGACGCTCAACGACATCGCCAAGCTGGCCTCGGGAGAGCTGGGCCGACCGTACGGGGTGGTGGCGACGGCCGCGTCGATGGACGGCTACGCCGCGTTCGGCGCCTCGATCACCCGCGACGGCTTCAAGATCACGCGTACGTGTCCGGCGCCGGCCCTGGTGATCGCGTCCCTCGACGTGATGGCCACCGCTCCCGCGCGGCTGACCGCGACCGGCTACGGCGACCTCATCGAGAAGGTACCGGCCGGTGCCGACTGGGTCGTTGCGGACGTGCTCGGGATCGAGCCGATCGACGCGGACGTGTGGAACCTCGTCCAGCCCTCGCTGAGGCACGCACTCGCCGACCCCGCAGCCTGTGCCGCCGGGGACATCGGCGCGATCAACGCTCTTGCAGAAGGTCTGCTGCTCAGTGGGCTCGCGATGCAGGCGCACCAGTCGTCGAGGCCGGCATCGGGAGCGGGGCACAACTTCAGCCACCAGTGGGAGATGGAGGGGCACGGCCTCGACTGGGAGCCGCCCCTCACCCACGGCATCAAGGTGGGACTGGGCACGATTGCGAGCTCTGCGTTGTACGAGGTGGTGCTCGACCTCGACGTGTCAGGGGTTGACCCCGAGGCGCGGGCGGTCGCATGGCTGAGCCCGGACGAGGACGTGGCCAGGGTCACCGCGCTGCAGCCGCAAGCATCGATCCGCGAGCCAGCCATTGCGCAGACACAGCTCAAGTACATACCGGCCGATGAGGCCGCCGATCGCGTCCGTGCGATCAAGGCCGCCTGGCCCGCGATCATCGAGCGGGTACGGCCGTTGCTGCTGTCCCCGATCGATGCGGCGGTGCGGCTGCACAGGGTCGGCGCCGCGTACCACCCTGCGCAGGTCGGGATCAGCCAGACGCGCATGCGCCGTACGTACCTCCAGGCCCAGACGATCCGCTCCCGGTACACGATGCTCGATGCGCTGTACGAGCTGGGCCTGCTCGATTCCGTCGTCGACACCCTGTTCGCCCCCGGCGGCTACTGGTTCGACTGGCCCCAGGCCTGACGGCTCGGGCTGTCCGACGGTACAGGTGCTCTCGCCGAGGGGTACAGGTGCTCTCGCCGAGCGTCAGAGCGGGTGGCGGGCCGCGAACGCGTGTTGGGCGGCGAAGGTGGGGGAGAGGCTCGCGTACACCCCGGCTTGGACCGCGCTCAGCTCCTCGTAGATGCCGTGGGCGGTCTCGTCCGGCTCGGTCACCGCTCCCAGCTTCGCGAGGCGGCGGGCTGTGTCGGCGATGGAGTCGCCGGTGACATAGGCGATCGCCTGAGCCGCCGCGCCCATCGCTGAGACCTCGTCGACGTCGCACGTCGTCAGCGGCAGCCCGGTCGCATCAGCGACGATGTGGCGCCACAGCTCGCTGCGTTGCCCACCACCCATGACGCGTACGCTGGTGAGCGGCACGCCCGTGTCCTCCTGGAGCCCACGCAGGTTGCGTGCGGTCTCGAGGCTGATCCCTTCCAGCAGCGCCCGGTACAGGTGGGCCCGGCCGTGGATGCCGGACAGCCCCACGTACGCGCCGCGAGCGATGGGGTCCCAGTACGGACTTTGGACCGCGTTCCAGTATGGGATCGCCACGAGCCCGCCGCATCCCACTGCGACGGCCGCAGCCGCGGCCTCCAAGCCCGGGTCGGGAGCCCCGTGCAGTGCCGGATCGCCGAGCTCGGACCGGAACCAGCCGGCGAGGTACGCGCCGGAGTTCTGTACGACCTCGAGCACGTACTGACCGGGGAGCCCCGCCGCGTCGGTGCGGTACACGGATCCGTGCCGATAGGTGGCGCTGTGCACGCCGGCGACCACGGCGGTGCCGAGGTTGAGGTACGCCTCGTCGGTACGGGTCGCGCCGGCGCCGAGCCCAGCCGCCTGCCCGTCGCCGCAGCCGGCGACAACCGTGACGGGCCCGGGCAGTCCCCAGGCGGCGAGTACCTCGTGCGTCACGTGGCCCATCGCCGATCCGGCCGGGCACAGCTCGGGCAGCTGGTCAGCCCGTAGTCCCGCGAGCTCCGTGAGCCGCGGCGAGAACGACAGCGACGCCATGTCGTACAGCCCGAGGCTGTCGGCGGTCGCGACCGAGTCGGTCCAGCGGCCGGTGAGGGCGTGGACCAGGTAGCCGTGGACGCCCGTGAGCCGTGCAGCGCGGGCCACGGTCTCCGGCTCGTGCCGCGACAGCCACGCGATCTTGTACAGCGACGGCGTGACATCGGGCTGGAACCCGGACAGCGCGTGTACCTCCTCGCTCCCGAGCTCGGCGACCTCCGCGGTGGCGCGCCCGTCGAGCCAGAGGATGCCCGGCCTGACCGCGACCCCCTCGGCATCGACGAACGCGAACGACTGCCGCTGCGGCGTGATGCACAGCGCGGCCACGCGGCGCCTCTCGTCGGGCGACAGGCCGGCGACAGCCTCGCCCATGGCGCTGTTCGTACTGCGCCACCAGTCGGCCGGGTCGTGCTCGTACCGGTCCGCGCCGGGTGTGCTCAGCGGGATCTCGGCCCGGCCGGACCCGATGACGGAACCGCCTGCGTCGACCACGAGTGCCTTCGTGGCCGTGGTGGACGAGTCCACGGCGATGACGAGTGGTTCCATGTGCGTGCCTTTCGTGCAACTGATGGCCTTCACCGGCATCCTCGCAGGAGGTCGCGGCAGCGGGTGCGAAGATCGACGAGTGAAGATCGCTTCTTCCGGGGTACCCGAGATCACATCCACCAGGATCCAGACCGCCCTTGCCGGCGCTGGCCAGACCAGGGCCGTCGTCATGGGGGTGGGAGTCCTCGGCCGGACCGGGGCGACGTTCGCCGAGTACCTGCCCGGCATGCGCGCGATCATCATCGCTGATGAGAACACCTGGGGCGCCGCCGGGGAGGGCGTCCTGGAGTCGCTGCGCAGCGCCGGTATCGACGTCGACGAGCCGGTGATCTTCCCCGGCAAGCCTGTCCTGTTCGCCGACGACGCGATGGTGCTCCGGGTGCGCGACATCATCGCCGCGACCGACGCGGCCGCGGTGTCGGTCGGATCAGGGTCGATCAACGATGTCGTGAAGAACGCGAGCGACATGGTCGGCCGTCCGTACCTCTCGGTCTGTACGGCCGCCTCTGTCGACGGCTACACGGCCGAAGGCGCCGCGATCACGGTCAAGGGTGTGAAGAGCACGGTCATCTGCCGCGCCCCGATCGCCGTCGTCGCCCCGATCGACGTCATGGCCGCGGCGCCGAGCAGGCTGACCGCTACCGGTCTGGGTGACCTCTTCGAGAAGGTTCCGGCTGGCGCCGACTGGATGGTCTCCGACGCGCTCGGGGTCGAGGCAGTCGACTGGGACGTCTGGGACCTGGTGCAGGGACCGCTGCAGGATGCGATCGCCGACCCCGACGGGCTGCGTCGCGGGGACCTCGAGGCTGTCGAGGCGCTTAGCGAGGGCCTGCAGATGTCGGGCCTCGCGATCCAGGTGTACGGCACCTCGCGGCCCGCGTCGGGCGCCGGTCACTACTTCAGCCACCAGTGGGAGATGGAGGGGTACGGCCGTGACTGGGCCATCCCGCTCTCGCACGGCTTCAAGGTCGGCCTCGGCACGCTCGCGATGTGCGCGCTGTACGAGATCGTCCTCGGGCTCGATCTCGCCGCCATCGATGTAGATGCCCTGTTGGCGGACTGGCCCACTCCCGAGCAGGACCGCGCTCGTGTCGAAGCGTTGCAACCGGTGGCCGTCATCCGCGAGTCGGCGGTGCGGGAGTCGAAAGAGAAGTACCTGTCGCCGGATGCCGCCCGCGAGCGTCTCGAGACGATCCGCCGGGTCTGGCCCGAGCTCCGGTTCCGGCTGGCGCAGCAGCTCATGCCTGCCGCCGAGGTCGAGGACATCCTGCGTAGGGTGGGCGCGATCCATCACCCCGGCCAGATCGGGGTGTCCCTCAAGCAGCTGCGGAACAAGTACTACCAGTCGCAGACCATCAGGGCTCGCTACACGATCCTGGACACCCTCCAGGAGGCCGGCGTTCTCACGAACGTCGTCGATCGGCTGTTCGCGCCGGGCGGCTACTGGTACGAGCGCAGCCCCGAATCGCGCTGGACCGACGAGTCCTGACCAGACGAGCTCGTCGCCCCGTCGCCGCGTAGCGCCTGAGCGCGATAGCGCGCGTCCTCGGGTTCGTCGCGCGTGCCCCGGGGTTCGTCGCGCGTGGGCCGGTTCATCATGTTAACCAGGCGAGCCGTAGGGTCTCCTGGCCAATTGGCCCTGAGAACCTACGATCCACCTGGTTAACATGATGAACCGAGGACGCCGCCAGGTGGCGCCGATCAGGTCGGCTCGCCCACGAGGTCGCGGGTGAGCAGCGTTGCACCCGCGACAGCCGCCGGGGTGAGGACGATCGCACCGCCCGGGACGAGGAAGACCACGTAGCAGCTCAGGCCGAAGCCGAGCGCGCGCCAGCGATTCCGGCGCAGGAGAAGGCGTCGCTCACCGAGCGTCAGGCCTCGGGCGTCGCACGGCGTCCCGATCAGCTCGCCGGCGATGATGCGGCCGGCGCCGACCGCGCCGACCACTGCCGCGACGAACGTCCCGACCACCGGGATGAGGCCGACGACGGCCACGGCGAGGCCCAGTGCGGCAGCGGTGACGATCATGCGCAAGGCGTTCGAGATCCCGTCGAGGACCAGCCGTAGGACAGGGCGTCTTACTTCCCTGGCGATGCCACCGTGGCTGTCCTCCACGGCGCGAGAGATCCGCTCGTAGATGGGAGCCCCGATGGCCAGCGTGAGCGTTGTGTAAAGCACCACGGACAGCGCCACGGCACCGATGATCAAGGCAAAGGTGACGAGGATCCTGAGCAGGGTCCGGGCACTGTCGCTCCAGGCACCCGGGAGCGGGGTGAGCCACGCCGCGATGCCGGGAGCGACCTCCACGAGACCGAGGAGCAGGACGGTGAGACCCGCGAACACGATGATCGCGGGAAGGACGCCGAGCAGCATGAGCCACGGGCGGCGAGCCCAGAACGCAGCGCCGCGCCAGAGATCACGTACGCCTCGGCCGAAGTCCCTCAGCACGACGATCAGGCGTCGGGATCGTTCGATCCAGGCCCGTCCGAGTGGGACTCCCAGATCTCCTTGCACTCTGGGCACACGGGGAACTTCTCCGGGTTGCGGCTCGGGACCCACACCTTGCCGCACAGCGCGACGACCGGGGTGCCCATGACCATCGCCTCGGTCAGCGTGCGCTTCGCGACGTAGTGCGCGAACCGCTCGTGGTCGCCGTCGTCGAGGCGTGGCTCGGTGCGCTCGTCGGTGATGGTCTGCGCACCGGGTGCGCGTTGGGTCTCGGGAGTCATGCTCACGCCCTCGAGTGTAGGTGGCTCCGTCTCAGCCGGAGATCCAGATCGTGATCATGAGAGTGAGGAAGAACAGCGCGACGGCCGACAGGATGACCCAGACCCAGAACAGCAGGGAGTGGCTTTCGGAGACGGGGGCAGGCGTGTACTCGGCCTCCGGGATGTAGCTGGCGAGCACGCTGGTCGGCGTCTCGTACCCGGCCGAGGTCGGTGCGGCCGTGTAGTACGAGTTCGGCGGCAGCGAGACCACCGACCCCGGGCCACCGGGAGCCGGGCTGAGTCCCGAGATGAAGCTCGAGGGCGTCGAGAACGGTGCGGGCACGGCGGGCCGCATGATGGAGCCTTCGGCGGGTGGCAGCGGCCGCGGCGTGTACGTCTGACCGCCCGGCAGCACGTCGGCCAGCTGGTCGAGGGCGCTCGCCATGATGTCGGCGGTCTGCGGACGCTTGGTCGGATCGGGTGAGAGAGCGGCGTTGAGCAACGCGTCGAGTGCGGGTGGAGCTCCGACACGGTCGGCGATCGGGGCCGGGCCGATGGCCGGGTTGCGGCTGAGAAGATCTGCGAGCGTCTTGACCGGGAAGGGCGGCTTGCCCGACAACAGCGCGTACGTCACGGCGCCGATCGAGTAGATGTCCGCACGCGCATCGAAGGGAGCGCCCGTCGCCTGCTCCAGCGCCATGTACGCCGGGGTGCCGGCTGTCATGGTCGCGCCGGCGCGGTCGACCATCTTCTTCGCGACGCCGAGGTCGGCCAGCAGGACGCGCAGGCCCTGGGTCTCGGAGTAGTCGAGCAGGATGTTCCCCGGGGTCACGTCGCGGTGGATGATCCGGTGACGATGCAGCACCTCGAGGGCGCGGGCGGCCTCGGCGCAGAGCCGCAGGACGCGGCCCGGCTCGGCCGGCTGCTTGCGCATTTGCTCCAGCGAGCCGCCGTTGGCGTAGTCCATGACGAAGTACGGTCGCCCGTCGGGCAGTGTTCCGATGTCGTACACGCGGACGACGCGCTCGTCCTGGATGCGGCGGAGAAGCTTCGCCTCAGCCAGGAAGCGGCTGCGTACGTCTTCGTTGTTGGCCCAGTTGTCGGCGAGGATCTTGACGGCCACGTCGGCGTCGAGCTCGTCGTCGCGGCCCTTCCAGACGGTCGCGAAAGACCCGGCGCCGATGCGCTGGGTCAGTCGGTAGCGACCGATCTTGTCCACGTGACTTCCTTGATACCGAGAGCTGAATTTGGTGACGGCGTGAATCCAACGAACTGCTGTCTCTATCGCCCATCCCCCGCAGGATCGTACTCGGTGAGGGGTATGTCCCGGGTGGTGAGTAAGAGACCTCTCCTACGAATAGGGCAGACTTGGCTCTGTGACCGATCCGTCCCTGAGCCAGGGTCCCGTACCGCCGCCTGGGTGGTATGGCGACCCCTCGCACCCTGGACGTCAACGTTGGTGGGACGGCGTCGCGTGGTCGAGCCAGGTCCGGTTGGGGGGCACCGCACCTGCCGCGACTCACGGTAGCGCCGCTCCGGCTCCGGCTCCGACCGCAGGCGCTTCTGCCTCCCCACAGAGCGGTCCGTGGTCGTCCTCTGCGCACGGTGGTTTCCGACCCGTCACGCGTCCCGCCGCCGTCGTAGCGCCCGCCGCCGTGGAAGCGAGCCCCGCGACGCTGGCGTCGTTCGGTCGTCGTCTTCTTGCAACGATCATCGACAACGCGCTCGTCTCCGCGGTGATCACCGGGGTGCTGCCGTTCTTCATCAACGACTTCCAGAACCGGGTGATCGTCGGGATGAAGGCCTTCTACGACGACGTCCTCGCCGGAGGCCAGGGTGGGTTCACCGACGACCTCACCCACCTCGTGGCGATCATGACCTACACCCTCATCACCGCCACCGTCCTGTACGGAACGGTCAGCCTCGGTGTGTGGTCCCGGACCCTCGGGCAGCGCATCCTGGGCATCGCTGTCTCGCCTGTCGACAAGCTCGCCGACAAGGTCGGGTGGAACCGTGGGGTCGCCCGGACGCTCGTGTGGACGCTCCTGTCACAGGGCGGGGGACTGTTTCTCATCGTCGACGCTTTCAGCATCTCCATGATCCTGTGGCACCCGAAGCGCCAGAGCCTGCCTGACCTCCTCGCTCGCACCCAGGTGGTCCGCCGAGGCTGATCGGTGCGTCACTCCGGTTGGAGGTGCCGCCGACTCCGAACGGTCCTGCGAGCCCATGCTGCTCAGGCGACGCAGATCGCCAGCACCTCGCGCTTCACCGGGGTCTCGAGACGGTGGATGCCGGGCTCCTGTGGCGCGAACCGCACGGAGTCGCCCCGTACGGCCCGCATTCGGCCTGAGGGGCTCACCAGTGTCGAGCCGTCGGCGTCGAACGCGAGCAGCTCTCCGGCCACCGGCAGCAGCAGTGCCGATCTCGCCGCGGCCATGCGGTTGATGGCGGTACGGCCCGCCTTGACCCCCTCGAGGATCGCTTCGGGACTGCGGTCCTCGGCTGCTACCCAAGTGGTCGGAACGCCCGGCGGGTAGCCGGACTCGGGCTTGTGGTAGTCGGACCCACCGATGACGATGGGGCGGCGCGGCCAGCGCCGGGTGAGCGCCCACGGCTTGTTGTCGGTGAGGTTGCGGAACCAGCCGATGTGCCACAGCTCGAGCGCAGGCGGCAGCTCGGCCATCGGGTGCAACCAGCCACAGTCGTCCTCGAGCGGGTGGTTGATGCTCATCAGACCGCCACGGCTCGCGGACTGGATCCGCCACTCATCGGGTGGCGTCCTGAAGTCGACCTGGCCGACGTCGCCGAAGACGTTCGCATGCCCGTACAGCGTCGTCACCTCTTGGGCGGGCAGCAGGCTGATGTCGTACCTCGCGGCCGGTTCGGCGAGCAACGGGTGGTGCGACACGGTGTTGTGGTCGGCCACGGCGATGAAGTCCAGCGCCATGCCGGTCGCGAGCGCGGCGAGCTGGGCGATCGACTGGCTGCCGTCGGAGTGGACCGTGTGCGCGTGCATGTCACCGGCGAACCACGTCATCCCGGCCGGTGCCGGATGGGCTCGGTCGCTGCCGCGTTCGGTGACGCGGGGAGCCGGGCCCGGGGCCTCGGACTCCGGCTCGTCGGTGGTCGCGGTATCGATCGTCACCGTCACCGGCACCCCGTCGGCCGGCACCCGGTACAGGCCGAGCAGCACGGCCCAGCGGCCAGGAGCCATCGGGCCCGGCCGATAGCCGGGGGTGGCGGCGGTCTGCGTGACGACGTACGTCGAGCGTTCGCCGCCCGACCAGCCGCGGATCCCGTCGGGATCCAGCAGCCCGAGGTCGATCGCGGCGCCCTCGCTGTGGTCGTACGTCATCGTGACGCCGACGCGAGCGTTCGGGCTGCTCACCTCGAACGGGACCTCGTAGTACCGACTCTGCTCCACGTCCTCGAGGGTCAGCCGCAGCTCGACGATCATCGCGCCACCCAGTCGGAGACGCGCTCGAACGAGTCGTCGACCGCAGCCTGGAACCGGTCGTCACGCAGCAGCCGCAGCTCCCACTCCCGGGTCGGCAGCCCGACCGAGGCTGGTGCCGGGTGGAGGAAGAGCTCGCTCGTCCCCTCGGGGGGCAGGAGGTCCAGCAGCATCAGGTAGTGGTCGCGCAACCGCTCGTACGAGCCGACCTCGGCCGCGGACAGGCGGTTGGTGACCATGGCCGCCGGGAGCGAGACCCCGAGCGCGTCTGCCGCGTCGACCGCCGTCCGGTGCGCGGCTGCGAACGGCTCGGGCAGTGCCGCGCCCCAGTACGCCTCGGCCGAGCGCGGCAGCCGGAAGGCCAGCCCGTGGGCGGCGCAGAACCGGAGAGCGACCTCCATGAACGAGGTCCCGTGCAGCCCGTACAGGGTGCCGGAGTGGGAGTCGAGGCCAGTCGGGGTGACGCCACGAGCGACGAACCAGTCGTACTGCGCTGCCAGCTCCGTCGCGACGTCTTCCGCGGTCGCGCGGCCCGCGAACTCGAACGGGTCGTAGGAGAACCTGCCGTCGGCCCCGGTCAGGCTTCCTGCTCCGCTGAGCGGGGACCATGCCGGGGGGCCCTCCTCGGAGGTGAAGGTCGCATGGACGCGCGGGAGGTGGGTGCCGACGAGCTGGAGGGCTGCCTCCGCGTCGTCGGCGACCGGGATGAGGGTCGTGGCAGTGATCCGGCACTCGTCCAGCAGGGCGGCGATCTCCTGGGACGAGGCCAGCTCCCGGCCGGCGTCGTCCGCCGTGATGACGAGACCCCTCACTGGGGGATGCCCTCTGACAGCACGTCCTCCGGCTCCACCTTGTTCTGTGGCAGCTTGATGAACCAGGCGATCGCCAGGCCGATGACCGCGAGGATGAACGGATAGACCGTCATGTACACGCGCCAGGCGAGCGCGGGGTTGCTGCCCGGGTCGTCGCCCGAGTGGTACCCGAACATGGCGGACAGCGACGCGAGGGCGAAGCCCGACAGCACACCGTTGAGGCGGCCGAACATGCCGAACGACGCGATGGTCACGCCTTCGCGATGCTCGCCGTGGCCAGCGGCGTCCTCGTCGATGACGCGACTGACGATCAGGTCGTTGGTCGACATCATTCCCGCCCACCCGATCCCCAGGACGAGCGAGCCGAGGATCGCGGAGATCAGGTCGTGGGCGAAGAACAGAGGCACGAAGCCGATGGCGTAGGTCGCGAACGCGACCCGCCAGGTCCATCCGGCGCCCTTCCTGCGGATGACATACGTCCACAGGACCAGGCCACCGACCGCGACCAGGATCACCGTCGCCTGCAGCACGGTGGCCCAGGCGACCGCGATCCCGAGAGAGTACTTGACGTACAGCTGGAGGCCGGCGAGGACCAGGGCCAGGCCTGCGCCGTAGCACGCGTTGGCCAAGCCGATCTGCCAGAACCACTTGTTCGTGAGGATCGCCTTGATCGTCGGCCACAGCTTCGGCTTCGGGGCCTCGGCGTGGGACGGGGGCTCATGGATCCCGGTGCCCATGAGCAGGATCACGCCGGCGCCCAGGACGGCGTAGATGATCGCGGTGGTCGTGAACCCCTGAGTGGTCTTCGAGGTGCCGAAGATGCTCGTGGTGAACAGCGGGGTGAGAGCGAGCGAGATCACCAGGGCGACGAGCTGGAAGCCCTGCCGCAGCGAGTTCGCCTTCGCGCGGGCCTTCTCGAGCGGGAACAGCTCCGGCAGCAGTGCGCCGTAGTTGGCGTTGATCATCGAGTCGACCATCTCGCTGAAGATTGCGAAGATCGCGTACCAGATGACCAGGGAGACCCCCGTGGTCCCGGCGGGCGGCGAGAAGTACGCGATCAGCCCGATCGCCAGCAGCGGCGCGCCGATGATCAGCCACGGCTTGCGCCGGCCGAAACGGGTGCGGGTGCGGTCGGACAGGTAGCCGAAGGCCGGGTTGTCGAGAGCGTCGATGATCGCGTACACGACCATCACCCCGGCGTAGAAGCCGATGTCCAGGCCCAGGATGTCGACGTAGAACAGCAGCACCGACCCCTTGATCATGTTGATCGGGATCGAGGTCCCGAACATGCCGATCGCGTAGCGCCACGGCGGCGTCTTTCGCGTCCTGGTGACTTCCGAGTCCCCGACCGTCGTCATGTGTCCCGCTCCTTCGTCAGCCCGCTGCGGCTCAGACTAGAGATCCCGTCGGCTGGCCGGGGCGATCTTGGCACGGTCGGCGAGATGACGACGCGATGAATCGCCGGAGACGGCGGGTCGTGGGCCTCGACCGGGGATCGAGGTCCGGTGCTCCTATGGCGCGCTTGTTGCGGCGCACAGGATGCGCTGAAAGTCTTGGTCCCTACGACGGACGACCCTTCTGAGAGACGACGCATGCCACTCATCGACCCCGCGCTCCGCGATCTGTGCGGTCTGTACCAGATCAGCACGGAGTTCTGGGACTGGAAGGGCCACCACACCGAGGTCGACGATGCATCGGTGGTTGCGGTGCTGAGCGCGTTCGACGTCGACGCCTCGACACCTGACAAGGCGCGGGCCGCGGTCGACGCCTACCACGCACGGGTCTGGCAGCGGGCCCTTCCGCCCTGCGTGGTGGTCGAGCAGGGTGCCGCGAAGACCTTCCCCGTACATGTCCGGGCCGGCGCCGACGCGCACGTGTTCATCAGGCTCGAGGACGGCGGCACCGTCGATGTCCACCAGGTGGCGAACCACAACCCGGAGCGCGAGGTGGAGGGCGAGTGGATCGGCGAGGCCAGCTTCGTCGTACCGGTGGAGATCCCGCTCGGCTACCACCGGATCGTGCTGCGCTCTCAAGACCGCGAGGTCGAGTCGTCGCTGATCGTGACGCCGCCGTGGCTCGGCTTCCCGCGCCAGATGGGCGACAAGCGGATCTGGGGCTTCGCGACGCAGCTGTACTCGGTCGCTTCACGCGACTCGTGGGGTGTGGGCGACCTCACCGACCTCGCCGACATGGCCGTCTGGAGCGCGACGAAGCACTTCGCTTCGTATGTGCTCATCAACCCCCTCCACGCCGCGGAGCCGGTGGCGCCCATGGAGCCATCCCCGTACCTGCCGTCGAGCCGGCGGTACGTGAACCCGGTCTACATCCGGCCCGAGGCCATCCCGGAGTACGCAGGGTTGTCGCCGGCCGATCGCGACGCTGTCCGCGAGACGCGACGGGAGCTCGTCGAAGACCTTGCCGACTCCGTAGGGGTGGAGCGCGACGCCTCGTGGGACGCCAAACGGGAAGCACTCGAGCTGGTCTTCCGCGCGGGCCGCAGGCCGGCTCGGCAGATGGCGTTCGAGGACTTCCAGCGCCGCGAGGGACGTCAGCTACGGGACTACGCGACATGGTGCGCGCTGAGCGAGAAGTACGGACGAAGCTGGCGGGACTGGCCCCAGGCCCTGCGCCGCCCATCGTCTCCGGAGGTCGCCGACTTCGCCGCGGCGGACGCCGATCTGGTCACGTTCTACATGTGGCTGCAGTGGATCGCGGACACCCAGCTGTCGAGCGCGCAGCAGGCCGCCAAGGACTCCGGCATGCCGATCGGGATCGTGTCGGACCTCGCCGTGGGGGTCAACGCCAACGGCGCCGAGACGTGGGCGCTGCACACGGTGTTCGCGAACGGTGTCTCGGTCGGCGCCCCGCCCGACCCGTACAACCAGTCCGGCCAGAACTGGGGGCAGCCCCCGTGGCGGCCGGACCGTCTCGCCGATCTCGCGTACGCGCCGTTCCGTTCGATGGTCGCCGGGATCCTGCGGCACTCGGGAGGCGTACGGGTCGACCACATCATCGGGCTGTTCCGGCTCTGGTGGATCCCGGAGGGGTACGGGCCGCAGCAGGGCGCGTACGTCCGCTACGACCACGAGGCGCTCGTCGGCATCCTCGCGCTCGAGGCACATCGAGCCGGCGCGCTGGTGATCGGCGAGGACCTCGGCACGGTCGAGCCGTGGGTGCGCGTCTACCTGCGCCGCCGCGGCATCCTCGGGACGTCGATCCTGTGGTTCGAGTACGACGAGCAGGGCAAGCCGCTCGCGCCGGAGCGGTGGCGCGACTATTGCATGGCGTCGGTGACGACGCACGACCTGCCGCCCACTGCGGGGTACCTGGCCCACGACCACGTACGGCTCCGCTACCAGCTGGGTCTTCTCACCGAGTCGCTGGACTCCGAGATCGAGGCCGATGCGCGCGAGCAGTCGGCCGTGATCGGGATGCTCGAGGACCGCGGGGTGCTTTCGCAGGACGACCGCGACACCGAGGACGTCACGCTGGCGCTCCACCGCTTCCTCACGTGGACTCCGTCACGGGTGCTGTCCGCCGCGCTCACGGACGCGGTGGGCGAGCGACGTACGCAGAACCAGCCGGGCACGATCGACGAGTACCCCAACTGGCGTGTTCCGCTGGCCGGCCCGGATGGCGAACGGCTGTACCTGGAGGACCTGTACGGGTCCGACCGCCTCCGCCGACTCTCCGATGTCATGAACGGTTTCCAGTCGGCCCCCCGCGACACCTCCTCGGGTTCCTGACCGAGTCCGAGTGTGGGGCGTCCCCCGGCCGTTCCGGCCAGCCTCGGTTCACCATGTTAAGTGGGCGAGTTGTTGCTTACCACGGCCAATTGGCCGTGGTAAGCGATGGTTCACCCACTTAACATGGTGAACCGGCGACCCCGGGCAGTCCCGTCGCCCGAGGGGCCACGTCGAGGGACTGGCGCGGGTTGGTCAGGACTCGTTGCTCGTGCTGAGTGCGACGCCGGAGTCGGCGAGGGCCTCGTAGGCCGCATCGAGCCTCTCGGGGGCGACGGCTGCGGTGAGGTCGGTGAGCACGGTCGTGACGTACCCGAGCATCGCCGCGTCCTGCGCGGTGGCCCTGACGCAGTAGTCGGTGGCGATGCCGCACACGTCGACGTCGGTCACGCCTGACTCGGCGAGGAACTCGTCGAGTCCACGGCCCTCGGCGTTCGAGCCTTCGAAGCCCGAGTACGCGGCCTCGTAGTTGCCCTTGTCGAAGACACCGTCGAAGTCGCGGAACGTCAGTCCGGGATGGAAGTCCTGACCAGGCGTTCCGACCACGCAGTGGGGCGGCCACGAGTCGACGAAGTCGGGGGTGTCGGAGAAGTGGTCGCCCGGATCGATGTGCGCGTCGCGGGTGGCGACCACGAGGTCGTAGGGGGGCTTTCCAGCCAGGTAGGCCGAGATGTCGCTCGCTGCCTGCGCGCCGCCGGCGACGGCCAGGGACCCGCCCTCGCAGAAGTCGTTCTGCAGGTCGACGACGATCAGCGCCCGCTTGCCGGCCGGGGCGGCGAAATCAGCATCGGTCATCTCAGCTCCTGTCGTACGGGTTCGTGATGATGTGGCCTGCCTCGTCTAGGAAGTACGTGGGGATGCAGGGCTCGCCTCGGGACATCTTGAACGCGTCACGGGGCAGCTCGCGCACGCCGGCATCGTGCCGCTCGCGCGCCGCGCTCAACGGCTCACGCCCCACGACCTCGCCGTCTCTGACCAGCTGCCGCAGCAGCGGACGGTCGTCCCCATCGCCTTCAGGGTCGGCGCCGATGCCGATGAGCTCTGCCTCGGCGATGCCCTTCGGGTCACGCCGACGCAGCGCGAACTTGCGGCCGCCCACCGTCGACTTGTGCGCGGACTTCTTGGCGACGGGGATCAGGGGGGCATCCGGGTCGTCGGACCCCGCGCGCGCGACCAGCTTGTACACGAAGGAGCAGGTGGGGTGCCCTGAGCCGGTGACGACGGAGGTCCCGACCCCGTAGCCGTTGACTGGTGCACCGGACAGCGCGGCGATCTGCCACTCGTCGAGGTCGCTGGTGACGATGATCCGGGTCTTTGTCGCCCCGAGCTCGTCGAGCAGCGCCCGTACCTCCTTGGCCGCCGCCACGAGGTCGCCGGAGTCGATCCGTACAGCGCCGAGCCGGCCGTCGGTGATCCGCACGCCCGTACGAACGGCTTCCTCGATCTCGTACGTGTCGACGAGCAGGGTCGTGTCCTGACCGAGCGCGGCGATCTGTGCGACGAACGCCTCCTCCTCCGAGTCGTGGAGCAGCGTGAACGAGTGCGCCGCGGTACCGGTCGTGGGCACTCCGTGCGTACGTCCCGCTTCGAGGTTGCTGGTCGCGCTGAAGCCGGCGATGTACGCGGCGCGGGCCGCTGCCACAGCGGCCTGCTCGTGGGCGCGACGCGAGCCCATCTCGATGCACGGGCGGCCATCGGCCATGAGCGTCATCCGGCTGGCAGCCGATGCGACCGCCGAGTCGTAGTTGTAGATGCTCAGCAGCAGCGTCTCCAGCACGACCGCCTCCGCGAAGGTGCCCTCGACGGTGAGCAGCGGGGCGCCCGGGAAGTACAGGTCGCCCTCGCCGTAGCCGCTGATGTTGCCGCGGAAGCGGTACGTGCTCAGCCACTGCGCCGTACGGTCATCGACGACCCGGTGCGACCTGAGGAAGTCGATCTCCTGGTCGCCGAACCGGAACTGCTCCAGCGCGTCGAGGGCGCGACCGACGCCGGCGACCACGCCGTAACGCCGTCCGGCAGGCAGTCGGCGGGGGAAGAGCTCGAAGATGCTGCGGCGTAACGCCGTGCCCGATCCGAGGGCGGCACAGACCATCGTCAGCTCGTAGTGATCGGTCAGCAACGCGGTGCTGGGCGACGTCATGAGGAAGAGGCTAGTGCTCGTTGTCCGTTCCCCCTGTCAGAATGCTGCACATGACCGAACAGCCTGGAGGCGACACTGCCATCCGGGAGCGCGTCGAGGAGCAGCCCCTCGGGCAGGAGCCCTGGGTGTGCATCGTCTGGAACGACCCGATCAACACCATGCAGTACGTCACGTACGTGTTCCAGAACTACTTCGGCTTCACGAAGGAGAAGGCCACCCGGCTCATGCTGGAGGTCCACAACGACGGGCGTTCGGCCGTCGCGATGGGCACCAAGGACGAGATGGAACGGGACGTGACGGCGATGCAGGCCTACGGTCTGTGGGCGACGCTGGAGCCGGCCGCGTGAGGAGCGGGTTCGTACGGGACGGAGAGGGCGGCATCGTCTGGTTCTGTCTGCCGTTCGAGATCGGGCTGCTCGAGTCGATGGCGACACAGCTGGTCGAGCTCGTCGATGCGCCCGCCTGGTCGGACGACCCACTCGAGCGTTGGGCGAACGAGCGTGACGCCGCTCCACTCGACCGCGACGACCCTGCCCTCGCACGGCTCTTCCCCGAGGCGTCGACCAACGCGGAGGAGGCGTCGGAGTTCCGGCGCCTGATGGAGGCTGAGCTTCGTACGCAGAAGGCCGGCGACGCGATGATCGTGCTCGCAGCGCTGGCTCCCGCGGAGGGCACGTCTGATCCTGAGGTGACGATTCCGCTGCAGGAGCAGGACGCCTGGTTGCGTACCCTCAACGCGATGCGGCTCGTGCTCGGCGCGCGGCTGGGCATCGACGACGAGAAGGATGCGGAGCTCGTCGACGACCTCGACCCCAGCGACGAGCGCGCACCGATCGCCGATGTGTACCACTGGATCGGGTACGTCCAGGCGTTGCTGCTCGACGCCATCACCGGCTGACCGGGGCGGTCCCTCTCACCGGAGATCGGCTGGTGGTTCCACTCTTCGGCTGGGAGTCAGAGGATCGGGGCCGAAGCGTGCCATGACGAGACCGATGAGAGGGAAGGCGGTGCCGAGCATCGGCCAGATCGGCCAGTAGTAGCTCCCGGGGCCGCCGCTGAAGAGCCAGATGATGTTGAACAGCAGAGCGAGCGCCAGCCAGCCCACGAGGGAGCGAGCCAAGACCATCTGCGCGCCGCGCCGTGCCGCGTCGAGCTGGGCCACGATCGGTGGCATGGACGCGGTCGGTCGCATGGCCAGGTTGGGGCCCACCACCTGACTGGCGGCGTTCGGAAGGCTGACGTCGGCGATGAGGTCGCTGAGCTCGCGAAGAGACCAGGCGGAGTCTGCACGTTCGACACGCTCGGCAAGCTCGGCATCGGTCAGGCGGCCATCCGCGTGCGCCATCCGGAGAGTCCTGTCGGCATAGTCGCGGTCAGAGGAGGACGGTCGGAGTGCGGGCGCCACAGACGGATCGACGCTGAAACCATGGTGGGGTGGGTTCTGCCATTGGGACATGTCGGGCCTCCTCAACCCCCAACGCTAGCCAGACCTGGGAAACGTGGATATGGGTAGCGGGCACCAATCGGCCTTGTGAGCGCAGGACTCGTACGATGTGGCGGTGACCTCTTCCAACCGCGACGCGCCCATCGGGATCTTCGACTCGGGCTTCGGCGGACTCACGGTGGCGCGGTCGATCTTCGACCAGCTGCCGGGCGAGGACATCATCTACCTGGGAGACACCGCCCGAGCGCCGTACGGGACGAAGCGGATTGCGGAGGTCCGGGCATACGCGCTGCAGTGCCTCGACCACCTCGTCGACCTCGGCGTGAAGTCGCTGGTCATCGCGTGCAACAGCGCGTCGGCGGCGGTGCTGCGCGATGCGCGGGAGCGGTACTCGATCCCCGTCACCGAGGTCATCCTGCCCGCCGCGCGACGTGCCGTCGCCGCGACCAAGACCGGCCAGGTCGGCGTGATCTGTACGGAGGCGACCGCGACCTCGCGCTCGTACGACGATGCCTTCGCGGCAGCGCCCCAGATCAAGCTGACGACCTCGGCCTGCCCGAGGTTCGTCGACTTCGTCGAGGCAGGCGTCACGGGCGGATCCGAGCTGCTGGCCTTAGCCGAGGAGTACCTGGCGCCCATCCAGGAAGCAGGCGCCGACACCTTGATCCTCGGCTGCACCCACTATCCGCTGTTGACGGGCGTCATCTCGTACGTGCTCGGTGACGGGGTGACTCTCGTCTCCAGCGCCGAGGAGTGTGCCAAGTCGACGTTCTCGTCGCTGACGCGGCGCGAGCTGCTGCAGCCTCTCCGTCGCGACGGCTACCGCCGGTTCCTCACGACGGGCAACCCTGAGAAGTTCGCCGGCATCGGGCGCCGCCTGATGGGTGACTTCGTCGCCGACGTCGAGCCGCTGCCCGAGCTCATGTCGGACGATCTCGGACTTGTCAGTTTCCCCCGATAGGGTCGCTCCCATGGCGAGAACAGACGGCCGCGAGGCTGACCAGCTCCGGGATGTACGGATCACACGCAACTGGCTGGACCACGCGGAAGGATCGGTCCTGGTCGAGTACGGCAAGACCCGGGTCCTCGTCGCCGCGAGCGTGTCCGAGGGCGTGCCGCGCTGGCGCAAGGGGAGCGGACTGGGCTGGGTGACGGCCGAGTACGCCATGTTGCCGCGCGCCACCCATACCCGCTCCGACCGCGAGTCTGTCAAGGGGCGCATCGGCGGTCGAACCCACGAGATCTCGCGGCTCGTCGGCCGCTCGCTCCGCGGCATCATCGACTACACGGCGCTCGGCGAGAACACGATCCAGCTCGACTGCGACGTGCTCCAGGCCGACGGCGGCACCCGCACGGCCTCGATCACCGGCGCGTACGTCGCGCTCGCCGACGCTGTGAGCTGGCTGCGCGAGCGCAACCTGCTCGTACGGGAGCCGCTGAAGGGCTCTGTCGCGGCGGTCAGCGTCGGCATCGTGGAGGGCAGGGAGCTGCTCGACCTCGCGTACGTGGAGGACTCCGCTGCCGACGTCGACCTCAACATCGTCGCCACGGGCGACGGCAGACTCATCGAGGTCCAGGGCACCGCCGAGGCCGAGCCGTTCAGCCGCCAGCAGCTCGACAGGCTGCTCGACCTGGGGCTCGCCGGCTGCGAGGCGCTCACGCGGGTGCAGCAGGAAGCGCTGAAGGCGTGAGGCTGCTCATTGCGTCTGGCAACGCGAAGAAGGTCGTCGAGCTGCGGCGCCTGGTGGCGCAGGCAGGGCTGTCGCTCGACGTGGTGGGGCTCGGCGATGTGCCGCCGTACGAGGAGCCGGCGGAAGACGGTGACACGTTCGAGGCGAACGCGCTCATCAAGGCGAGGGCCGGCGCTGCGGTGACGGGCCTGCCGACCCTGGCCGACGACTCGGGCATCGAGGTCGACGTGCTCAACAAGATGCCGGGCGTGCGGTCGGCGCGGTGGGCTGGGCCCGGCGCGAGCGACACCGAGAACCTGGAGCTCCTGCTGCGCCAGATCAGCGAGGTGGAGCTGCCCCGCCGCCGGGGACGGTTCGTGTGCGCGATGGCGCTCGTACATCCCGACGGCAACGAGGAGGTGCTGCGTCGGACGATGGAAGGCGTGGTCATCGACGCGCCACGCGGCACGAACGGGTTCGGCTACGACCCGATCTTCGTCACCGACGGCCACGACGTGACGAACGCGGAGCTGTCGCCGGCGGAGAAGGATGCGGTGAGCCATCGCGGCCAGGCCGTCCGGGCGATGCTGCCGCTGCTGGCCAGGTTGGAGGAGCAGTCGTGAAGGTCTACCTCGATCTGCTGGACCGCGTGCTGACCGAGGGCGTCAGGCGCGACGACCGTACGGGCACGGGCACACTCTCGGTGTTCGGCCACCAGATGCGCTTCGACCTGAGCCAGGGATTCCCCATGCTCACGACGAAGCGCGTCCACGTACGGAGCGTGTTCGGCGAGCTGCTGTGGTTCCTCCGCGGTGACACCAACGTCGCGTGGCTCCACGAGAATGGCATCACGATCTGGGACGAGTGGGCTGACGCGAACGGCGATCTCGGGCCCGTCTACGGGGCGCAGTGGCGCTCTTGGCCGACGCCTGACGGCCGTCACGTCGACCAGATCAGCCAGGTCATTGAGCAGATCCGCAGCAACCCGTCATCGCGTCGCCACATCGTCAGCGCCTGGAACGTGGGCGAGCTCGACAGGATGGCGCTGCCACCCTGCCACGCGTTCTTCCAGTTCTACGTCGCCGAGGGCAGGCTGAGTTGTCAGCTGTACCAGCGGTCCGCCGACATCTTCCTGGGCGTGCCGTTCAACATCGCCTCGTACGCGCTGCTCACGCACCTGGTCGCGCACGTCACGGGGCTCGAGGTCGGCGACTTCGTCCACACGCTCGGCGACACCCACCTGTACCTCAACCACATCGAGCAGGCCAAGAAGCAGCTCGCGCGTGAGCCTCGGCCACTGCCTACGCTGTGGCTGAACCCGGAGGTGACAGCGATCGACGCGTTCACCCTCGATGACATCCGAGTCGACGGCTACGATCCCCTTCCCGGGATCAAGGCACCGATCGCAGTCTGAGAAGGAGCGACAGCGTGGCCCAGCGCGCACTCACGGCAATCGCAGCCTTCGCGCGCAACCGCGTCATCGGTCGCGACAACGACATGGCCTGGAACCTTCCCGAGGATTCGTCGAGGTTCAAGAAGGTCACGATGGGCGGCGTCCTGATCACCGGCCGCCGCACCCACGAGAGCATCGGCTTTCCCCTGCCTGGCAGGGTGACGCTCGTCGTGACCCGCGACCACTCGTACTCAGATGACCGAGTGCGGATCGTCCACTCGGTGGCCGAGGCGCTCGAGGCGCTGCACGACTATCCCGACCGGCGTTGGTGGGTGTCCGGCGGCGGGGAGATCTACAAGCTCTTCTGGGACCACCTCACCGACCTCGACGTCACCGAGGTTCACGACGACCCCGAGGGGGACGTGCTGTTCCCCGAGATCGACCCGACCGTGTGGCGTGAGACATCCCGCACGCCGCGCGAGGCGTTCGACTTCGTCGAGTACACCCGCATCACTCCCGCTCTGCCGCTGGAGTGATGCGGGTGGCCCGCGACTAGCTGATCTGGACCAGGTTCACGGGTCCCAACAGGCCATGGTCGTGCGGCGTCGTCTTCTGGGTGTCGGGCGCTTGGCCATTCAGCTGGAGCGCGACGTCTTGAATGCCGTCGTAGTAGCCGCGGGCCAGGAGCCGGTTGTTGAGCGAGCTCGCGGTGCGGACCCGAATCACGTTCGTCCCGACCGTCACCGACGAGGTGATGTCCACCCGGGGGCGTGAGGTGTCGAAGCCGTACGGTGCCCCGCCGTTGACGCTCACCGATCCGAGGCCACCGGCGGTCGAACCGAGGTCCAGGACGAGGCGTCCGTGGCTCAGCAGGTCATCGGTCACGGTCAACTCGGTCACGTAGTCGCCGACGCCCGACACGGCTGGGCCGACCTCGGGCAGCTCGCGCCATGGTGTGAGGGACCGCTCGGCGGAGGTGACCGAGGTGATGTCGGTCGCGTAGCGCACCTCGCGCGACACGTACCCCAGGCCACGGTCCTCGGTGATGATCTGCGGCTCGCCCGCATCCCAGCTCTCGACGGTGATCTGCCAGTCGTCGAGCGTCGCCACCACGGTCTCGGTCTCGGGCTCGCCGCCCACGGGACCGGTGTGATCGACGGTGAAGTAGGCCGTCTCGCCGGGCTGGAGCGGGACGGACACCACGAGGCGGCCGTCCGAGGCGATGTCGGCGGCGTACGGGGTCGCCGTACCCCGCCACGGATCCGCCTTGAAGACCGAGCCTGGGCGCTCCAGGGCGATGCGTGCCACGGTGGGCGCGCCCGTCTCGTACAGGAAGTGGTAGACGAAGAGGTGGCTGAGGTCGCCCTCTTCACGCAGCAGCGTGAGGACGCTCTGGTTGTCGTCGGTGAACTCCGTCCGACCCACGACGCCCAGGGCGCGCAGAGCCGTGACGGTCTGTGCCGGATCGGAGATCACCGCGACCGTCGGCTCGGCGAGCAGCTCAGCGATCGTCGCGGTCAGCTCGTCGTCGCGCCCGTCCAGGCCGGGCGTGCGGGAGGCGGCGTGCTCGTGGACAGTGTGCAGGCCGCGTGCCAGCCACTTCAGCTCGCGGGCGCCGTGGACCAGCAGGACGCGCAGTCCGCCTCGGGCCAGGTCGAGCAGGCGCTTCGCCGCGTCGGGGTCGAGCCCCTCCTGGTAGACGATGAGCGCCTGGTACCCGGGTCCGTCGGGCTGCAGCACGCCGTCGCCGTAGGACACGTCGGGATGCAGGAGCAGCGTGGGATCGAAGTACTCGTAGCTCCACCCGGCGTCCTGCATGCCGAGGTCCTGCCACCACTGGTTCTCGCGGTTGCGCATCCACATGCGCCCGATGGCTTCCTCGTCGGGGATCCGACGGCCGTCGGGAGCGATCAGCGTGAGGCCGATGAGGTTGTCGACGAAGTGGTCGGTACGCAGGATGCCCACGTCGATCCTGGGCCGACCGCGGCGCAACAGCAGCTGCTGGCGCGCGACCGACGCCGTCCAGAGCGGATAGAACTCAGCCGCGGGCTGGCGGGTGTCGAAGCGTTCCGAGAACATCGGCCACATGCCCTCGTGGCCGGGCCATTCGGTGGCGCCTTCGGCGCCGGCCGGGCTCGCCCAGCCGTGCAGGACGGTCTTGGTGACCCCGGCGGCGAACTGGGTCGCGATCATCTGGTCGTAGAAGCGGTGGTCGAGCATATGGTTGCGGCTGGTTGCGCCGGTCTCCGACGAGTAGGGCTTGTCGAACAGGTGCGCCGGGCCTGCGAGCAGACGGTACGCGTCGATCTGGCAGCCGAACTCGAGGGACTCGGTCTCGATGCCGTCGACCTCGGGTCCGGGGCGGGTGAGCTCGAACGGGAGCCCGTAGCTGATCTCGGAGCGCAGTGTGATCCCGTTGGCGTGCAGGAACTCCGCGAACGGCCGCAGCATGTTCTCGATGTACAGGTCGGTCAGCGTCTGGACGTAGTCGTAGCGGACCTTGTCCACGGTGGGCGCGTCAGCCGGCTCGGCGGCGTAGTGGTAGTCGGTCGCCACAGCCATGCCCATCGTGGTGCGGGTGAGGAAGGGCAGCCACGGCGTGATGTCGTACCCCCGACAGGTGCGGAAGTTGTCGGCGAATGTGCTGCTCCAGAACAGGCCGCCGGCCCCGTACAGGGTGAGCTCGAGCGAGTCCATGTACATCTGGGTCCGGGGGTTCCGGGCGATGTGGGACCGGAGCTCGGGCGTGAGCACGACGGTGTCCCAGTAGTCGATGAGGGCGTCGACGCCGGCGCGGTCGATGTAGTTCACCGTGTAGTTGATCGATGTGGATGGCTCCGCGGTCTGGCCGGTGCCGTGCGACCAGTACGTGAAGAGCTTCCAGTCGCCGTCGGCAGGCGCGGTCCAGGCGAGAGAGCCGTCGAGCACCTGGCTCGTCAGGTCGATGACTGAGTCCCGCGACAGGACGGGCGGGGTGGCGGTCGGGTCCACCACGCGTGCCGCCACTACGGCGACGAGGTGCTGCTCGAGGAGCGTCCCGCGATGGCCGGGGAACGGACTCGGCGGCAGGGGAGCGTCGAAGTCGACCAGGGACAGCGCACCGGTACGGCTCTGGCCGGCGGAGAGCTCCTCGACCGTCAGGTCGAGCTCCTTCGCGGCCGCGGGGTGCTCGGGCGTGATGGTCGGCAGGTTGGCGTTCGACCAGTTCGTACCCGAGGTGAAGCTCACCGCCATGCCGCGGGCGGTCGTCTCGGAGACGACGACCAGCGAGTCATGCACCCACTCCTCCGAGCCCCATCCGTACCTCGCATGGTCGACCTGGCCCTCGTCCATCGCGAGGAACTCCATGCCTCCGAAGCCGAGTCGGTGGGCCGCCTCGATCTCGTTACGCAGCGTCTCGTCGGTGTGGAGTCCTTCCGCGAGCCACCAACGCACTTCAGGCCGTACGTCCTGGGGCGGATCAGCGAAGAGGTCGCGGAAGTCGGCGAACGGTGTCCCGCTCATGGTCTTCTCCTTCGAAGAGGCGGTCGGGAAGCTACCGGCAACGCTACACGCTATTTCATTTCTGAAAATAGATACGGGTCAGGGCTTCGGCAGGAACTGGCGAAGGTCCGGGGCCTCTCCCGCGATGGTGGACGCAGCGAACCGCGAGAACAGGGCGGTGAGCTGGACCGCGTCGGTCGGCTTCCACGTCGACAGGACCCATTGGATGCGCCCGCTGGCGATGGCGAGGATCCGCTCGGCGTACACACGACCGAGATCGCTCAACGCGAGCAGGATGCCGCGCTCGTCCTGCGGGTCGGCGACTCGCAAGATGAGGCCCGCGGCGACGAGGCGAGCAGCGATCCGGGAGACGTTGGGCCGTCCGATCCCGAGCGCGTCCGCGATGTCCGTCGGCCGGGTGGCGCCACGGTAGACGAGCTGGTTGAGCGTGAGGAAGGCTGAGACGTCGTCGAGAGGGAAGTCGATGACCTCCATGAGCTCGCGACGCATCCTCGCGCTGTCAGCCCACCGGACCATGGCCTCGAGGTTGACGAGCAGGTCCTGGGGATCGCTCGAGACGAGCGGCGAGCAGTCGACCTCCTCGGCGGGGGTCAGACGCTCGGGACCGGGTCGCGGCACGAGGCCTCCTCAGGTGTATGGCTCGCGAAACGCACGCTACTTGATTGCGCCGACACCGTGCCCGAGCCTCGTAGGCTGGCGCCGATGTCCGGGACGCGCGCATGAGGCAGACGGCCTCGATCCTCCATCTCGACCTCGACGCGTTCTTCGCGTCGGTCGAGCAGCGTGACAAGCCATCACTCCGGGGCAAGCCCGTCATCGTCGGTGGGCTCGGTGGTCGAGGGGTGGTGTCGACCGCGTCGTACGAGGCGCGGGTGTTCGGTGTCCACTCGGCCATGCCGATGCATGAGGCGCGCCGGCTCTGTCCCCGGGCGGCGTTCCTGTCCGGCCGGTTCGGGGCGTACCGGGCGGCGTCCCGGGTCGTCATGGGCATCCTCAAGGAGCTGTCGCCGCTGGTCGAGCCGCTGAGCCTCGACGAGGCGTACGTGGACCTGGCGTCGGGAGGTCTCGATGTGAGTGACACGGACGTGTTGCTGGGGATCGCCGCCGGGGTGCGCGCCAGAGTCACGGAGGCGACCGGAGGACTCAGCGCCTCGGTCGGGCTGGGCAGCTCGAAGTTCATCGCCAAGCTCGCGTCCGAGCTGGCCAAACCCGACGGCGTGTACCTCGTCGAGCCCGGCACGGAGGTCGACCGCATCGCACCGCTGGCTGTACGGGCGATCCCCGGTGTGGGGCCGGTGACCGCCGAGAAGCTCGACCGGCTCGGTATCCAGACCGTCGCGGACCTGCGCCGGGCGTCGGCCAACGAGCTGCGGCGCGAGGTCGGACAAGCGTGGGCCACTGAGCTCGCCCGGTTGTCGGTCGCCGACGACGATCGGCCGGTCAGCTCCGAGCGGGAGGTGAAGTCGATCTCGGTGGAGGACACCTTCGACGCCGACATCGCTGACATGGGTGTTCTCGAGGCGAAGGTTGCGCGGGATGCCGAGACGGTCGCCGGGCGGCTCAACAAGGCGGGGCTGTTCGCCAGGACGGTCACGGTGAAGATCAAGCTCGGCGACTTCACCACGCACACCCGCTCGCGCACGCTGCTCGGCGCCGTCGACGCGGGGGACGTGATCGCCGAGTCCGCACGGCAGCTGCTGCGCGGAGCGTCGGCGCAGGTCGCCCAGGGCGTACGCCTCGTCGGCGTCGGCGTCTCTGGCTTCACCTCAGCGGCTCAAGAGGCCCTGTTCGAGGTGGTGTCGTACAGTCCCGACGAGCTGCAGGTCGACACGGTGGCGCCGACGGTACGGCAAGCGGCCGCGGGCTACCAGCCCGGTGAGGACGTCACCCACGACACGTGGGGTCCGGGCTGGGTGTGGGGGAGCGGGCACGGCTGGGTGACCGTACGGTTCGAGACCGCGCTCTCCGAGAAGCCTGGACCTGTACGGGCGTTCCGCCTCGACGACCCCGCCCTGCGCGCGACGCCAGTGGTCGTCCCCGACGAGGCCGATCCGGGCTCCGAGAATGGTTGAGCCGCCGTAGTTGCGGTAATCCGGAGGCATCGGAGACGCTCCTGCCGATGAACCGCCAAAGTTGCCCTCATGGAGCCTGAGAACGTCGCCATCAGCGCAACTTCGGACGTTGAGCACCATGAGCCCCGAGTGACTTCTCTGATCAGCGCAAATTCGGCTGTTCAAGCGATCACAGCCCCAGGGCCCGCGAGATCCTGCCCATCACTGCGGTCGGGCCGAGCATGATCTCCTTCGGCAACCACCTGACGAAGCGCCAGTCGTTGTCCCGCAGATCTTGCTCGCGCTCCTTCTCGGCGACGTAAGCCCTGGGATCCGTGTACTTGACAGTGCCGTCGCATTCTCCGATGAGCCGGTGCTCCTCCCACAGGAAGTCCGGGAAGTAGACCCCCTTGGCTGTCCGGATCTCGGCCTGGCACGTCGGTGTCGGAATGCCCGCCTGGTGCATGTAGCCGGCTGACAACGACTCGGCCGCGGACTCCCGGCACGGTCTCGTCAGCAGGATGGCCCCGCGCGTTCGAGTCGCGCGGACGGTCTCTGCGGCCTGCAGGAGTAGATCGAGCGCAGCGCTCACGTATGCCGGATTCGCGTAGTCCCGCCGACGTGGTCTGGTGACGAACGAGGCGCAGACCAACCGAGCCGCCCCGTCGAGCAGTACGAGGGCTTGGGGTAGATCCAGGTCAGCGGCCAGATCCACAGCCGTACGCGCGGGGCTCGTCACGAGGTAGCCGTCATTGTCGGGCAGGACCTGGTTCCGGGGAAGGGGGCCTCTGTGGTGAACCGCGGAGCGCACCTTCGAGCTGTGCCCCTGCGGAAGTGTGATCGACACCGGAAGCTCCTTCCAGCGTTCGAAACCAGGGCTCGGCAGTCCGAGCACCAGGGCGGCCGACTGATGGCTGATCACCCCTGATGGGTTGGCCACCTGTTCGGCCCGTGCACGGACGATCTGCTGAGCAGCAGACTCCCCGGGCCAGGCATCCGCGCGAAGGAAGACCCCTCGTCGAACAGTGACAAGGTCGCCAGATCTGACACGGGTCCGGATCATGTGGTCGGTCATGCCGAGCGCCAGGAGATCGGAGCGACTGGCCGGTCGGGATGGCAGTGTCCAGGGATGGGCGGTTCTCACCACTCGAGCGTCGAGCTACGGGGAGCCGCGCGCAAGCACAACCTGCGTCGCCTGTGGATAACCTGCGGCTCAACCCTCTGGGAAGTGAGGGGTGTGTGCAGTCCCGACACGGTCCTGGCCACCTCTCGTACAATCATCACGCCAGCCGGAGTGGTGGAACTGGCAGACACGCAGGATTTAGGTTCCTGTGCCGAAAGGCGTGAGGGTTCGAGTCCCTTCTCCGGTACCCAGTTATTCCTAGTCCTACAAGTAATATTCCATCCCTGAAGACTCCAGATCCTCTCAACGTGCAACATACGTGCAACAAGAAATCCGGGCTTGAGGCAAGTGCTGATCGCGCTTCTGACGACGGTGCGATCGGCGTCGACCGATCAAGACACCCACGACTTGGAGTTGGGCACCGGGGGAAACAGCGCATCAAGGGCCTGAGCAGGGATCCTGATCAGCTTGGATCCGCAGTGGACCGCAGGAAGGTTTCCCGTCCTGATCCTGCGTCGAAGGGTCATGACACTGACGTGGTAGCGGGCGGCAGCCTCCCGCATGGTGAGGTACTCAACGTGGTCGGGCGCGGCGGGCTGGGTCTTAGTCACGATGACTCCTTGCGTTGGCTCTTGCGCACAGGTGCGACTGCCGCTGTCCACTCAGGTGACGTTGGTCTTGCCGCGTGCCCCCGACGGACACGCCAGAACGGTCCTTGGCCAACATCAACGGGCCGGAAGGCAACGGTGCCCTGCATCTGGAGAGGCATTGCTTCCTGGGTTTCCCGATCACTCGCAGCGTGTTCGCACGGCCAACATCAACGGCCTCGACTGGCTTCTTCGCCGGAGCCAACCAACGTGACAAGACGGGCGCCTCCGACCAGAGGCGGCCTTCATGATGAAGTGCGCCGCGGGACGCCTTCAGGTCAAGGGCCCCGGTTTCATCCAGGACCGCGAACATTTCCTCCGGCTCATCGACGCCGGTATCGAGCGCATGGCCACCGACCGATCCAGGCCAGTAGTCCGCGGCACCGCCGACTCGTCGACAGCGGCTGTCAGGGGCTACTGACGCACCGCGGACCGAGAGTGACCTGCCAGGGGCCAGCACAAAAGAAGGCCGGATGCCGTAGATGGTGGCGGCCTCTTGTAGCGAGAGCCATTCGCGGGTCGGCGGATTCTGCGCAGGGCGCGTCGCGTGGATGGGCATGGCGGTTCCTTCCGGTGGTGGTGTCGATGTCTAGAAGCCGATGCCGGGGCTGCGATCGGAGGGTGTCGGGGAGTGGGGGAGTTCGTAGCGTCCGGGGTGGGCCAGGTGGTCGGCAATCTCGGGGGACACCTCGTAGGTCTCCCAGCTGCTGGAAGCCGGCCTCATGTGCTTGGTCAGGTGGGTGATGCGGTAGCCGAGGGCGTCGGCGGGGTGGTCGTCGGGTAGCGGGCCCTCCTGGGCAGCGCCCTGCAGGATCTGTTCCGCGTCGTAGCCGTTGTGGTCGAGGGTGGCGAGCTTGGTCGCGAGGGCGGGCAGTCGCTGGTCGCCGGCGAGGGCGGGGGCGACGTCGATGATGCGGGGGGTCCATTCTCGGATGCTGGCTTCGGCGATCTCGAGCCTGTCGTCGAGGTCGCGTTGGGCTGTGTGTTCGGCTGTTGACCATTGGATGGGCCCGGTGGGGCGGAGGTCGGTGTCGGGGATGGTGTGGGCGGCGCGCCAGAGCCTGATGTCGTCGACCAGGCCTCGGTCGAGGTCGGGCAGGTCTTGTGCCCAGCCGGGTGTCTGGTCGGTGACAGCCTCCCGGGTTTCGGAGGCGAGTTCCTGGGTGAGCTCGTATCGGGTTTGCAGGTATGGGCCCCAGTCGGGGTGGGTGAGGAGTTGGCTGGGGATGCCGGGGAGCCAGGGGAGTGGTCCTTGGGTCGAGCTGGCGTCGCCGGTGAGGTCGAGGCGGTGGTCGAGGACGGCGGCGGGGTCGCGGGCGGTCCTGAGGCTGTAGTCGGAGCCGTAGGCCTGTCCGTGGGCTTTGCTGGGGTCATAACCGTTGGCGGCGATTTGGATCAGGTGGCTGCGCAGCCTGGGCCACGCGTCGGCCTGGGTGAGGTGGAGGACCTGTCCGTCGTCGTCGATGGCGTGTTTGGTGGCCCGGCTCACGATCCGGTCGGCCGCGACGCCGATCGCGTCGAGATAACAATCGACGGCAGGTCCGAGCAGCCGGACCGGGTCGTCGGCCTGCTGGCGCATGGTGGTGACCGAGACCGGCGCCTCATCCCTAGCGATGACAGTTTCGAGGAGTTGGGTGGCGGTGAAGGGTTGGAGCAGGGGTTGCGCGACGGGGGCGGTGTGGGGATCGATGTCGTTGACTTGGATCCAGGCGTGGTTGGCGGTCCGGCCGCGGCTGAGCATGGTGTAGGCGACCTGGCGGGACTCGTTGCCGGTGAGGAGTCCGTGGCAGGTGTCTGCGGTGACGCCTTGGGCGGCGTGGATGGTGGTGGCGTACCCGAGCTCGACCGATGCGGACACGTACTCAGCGGGCAGGGTTAGCTGGGCGTGGGTGCGGAGGTGTTGGACGTTGAGGGCTCCGTCGGGGTGGATATGGGTGATGTGCCACCGGTCGCCGTTGCGGACCCAGGCGGTGGCACCTGTGGCGAGTGAGCGGTTGTTGCGGCGGGTGATGATCACATCACCATTGCTGGCGGAGTTGCCGTCGGCCAGGATCGTCTCTCGGCCGGGCGTAACCCCGGCAAGACGGGCAGCACGGGCGGCGTGGTTCAGCTCGGCGACCTGTGCGCGGGTGGGTGCCAACATGAGTGCGTCGAGGCCTGCGGCCCGGTCGGCTTGCCAGGCAGTGAGGAGGCTGGTGGTGGCGGTGTCGGGGTCGACGACGTGGATCCGGTCGTGGTCGAGGTAGTACCCGAGTGCACCAGCGTCGCCGGCGCGGAGGGCGAGGGTGGCGGCGGCTTCGGCGGGGTCGGTGAACCGCATCACCGTGTCGAGCCGCAGGGCGCCGTGGGTGGCCGCGATGTCGCGCAGGACGCCGCCGGCACCGATCGCGCCGAGCTGTTGGTCGTCGCCGATCAGCCGCACGCTGGCGCCCTGATCAAGACACCAGGTGACGACGTGGTCGAGGGTGAGGGTGTCGGCCATGCCGGCCTCGTCGATGATCACCAGTGTCCTGGGACCGACTGTGGCGGCGAGGGGCTCCTGGTGCCCGATCGCCCAGACGAGTTTGGCCAGGTTGTCGGCCACGATCCCGGTCGTCGTGCCGTCGTCGAGGCTGGTGCGGAGTTCCTCGGCGGATGCAGCGGAGGGTGCCAGGCCGAGGACGTTGCCGCCGCTCGAGGTCCACGCGGCGGCGAGGGCGCGCATCGCGGTGGTCTTGCCGGTTCCGGCGGCGGCGATCGCGAGCTGCAGCTGGCGTCCGGAGGTGGCCATCTCCTGGACCAGGAGCTGCTGGCCTGGGTTCAAGGGTTCGTGGTTGGCCAGCGACTGCAACAGCGCGAAGGTGACGGAGTTCGCATCCGCCGTTCGGCCGCCGGTTCGGCCGGCGGTGTCGATCAGTCGTTGTTCGGCCCACAGGATCCGCTGCGACGTGTAGTGGGTGGCCGCTGGTTGTGTGTACACCGACTCGCCGTCCCGGCGACGCAACAACGCCGGCTCCATCGGCAGCGCCCTGGTGGTCGCGATCGCGGTCGAACTGTCTGGAGAGAGTGCGTGCGCGACGATGCGATCAACCACCGCATCGAGGTTGAGCGTCACGCCGGTGGCGCGTACCTGCCGCAGCGCTTCGGAGCGGACATGGAACATTTTCCACGATGAGCGTTCGGACTCGACGATGGTGATCACGCGCTGCGCGACGCCAGCCACGAACGCGTTGTCAACCTCGGGCGCTCTTGGTCTGGGCCGGGAGGCGATCGTGGTGAGCATTCGTCCGAGCTCGCCCGGGCCATGCACCCGCTCGGCCTGGCCCCGCCAGGTGGCGCGCTGCTCGGCTTCGCTGCGCGGCTGGTGCTTGGCCTGCCGTGTCTCGAGGGTGGCCTGTTGGGCCAGAGAGAGCTTCTCCACCGGTGTCGGCGGCCGCTCATGATCGGCCTGGAACTGGGCCACCAGGTGCGTCGTGCGGGCGGTGACCTGGTGCCGTCGAGACGACCAGCGGGCGATTAGCGCTGGGTCGACCCCGGCGATCTCGTACACGGGCCGCTTCCCGTCCCGGCCGGTTGCCACGAACGCCAGACCGAGCTCCGTCAGCCGGGCTTGTAGGTGGGTGGTGTACGTCTCGGAGAGGCTGACTTTGGCCCGGTACAGGACCTGGGCATCGATCGCGAGCCAGTCACCGGCCAGCGTCTGGACCTTGTTCGCGATCGCGACATGGGTATGCAGGTTCGGATCCCCGGCCCGGGAGTCCCGGTGCACGAAGACGGCGGCGAGCAGCCCGCGGGCTTCGACGTGGCGGATCCCGTTGTGGCCTTGCCGGGTGAACACCGCCCGCCGCTCGGCGGCTGTCATCGCCGCTGCCACGGCTGCCACGTGTGCGGCCCGGATCGCTGCCGCCAGCCGTGGGTCGGCGACCGCCCACAACGCCGACACAGACTTGGGTGGCGTGAAGGTCAAGTCGAACCCGGCCACCGACGTCCTGGGGTGCGAGGTCGCCTTCGCGATGAACCCATGCAGCTCCCGCGGACCCGACGGGGCCCGGCCATACTCGCGGGCGAACCACTCGCGGGCGAGCTCGGTCCGCAACGGGTCCCGTACCTGCTGGGGGACAGGCGCCGGATGCTCGTCCTGCCACACCGACAGCTGGAGGCCGAGCTCGGTTTCGAATGGGGTTGGCTGGTTGGTGTAGACCGCGTACCGCTGGCCGAGGCGTTCGCCGGTCACCGGGTTCAGGCCGGCGCCGAACAGCAGCTTCATCTGCTCTGCCGTGACCTCATCGCCCGGAGCGAGACCGACCCCGGCCAGGCCGCCGCCATACCAGTGGCCGGGAGACTCGCCCCTGGCGCTGTAGTAGTCGGAGAGCGTCGCGTGGCCTCGGCCGGTGGCATCCAACGCAGCGACCTGGCGGGTCAGGTACTCATACCCCGAACCGGCCGACAGCTTCTGGATCCCGATCGCCACAGCTCCTCCTCTCACCCTCCAGAAGCGCGCACCACCCGCGCTGGCGGACACCGGGCGGCTCGGAAGACCCTGAGACATGGGGGACATGCCCCTGGAGCCACCGTCGCTGCTGGTTGGACACCACGTCTGCGCCCCCGCTCTCTCGACACCGATTCCGACCCGGTCGACCGGTCAGATCAGCAGAGCACGGCCACGTTGCCCCTTATGTACCTCTGACGCCGCGAAGGGCAGTCTGCGGAGCGTGTGGTGGGAGAGAAAGGCCTTGTCAACGGCACGTAGCCCCACATAACCCCATTCGTTTCGGACGACCGTTGACATGCCCCGCCGGCGGGGCATGTCGCCGCAGCCTGCGACCAGCCGGGCCGGTCCCGATCGATGTACCAACAGTTGTCCCACGGAGAGCGTCGGGAGCTGGGAGGCAGCTAGATCGGGTGGTATTCACGGTCGCCCGGACATGCTCTCGGCCCGTCGATCGACGACGCCAGTGGCGCAGGCGACCGTCGGGCCGGGGCAGCAATCACCCGCACCTCGCTTGCCCCGTCCAAGCCTCTAACCCCGTTCACCTCCTGCTCGGTCCACCGTCGACACCGGCTCCGACTCCGATGTCCCGGACCTTCTTGCCAGTCACAAGGACGGGCAACGCAAAAGCCCATCTGCCACACACCCAGTGCATCTGTGGTTGGCTGGTCGGGCCTCGGCTACTGGGGTCGAGGTGTTTGGCGCTGTGTCAAATCTGGCAGACCGAACGCCCTCCCAATCGTTGATCGCCAGGCGAGAATTCGGCACCCACTAAGCAAATGTCGCGCTCGAAGATGTCGACGGTTCGCGCAAGGGAGGCTCGCGCTGTCGTGGTGCGGTTCTGTGCGTCGCATCTGCCCTTCAGCGCGAACGGTCGTGGTCCGCGGGCTCGACCTACGCTAGGAAAAGGGGCTCTTCACGATCGACGGTGTAGTTGGGGTCTGAAGCCGCCGGTCTCGAGTAGGGATCTGGCGATGGTATGTCGCACTCGTGGTTATGCTGACCGGCCCTGTGAGTGCCCTGGCCCGTGCAGGGCTGGGCTGCTGAGCCGGTCAACATAATCGAGTGGGGTGTCACCGGTTCTTGAGGAACGCGATCAGGGCGTCTGAGGCCTGATAGCGGGCCGGCGGCCGCTCGTCGAGCGCGGGGAGGCGTTCGAGGGTTCGGCGTTTCAGCTCCAGATCGGCGTGGAGGTAGATCTGGGTGGTCTGGATCGTCGCGTGCCCGAGCCAGAGTGCGATGCTCGCGGTGTCGATCCCGGCGTGCAGAAGACTCATCGCGCAGGTGTGCCGCAGCGTGTGCGGGGTGACGTTCTTCTCGTTCAGCGAAGGACACTGCTTGGCCGCGTTTGCGACGTGCCGGGCGACGAGCTTGCCGACCGTGGCTCTGGTCAGCGCGGTGCCCGTGCTGGTCGGGAACAGCGGCCCGTCCGGCGTCGGCGGGAGCTCGCCGATCCAGGCGGTCAGGAGTCTTGCGGTGTTCTTCTGCAGCGGGATGACGCGCTGCTTGCGTCCCTTCCCAAGGCATTCGAGTTGGCTGTGCGGGCCGATCTGGATGCTGTTGATGCGGAGGCTGGTCAGCTCGCTGACGCGGAGCCCGGTCTGGATACCCAGGTGCAGTAGGAGCCGGTCGCGGCGCCCGAGCCAGGTGCTCGTGTCCGGGGCGGCGATGAGCGCTTCGGCTTCCGGCCGGGTGAGGAACGACACCAGCGTCTTCTTCGTGCGTTTCGCGGGGATCGCGAGGACTTGGCTGATCGTCGCTATCGCGTCCGGGGCTCGGTAGCTGGCGTAGTTGAAGAACGATCGCAGTGCTGCCCTGCGGGCGTTGCGGGTGGCGGCGGAGTTGCCGCGTTCGGTTTCCAGGTGCTGGAGGAACCCGCCGATCAGGTCCGCGTCGAGGTCGGCCAGGGTCAGTGCCGATGGTGCGATGCCGGTGGCCTGTTGGGCGTAGAGCAGTAGGAGCCTGAAGGTGTCGGCGTAGGCAGCCTTCGTGTGGACGCTGGCGTTGAGGTGCCGGTCGAGCTTGTCGGTGAAGAACCGTTGCAGCAGCGGCGCGAGGTCACTCATCACCTGCCCCGTTCGCTTGGATGCGTTCGGCGAGAGCCGCTGCGAGTTCGGGGGTGTTCGACAGATACCAGTAGGTCGAGTCCGGGCTCACGTGCCCGAGCCAGGCCGACAGCACCGGCATCATCTCGTCGACATCACCACCTGCCCGGATGTGACCGATGAGGGTGTTCGTCGCGAACGAGTGCCGGAAGTCGTGCAGCCTGGCCGCAGGCATGGTCGCGTTGCCTGCCAGCCCTGCCATGGCACGGATCTCTTGGAAGGTCTGGTTCGCTGTGGATCGGGCGATCCGGGTGCCGCGCCGGGCGACGAACACCGCCGTCGTCTTCGGGGCCGGGAACGCCTGATCACGCAGCCTCTGATACTTCCGGATCGCGGCCATCGTGGTCGCGTGCAGCGCGACGAGCCGGGACTTGCCGAACTTCGTGTCCGTGACCCGCGCCCATCCGCTACCGTCACCGGACCCGTCGAGGGTGAGGTCGTCGTCGTTGAGGTTGCGGGCCTCGCTGATCCGCATCCCCGTCACCGTCAGCAGCCCGAGCAGCGTCTGCCACGACGCCGCGCGAATCCGCGGGGTCAGCTTGCCCGCCGAGGCCAGCAGAGCCTCGACCTGCTCGCTGGTGAAGATCAGCGGGCGAGGACGGTGGCTGCCGTAGGGGCGCCCATCAAGGATCGGGACCTGGGTCGCGGGGTCGAACCAGGCGACATGGGCGGCGAACTGGCGGACATAGTTCAATCGCTCCAGCACCGTGCCCCGGGAGAACTGCGACGCCCACGCGGTGGCCAGATCGCGACCGATCGTGGGTTCACCGGCCTCCTCCATCCAGCCAACGAACGCACCAAGGACCTTGCCCGGCTCAGTCAGCTTGAAACCCAGCGCCCGGCGCGTCGCCAGGTAGCCGTCCAGGAGTTCACGAAGGCCGCTCATCGTGCCCACCTTCCCGACGCCGCGGCGGGCCATTCGGGAACGAGCTGGGTCAGCCGGTTCGTGTCGACCTTGGTGTAGATCGCGGTCGTGCGCAGATGCTGGTGCCGGAGCAGCCCCTGAACCTCCTGGAGGCTCGCCCCAGAGGCGAGCATGCCGGTCGCGAACGTGTGCCGCAGCCGGTGTGGGCCGAACTTCGTCACCCCCGCGTGGATGCAGATCTGCCGAACGGTTCCGCAGACCCCGTTCGCCGACAGCGGCTGGACCGGGTCGATGACGGTCCAGAACACCTCCTCGCCTTCGACTCTGCCGCCGCGGCCGTGGAGCACGTAGTCCTCCAGCGCTTGGCCTACCTCGTCGGGCAGCGGGAGCTCGTCGATCCGGTCGCCCTTGCCGCGGACGCGCAGGCTGCCGGTGCGCCAGCCGACGTCGCCGAGCCGCAAGGCGGCGATCTCGCACGCCCGCAGCCCCAGCCCGGTCAGCAGCAGCAGGATCGCCCGGTCACGAAGTCCTTTCGGGGAACGCAGGTCGAGACTGCCGAACAGCGCCTCGATCGTGCCCGCCGGCACCGGGTCCGGGATCGACGAAAGCCGCCACGATGCGGCGTGCGGCACCACCCCGGACAGATCCTGCGAAGTCCGCCGCGAGCGGTGGCAGTACTGCAGGAACGAACGCAGCATCACCAGCTGCTTCCCCAACGTCGACGCCTTCAACCCGCGCGCGGCCTCCAGGTTCACCCACTCGATCACCGTCGCCGCACTCAGACAGCGCAGCGACTCCTCCACCGGCGCGGGCAGCCACTCCACAAACCCCGCGACACGGGCGGTATACGCCGCCGCGGTGCGCTCCTGCGCGGACCTCTCGCGCAGCAGCCACTTCTCGAACTCGTCCAGCACGCCTACCACGTCAGCGCGGCGCTGTTCGCGATGAATCGCCATCTCGGTCCTCCTCGACCTGCGCCAGGCGATCCCAGCGACCGCCCAGTCAGATCAAGCGAACCCCGACCCCATCCCCCTCGATATGTTGACCGGCTCAGCAGCCCAGCCCTGCACGGGCCAGGGCACTCACAGGGCCGGTCAGCATAACCACGAGTGCGACATACCATCGCTTATGCGGAAGTCCGCATAAGCGATGTAGTTGGTCAGGTTCCGGAAGCCGAGGGCGGTGCCGCGGAGGTGTTCGAGGCGGCCGTTGATCGCCTCGGTCGGCCCGTTGGAGGTTCCGGGTCGGTCGAAGTAGGCCAGGATGTCGCTGGCTCGTTTGGCCAGG
>JBBQBP010000030.1:0-40978 GCA_038317635.1 Propionibacteriales bacterium
TGGCATGACCGACCTGTTCCCCGGCCACTACACGATGGACACAGTCTCCGGGGGGAATACCGTGGGCATGCTGTCGGTGAACGCCACCACCGGGGCTGTCTGGTACCACACGTGGCACGGGACGTTCATCGCGAAGGAGGATGCCTGATCGTGGGTGCGCCGCGGAAGCTGAGCGCGCTGGTCGTCGATGACGAGCCGAGTCTGGTACGGGTCGTCGAGGGCTACCTGACGAAGGACGGCTTCGACGTGCGGACCGCTGGCGATGGCGAGACGGCCCTCTCGCTGGCGCGTGAGTCTGAACCGGATCTGGTGGTGCTCGACCTGGGGCTGCCCGGCGTGGACGGTGTCGAGGTGTGCCGGCAGCTGCGTACGTTCAGCCGCTGCTACATCCTGATGCTCACCGCCCGTGCGGACGAGGTCGACATGCTCATCGGGTTGGGCGTGGGCGCCGACGACTACGTGACGAAGCCGTTCTCGCCGCGTGAGCTGATGGCCCGGATCGGGGTGCTGCTCCGTCGGCCTCGTGCGGGCAGCTTCGAGGAGGCGGACGAGGAGCAGCGCACGTTCGGCGACCTGGTGATCGATGTGCCGGCGCACGAGGTCCGGGTCGGATCCAGCGTGGTGCCGCTCACCCGCATGGAGTACGACCTGTTGGAGGCTTTGAGCAGCCGTCCGCGGATGGTGTTCAGCCGTCAACAGCTGTTGGACGCCGTGTGGGACGAGGTGTCCGGCGTCGTCAGTGACGAGCATCTCGTCGACATCCACATCGGTCATCTGCGGCGAAAGCTCGGCGACGACCCGAAGGCAGCCCGCTATGTCGTCACCATCCGTGGTGTCGGGTACCGGATGGGATCGGGATGACGCGCGAGAAGCCTGAATCCCGGATGGCCGCACTGGGACTGGCGCCTCGGCTCCTACTCAACAACCTGCTGGTGATCCTGGCCGGGGCCGGGACCGTCTTGGTCACGGCCCTGTTGGTCGGCCCGGTTGTCTTCGAGGCCCATCTTCAAAGCGTCGGGCTGGCGCCGGACCAGTTGGTGCAGGAGCATGTCGCTCGCGCGTTCGACCAGTCGATCCTGGTTTCCCTCGGTGTGGGCATCCTCATCGCGGGGATCACCGCGGCCGCCATCAGCTGGTTCGTTGCGAAGCGCCTCGCGGCCCCGGTCGCGGACGCCGCTCATGTCGCCAGCCGCCTTGCCGACGGGAGGCTCGATGCTCGGGTCGTGGACCCCCGCATGGGCCCCGAGTTCACCATCCTCACAACATCGGTCAACGAGCTCGCCGATCGGCTCCAAACCACGGAGCGGACCAGGCGTCAGCTCACCGGCGAGCTCGCACACCAGTTGCGAACCCCGATCGCCTCTATTGGCGCGACCGTCGAGGCCGTACGCGAAGGCGTGCTGCCTACCGACGAGGAAACCCTCGACACACTCGCGCACCAGAGCCATCGCCTCAGCCGGCTGGTCGACGACCTGGAAGTCGTGTCCCGCGCTCAAGAACGCCAACTCCTCCTCAATCCCGAGCCGGTTGCAGTATCCAGCCTGGTTGACGCGGCCATCGCGGCGCACAGGGAACGTTTTCGGACTGCGGGAGTGGAACTGTCCTCAAGCGTCGCGCCTCGCACCTCGGCAGTCGTCGCCGACCCCGACCGGATCCAGGAAGTCCTGGGCAACCTCCTCGACAACGCGCTGCGGCATACCCCGTCGGGTGGGATCGTCGCGGTGTCCGCGCACCCGTTCAAGGATGGGAAGAAGCAGCAGGTCATCATCGAGGTCAAGGATTCAGGGCGTGGGTTTGCCGAAGGCGATGCCGAACAGATCTTTGCCAGGTTCGAGAAGGCAACGGACAGTACAGGGTCAGGTCTCGGGCTCACCATCGCCCGCGCGATCGTCGAGGCCCACCACGGGACCCTCACGGCGCATAGCGACGGGCCTGGGCACGGTGCCCGCTTCACCATCAGTCTCCCGGCCAGCTCCTCGCGCTTTCCTGAGTGAAGCCTGGTTCGCCGGTCCGTACACGGGGCGGATGCTGACCAGTTCCGGGGTGTCGTGTCGAGCCCATCAAGGAAGCCGGTCGCGGATGAGCAAAAACCTCGGCCAAGGCTCTGTACTCGGCCAGGACGTTGGTGACACGGCGCGTCGGCTATTGACGTAGCGAAGACCGCCGGGTGCGGTACGGGATCGAGGCTGGCGAGTCCAGGCAAGGGCAACGTTCCAGTCGTGGCGGCGCCCGCCGCCACTGCCTGTGCGCGATCGCCCACGCGAGGAAGGCGTCCAGAGCTTCTCACGGCGGGGACAACCCCGGTCTCGAAACGTACGGTCGCAGATCCTCCCGGGGGTGCAGTCCGTGCCAGGACTGGCCCGACGCACGAACCAGACCCTTGCTCTGCCTGGTCCTCTTCAAGCGGATGTGTCTAGAGAGAACGTTTCTTGAACCCGGTGATGAGCGCGCCCGGGTCGTCGTAGATGTGGGGCACGCTCATCACCTCTTTGCGTGGTGGTTGGGGTCTAGTCGTGGTGGCCTGCGTGCGCTTGGCCGTGGCCGGTGCGGTGCTGATCGGCGTCGAAGGCGTCCGCGCACCCGATCGAGCAGAAGTAGAACGTGGTGTCGCCGTCCTCGCGGGTCGCGGCTGCGGCTGCTGGGTCGATCGTCATCCCGCAGACCGGGTCGACGGCCTTGGTTGTGGTGGACTTCTTCTTGCCGAACATGGATGTTTCCTTTCGATGGGTGTGCTGGATAGGTTCGGTGACTCCGCCGATCTCGACCATGGGCACCACGGTCGAAATGTCGGCGGGCGGGAGGGGTTTCGGGGCGAAGCGGCGCAGCCGGTTGGCGTTGGCGACGACCGACAGCGATGAGAGCGCCATCGCCCCGGCGGCAATGATCGGGCTGAGCGTGATCCCGAACGCGGGATAGAGTGCGCCGGCGGCGATCGGGATGCCCAGCGAGTTGTAGAGGAAGGCGAATATCAGGTTCTGCTTGATGTTGCGCATCGTGGCGCGCGACAGGTCGACGGCGGTCACGATGCCTGACAAGGCCCCGGAGATCAGGGTGATGTCGGAGGACTCGATCGCGACGTCGGTGCCGGTACCGATCGCGGACCCGACATCGGCCTGGGCCAAGGCGGGGGCGTCGTTGATTCCGTCGCCGACCATGCCGACGACCTTGCCTTCGGCCTGGAGCCGTCGGACCTCGGCGGCCTTGTGCTCCGGCAGGACCTCGGCGACAACGCGCCGGATACCGACCTGGGATGCGATAGCAGCAGCCGTGGCCCGGTTGTCTCCGGTCATCATGATGACCTCGATGCCCCGACGCTCCAGAGCTGCGACCGCCGCCGCGGAGCCCTCCTTGAGGGTGTCAGCCACCCCGATCACACCCGCCGCGTGACCGCCGAACGCGACCAGCATCGGTGTCTTTCCCTGATCAGCCAGCCAGTCGTGGGAGGCCAGCAGCGGCTCCACACGCACCCCGTTGGCTTCCAGGAGTCGCCGGTTGCCGACCAGGACGACCTGCCCGTCGACCGTGGCCCGGACGCCTTGTCCGGTGATCGAGTCGAAGTCTGTGACATCGGGCAGGTGGAGTCCGCGTTCAGCAGCGCCTTTCACGATGGCAGTGGCGAGGGGGTGTTCGGAGGCTCGCTCCACAGCGGCGACGGTGGACAGGAGCTCGTTCTCGTCGATGCCTGCGGCGGGGAAGACGTCGGTGAGAGCCGGGGTTCCCTTGGTGATGGTGCCGGTCTTGTCGAGGATGATCGCGTCCAGCTTGTGCGCGGTCTCCAAGGCTTCGGCCGAGCGGATCAGAATGCCGTGCGTCGCGCCCTTGCCCGTTCCCACAGTGATCGACATCGGTGTGGCCAGGCCGAGGGCGCACGGGCAGGCGATGATCAACACAGACACCGTCGCGACGAGCGCGAAGATGAAGACCGGAGGCGGCCCGAACAGCATCCACGCGACGAATGTCCAGATCGCGATCGTGATGACCACGGGCACGAAGTAGCCCGACGCCTTGTCGGCGAGCCGCTGGATCGGGGCCTTCGAGCCCTGGGCTTCCCGCACCATCTTGATGATCTGCGCGAGCATGGTGTCGGCACCGACCTTGGTGGCGCGGTAGCTCAGCGCACCGGTCGTGTTGATCGTGGCGCCGATCACGGTGTCGCCAGCCATCTTGGTGACGGGGATGGGCTCCCCGGTCACCATGGACTCGTCGACGGCGGACGAGCCGCTGGTGACCTCGCCGTCGACCGGGAACTTCTCGCCCGGCCGCATCACCACAACGTCGCCTACCCGTACCTCGTCGATGCTGATGTCGAGTTCCTGGCCATCACGCTGCACCCTGGCAGTGCGAGGCTGCAGGCCGATCAGCGTGCGGATGGCTTCCCCCGTGCTCGACTTCGCCTTCGTTTCAAGCAGCCTACCCAGCAGGATCAGGCTGAGGATGACGCCGACCGCCTCGAAATACACCTGACGAAGGCCCGTCGGCAGCAAGCCGGGAATCAGGGTCGCAATCAGGCTGTAGCCGAACGCCGCCACCGTGCCCAGAGTGACGAGGGAGTTCATGTCGGCGGTGCGGTGCGACAGGGCACGCCAGCCGGTTCGATGGATCGGCCAACCGGTGTAGAACATCACCGGAGCGATCAGCGCCAGCTGCAGCCACGGACTCATCAGGATCACGGGTACCCAGGTGAGGTGGAACAGCTCGCCGCCCATGATCGCGAACAACACTGGAGCCGTCAGCACCGCGCCGACGAGCAGCCGACGCTTCAGATCCCGAATCTCGGCGCGCCGCTCGGCAGCCTCGGCGTCGGGGTCCGCCGATGCTTCGTCTGGCCCCTGGCCCCCGGCCACGGCGTGCATGTTCGCCGGCTCGGCTGGGACGGGGCGGTTTTCAGGCGCGTTCCCGGTCACGCGGATCATGCCGGAGACCATGTTCATGCCACAGGCGAACCGGTACTCCCCGGCCTCGGCAGGGACGAACTCGACCGCGGTGGTGCGGTAGGCGGGCAGTGCCGCATTGACCTTGAAGTCGGGCATCACCACACGCGACGTGCACTCACCACTCTCCTGCCGGTCGAACATTATCCGCACCGGCACTCCTGGCCGGACCCCTTCGATCAGGTCCGGCGAGTAGCCCCCGTTCACGGTGACGTGGACGACCTGCACGCCCTCCACCACCTCCACCCGCCCGGCCCGCTTGGGCCCAAAGAAGAACCACACCAACAGGCCCGTGAGGAGCAACCCCCCGCCAATGATCAGCCAGTCCATGGCGCTCACCTTTCGATCGATTCCGTGTCAGTCATATACCCCCATGGGGTATCTATTGGGTCGAATATAGGCCGGTCAGGTATGGGAAACCTGCGGATTCGGTCAAGGTTCGATGAAGGACGGCGCGAGTAGCTAGCGCCCTAGCGTGAGGTTCCGCGGCTTCGCGGCTAGGGCATCGCCTCCGGGTCGCGGCGAGGACCCCCCCGAAAGGTTTGGTGACTGTGGCCCCAGGCGTGTAGCCCACTCTTCCCTTCGTGTACCCACGTTTCATGTACCCACGTTGGGCACCGCGTCAGAGGTTGCTTTTGGCGGTTTGCAGGAGCGTGGCGGGGTCGAGCCACATGGAGGGGTAGTCCCCTTGCCACCGTTCGATGCCGGCGCCGTCGATCAACACGAAACCGTGACCGGGTAGGCCTGCATGCATGCCCTTGCCGAGGGTCCCGTAGGCCTTGGAGACAGTCCCGTCGTCCAGGAGGTAGGGCGTCTTGACCCCGAAGGTGTCCAGATCGGGCTGGATCTGGGCGCGGGTGTTCATGACGATCGGCAGGACGGTGATGCCTGCCTGGGCGAACCCGGGGTCCTTTTCGATTCCGGCCATCTGTTGGGTGCATGCGGCGCAGCCGGCTCCCTCGTTGAAGTAGAGGATGACGGGCTTGCCGCGGTAGTCGGACAAGGAGACCGTGGTACCGGCCGTGGTCTTGAGGGTGAACGCAGGAGCCTGTACGGCGGCGGTGCTGTCGGTGGGACGGGCGCTCCACAGACCGTAGCTGACCAGGCCGGCGACAATGATGACGACTGCTGCCGTGACGAGGCGAGTGATCAGGCGACGCTTGGCCTTGTGGGCTTTCTCACGCGCGAGCTCCTGCTTGAGTTGCTGGCGCGCGGTCTGTCGAGCGTTGGTGGTGTGCGTCTTGGCGGCCATGGTCAGTTCCTGTGTGCGTAGTGGTCATCGGTGGGGATGTCGTGGCAGGTTGGCGTCTCGAGCTCCTGATCGGTCGTCGTTTCCGTGTCGGCGGGGTCGGAGGATTGGGTGGGTCGTCGACGATCGCGCAGGGTGAACCAGATGAAGACCGCGGCAAGAGCGAGGAGGCCGATCCCGAGGACCGGTTCGGGTACCGGGGCGAGTCCGGCGAGGACTGTCTTCGCGAAGCGGGTGACCCCTTCTCCTGCGGTTTGCTGGAACCAGTTCGGGTTGCCTGTCATGGTCGTGGATCCGGCCAGCGCGATGATGCCGATGCCCATTGCGAGGAAGGCTGTCGCCACGGCGATGTTGACGGTGTTGGTTCGCAAGGTGTGTCCGGCCAGGCGGAGGGTGACCGGCTTGGCCCGGCCCCAGCGTCGACGATCCAGGTGCGCCGCGTCCCACACCAGGGCCATGATCAGCAGCGGGATCACCATTCCGAAGACGAACGCAAGGCCGAGCAGGAATCCCCCGAACGGGTTGCCAGACAGGGCCGACAGGGTCATCACGCCGACCAGGACCGGGGCGCAGCAACTCGAGGCGATGCCGGAGAAGACGCCGAGGCTGAAGAAGGTCGCAGAGTCGGCGCGGGTCGTGTCGGGGGCTCGCAGGACCGACGGCATCGACCACATCGTCCCCGTCAGCGCCAGCACTCCGAGGCTGATCATGAGCAGCCCACCGGCCCAGTACAGCGGCCCGTGGTACTTGGCGATGGCGCCCGCGATCAGGCTCGCCCCGAGGGTGATCGGTACCAGGACCAGCGCCAGGCCTGAGGCGAAGACGAGCGTCAACGGCAGCAGCCGCCATTTGTTGTTCTTGACTGCGGCCGCGAGGTAGGACGGGGCCAGGAAGACGATGCAGCAAGGTGCGAACAAGGCGATCGTCCCGGCGAAGAAGGCTGCGAGAACACTCCCAGTGCTCAACAGGTCCGCGCCCATCACCGGGCCTCGGTCCGCGCCAGGATCCGGTCGAGCTTCCTCCGGGGAAGCCGTCCGACGCTGAACGGTTTCCCGTCAACCAGGACCAGTGGGAACATGCTCGGGCGATGTGTTGCCTGCAGCGCCCTGCCTTGCTCCGAGTCGACTGAAACGACGTGGAGTTCCAAGTGACCACGGCCGGCTCGGGCGGCGAGTTCCCCTCGCGCGTCCTCGCAATAGTGGCAGCCGGTCGTGACGAGCAGAGTGACCGTCGGGGCCAGCGTTGCCTCGGTCTTCGCGCTGGCCCGGGCCTGCTGAGAAGTGTTCACGAGTGTAGGTTCGCGCCACCAGATGTCGAGAGCCGTCAAGGCATCGTCAAGATTCGGTGTCCATCAACGCGAGGCGCCGTACGGTCATGACTGGAGGGGGCCTGGCCAGTCCGCCAGCTCAGTCGAGAGTCCCGTGGAGGATGACTGCGGGCAGTCGCAGGCGTTTGAGCAGGAGGGCGTTGACAGCGACGATGATGCTGGATCCCGACATGGACAGTGCGGCGATCTCTGGGCGGAGGGTGAACCCCCAGCCGGCGAACACTCCGGCGGCGATGGGCAGGGCGATGGTGTTGTAGCCGACGGCCCAGCCCAGGTTCTGGTGCATCTTGCGCAAGGTCCCGCGGCCGATCGTGAGGGCGGTCGGGACGTCGAGCGGGTCGGAGCGCATCAGGACGACGTCAGCGGTGTCGATGGCGACATCGGTGCCAGTCCCGATGGCGATCCCCAGGTCGGCCTGGGCGAGGGCGGGGGCATCGTTCACGCCGTCGCCGACCATGGCAACAGTGCGACCCGAGCCCTGCAAGCTCGAGATCTGTGCGGCCTTGTCACCGGGCAGGACGTCGGCGATCACCGTGTCGATCCCCAGCTGTGCGGCGATCCGATCAGCGGTGGCCCGGTTGTCACCGGTCAGCATCACGACGCGGACGTTGCGGTCGTGCAACGCACGCACAGCCGCTGCGGAAGTCTCGCGGGGCGCGTCGGCCAGACCGATCACGGCCGTCACCTGCGCGTCCACCGCGGCGAACACGGCGGTCTGACCGGCGTCGGCGATCCCGTCGTGCATCGGCCCCGCCGCCGCCAGGTCGATACTGAGGGACTCCATGAGGCGCCGGTTACCCACGGCAACCCGCTGCCCGCCGACGGTCGCGGTGGCGCCCTGACCGGGAACGTTGAGGAAGTCACTCGCCGCGCGTGCCGGGACGCCCTGCGCGACGGCGTACGCGACCACCGCCGCGGCAAGGGGGTGTTCGGACTCTCGCTCGAGGGCGGCTATCAGGTCCAGCCGCGGATCGTCGCCGATCGGCAGGACCTGGGTCACCTCGGGCTTGCCCATGGTCAGGGTGCCGGTCTTGTCCATCACGACCGTGTCGATGCGGGCCGAGGTCTCCAGTGCGGTCGCGTTCTTGAACAGCACGCCCCGCTTGGCGCCCAGACCAGTACCGACCATGATCGCCGTCGGCGTGGCCAGCCCCAGCGCGTCGGGGCAGGTGATCACGACCACGGTGATGGCGAACAGCAACGCCGTCTGCACCGAGGCTCCCGTCAGCAACCACACCGCCAACGTCGCCAGCCCGCCGACCAGGGCGACCAGCACGAGCCAGAACGCGGCCCGGTCGGCGAGCCGCTGCCCGGGAGCCTTCGAGTTCTGGGCCTGCTGCACCAGGGCCACGATCTGGGCCAGCGCCGTGTCGGCCCCCACCTTCGTGGCCTCGACACGCAACGTGCCTGTCGTGTTGATCGAGGCGCCGACCACTGCAGAGCCCGGTTCCTTGGTCACCGGTAGCGACTCGCCGGTCACCATCGACTCGTCCACGTCCGACTGTCCCTCGCGGACACGCCCGTCCACCGGGATCTTCGAACCCGGCCGCACGAGGACCAGGTCGCCGACCAGGACCTCGCTGGTCGGTATCTCGACCTCGCCACTATCGCGGATCACGGTGGCTTGGGACGGAGCCAGGTCCAGGAGCGTACGGATGGCATCGTTCGCGCCTCCCCGTGCACGCATCTCGAACCAGTGACCAAGCAGAACGAACGTGGTCAGCATGGCCGCAGCCTCGTAGAACACCTCACCGCCACCGGTGAGCGTCACGAACACGCTGTAGAGCCATCCCGCGCTGATCGCGACCGCAACCAGCACCATCATGTCCAGCGTCTTGTTCCGCAGAGCTCGGACCGCCCCGTCGAAGAAGATCCAGCCCGCATAGAAGACGACCGGCAAAGACAGGATCAGCGCGAAGACGTCGTCGCGCAGCCCGAAAGGCGCCGCGAGCGTGAAGCCGAGCATGTCCCGGCCCATCGGCGAGTAGAGCGTGATCGGTACCGATAACACAGCCGCGACCAGGAACCGGTTGCGCATGTCGGCGGCCATCGAGGCCATCGACATGCCAGCGTGCCCACCGTGGCCCATCGCGTCATGCGGAGACATCGGGGGTGCCGCGTGACCAGCATGCTCAGCAGAGACCGGCTCAGCTGCCGGCTGGATCTCCGGCGGTGCGCCGGGAAGCAGCGGGTGCGGAGGGTGAGCCCCATGGTCGTGGGAGCTCGCCGGTGTCGGGAGCTCGGGGGCGCACACATGTGAGGGGAGCGACTCGCCGGCGCAGTGGTACCCGCAGTCGCGTATCCAGGTCTCCAGCTCGTCCAGGCTCGTGCGTGACGGGTCGAAGGTGACCGTAGCGGTCTGAGAGACCGAGTTGGCGTCCACCTGGAGCACGCCCCGCCGGGCCGTGAGGGTGTGTTCGATGCCACGCGCGGAGGTCGCCCATTGAAGGCCGCCCACATGCAAGACGGTCGTCTGGGTGGGTGTCGCGGTTTCGTTGGTGATCATCGTTTCCCCTCTTTTCGTCGACGACGGCGAGACAGCCCGCTGGGGTATGGCCGCCGTGCCGGTGGTGTGGAACACCGCCTTCGCTGGGAGGCGGCGTCGAGGGCTCAGTGGCGATGCCCCGAGGCGTGGGTGTCCGAGTGGTCAGTCGTGCCGTGGTTCATCATCGCCATCATCACACCCATCATGGCCAAGCAGCCCAACGCGTACACGATGGCGCCTTCGCCGACTTTGCCTGCCAGCACGAGATAGCCGACGACCAGCAGCATCGGGGCGACCATCAGCAGATGCATCCCGTGGTGACCCGCGTGGCGTCCGGCGACAGTCTCCATCCCGGGCTCGGGCGTTCCCGCGGATTGAACGGGATCCACGGGCGGGGTGTAGTTGGTGAACGTGTCCAGGTCCCGTGGGTAATCGCGGGTGTACGGGAATTTGGGCTCCATGATCGCTCCTTGGTGCGGTTGAAATGCTGGCTTCGAGAGTTGCGCACGAACGTGCTGGCCAAGGATTGGAGCGGTCAAGGTCTTGTCAAGACCTATGGCCGCCCAACCCATGAAGGGCGCGGCCCTGAGGTCCGGGTAGCTCAGCGCTACGCGGACAGGACTCCGGGCGCACGGGTTCTGCCCTCCGATCAGGACCGCCCGCGGCTCAGAGGTGGTCGGGACGCCGGTTGTCCGGTGACGTCATCGATCTCGTCACTCAAATCCGCGGATTCCTCGACCGTGATCTCCCCTCGAGCCAACCGCTCCAGGTGCGGATCAGGGTCTCGGGAATCGTCAGGGTCCGGGGAACCACTGGTGCCCCGACCGACGAAGAGTGCACGTACGGCAAGGAAGATCACGGCCCAGAAGGCTGCGGTGCCGACAATCAAGACGACCCACATCGTCCAACTCGCACTTAGCCCGTCCACCACGCTCTCCTTCCTTGGTCATTCGAGCCCACATTCCCGACTCTCGCCTGCCCAGATAGGGACCGAGTCTCTTCTTCGTTGAGGTTCGGTCAAGATGTTCTGATCAGCGTCTCCGCAGCTGGGAGAGCAGTAGCCACGAGGGGCACACTGAGCGGGTGAGTGCAGAACGTGCCGAACCGGTGGCGCAGGTCCTGGTCGTCGATGACGAGAAACCTCTGGCCGGGATGATTGCCGCCTACCTCTCCCGCGACGGCTACCAGACCCGCCTGGCTCACACCGGTCCGGACGCCGTCGCTGCCGTGCAGGAACACGAGCCCGACGTCGTCATCCTCGACCTGGGTCTACCCGGGATGGACGGTGTAGAGGTCTGCCGCAAGATCCGCACCTTCAGCGACTGCTACATCATCATGGTGACCGCTCGCCAGGACGAGCTCGACAAACTCATCGGCCTGTCCGTCGGAGCCGATGACTACATCACCAAGCCGTTCAGCGCACGCGAGCTCGTGGCCCGCGTCCATACCGTTCTACGCCGACCGCGTACCCCCACCGGAACCACGCCCCACGACGAAGAGCCGGCGCGCGTGTTCGGCGACCTCAGCGTCGACACCGCCGGACGCGAGGTCCACATAGCAGGAGTCCTGATCGACTTGACCCCCACCGAGTTCGACATCCTCGCCACCTTGACCTCCCGACCCAAGCTCGCCTTCTCCCGTCAGCAGATCCTCGACGACGTGTGGGGTGAGAGCTGGGTCGGCGACGACCACGTCGTCGACGTCCACGTCGCCCACCTGCGCCAAAAGCTCGGCGATGACCCGGCCACGCCTCGCTACGTACGGACCGTCCGTGGGGTCGGCTACCGCATGGGACCGGGGTGAAAGCCATACGGTGGGCCCGCGAAACCCTGGCCGGCAGGCTGATGCTCGGCCAGACGATCGTCCTGCTGGCCAGCGTCCTGACTGCCGGACTCATCGCATCGATGGTCGGCCCCGAGATCTTCCACTACCACCTGCTCCGGTCCGGGAGTACGGCCAACTCCCCTGAACTGGGTCACATCGAACTGGCCTATCGGGAAGCCAACGCGTTGGTTCTCGGCGTCGCCCTGCTCACCTCGCTGGTCTGCGCGATGGTCGTGACCTGGCTGGTGAGCCGCCCCCTACGACAGTCGCTGAACGAACTCACCGACGCCGCACGGGAGCTGTCACGCGGCCACTACGCCCGCCGGGTCCCCGTAGCTGGGGGTGGGTCAGAACTGGACACGTTCGCGTCCGCGTTCAACTCCATGGCCGGCCGACTCGAAGACGTCGAGGCCACCCGCCGCCGACTGCTGTCCGACCTCGCCCATGAACTCAGAACCCCGATCGCCACCCTCACCGTGTACCACGAAGGCCTCTACGACGGCGTCACCGACCTCAACGCCGACACCCGAAATGTCCTCACCGCACAGACCGACCGGTTGGCCCGGCTCGCCGAGGACATCGACGACGTCTCCCGAGCGGAAGAGGGTCGGCTGCGCCTCGACCGGCAACCACACCAGGTCCAGGAGCTGATCACCACCACAACGGACAGCATCCGAACCCGCTACGACGACAAGGGCGTCGACCTCGTCATCGACGCGCCGGACGAGTCCGACCTGACCATCGACGTCGACAGCGACCGCCTCGGACAAGTACTCGGCAACCTGCTCAACAACGCGCTCCGCCACACGCCACCGGGCGGACGTGTCACCATCACCACCCGCTCCGAACCCGACGAAGTCGCCATCATCGTCACCGACACGGGCGAAGGCATCCCGCCCGCCCAACTCCCCCACGTCTTCGAACGCTTCTACCGCGGCGACACTGCCCGCGGCCGGGACCAGTCCGGCTCCGGGATCGGCCTCACCATCAGCAAAGCGATCATCGACGCCCATGGCGGCACCATCACCGCCCACAGCGACGGCCCCGGCCACGGAGCCCGCTTCGAGATCCTGCTGCCGCCGACACGCGCAGCGCGGGCGCCCCAACGATGACCCGCCTCTCAAACCATTGACCCGGTCCCAGCCCTTCACCGAATCGAGAACACTGATATGACACGCAACACTGCCAGGGCCAGACTCGCCGAGATCCGCAAGCAGGAGGCCGCACGCGCCCGACGGCGACGCCTCATTGGCATCGGCTCCGCCGCGGTCGTCCTCGTCGTCGTCACCATCATCATCAGCTGGGCCATAGCCCATACCACTGTGCAGCCGTCGGCGGCCGGCTCCCTCGTCACCTACCCGAGCCTGGCCCGCGACCACGTGACCGGCCCGGTCACATACCAGCAGACGCCCCCGGCCGGCGGACCCCACGCCTCGGTCTGGCAGAACTGCGGCATCTACACCAACCCCGTAGCCAACGAGAACGCCGTCCACTCCCTCGAGCACGGAGCCATCTGGATCACCTACCAGCCAGACCTGCCCGCCAACCAAGTCACAGACTTGCGCGCCGACGTCACCGGCCAGCCGTACGGGCTGCTCAGCCCCTACCCAGGACTCCCCGCCCCCGTCGTCGCGACGGTCTGGGGCGTCCAGCTCAAGCTGCAGAGCGCGACCGACCCCCAACTCAAGACATTCATCGCCAAGTACGCCGATGCGAGCAAAGCACCCGAGCCCCGCGGCGAATGCACCGGCGGCATCGGTACCCCGCAGGGACGGTGAGGGAACTGTCGGCCAAGGAGGCTTGGACACCCTGACCAGGCGCGTGTGTTAGTCGGCAACCACGAATCGCCGCCGTCAGCGGCCCGTTTCGGGATCGCGCTCGGCTGCCAACGACCGACGGGGTCGGCCGAGCAGCCCTGGACCACGGGGCCGCAGGGTCGGTAGTCGGCACGCCCGGGGGCTGCCTCGCTGTTCAAGAGTTCGCCGTGAAGCAGCCGTGGCGTCCTTTCGGTCGGGACACGCTGACTCTTCGGCAGGGCTGGATCACAGGATCGGCGCCCACTATTCTGCGAATCACGAGATCAGGAGAGAAGCATGGATGGTCGGGAGTTCAAGGATGGGGTGTTCGGCCACTTCGCGCGCGTCGGCGCGGCCTTGGGCAACGCCAAGCGTGTCGAGATCGTGGACGTCCTCGCGCAGGGTGAGCGCTGTGTGGAGGACTTGGCGCGCGAGGTGAGCTCGACGTTGGGAAACACGTCACGCAATCTCCAGATCCTGGCAGCAGCTGGCTTGGTCTCCCGTCGGGTGGTGGGCACGTCACGGTTCTACCGGCTGTCCCACCCGAGCGTGCTTGTCGCTTATCAGGCGATGGTCGCTGTGGCCGAGGCCAGGATCGCGGACGTGTCTGCCCTGGCGTCGGCGTTCTTCGCCGACAGCGACGGCGCACATCCGATGAGCCTGAGCGAGTTGCAGCAGGCGATGGCTGCCGATGAGCAGCTCACGCTGATCGACGTGCGTCCCGAACGGGAGTACGACAGCGGCCACGTCCCTGGCGCCATCAACGTACCGCTCGCCGAGCTGGCCGAACGCTTGGCAGACCTGCCCAAGAACACCCCCATCGTGGCCTACTGCCGCGGCCCGTACTGCGTGATGGCCGCCTCCGCCGTCCACCAGCTACGCGAGGCGGGGTTCCCCGCCGCACGCCTGGAGATCGGCTACCCCGACTGGCTCACGACGTCCGGCACGGTGCCGGGCACGGCCACCAAGAGAGAAGGACACTAACGTGACCACCCTGTTCATCCTCAACGACCCGCCCTACGGCACCGAGCGCGTCTACAACGGGCTGCGGCTGGCCACGAACCTCCAACGGATGGACGAGGGCCACGACGTGGTCGTGTTCCTGATGGGAGATGCCGCCAGCGCTGCCAAAGCCGGCCAGTCCGTCCCCAACGGCTACTACAACGTGAACAAAATGCTGGGCAACGTGCTGCGCCGCAACGGACGAATCCTCGTGTGCGGTACCTGCATGGACGCCCGCGGCCTGTCCCAGGACGAGCTCATCGACGGCGCACAGCGCTCCACCCTCGACGAACTCACCCAGGAAACCCTCGCCGCGGACAAAGTGCTCGTGTTCTGATGAGTGACGCACCGATCTACCTCGATCACAACGGCACCACCCCGGTCGCACCCGAGGTGGCTGAAGCCATGTGGCCCTACCTCACCGAACGCTTCGGCAACCCCTCCAGCACCACGCCCATCGGCAGGCTCGCGCGAGACGCGGTCGAACTGGCTCGCGAGCAGGTCGCCACGCTGATCGGCGCCCAAACCGACGAGATCACCTTCACCTCCGGCGGGACGGAATCCAACAACCTGGCCATTCGCGGCACGGCCGCCCTCGCCGAACACCGCATCGCCGTCACCTCGGTCGTGGAACACCCCGCTACGGTCCAGCCACTCGCCCTGCTCGAAGCGGAAGGCTGGACGGTCCACCGACTGCCCGTCAACCACGACGGCCGGGTATCCGCCACGGACACACCATCCGGCCCGATCGGGCTGGGCACGCTGATCCTCGCCCAGAACGAGACCGGCACCGTCCAACCGGTCTCCGAGGTCGCCGAACGGGTACGCGCCGCGGGAGGGGTCATGCACGCTGACGGCGCCCAAGCCGTCGGCAAGATCCACGTCTCGGTCGACGACCTCGGCCTGGACCTGCTCAGTGTCGCCGGCCACAAGCTCTACGCCGCCAAAGGCGTGGGCGCTCTCTACATCCGACGCGGCACGCCCATCCAACCGCTACTGGTCGGCGCCGGCCAAGAACGCGGCCTGCGGCCCGGTACCGAGAACGTTGCAAGCATCGTCGGACTCGGCAAAGCGGCCGAACTCGCCCTCCACGCCCTCAACACCGAACCGGCCCGGCAACAAGCGCTCCGCGAAGCACTCTGGCGACAGCTCGTCGAAGCCATCCCGGGACTGGTACGGGTCAGCCCTGCCCAGGACTGCCTGCCCAACACCCTCATGATTGCCCTACCCGACCGGCTCGGCACCAGCCTCCTCGACACCACACCAACGATCGCAGCCTCCACCGGAAGCGCGTGCCACTCCGGCATCCACACCCCGGCCGCCACCCTGCTCGCCATGGGCATCGAACCCCTCCTAGCCCTCGGCGCCCTCCGACTCACCCTCGGCCGATCCACCACCCACGACCAGATCCACACCGCAGCCACCGCCATCATCGAAAGCTGGCGCAACAACACCCCGACCAGCCATTCGCACCCGAGTAGCGGGCGAACAACGGCTTCCCCATGCCGAGCCGAGCGGGTGTCAACGGTCTGCCGTCAGGAGTTGGCGCGTGGGCCGGCCGCGACAGAATAACTGGGCAGCGGCCGGTTGTGCGGGGCTTGCCCGCAGCGCTGGTGTGGCGTACATCTGAGTGATGGCTGCTTCCCAGGATCCGGTGCGAGCCGACCTGGAGTGGATCGCTCGTGATTACACGGCCATCCTGAAAGCGGCCCGCCCCGAGGAGCTGGACCTCCCCACGAACGGGACCGCATGGACCAACAGGCAACTGCTGTTCCACATGCTCCTAGGACAACGAATCACCCGCACGGTCGTCGTCGTCATGGGTGCCTTCTCACGTCTGCCCGCCGGAACGTCACGCGGGTGGGCGGCTGGGATGGCTGCGGCCACCCCGCTATACAACCGGCTCAACTTCGCTGGAGGTGTAGTGGGTGGGCGACTGTTCACCCTGGCCCGCATGGGGCGTCAAATGGAGGCCGCCACCGCGAAGATCCTCCACTTCTACGACCATGCCGATCCGGACGAGATGGTCCGGGGCATGACCATTCCACCGTCCTGGGACCCCTACTTCTCCACCTGGATGGACCGAGCCCAACTCATGACCTGGGCCCCCAAGCACTATCAACACCACCGCCGACAGCTGACACTGACCACCATCCCGCTGCTATAGGGCCGCATCCCCCGGGACCTGGCGCTTGCCGACACCGACAGGTCCTGGCGGAGAGCTCTCCACGTACACGTGCCAAGCGGCACCCGGCCTCGGCTACCAGGACTTGGTTGGCCGGCGCCTTCCCGGTTCGGCCTTTCGCCAGGGGCGAGCAGCCGTGCTTCTCGGCCTCGTCCTCAAACTTGCCTTCGGCTGGTGGTGGGCTGACTCTCTGGCTGGATACGTCATCGTCTACTACGCGATTCGAGAGTCCATCGATATCTTCCGCTGCGACCCTCCACAACTGGCAGCAGATCCCACCACACAGACCAGCGACCCAGGCGCCCTCGAGCAAGAGCCGACACGGTGGCACCCGAGGCTGCGGTCTAGCCTCGATCCGTGGCCTTCGGAGAGGTTGCGACTGTCAGATCGATCAGTAGCCGTCCTGACCGATGGCGACAAGGAGGGTGGGGAACCAAGATGAGGCGCGGGTTGTGGCGGGGAGGTGTCAAAGAGCGGCTGGTTGGTGTGTCGGTGCTCGGCGTGGCCGTGGCGCTGGCGGTGGGGATTTTGATCTTCGCGAACCTTCTCAATCGCTCGTTGGTCGCGCACGTGAGCACGGCAACCGATGCCGCGGCAGAGGATGCGGCACACGCTCTTGCCACTGGAGGGCTTGCGGGCGTTCAGGCTCAAGACTTCAACGAGGTTTTGAGAGTCCAGGTTGTAGCAGCATCTGGGGAGGTTGTCTTCACCAATTTCCCCGCCACTTCAGCGATGTCGGGCCTGCGCCCGGTGGCCGGAGACGCGATCCAGACAGGCGCCCAGTACTGGTGGGTGCCATTCGGGGACCAGATTCCATGGCTTGTCTCGGCCCGGGGAGTTCGTTATGGCGGTCAGGATTATGTGGTCCTGGTGAGTTCAGCCCAGGCCCCCACTCACGAGGCCGTGTCAACGACAGCAACCATCATGGTGGCGCTGTCTCCGCTCATCCTGGCGCTGGTTGGTGGCATCACCTGGTGGCTGGTTGGTCGCGCGCTTCGGCCCGTTGAGGCGATTCGGGACCAGGTCGCTCGACTGACTGCCACCCGGCTCGATGATCCTGTTCCTGTACCGGATACTCATGATGAGGTGGCTGCCTTGGCGGTGACGATGAACGAGATGCTGGCCCGATTGTCTGCGGCGCGGTCAGTGCAACTCAGGTTCATTGCTGATGCCAGCCATGAGCTCCGCTCGCCATTGACTGGTTTGTCTGGACTGTTGGAGGTGGCACGCACCGACGACTCGCTGCAGACCTGGCGCGAGTTGGAGCCGATGCTGACGACCGAAGCCCACCAGATGTCGGCAGTCGTGCAGAACCTCTTGTTGCTCTCGCGCGTCGACGGGGGGCGGGTTGCCACCGCCGGACAGGATGTCGACCTCGACGACCTTGCGTGGGAGGAAGTAGGGAGACTACGCGCCTCGACCGCATTGACCGTGCTCACGGATATCCAGGCGACGCGGGTGGTCGGGGACAGGATTGCGTTGACGCAGGTCTTGCGCAACCTCTGCGACAACGCAGCCCGTCACGCCCGAACCACCGTCAGGATCACGGCGAACCCTCTGGGAGCTTCCGCCCGCTGGGTTGTCGAGGACGATGGTTCTGGCGTCCCTGCAGGGGATCGGGAGCGGGTGTTCGAACGGTTCGTGCGTCTTGATGACAGCAGATCCAGGGACACGGGGGGCTCGGGCCTCGGCTTGGCGATCGTCCGCGACGTGGTCGTTGCTCACGGAGGATCGGTCGCCATGAGTTCCTCGGAAGACCTTGGTGGCGCTCGCCTAGTCGTCGAGCTTCCCAGCGCTCAGCCCAGCGCTGAGTTTTCGACGATCCTGTAGCCCACGCCACGGAGCGTTTCTATCTGCGGGGAACCGGGAGACTGAAGCAGTTTGCGTCGCAGATAGCCCACATAGACCTCGACCACGTTGGGGTCTCCGTCGTAGAACGACTCCCAGACGTTCTCCAGGATCATGTGTCGGCTCAGCGCTGTTTCGGGGTTTGCCACCAGGTATCGAAGCAGTGCGAACTCCTTGGCGGTCAGGTGGATCTCGGATCCGCCTTGAGTGACCCGATGCGCGCCCGGGTCGACAATCAGGTCTCCCAGCGTGAGTCTGGCAGGGCGTTCCGTCGGGACCCTGCGTGCCAGCGCGCGTAGATGTGCCTTGACGACGACCAGGCTGAAGGGCTTGACCAGGTAGTCGTCGGCCCCGAGATCCAGGGCGTCTTCCTGGTCGTACTCGCCATCTTTGGAGCTGAGCATCATGACCGGGACCCAGTTGTCTCGTGCCCGGATCCCCTTCAGCACGTCATAGCCGTTCAACCCAGGCAGCATGATATCGAGGATCACCACGTCATAAGCGTTCTCCGTTGCCGCGAACAGGCCCGCAGACCCATTCGTCTCGACATCCACCACGTCACCGCCACCGCCCAGGCCACGGCGCAGAACTTCACCGATTCCCGGATCATCCTCAACGACGAGTATCCGCATCCGCGCCTCCCATCAGGTCCCTCAGCGTGGCGACCTGTCCTGATGCCTGCTCCACAGAAAGGGGGTCAAGCGAACCAAGTAGGACTGCGCCTCGTGCCGTCCGGTCTTTCCTGTCACCCACAGTCGCCGTCGCCGACTCGCCCAGCGAAGCCCTCGGAGATCGAACGGGACCAGACGATCGGACCAATCGCCACACGGCATTGTAGGTGCCGACGAGCAGCAGGGTCGATGCGCTCGCGACCAGGCAGGAGCCTAGGACGTCGGCTATGTAGTGCACGCCGAGGTACAGCCGGGAGAAGCCGACAACCACCAGTCCCGGAAGGCCTAGAACGGCCGTTAGTGTCGCCGAGCGGCCGAAGATGTACGCGATGAGTACTGCGCTGGCCAAGAGCCCGGCAGCGAAGGCGGTGTGGCCCGATGGGTAACTATCGATACCGGTCTCGGATACCAGCGCGTGCAGTACGCCCCCTGGAGGTCGGACCCGTTGCACGAGCAATTTGCCAATGGCTGCCGCGACCCACCCCGCTCCGGTCACCACAACCACGAGCGCACCCGCGACCCAGTGCCACAACTTCGCCACGAGCCCGGCAATTGTCAGTAGCACTATCGGTGCAACAGAAACGCCCAGGAGCACGTCGATCGCCAGTGCGATCTGTGAGAGCGCCATGCTCCTATGGCGCGCCAGGAATAGATCCAGCGAAAGCTCCCCCGTCGCAGAGGCTCCGATCCGTGTCACCACGAACCCAAGCCCCCAGGCAGCGAGCGTCAGCCCCGCACCTGCTGCCACGAATCTCGCGACAGGCGCTCGGCCGCCGAATGTCATCGCGCTGACCTGGAGCTCTTTCCTGCTCACGATCTGGAACCCCGCGGGACAACCGCCACGAAGTCGCGCTTCGAGGGTGAAAGGTACCGGTTCGCCGCGGGTACCTGGTCAGGGGTGAGACGGTGCGGAACAGCTCCGGGCTGGGCGTAGGTGATGAAGCTCGTCCAGTCCTTGTTGATGTCCAACTCCATCGCATTCAGCGCGCCCGCGGACTTCAGCGCGTTCGCCAAGGTAGCCACTGACAGCGCGGGGCCACTCGCCACCACGACGGTGCCATCCCCACGTACTCCGATCCCGGAGCGCCACACATACGCGGCGTTGCCAACGGTCTTTCCCCAATCGGCTGTCACACTGCTGTTGACCGAGGCCGCGATCACGCCATGGTCGATAAGCAGAGGAAGGTTCTGGCGGACCGCCACCACGCCGGCTTGTGGCTCACCACCCGGCCACGCCATCACGAACAAGCCACCGCTCGACGTCAACACCATGGATGCCGCCCCGGCGCTCAAGGGCACCACGGTGTGGCCGTTCTGCCAATACCCGCCACGGGCATCCTTCATCTGGAAGCCGGAGTTGAACGTTGCCCAGACCGCGGACCGCTCAGCGCCGGCGAGCTGAGACGTCGTGCCGGGCACAGCGCCCGGCACCTGCGTTCCTGGGTGCAGCGTGAACTTCAGCAGGGAAGGATCCATCCAGACCACCGAGACGAGATACGAGGTGTGCACGGCGTCAGGCCTCATCTGGGCGACACGCGCAGCTGTCCTGCCGTTGGCCATGGCCAAAGACCTCCATTGACCCTCCCCTGGCAGGGGGGTTAGCCCGACCGGCACGGCGAGGGGATCCGGAGCCGCAGGCCCAGGGGGGGCAGACGGTGACGACGGGCCGGCAGTCGGGGTGGCGACGCTCACCGGGGTCATGGTTTCGATCCCGCCGGCCACTGTGCCGCCTGTGCGCGGCGGGTTCAACGCGTAGGCCACCTGCTCCAACCAGGTCACGACCCCGCCCAGCCCGTGTGTTCTGGCCCACTCCGCGACTGTCGCAGCAGGACTGTTGGGGCCCTCTCCCGCCAGCGCCACAGGCACTGACACACCGCCCACGATCGCGGCCAGCACCAACGCCGACACGGCCGCACGCATTCGGAACCGACGTCGACGGGTTGAGCGTTCAGCAGAGTCCATGCTCGAAGAATGGCAAGACCATCCTGAGAGAACGCTGAATGACGCTCCAGATGAGGCGGGTGCGAAAGCTCGGCCGCTTGAGATCCCAGACGAGTCCTGCTGGTGACCAGGAGTCGCATTACCAGCCTTGAGGCGCACGAACGCCGGAGTATCGCGGGGGACCGACTGTCGTGCCGCACGACGAAAGGGAGGGAAGCGTGAGCTTCCCTCCCCCGCGCCTGCGGTAGTGCCTACTGCTCGCTGGCGCCACCGTCGTGCTGCACGTCGCCGGCCGAGTCCGCATGGCCGCCGGGGCCGTCGTTCGCGGTGGCCGACTCGGTCGCTGATTCGGTGGCGGTCTCGGTGCTGTCCGCGACCTCGGTATCGGCAGTCGCGCCGGCTGTGCTGGCCGCGGAGATGGATACCGCCGAGGACGGGGTCTGCACCGTGACGGCATGCGCGTTGGCGGCGCCGGCGAACGCCAGCCCACCGCCCAAGGCCAGGGCAGCGAGAGCGCCGCCCGTGGCAGCGGCGACCTTCTTGGAGATGGTCATGATGTCCCTTTCGTGGGGATTGAACCGGCGGGATCGCCGGGCCACGCCGTAGGTCGACGCACTCCTAAGGTGCCCCCCGCATGCTGAAGGGACGCTGACCGTGGGCGGACCGGGCGGCGGCTACCGCGGGTCGGGCACGAAGAGGGTGAACACAGTCGGCGAACGCTGGGCGAGGATCAGGCGGCCGTCGATCGAGGATGCCATGGTCCGTGCCAGGGCCAGTCCGAGCCCGGCGCCAGCACCGGTGGTCACTCCGCGCACGAAGGGGTCTGTGACAGTCGGGGGGACCGATCCTTCGTCCCCGAAGTCCACGGCGATCGCGTCCGGGACCTGTCGTACGTTGATCGTGACGACGCCGCTCCCATGCACCAGGGCGTTGTCGACGAGCACGTCCCCGATGTGACCAACGATCCGAGACCCGATGGCGAGGTCGGCCAGTTCCGGGTCAGCGACGAGTACGAGGCGACGCCCCGCCTGTGCGAGCGGGCCATGCCATCGATCGGTCAGAGTCCGGAGGACGTCACCGAGCGGTTCGTGTCGGGAGGCGGCGTCGGCGTGGGACTCTCCGCGCGCCAACGTGAGGACGTCGTCGATGGTCTGCTGCAGGCTGAGCGTGTCCGCGACGGCGGCCTCTGTCCATTCCTTGCTGACGACGGTGTTCGACTCCTGTGCAGCCTCGAGTCGTAGTCGCAGACGAGTCAATGGTGTACGGAGCTGGTGCGAGGCGTCCGCGCTGAATCGACGCTCCCTCTCGAGGTTCTCGGCCAGTGCGGCGACCATCTCATTGTGTGAGTGCGCCAGCTGATCCAACTCAGGGATCTGGCTCGGCTGAGCTCGTGACGACAAGTCGCCCTCGCGGACCCCCGCGACGGCCTTGATGAGGTCGTCGAGCGGACGCAGGAGCGCACGCGTCTGCAAGCGAGCGACGAAGACACCGATCGCGAGCGTCACCAGCACGCCGCACGCGAGCAGCCCCCAGGTTAACAGGACCTTTCCCCAGACCTCGCTCTCGTCGACGCTGGTTTCGACCACGGCAACAACCTGTTCGTTGTTCACCACCGGCACCACGAGCGTGACCCGCCCAGCTTCCAGGCCACGACCTGGCGCGCCCGCGAGTGCCGCCCGGGACAGGGGCCCGGCCAGGCTCGGCCCGTCGCCGGCGACCAGCTTCCCTAACAGGTCGTACACAGCGAGCCTCGTGGGGGGCGACTGCGCCGGGAGCTCGACGGGATCACCCACGGCGGTGCCCGATACCGTCCGCGCCGCAGCCTGGGCCGCCAGGTCGAGTGCGGTGTACTGACGTTCGTACAGGAACGCGCGGCTGACGATCGCCAGGGGGAGGGCGAAGGCAATGAGCGCGGCGGCGACGGCGGTGACCGCGACCCGGGTGACTCGTCGTTTCACCCCCGGATCCTCTCGCGGATGGAGCAGGTGTGCATAAGTCCCGACCTCGCGGACCGCAGCCTTTGCCGTCCTCTAACCCTGGGCAGGGCCGTCTCTTGCCATGAGACACCTAGCGTCAACAGCACACGACACGCATGGTGAAAGCCGGAATGGAGACCACCGATGGCAGCGAAGAATCCCAAGGGCTCGGCCTTTCGATCGACGCTGGCGGCGGTTGCCGTCGGTATCGCTCTCGCCACCGCCCTGGGCGGCTGCAGCTCGGCGTCTCCGTCGGCGACGACCAGCGCATCCGCTGGGGCGACGGAGCAAAACCCGCCTGGTGACATCCCCGACACCCAGACATTCATCGCGTTCGACGTCCCGAACAGCCGAGTCACCCTCAAGGTGCCGGAAGGCTGGTCCCGGATCGACGGGGCCACCGCCACGTCGTTCACCGACAAGCTGAATCGCATCGAGATCCAGGTAACGTCCGCCAGCACTCCGCCCACCGAGGCGTCCATCCGAGCGGTCGACGTCCCGAAGCTGGCGAAGGCGACGGCGAAGTTTGCCCTGGGCTCGATCCGTACCGTCGTACGGAAGGGCGGTTCGGCATTCCTCACCACCTATCAGGTGGATTCGGCTCCCGACAGTGTCACCGGCAAGGTGGTTCGCGATGCCGTCGAGCGCTACACCTTCGTCAAAGGCACCACCCGGGTCGACCTCGTGCTGATCGCCCCGACGAACGCCGACAACGTCGACCCCTGGCTCCGGGTCAGCGACTCGGTCACCTTCCGGTGACGGGGCCTGTCAGCGCGCTGCGCGCGGAGAACCTCTATCGCTTCTACCGCGTCGGCGACGAGGAGACACTCGCGCTGCAAGGGGTCAGCCTGAGTGTCGAACCCGGCGAGACGGTCGCTGTGATCGGGCCGTCCGGCTCGGGGAAGTCCACGCTGCTGGGCTGCCTGGCGGGACTGGACGAACCGTCCGGCGGGGCGGTGTCGATCGAAGGAGTGCGGCTGAGCCATCGCCCAGACGGGGAGCGGGCGGCGCTAAGGGCGAACCGGATCGGCATCCTCCTGCAGACCGGTAACCTGCTGCCCCACCTCACGGTGCTGGCGAATCTCCAGCTCGTGCAGAGCGCGGGTCGTCGCTCCGGTCAGGCACATCCTGAGGCACTTCTGCGAGAGGTCCGGCTGGAGGGGCGTGCTCACGCACTGCCGCGGCAGCTCTCCGGTGGTGAGCTCGCACGGGCAGGTCTTGCGGTGGCGATGGCGAACTCGCCCGCCGTGCTCCTCGCTGACGAGCCGACCGGCGAACTCGACGGGTCGCTCGAGGATGAGGTCCTCGACCTGCTGCGGCAACGGGCGGCAGGCGGCACGGCTGTCCTGCTGGTGACACACAGCATGGGCGCCACCGCAGTAGCGGATCGCGTCATCACACTCCAGGACGGACGGCTCCTGTCATGACATCGTCGATTGTCGAGTTCCAGAACGTCTCGCGTACGTACGGCGGCGGGTCGACCGCGGTCGTGGCGGTCCATGGAGCCACGGGATTCGTACCGGCGCTCGCGCGGATCGCGCTCGTGGGTCCTTCCGGATCCGGTAAGTCCACACTCCTTCATCTCCTCGCGGGCCTCGAGCGCCCGACCACCGGCACCGTCACCTGGCCAGGGCTTGCCGGGACGACGACACGCACGGGACTGGCGATCGCCGGCGTCGCGGTGGTATTCCAAGGGCCGAGCCTGGTACTGACCCTGAACATCCTGGAGAACGTCTTGGTCCCACTGCAGCTCTCCGGCGTTCGGGCCGCGGATGCCGAAGAGCGGGCACAGGTCGCGCTCGACGCCGTCGGTGTCCTCGACCTCGCTGATCGACTGCCCGACTTCCTCTCCGGAGGTCAAGCGCAGCGGGTCGCGATCGCCCGCGCCCTTGCCGTCGAGCCGCAGCTGATCCTTGCCGACGAACCGACAGGTCAGCTCGACGGCGCCACGGGAGCCCATGTGATCGACGTCCTTATCGAAGCAGCCGACCGTGTCCACGCGGCACTGGTCGTGACGACTCACGACCATCGGGTCGCAGACCGCTTGCAGCGTCGATGGGTGATGCGGGAAGGCAGGCTACATATGGACGACGCCTCACGCGGGGAAGGTGTCGCATGAAGACATCCTCGATCAGGCTCTGGCTCGCCGGTCTGTTGCGGCATCGGTCCGTCGCGCTGGTCGCAACGATCGGCGGGATCGCCATCGCCGTCTCGCTGATCACCACGCTCGGTACGTTCCTGACGGCCTCTGAAGCGACCATGTCCGCGCGGGCGCAGGCAACCATCGCGACCGATTGGCAGGTCGAGGTCCAGCACGGCGCAGACCCTGCGACAGTGCTGGCAGCCCTTCGTCAGCTCCCCGGAGACGCGGCCGTCGAACCCGTCCAGTTCGGGACGGCGAGCGGATTCACCGCCACGATCGGTGGGACCACGCAGGCAACCGGGAGCGGAGTCGTGCTCGGACTGAGCCCCAGCTACATGCAGACGTTCCCCGCTCAGATGCGGCAGCTCTCGGGCCATCCCGACGGGGTGCAGGTTGCCCAGCAGACGGCGAGCAACCTCCAGATCAAGCCCGGTGACTCCGTGACGATCGGGCTCGCCGGCCGCCCTCCGGTCACACTGACCGTCGCCGGCGTCGTCGATATGCCGCAGGCCAACTCACTCTTCCAGAGGGTGGGCGCGTCCGCCCAGTCCCAGCCCAGCGCTCCCCCTGACAACGTCGTCGTCGTCCCAGCGACCACGTTCGCCCGAGTCTTCGCGGGAAGCCCTGACGGAGTGACAACGCAGTTCCACGTGAGCCGCAACGCCATCCTGCCTGCGGACCCCGCCGGTGCCTATGTTTCCGTGACGGCCGCGGCTCGTCACTTCGAGGCATCCGTCGCTGGGGCTGCGATCGTCGGTGACAACCTGGGTGCGGCCCTGGGCGCGGCACGGTCGGACGCGGCCTACGCCGGGATTCTCTTCCTGTTCCTCGGGGTGCCAGGTGTGCTCTTGGCGGCGTTCCTCACTGCCGCGGTTGTCGGCGCCGGTGCTGCACGGCGCAGATCCGAGCAAGCGCTGTTGCGTACCCGGGGCTTCTCTCGCCGTGGCGTGATTCGCCTCGCGGTGGGAGAGACGGTGCTGGTGACGCTGGCCGGTGCCGTTCTTGGAGTGGGGATCGCGTTCGCGCTGTCTCGCTCACTCCTCGGAGTGGTTCTCACCGGCTCCCTCGGGGGACTCGCAGCGTGGGCGGCCACCGGAGTCGGGGTCGGATTGGTGATCGCGATCACCACCACGCTCGTCCCCATCGTGCGGGAGGCTCGCAGCTTGCGCATCCTCGATGCTCGACGGACCGGAGACCCCGCATCCATTGCGAGACGGCCCTGGTGGTTGCGGACCTACATGGACCTCATCCCTCTGGCCGCGGCAGGAGCCGTGTTCTGGGCGTCGTCGAGCAACAACTACTCGCTGGTGCTGGCCCCGGAGGGCGTGCCCACGATCTCGGTCTCATACTGGGCCTTCTTCGCCCCGGCGCTGCTCTGGGCCGGCGGCGCGGGCCTACTCACCAGGGTCTCCTTGTTCGCCCTGGAGCGCGGGTATCGCCCCTTGCAGCTCTTGCTCCGCCCGCTCGCCGGTCGGCTCTCCCCAGGGGGAGCAGCCAGCCTGTCCCGCCGCCGGCCAGCCATGGCTCGAGCGATCGTCCTCCTCGCTCTCGCGCTCTCGTTCGCAGCGTCCACGGCCGTCTTCAACGCCACCTACGCCCAGCAGGCAGAGGCGGCTGCGCAACTGACCAACGGAGCTGACGTAACGGTGACGCGAGTCGCCGGTACGTCGACGGCCGACCTGACCGGGAAGCTCGCCAACCTGCACGGGGTGAAGCACGTCGAACCGATGATGCATAGGTTCGCCTATGTCGGGGCAGACCTGCAGGATCTGTACGGGGTCCGGCCCGGCAGCATCGCCGACGTGACGGCTCTGCAAGATGCGTACTTCACGGGCGGAACCGCCAAAGACGTCCTGCAGCGCCTCTCAACTCAACCGTCATCGATCCTGGTCAGCGCTGAAACGGTCAAGGATTACCAACTCAAACTGGGCGACACCATCCGCCTCCGGCTGCCGGATCCCCATACCGGGACGCCGACCCCGTACCCCTTCACTTTTGCGGGAATCGTCAACAAGTTCCCCACAGCGCCCAAGGACAGCTTTTTCGTCGCCAACGCCACCTACATCGCCCAGATCACGGGTGACGCCAGCGTGGACACCTTCTTGGTCGACACCGGCGGCCGTAACCAGCCGGCCGTGGCAGGAGCGGCACGAACCGCCGTCGGGACGGTCGCGACCGTCACGGACATCACTTCGGCCAGGGGCAAGGTCGGCTCGAGCCTCACCTCTGTGAGCCTGGACGGGCTCACTCGGATCGAACTGGGTTACGCGATCCTTCTGGCGATCGCTGCTGGAGGCCTCGTCTTCGCCCTGGGCGTGGCCGAACGACGACGCAGTTTCGCGATCCTGTCGATCCTCGGGGCGAGCCGCCGCCAGCTTCGTGGACTCATCGTCGGGGAGGGTCTGATCCTCACGGTCGGGGGAGTTGCGGGGGGGGTCGTCATGGGTTCGGCGCTGGCTGCCATGCTCGTCAAGGTCCTCACCGGAGTGTTCGATCCACCGCCTTCGGCCCTTGCAGTCCCAGGTGCCTATCTGACAGCCACTGTCCTCGCGGTCGCCTGCGCCATCGGCGCCGTAGCCGTGCTGAGCGCTCGGGCCTCAAAACGCCCACCCGTTGAAGAGCTGCGAGATCTCTAATGGCGGTCGGTCGGTCGTCGTCACGCGGTCCTACCATGTCGATTGTGAGGAGCCGACTGTCGCCCGAGGAGACGCAAGCCGGGATCCTCCTCATCGAGGACGACGAGGAGATCGGCCAGCGGCTCGTTGATGGCCTGGGCGCGGCGGGCTACTCCGTACGGTGGAGCCGGACCGGTGAGAACGGTTTGTCGCAAGCCCGGCACGAGGCCCCTGGTGTCACACTCCTCGACCTTGGGCTGCCCGACGTCGACGGCGTGGACGTGGCGCGACGTCTCCGCGCCGAGCACCCGACCATGCTGCTGATCATCCTCACCGCGCGCAGCGATGACATGGACGTCGTCATCGGCCTCGACGCAGGCGCCGACGACTACCTCACGAAACCCTTCAGCCTCACCGTGCTCCTCGCTCGACTCAGAGCCCACTTGCGCACCAGGCCCACTCCTGCGGACCACGGGCCGCTCCGCGTGGGCACCCTCCAGATCGATGCAAACGCTCGGCGTTGCTTCGTCGTGGATCAGGAGGTATCTCTGCGGCCCAAGGAGTTCGACCTCGTCCACATCCTCGCCGTCCACGCCGGCGTCGCTGTCAGCCGGGAGGACCTTATGGCCCAGGTGTGGGACGAGAACTGGTTCGGGCCGACCAAGACGCTGGATGTCACGATGGCGGCCCTCCGACGAGCCCTGCTGGCGACTGCCCAGCGTGTCGGCGCCGAGCTGCCGCAGATCACCACGTTGCGCGGTCACGGGTACCGGCTTGAGAACAGCGGGTCGAGCTAACCCTCGGGCCCTTCAGGAACCATTCAGGCCGGGCCACCGAGACTGGAGCATCCATGAATCACGGACGGGCGCAGGCGCTCGAGGAGAGAGCTCATGAACGCAGTCATCTCGACGCTGTTGGGCCTGCACGGCCCGGCGGTATACGCCGCGATCACCCTGCTGGTTCTCCTGGAAGCCGCCGCCTTCGTCGGGCTGGTCATCCCCAGCGAGACGGTGGTCCTCGTCGGGGGAATCCTGGCGGCGCGCGGCAACCTGTCACTGCCGCTCCTGGCAGGACTGGTCACTGTCGCCGCCGTGGCCGGCGACTCGATGGGATACGCGATCGGGCGGCGCTTCGGACCGGCGATCCAGCAGAACCGCGCGGGCCAGTGGGTCGGTCCAGCCCGCTGGGACAAGGCGCACGCCTATGTGCAGTCCCACGGTGTGTTGGCCGTGGTGCTGGGCCGCTGGGTTGGAATGATGCGGGCACTGGTGCCTGCGACAGCGGGCATAGTCCGCCTCCCGTACCGACGATTCCTTGCCGCGAACCTCGTCGGGGTTGCGACCTGGGTGGTGGGGGTACTCGCCCTGGGCTACGCGGCAACGGGCTCCATCACAGCCGCGCAGAGCACCCTCGGCAACATTTCGACGGTTGGCATTGCACTCGTCCTCGGCCTGGCCATGACCATGGTCCTTCGGAAACATCATCGCGCCAAGGCGCAGGCCAGCTCAGGTGAACCCGGTTCTGCTGCCACCCCGGGAGCCTCCCCAGGGGGCGCTCCTCGGCGGCGCCTCAAGGGACTGTCGGCCGCACCGGCCATAACTCCTGAGCCTTCGTGAACCTACAGACCAATCCCGCCGGGAAGAACAGGAGTGTAGATGCCACGGTCATGGTCCCTGCGTCGCCGGGTGCTGCTTGCCTCCAGCCTCGTGGTCGTTGTTGCCCTCGCGGTGGGGGTGCTCGGGTTCACGCTCGCGCTGGGCCGCATCCTGACCAACTCCGCCACCGACGCCGCCAAGGCGCAGGCCAACCAGATCGCGTCCGTGGTCACGGCCGGTGAGTACACGGCCGCGGCAGCCGTACACGACCTGCCCACACAGGGTTCCCTCGTCCAGATCATCGACGCTACGGGAGTGGTGCTCGCCGCATCCGACTCCTCCGCCTCAGCGCCCCTGACAACTCAGCGGCCTGCCCCCGGGCAGGTGATCGCCTCGCGCTCCACCCGCGTGGGTGACGAGGTCGACCAGTACGTCGTGGTCGTACAAGGGGTCATCGACGCCTCAGGACTTACCTACACCCTCGTCGTCGCCACTCCTCAGAACACCGAGAGCCGCACGGTCCAGGTCGCCACCGCGCTCCTCGCCGCAGCCGCCTGCGCCCTGGCGGTCGTGCTCCTGCTGCTCATCCATCGGATCCTCAACTCCGCTCTCGAGCCGGTCGCACGGATCCGGCGACAAGTGGCTGCCATCTCGACCGCGGGCTCGCAGGAACGGATCAGCGTCCCGCCCACCGCGGACGAGATCGCCGACCTTGCCACCACCATGAACGAGATGCTCGACCGACTGGCACGCGCCGATGCCACCACCCGACGATTCATCTCCGACGCATCCCACGAGCTGCGTTCGCCACTGACCACCATCCGTACCACCCTCGAGACATCGGAGCACACCCCCGAGCCGGAGAACGCGTTGCTGCAGAGCGAGACGCTGCGGCTCCAGTACCTCGTCGACGACCTGCTCACCCTGGCGAAGGCGGACGACCACGGGCTGATCCTGCGCCACGACGAGGTGGACGTCGATGACCTCGTCGCCGCGGAGGCCAAGCGGCTCCGGGCTATATCCACGGGTTCCGTGCAGAGTGTCGTCACTGCCGCACGGGTACGCGGCGACGCCGACCGCATCGCGCAGATCTTGCGCAACCTGACCGACAACGCGCTGCGGCACACCACCGGCGGCATCCGGCTGTCCGTCGTGCCCGGCGCCGGCCGAGTCGTTGTCCACGTGGACAACCAAGGCGAGCCGATCCCCGATAAGGATCGGGAAGCGATCTTCGAACGCTTCACCCGCCTCGACAACTCCCGAACCCGTGACGGGGGCGGCAGCGGACTGGGACTGGCCATCGCCCGTACCCTCGCCGAAGCGCATGGAGGCAGCATCACCGCCGGGCAGGCACCCGACAGCTGGTGCCGGTTCACGCTCACACTCCCGCTCGAGCCGGAACACAGCATGAGCGTTCAGAAACCCTTCAGCGACCGGGGCGCACGATGACTGTGACGGCGACACCGCCGAAATCTCCGGGAGGATGTCATGCGCATTCTGCTCGTTGAGGACGAGATAGGTCTGGCCGAATCGATCCGCCGCGGCTTGACCGGCGAGGGGTTCGTCGCAGACGTCGCCAACGACGGCGTCACCGGACAGTGGTTGGCCACCGAGAACCCCTACGACGTCATCATGCTCGACATCATGCTGCCCCGTCGGAACGGTTACGACGTCCTGCGCAACCTGCGAGGGCTCCAGATCTGGACGCCGGTGCTCATGCTGACCGCCAAGGATGGCGACTTCGACCAGACCGACGCCTTCGAGCTCGGCGCCGACGACTATCTCACCAAGCCGTTCAGCTTCATCGTCCTTGTTGCGCGTCTGCGCGCCCTGATCCGGCGAGGTGCTCCGGAACGCCCCGTGATCCTCGCCGTCGGCGATCTCATGCTGAACCCCAACACGCGCGACGTCACCTGTCGAGGCGTGCCCGTCTCCCTCACCCCGCGAGAATTCGCCGTATTGCAGTTCCTCATGCGTCATCCGGACGACGTCGTCTCCAAAGCCGAGATCCTCGACAACGTGTGGGACCCAGCGTTCGACGGCAGCGACAACATCGTCGAGGCCTACGTCGGACATCTCCGCCGCAAACTCGACACTGCATTCGACCGCAAGTCGCTCGAGACCCACCGCGGCAGCGGCTATCGACTGCGCAGCGTCACCACCAGCCAGCCCACCTGACCCCAGCGTCTCCCCCGTGCACCACTGCGGCCGCGAGCGCGAACAGCGCCGCGCCCCAGTAGCCGTACGCCAGCAGAATGCCGGTCAGAACGACCAGCGGGGCCGCGACAAGCCCACGGGTGAGTATCACTCCACGCGGATGCCTTCGGACAAGACCCGTTGCCACGTCCATGATTGGCCTCTCCGCTGTCGCGCGTACCCCGCACCTGAGGTCGAATCCTTGTGACCACGTCCCCCTCAACTGGGATGATGCCTTGTCAGCGAACGCGCGCCCTGGACACCCAGGAACGAGCTCAGGCGTAGGGCCCCCGCCCAGAATGTGGGCGTAGTCGTGGGCGATCCCACTCGAGCTCAGCGCACAAGATCCGACAAGCTAGCCACCTCCCCTCAGATGCACGCCACGCATCCGCCAAGCAAGCCAACCAACACGCCCCGCGGCACCCCCCAGGACGCGCAGTCACTCGGCCTACCAACCGTCGACGTAACCCCTCAATGCGATCACCGACACACCTGTTGCATCGACGGCCGGAGGACGCTTCCCCTTGTCAACTGGCTATTGCTGGCCGGGTCTGCGTAGCCCCCTCTTGGGCGTCTCGTGGCGCCCTGTCCACGGGGGCATGGACCGGCCCGTTAGGGCCAGGTGTGATGAGCCTGCACAAGATCACCGCCGGGGACGGGTATGAGTACCTGGCCCGGCAGGTGGCCGCGATGGACTCCACGGAGAAGGGCCACACCGGGCTGGCGTCGTACTACACGGAGCGGGGCGAGACCCCCGGCGTGTGGGTCGGATCCGGGATCGCTGGTATCGAGGGCCTGAGCACTGGCGACATCGTCACCGCCGAGCAGATGCGCTTCCTGTTCGGGTTCGGCCACCATCCGCTTGCCCGTGAGCTCGGAGCAGCCCTGCCTCCGAACGCGACAGTTGCCCAGGCAAACGATGCGATCCGGCTTGGAGCACCGTTCAAGGTGTACGCGCACGACATGCCCGAGTTCCGGATCGAGGTCGCCAAGCGTTTCGCCGCGTACAACGCTCAAGTGGGCGCACCCTGGGACGCGCCGGTCCCGGCGCAGGTCCGGGCTGCGATTCGAACGCAGGTGGGCCGCGAGACCTTCCTGGCAACCTATGGTCGCGACCCTTTCGATGCCCGCGAGCTCTCGGGGTTGATCGCCAAAGTGTCGCGGCCGCAGACGACGGCGGTGGCCGGGTATGACCTGACGTTCTCGCCAGTGAAGAGTGTGTCGACCCTCTGGGCGTTGGCTAACCCAGCGACCGCGGCGGTTATTGAGCGGGCGCATCTGGCTGCTGTCGGGGACGCGTTGCGGTTCATCGAGACCCATGCCCTGTTCACGCGGACCGGCCACAACGGCGTCCGTCAGGTTGATGTGAAGGGGCTGGTTGCCGCCCGGTTCACGCATCGCGACAGCCGGGCGGGCGACCCTGACCTGCATACCCACGTGCCGGTGGCGAACAAGGTGCAGACCCTCGACGGTCGGTGGCTGTCGATCGATGGGCGCCTGCTGTTCAAGGCCATCGTGGCCGCGTCAGAGGTGTACAACACCGCACTGGAAACTCGACTCTCGGAAATGCTGCCAGTGAGGTTCGCGGAGCGTCCGGCGACCGATCCGGGCAAGCGTCCGGTACGCGAACTCGTCGGGGTCGACCCGGCATTGAGCGCCCGCTGGTCGCGGCGTCGGGCCTCCATCGAGCACCGCCAAGGCGAATTGGCAGCCACCTTCCAGCACGATCATCACAGGCCGCCGACCATGGTGGAGGCGCGGGCGTTGGCGCAGCAGGCCAACTTGGAGACCCGGCAGGCTAAGCACGAGCCCCGCGCCCTGGCCGAACAGCGCACCGTTTGGCGCGCCGAAGCCGACGCTGTGCTAGGCCCCGACGGCGTCGCCACGATGCTGGCAGCGACCCTCACAGCCCGCCGCTGGCGGCCTCCGACCCGCATCAACCGGACCTGGGTACGAACTCGAGCCGCCCAGATCGTCGCGACCATGGAGGGGTCGCGTTCCACGTGGCAGGAATGGCACGTCCGCGCCGAAGCCCTGCGGGTGGTCCGCGCCGCCAACCTGCCTAGCCGGCGAGTCGACGACGTGGTTGCCCGCCTCACCCACGCCGCCCTGGCCCGACACTCCGTCGCCTTGCAGGCCCCCGACGAGGCGGGGATCAGCGAACCCGCCGGGCTGCGCCGGATCGACGGGGACAGTGTGTACACCGTCGCCCGCGCCACCTGGCACACCTCGCGGCGGATCCTCGCTGCCGAACACCGACTCCTGGAAGCTGCCGGACGCGTCGATGGCCACAAGACTCCCCCGCCGGCCGTGGAAGTGGCCCTGCTCGAGGCGACAGCGAACCGGACGCCGCTGAATTCCGGACAGGTCGCCCTCGTACGGGCCATGGCCACCTCGGGTGCCCGGCTGCAGCTGGCGATCGCCCCCGCCGGAGCGGGCAAGACCACCGCGATGCGCGCCCTGTCGACTGCCTGGCGCAACGGTGGCGGGAGCGTGGTCGGGTTGGCGCCGTCGGCCGCCGCAGCAGCCCAGCTCGGCGACCAGATCGACACCCACGCCGACACCCTGGCGCTGCTCACCCACGCCCTAGACCACCGACTGCCGCTGCCTGCATGGGCCGAACACATCGGGCCGACCAGCCTGGTCATCATCGACGAGGCCGGCATGGCCGACACCCTGACGCTCGATCAGGTCGTCGAGTACGTCCTTGACCGTGGCGGTTCCGTACGTCTCATCGGCGATGACCAGCAACTCGCAGCGATCGGCGCCGGCGGTGTCTTGCGCGACATCACCACCCAGCACGGCGCCGTCCACCTGAACGAACTCGTCCGCTTCGCCGACCCGGCCGAAGCAGCCGCAAGCCTCGCCCTGCGTACCGGCGATCCCGAAGCGCTCGGCTTCTACCTCGACAACCACCGCGTCCACGTCGGAGACCTCGGTACGTGCGCCGACCAGGTGTTCGACTCCTGGCTCAGCGCACGACAAGCCGGGGCAGACGCACTCATGGTGGCCCCCACCCGCACGTTGGTCGCCGAGCTCAACACCCGCGCCCAATCCCACCTCCGCGACGGCAACGACCCCGCGCGTACCGTCGCCTTGGCTGACGGCAGTCTCGCGGCGGTCGGCGACGTGATCATCACCCGGCTCAACGACCGCCGACTGCGGACCTCGGGCACCGACTGGGTCCGCAACGGCGACCGATGGACCATCACCGGGGTCGCCACCGACGGCACAGTACTGGCTGTCCACCAGACCAACCGGCACCTGGTAATCCTGCCCGCCGCGTACGTGGCCGAGTCAGTCGAACTCGGCTATGCGTGCACTATCCACGGCGCCCAAGGCGTCACCGCCGACGTTCTGCACGGGATCGCCACCGGCACCGAGACCCGACAGCAGCTGTACACGATGCTCACCCGCGGCCGGCACGCCAACCACGTCCACCTCGAAGTCGTCGGCGACGGAGACATCCACTCGCTGATCCGTCCCGACGCGATCATCCCCCCGACCGCCACCGACCTCCTCGAACGCATCCTCGCCCGCGACGAAGGCAACACCTCCGCCACCACCACGGCGCGCACCCTCGCCGACCCGGCCACCCGGCTCGCGGACGCCGTGGCCCGCTACAGCGACTCCATCGGCTACGCCGCCGAACACATCGCCGGCCCCGACCTGGTCGGCCGCCTCGAGCAGGCCGCCGCCGACCTGGTCGATGGACTCACGCACGCGCCGGCTTGGCCCTCGCTGCGTGCCCACCTGCTGTTGATCTCCGCAACCGGCACCGATCCCGTACAAGCACTGACCGAGGCCGTCGAGGCCCGCGAACTGGGCAGCGCTGCGGACCCCGCCGCCGTACTCGACTGGCGCCTCGACCCTGCCACCGGACGCGACACTCAGCCCGGACCGTTGCCGTGGCTACAAGGCCTACCGAACAGCCTCGCCCGCCACGAAGAATGGGGCGACTACCTGCAACGACGCCACCAACTCGTGACTGACCTCGCCGACCAGGTCCGGAACCACGCGTTGACCTCCACCAAGTTCCCCGCCTGGGCACCCGCGGGCAGCGCCGCTCCGGATCGCACGACCGTGGCCGACCTCACCGTGTGGCGCGCCGCCCACGGCACCCCCGCAACTGACACCCGACCCACCGGGGAACGGCAGTACGCCGCCGCCGAAGCCCGCTGGCAAGCACGACTCGACCGGCGCATCTACGACCACCTCTCCCCCGCCGTCGCCGAGTGGACCCCACTGCTCCACCAGCTGGCACCAGCCACCGACCTGGACCCCAAGCTGCCCGTCCTGGCCCACCGGCTCGCCCAGATCGCTGGCCTCGGCGCGGACGCCGACAGGCTCCTCACCACCGCGATCGGCGAAGGGCTACTCCCCGACGACCACGCCGCCGCAGCGGTGTGGTGGCGGATCCGCCGACACCTCTCCCCCGCCCTCGCGAACCAGTTCGCCGACCAAAGCACCCCCACGACCGTTGACGAGGTGTCCGCTCAGACTGTCCCCGACCCCAAGGACGACCATGAGGAACCGGACACCGCCACGCGCGACGCAGATATCGAGCCGAACCTGGCCTACACCTGGGAGGCAATCCAACGTCGCGCGATGACCCCTCCCGAAATGTCCGCCGTTCATCTGAACGCACAGCTGGACCGAGCAGACGCCTGGCGAGCCAGCGGCTACACGCCCCAGCATCTCGCCGCAATCAACGAGCTGGCGCTGACGTTCTACGAAGACTCCTACCCCGGTTCGTGGGCACAGCCCTACCTGACCAAACGATTTGGCACCGACATCAGCGGCGACCCCGACCTTCGTCCGGGCTACGCTCCCGACGGCTGGACCAAACTCGTCACCCACCTCCACCGCCAAGGCGTCCCCGACACAGACATCCTCGCCGCCGGGCTAGGGGTCACAGCCTCCAACGGACGGCTCATCGACCGGTTCCGTGATCGCGCCGTCTTCCCCATCGTCGATAACGGGCAGGTCCTTGGGTTCGTCGGTCGCCGCCATCCCGACGCCACTGACCTCGGCCATGCCGGACCGAAGTACCTCAACACCCCGGAGACGCTGCTGTTCCACAAACGAGCACAGCTGTACGTTGCCGGAGCACGGCATCTGGATAACGGCGGCATCCCGGTCCTAGTCGAAGGACCCGCCGACGCCATCGCCGTCACCCACGCCAGTCACGGCCGCTTCGTCGGCGTCGCACCCCTCGGCACGAACCTGACCAGCGAACAAGCCGTTCAACTCCGCACGATCGGAATCGACCCCATCATCGCCACCGACGCAGACATCGCCGGTCAGGTCGCCGCACAACGCGACTACTGGATCCTGACCCCGCACCTCGTCCAGCCGCGCTACGCCACCCTGCCCGACGGCGCCGACCCCGCCGACCTCGTCGCCACCGGCCACACCCAACAACTGCTCGACGCCCTCGACCATGCCGGGCCTCTGGCCGACGTCCTGATGGACGAACGCCTCACCAACCAACCCCCGGCCCAAGCCGCACTCGCCGCCGCCGTCGTCATCGCAGCCCAACCCGTCGAGGCGTGGGAGGCCTCCGTACATGCCGTCGCCGAACGCATCGGAGTGGATGCCGACGTGATCCGCAGCACCGTCTGGCCGTTCATCCACGCCTGGAACACAGGCCCGTCCCGGCTCGCCGACCAGCAACTCGCACTCACCACCGCGGTCCGGGACCGGCTCAATGCCGCAGCGAATGCCCGGCACTGGGAGAGCCTCGCCAACCAGGTCGATCCCCGGCTTGCCGCTGACCCCCAGTGGAAGCAACTCGCCGCGATACTCCATGACGCCCAGGGCCACGAGCTGGACGTACCAGACGCCATCAAGGTCTCCCTCGAAGACGGCCCACTCGACTCGGAAGCCCCCGCCATCGATCTGGCCACCCGTGTCGAGCGACTCACCTACCCCGAACCATCCGCCGTCGAGCCAACAGGACGACAAACGGAAACGATGCAGGACGACCTCCAACCCAGCCGACCAGTCCTCGACCATGGCCAGATCACCTGGTAATCGCATCCGACCGGATACTCGGCGCTGTGGCCGGAGGCTCACAGCGAGGTTCGGCGCTTAGTGGGAGTGAGGGGCCGCGGGAGGCATACACCCACCCCCGTGGAACGCCCCAACAGCGCGGCCCGCACTCACCGATGACACTACCGGGAGTACGCCTCACGACGATGCGCCGCGCGTACGACCGTGACCGTCAACGCCTCGTCGAACACGTCATAGATCACCCGGTAGTCGCCGACCCTGATCCTCCACGCGGTCTTCTCCCCCACCAGCTTCTTGGCCCCGTGCGGCCTGGGATCCTCGGCCAGGTCGTCGATCGCGTCGAGCAGCCGGTCTCGGACTCGTCGCGGGAGCTTCTGGATCTCACGCGCAGCGGCAGTCGTGAAGTCGACCCGGTACGTCACGTCGCCAGGCCACGACGCAGCTCGTCCAGGGTGACCCGCCCACCGTCATCGGCTGCCTTCGCCTCACGGTACGCAGCCAGATCCTGAGCCATCTCGAACTCCTCCAGCGCCTCCAGATCATCAACACCGATCACCACAGCAGCCAGCTTGCCGTTCCGGGTCACCCCGATCCGCTCCCCCGCATACATCGCCCGCCCAAGCACGTCCGCCAACTGACCGCGCAACTCCCGCGTCGTTACCTCACTGGTCACCGTGTCCATACCGGCTATTGTAGACGCAGCACCATCTGTGTACACAACTGCTCGAGCTCAGGACGGATCGGCTCCCCGGAGACATTGATGACAGTTCAGCCCCACCCACCGTCGCGACCATCCGTCGCGGCTTTGCGGCGCACGGGCTACCGCCGTGGGCTACGGCACCGAGGCCTGCCGTGACGAGCCGAGACGTGATTCTCATTGCGTCCATCACCACCTTCGGCGCGCTCGTGGGCCTGCTCATTCGGCGGCAACTCTCCACCCTGACCTACCGGAACGACGACGAAACGAACCAACCCCCTCCCGGCCCTCGCTGGTGGATCCCCGTCGCGGTCGCCGTTGCCAGCGGACTCCTCGGCTGGCGTTTCGGCGTCAGTCGTTGGCCTCTGCTTCTACCTACCCTGCCCGTCGCCTGGTTCGGACCATGGTTGTCCGCGATCGACCTCGACGTCCGCCGACTTCCCAATCGACTACTCGCAGTCCACGCGGCCTTCGTCGCTCTGGGGGTCGAGGCAGCAGCCCTCATCACCAACGACGCCAAGATCGCGATCCAAGCCTCTGTCGGCGCCGCAGTCGCGTTTGCCGTGTTCTGGCTCCTCGACCACCTCCGCCGCGGCGGCCTCGGTTGGGGGGACGGTAAGTACGTCCCGATCCTCGGCGCCGCGACCGCGGCCATCAGCCTCACCGTCGAGTGGTGGGCGTTCCTGATCGCCTGCCTGGCAGCTGTCATCGCCACCCTGTTCCGCCGCAGGCGAACCACCTTCCCCTTCGGACCATGGCTCTTCGCGGGCGCCATTGCTGCCCTGGCCGCGTTCGGCGTTGAGTGAAGGTCACCGGGAGGTCTTGGCCTGGACGACCCGGGCCCCTCGGAGAACGGGGTTGACCGAGCAGGCCTCCACTACATGCGTAGCAAGATGAGATTCGCCCTTTGCCCCGCGAACATCACGTCCCAGGCGAAAGTCCTTCTCGCTGGCCGAGCGCCAGGCCCAGCGTCATCGACAACGTGGTCCCGGAGGCGTGGCAGCCTGTCGTAGGCATCGCCATCGCGTTCTCGGGTCGGTTGATGCTTACGGTCCGCCGAGGAATGAAGTTGAAGGACCGGGTGGCAAAGGCGCTCAAGCGATCCAGGCGTCTATTTTGAGAGGCCGTTCTCCTTGAGGATGTCGGCGGCGGTGTATATGCCGAGCGATTTGCCATCGGCACGCACCGTCTCGATCCGGTCGATCGCTGGCCGAAGCCGGTTGCCGACATCGTCGTTGAAGCAAACCGGAGTGCTGGCGAACCTCGCCAGGTTCTCGAACGGGTTGATGGAGTCGAAGGTGGCCTGGCTGATGCCTGCAGCGGCAGGGTCGAACGTGACCGTTACGACGCGGTTGGTGTAGGTCACCTTGGTGACCGTCTTCGCGATCACGACACCTGCTTTCGCACGGTCGGCAAAGTAGGTCTGGAACGCAGCCACGACTTCGGCGTCGGGGACGGACGCAGCCTGTGCAGACTCGCTGATGGTGGGCGTCTGAGCCGGTGACACGCTGGAGGTCTGTGGCATCTGCGCGCTGGTGATGGCCGCACTCGCTGCCGGTGTCGTTGCCGCCACCGAGGTCTTGCCTTCTGTGGCTGCGCCGATGGCGATGATGACGGCCAGCAGCAGCACTGCCGCGCCTGCGATTGGCAATGCGTACGCCGGCAGCTTCTTCTTGGGCCGCCGGAACGTCAGCTTGGTCCGCAGCAGCGGCTCGGGTGTCTGGGTGACGAGCTCCCAGCCTTGCTGCTGCATCTTGGCTGTCCGTTTGGCTTCCATGCCACGCACGGTCACAACCGACGTGAACTCGAAGGGTGTACGGGCGTCGGCCATGAAGATCTCCCCTGTCCCCGTTGGGACTTTCCCTTTGTTGTGGACTCCTTGTGACAGTACTGAATGGGCGCCCCGGCCGCCGCGCGATGGCCTTCTTCTCACGTCCGCCGGATGCGTCGTTGCGCCGTGCGGTCGCCCACTCGTTGGTGCGCGCCGTGTCAGGAGCTTTCGGAACCAGGCTGCAGGCCGGTAAGGGCACCCGGCGTGCGCGCGTTCGGCGGAGAGCAGTTGGTCGCTCATAGCCGTTCAGGATGGGCCAACTGGCCCTGCTGCGGGGCTTGGATCTACCCACTTTCACGTCATCGCCGCGCAGCCCGATGCACACCTGCGCCGCAAGTTGCGAAGGTCGTGTTCCGCGGCGTCAACTTGCGAGCCGACGTCAATCTGCACTTGTCGAGCCGGGCGAGCTGCTCCTCGAACGCGGCCGCGGGAACGTGTCTCTACCCTGCAGCGGGGTTGGCAGAGTCGCGGATAGTCTGGCCGCGCTATGCCTGACGACTTCAAGGAGATCGCTAGCCGCATCGAGCGCAACCCGCTCGGTCGGCTCATGTACGGCCAGCGCGAGCTGTTCCACAGCAACCTCGTCGGATGGTTCTTCGACATGATGCCCGCGGCCGCGGATGCCACCTTCCGCCCCTTCACCGTCCCTGG
>JBBQBP010000031.1:0-39702 GCA_038317635.1 Propionibacteriales bacterium
GTACCCGGCCTTCGTGCCGGTGACGCTCACGGCCAGCGTGTGGCCCAGATCAGCAGCCACCGGGGCGTACGTGGCCGCGGTCGCAGCATTGATCACGGTCGTGCCGTCCAGAAGCCACTGATAGGTGAACGCCACACCCACCGGCGTCCACGAACCCGGATCGGCTCCCAACGTTCCGCCCACAACCGGAGCGCCGGTGACGGTCACGGTTCCCGCCGTCACCTGGGGCTGGGCCACGGTTGCCGTCGGCAGAGAGACACGGGTCTGGTCGGTGAGGCCGGACGCGTGACCAGTGGCCGCAACCGTGATCACGGTGCCCAGCTGTGCCGACGTGACCGTGAGGGTCGACGCCGTCGCGCCCCCGATCGCCACGTCGTCGGCGTACCACTGCCACGTGACCGAGTCGGCGGCCGGCGTCCACGCTGCCACAGCCGCCGTGAGCGTCATCCCCACCAGAGCCGAACCCGTGATCGTGGGCGCGGTCGTGCTCGTGAACGTGCCGGTGGTGGTGGTGAAGGTCCAGCTGTCGGGGGACTCCATCGGGTTGCCGACGAGGTCGGTGACTGCTGTGGAGATGCTCACCGCATGCTCCGTGCCGGCCGCCAGTGCCGCAGCCGGGGTCAGGGTCACCGTGGATCCGTTGACCGTCCGGGTGACGGCCACGTCCGTGGACGAACCGCTGGCGTACAGCCGCATCGACGCGGCGGTGACACTGGCCGGGTCCACAGCCTCGTTGAAGGTGATCGTGACGCCGGTGTCGAGGGCCACGTCGGTGGCTCCGGGCGACGGTGTCCGGCCGGTGATCACCGGCGCCGTCTGGTCGGAGAGGACGGAGTAGTGGAGCGTCACCGAGGCCAGCACCGGGGTCGCCCCGGTGTTGGTGGAGAAGGCGTCCGCCCGATACTGCACGTACCGGCCGCGCGTCGTGACGTCGGCACCGTTCGCGATCTGAATGAAGTCGGTCCACGTACTGTCGGGCACCACGGTGTCACCCGTGCGGACGCTGAGGGTCAACCCGGTGTTCACCGGCGCGTCGCCGGTCCAGCTGAACGTGCCCCAGTCGGCGCGGCCGCCCGCGTCGTGGATCCGGGAGAGGAAGCTCCCGTTCGGTGCGTACGGCGTCAGACGCATCCAGTCGACGACGAGAGCGGTGCCCCCGGTGCTGAGGTCGCTGATCACCGGTTCCATCTCACCGGTGATCGCCAAGTCCACCGTGGCCACTTCCGCGCCGCCGATGGAGAACACCACCTTGTCGGGGAGCCAGTCGATCCGGTAGTGAAGCGCCGAGCCGAGGTAGCTGGCATTCAGGAGAACGTCCTGTACAAGGCCATCGTTGTTGACCCGTGCCCAGAGCGACCCGCCGCTCGACGTGCTGAAGATCGCCCAGCGCGGCGTCGTGTTGAGATCGTAGGCGAAACCCACGTGCTCGTTGGCGGTGCCGGTGAAGGCTGCGACGAAGTCCAGAGAGCGCCCTGAGGTGTAGGTGGTGCTGGTACGCAGCAGGCTGCCGTCCACGCTCACCCGGCCGCCGGCGACGGTGCTGCTGCCGGTGCTTCCGTCCCACTGCGTGCTGGTCCAGCCGCTGGGCAGACTCGTCCCGTCGAACTCGGCGCCCACGCTGGGCGCCAAGATGACCTCGCCACCGCTGGTGTTCGACACGTACGTGCCGGCGTCGACCGTGCCGGCGGAGAAGTCGCCCACCGTGTCGTCGGTGGCCGTGGGTGGCGGCACGGTGAAGCTCGCGGGGTCAGCGGGAGGGTTGGGTGACGTCGTGGTGTTGGCGTACGAGTCGGCGGAGGTCACCCGGTAGTAGATCGTGTTGGCGATACCCGGAACGGTCACCTGGTGCGACGTCGTCAGTGTGGCGCTCTCCTGCCGGGAGGTGAGCTGGTCGGGGGCCGTACCGTAGTCGACCCGCGAGGTGCTCGACTCGTCGGTGGTCCAGGTGATGCCCACCGTGCCGTCCGTGTTGGCTGCAGCAACCACGTTGGTGATCACCGGGCCCGTGGTGTCGGCGCCGTACGTGGCGGTGTAACTACCGGTACCGGCCGTGAACACCTTGTACTCCACGCCCTTGACCGTCCGGTTCGCGGTGGTCACCGGGGTGCCGTCGAGGGTGAGCGACTGCAGCGTCCCAGTGCCGCCCTGGACCGGCAACATGGCCTCCAGACCGTTCGCTCCGGTTCCCTCGGTGATGCTGAAGGTGAGGTGGTTCCCGGCCATGGCGACGTTGTCGAAGGAGGACGCGTTACGGCCGTCGGTCCAGGTGAGCAGCTGCTTGGCCGAGATCATCGGAACATTCCGTGCCTTGGCGGCGGCGACGATCTGTGCGTTGATCGCTTCGCTGCTGCCGTCACTGTGGATGTTGGCCACGAACGTGCCGTAGTAGCCCTTGGTGATCGCGGCATCCATCAGGGCGATGGCCGTGTCCGGGTATGTCTGGAGCGCCTCGTCGCTCATCTGGGTGGTGGCCTGGTACACGTCGATCAGCTGGCCATCACTGGTGGAGAAGCGCTGCGCGAAGCCGGATCCGGTGAACAGGCCTGGCCGGTCGGCCACCCAGCTTCCCGGCCAGTAGTAGTAGTCGGTGTCCAGGCGGATCCCCACCTGGGCCTGCTCCTGCGGCATCGTCGTGTAGTCGCTCCAGGAGATGCAGTGGTTCCGGATGGTTGCTGGCGGCTGGAGGCTCGGGTAGTTGCTCGTCAGGGCCGCGAGTTGGGTGGAGAGCTGGTCCGCGTACTGCTCGGCGGTCGAGTTTGCGCAGCCGGTGTCGGTATGCAGCGCGATCTCGAACCCTTGGTCCTCATAGGCCTTCGCCTGCGCACTGGTCAGGGCGTTGAGGGGGTAGAGGTAGGTCGTGGAGCGGATGCACTCCCAATCGTCGACCGCACACCCGATGGGGCTGGCGGCGATCTCCTGGTCCAGTCGAACGGCGGCGGTGGCGCTGGAGCCGGTGTCGTGGTTGTCGGCCGTCATCACGATCGCGGCCTGCTCGCCTCGGGGGAGATACCAGAACCGGGGAACCGGGAGCGAGTCGCGGGTGCTCATGGTCAGGACGTTGGCGAGCAGACGTTGCTGTTCGTCGGCCTGAGGGATGTCGACCTTGGTCAGGTCGATGTAGTCGGGCTGCGGGTCGCCGGCCGCATCGCCGTAGTACAGGTCGTCGCTGCGGGTCGGACCGTCCTGCGCGTCGCGGTTCTGGTTGATCCAGGCTGGGTTGCCCTGTCTGGTCATGACCACCGAACCTGCCAGGTCGTAGGTGAACGCGGCCGCCGAACCGCCCGCGGCACCGACGCCGCGGAGGGTGACCGCCGGGTGGCCGGTGGCGGTGGTGGCGTCGCTGTAGAGCTCAGCGACCACCTGGGTGCCGACCTGTGCGGTGTACAGGTCCGCCGTCCCGTGGAACTGCATCGTCTCGCTGACGATCCCCTCGCCCGGCGCGGTGCTGGTGTCAACCTTGAGGTAGCCCTCCGACAGGGTGCCTGTGGGCCCGGCCAAGCCGAGCAGGCCTGCCAGCTGGCCGTCTGGTCGGATCGCGATCAGGTTGCCACCGGCGCTCACCCAGTCGCTCAGCGCGGTCACCTGGTCGGTGGTCAGAGTGGTCTCACCCAGCACGACCGTCGCGTAAGCCGCCAGCCCCGACGCGGTGAGCGCAGCGGTGGTGCCAGCTGTGAAGAGGTTGAGGCCCTCGGCGCGAAGGATCTCCTTCAGGTACGAGTCGTACGTGCCGGTGCCGGTGGCCACCAGCACCGGGCCGCCCGGGCCCTCGTTCGGGTCGGGGCGGGGGGCCTGGGCAACCGCCGTCGTGAAGGACCACGCGTAGTCGGATGCCAGAGGGTTGCCGGCAAGGTCGGCCACCCCGCTCTCACCGCCGACGATCGTCACCGTGTAGGTCGTCTGGTTCTCCAGCGTCGAGTCGGGGGAGATCGTCAGTGCGCGAGTCGCTTCGCTGTAGGTCACTGTGGCCGGTACGACCGAGTTCTGGGAGTCCTTCAGGATGGCCGTGGACGCGGAGATGCTCCCGGCGCCCATCGCCTCGCTGAACGTGGCGGTCGGGTCGAAGGTGGTCCGAATGGCTGCGGCGTCGGCAACGGGAACCGTGCTCACGACCGTGGGCGCGGTCGTGTCGGCGCCGACCACCGTGGCGAACAGCACATCGACCAGGTAGTTCGACGAGCCGTACGGCTCAGTCGGGAAGGTCGGGGAAACGCTCACCTTGTAGAGGCCGTTCGGTCCGTTGGGTCCGTTCTCGTCGTCCTGCAGCGCGCTCAGGGGCGGGTTGTCGACAGAGGCGTAGGTGAACCCGTTGCCGACCGCATAGTGACCGTTCGGCGCGTGGTACGAGGCGACATAGGTGGTGTCGGCCGCGATGGCGACCGGTGCGCTCAGGGTGACTTCCTGCCACCCGGTGCTGCCTTCGCCGGTGAACACCGCGCTGGCGAGGTTTGTGCCGTCGGCGGACCATAGCGACCCGACGTGGGTCCCGGTGTTGCCGGCCGTCTTGTAGAACCGGACACCAGTGATGTACCCGGCGGTGCTGGAGCGGAACTTCACCCCCACCTCGGTGGAGCTGTTGTCGGGGTCCTCGAGATAGATGGGCCTGTCGGTGAAGATCGAGCAGGGACTGCTCTGGTCGCAGACCCGAGGCGTGACTGTGATCGAGCGTGTCACCTCGGCGCCGAGGTTGGCGCTGTCGTCCGCGGCTCGTACGTGGATGGTCGTGGTTCCCTCGGTGGCGATGAAGGTGTAGCTCCAGGTGTCGTGGCCGTCGGCCGGACGCCAGACGTCACCGTCGGTGGAGACCTCGACGACGCCGACGGCGCCGTCGGTGTCGTTGGCCGTGCCAGTCACCGTCACCGGGCCGGCCGGCACAGAGGCGACGTCCGCAGGGACTGTGATCGAGACCGTGGGCGCCGTGGTGTCGGTGGACTTGTCTGCTGCCACGAGGCCGGTCTGCAGGGTGGTCGGCTGTGCCCCCATGTCGGCGAGCAGATTGACGGTGGCCTGCTGCATGGTGGGGTCGGCGCTGCTGTTGGTCTGGGTGCTGCTGCGGTCATGGAAGCTGTCCAGCCCCCATGCCCACTGCACCGTGCCGGCGCCGAAGACGAGCGCCCCGCTGGCTGCCCGGTACAGGCTGAGATGGTGCTGATCCACGCCGGCGAAGGAGGAGCCTGCGTTGGTCGAGGACAGCAACACCCGGCCCGCCGGGTACCAGCCCATGTACTGCTCGTACTGCGGGCTCCACTCGTAACCGAGTGTGCCCGAGGCGAGCCTGACCGATTCGTCGCCGGTCAAGGTGGCGACGTCGGTGTTGCGCCAGAACCGCAGTGATGCATAGTCGCTGGGAACTGTGATGTCGGAGGTGCTGTCGCGCCAGCTGATCTGCCCGGTCAAAGCGTTCTCAGGGTGGCCGATGACGGAGGTCAGCCCGTCATCCGTGGACTCCCGCCACAGGCCCGTCCATGCGCCGGTCGGGTCACACGCGAAGTTCAGATAGCACCGGCGATGCTCGGCCTGCCCACTCGGAGCGAGGCTGCCCTCCTTGTACACGACCATCGTGCGCTGGTCGCCGCTCGACCCGAAGGCGGAGTCCTCGTAACGGATGCGCCAATACACATCGTTGCCGCTGAAGAAGGCGATGTTGACGCCGTGGTCCCGCGCGTTCTCCACCGAGTCGCGCTGGGCCTGCGACCAGTACTCATCGTGTCCCGACGACATGAACACCTTGTGGTCGAGCAGTCTTTCCGGATGGAGCCCCGTATCGATGTGAGTGGTGTAGCTCACGTCGTATCCGTTGCGCTCGAGCCAGAGCAACATCGGATACTCGGAATTGAACAGCCAATTCTCGAGTTCGCCACCACGGGTCGTGAAGGGCCGGTTGTAGCTCACCTTCCAGGCGTTGCTGTCCAAGCTGCCGTCGCTGCCCGTGTACGCGTTGTAGCCACCGTACGGGTTGTACGCCTGCCAGGTGGTGTCGGAGGTCTGCACGAGGATGTCGGAGCCGCCAGTGTCGTCACGGACGACGAAGACTATGTGGCTTGCCTTCGTGGAGTCGGCAGTGCGGGTCGGTCTGGCGATGTAGATCCCGGAGACGGCCCCGCTCGGCACCTGCCAAGAGGCCGTCACAGCCCAGTTGCCGCAGTCGAGGAGCCGAGCGGCGTCAGGCTCCGTGAGGATGCAGTCCGGTTGAACCGGTTGCGTGATGCTCGCTGGGTCGATGCTGCCGACGAACCGTGCGCCATCGCCGCCGTAGTAGCCGAGGCGGTAGATGTCGACCCGGTAGCCTGCCGGGGCCGTGGTCTCGGTGACGGTGGTGTCGTCGATCTTGAAGTCGACCGTCTCACCGGGCGCCACGCTCAGCTGGGTGGCGAAACCCTGCAGGGTGAGGTCACCGGCTCCCACGACGTCCCACTCGGACGCAGGACTCCCCGGGAGGGTATTTTCAGCGGTGATCTTGTTGTCGGCGGCATAGGCCGGCCTGACCGCGATGGTCAGCGCGAGAGCTGAGGCCACCAGAACCGGTGCCAGAAGCAGCGCTGTGGTACGCCGAACACGTTGCGAAAATGTCGAGTGCGCCATTGTGATCCCCCAAGATCACAGTCGATCCGCATCTCGTGTGTACGCCCGTCGTTGAAGCGTCCTCGTTAATGCGGAGCAACTGCTCGTATCCTCTGGCGTGGAGTATACGGCTGTGGCAAGGATCACAGGGCGATCGCGAAAAATAGTACGGATTGAACCGCTTGTGGGGACGCCGCGCCGGGAGGCACCAAAATCAGCCACGAATATGGAATATTCAACTTTCTGCTCGATAGGGCTCGTGGGGGTTAGGCGGAAATGGTGATCGTGTCGCCCGGTCGCATGGTGCGCAGCATCGTGGCGACGTTGGCCGAGGAGGTCGAGATGCACCCTGCGGTCGCCCCGGTACGGACGTGGACGAAGATGCCAGCGCCTCGGTAGGGCGTCTTCGTGTCCGGCGCCCGGTTGAAGTTCACCACGATCGAGTACGCGTACTGGGTCGGATAGTTCGTCAGAAGTTCGGACCCGTTGGGGTCTGACAACGGCAAGGACGCGTCGAAGCCGCCCTAGGCCACGTTGCGGTAGCTGTTGTAGTAGGCCGAGTTGTTGTCCTCGACCCAGTAGTCACCGGCGACGACGTGCCGGTACGTCAGGGCCGAGCCGGGTGAAGCCTTCAGCCCGAACGCCTCGGTCATCGTGTAGGTGCCGCTCGGAGTGGTGCTCGTTCCCTGGGTGCGGGTGGCGCCGTTGGAGATGCCGTTGGCCCCGACCCGAGCCCCAGTGTCGGTGAACACGTTGCCGAAACCGCAGGCGCTGTTGGTGCGCGTCCAGAACGACAGGGTGGCGTACGACCCGCCTTTGCCCTTCACGACCGTCACGGTGCGCTGGTGCGCTGACACGTGAACCGCCACGCCCCCGAGCGTCACGGAGCAGGCTGCCCATGCCACGGGCGGCGCGGTGGTCGCTGGCTTGGGCGCGACGGTGGACTTCTTCGTGGAAGGCACAAGGGTCAGTGGCCTGGGCGTGCCCCCGACCACCGCAGCGGCCAACGTCTCGACCGGCGATGGTGGGATGGATGCCGGCGCCACGCTTGCGGAACTCGGAGCGCTGGTGTCGGGGGGAGTCTCGGCGACTGGTGCAGCACCTGCGCACCCAGCCACCATCAGGGCTGTCGCGACGGCGACCACTACGGCGCCTGCTGTGGACCGCTTCTTCTGGAACTCGTAGCGCATGGGAGGTGCCCGCTCTCGTTCATCAGTACTCACGTAGCGTAGTCGCGCCGGCACAGCCCTCGTCTGGTCCGCACGAGGGCCCGTTCGGTCCGCCTCTCTCGCCGCGCTCCCACGACACGGGGCAGCGTCGTGCGGATGGAAGGATGGTGCGGTGACCGAGCAGCGCGTGTGCCCATGCGGGGGCGGACCGTACGCCGAGTGCTGCGAGCCCTTCCACTCCGGGCATGCGGAGGCACCCACAGCTGAGGCGCTGATGCGGTCGCGGTACTCGGCGTTCGTGCTGGGGCTGGGCGACTACCTCTGGCGCACGTGGCATCCCCGGACGCGTCCGGAGCGTGTCGCTCTCGACGACACGGTGTGGATCGGCCTGGAGATCCTCGACGTCGTCGACGGTTCCGAGCGCGACCAGGACGGGATCGTGGAGTTCGTAGCCCACCATCGACACGGCGGCCGCCGCGGCAGGATGCGCGAGCGGTCCCGGTTCGAGCGGCGTGGCCGTCGCTGGATGTACGTGGACGGCGAGCAGCGCCTGTAGGCAAGACGCCGCAGTGTCTCGAGCGAATGTGCCCCCGGGCCATGCGGAGGTGCCGGTCCGGATCTCACAGGTGCGAGCGTCCGGCCTATCCTGACGACATGCGAATCGTCGTCATCGGTGGTAGCGGCCACATCGGTACGTTTCTGATCCCCCGGCTGGTCCGTGCCGGTCATGAGGTGATGACGATCAGCCGTGGCCGGCGGAGCAGCTATGTCGCCGATCCCGCCTGGCAGGAGGTGCGGCAGATCAGCGCCGACCGGGCCGCCGAGGACGCTGAGGGCACCTTCCCCGAGCGGGTCGCGGAACTGGGGGCCGACGTGGTCATCGATCTGATCAGCTTCACCCTGGAGTCTGAGAAGGCGCTGGTCGAGCGGCTTCGCGGGAACACCGGGCACCTGCTCTACTGCGGCTCGATGTGGCGGTACGGCCCCAGCTGGAAGCTGCCGATCACCGAGGACTCCGGCACTCCACCCGTCGGCGAGTACGGCATCCAGAAGGCTGCCACCGCTCGCATGCTGAAGGAGGAGACCGCTGCCGGTGGCCTAGTCACCACCTCCCTGCACCCGGGACACATCTCGGGCCCAGGGTGGCACCCCATCGGTCCGCTCGGCAACATCGAGACCAGCGTGTGGCGCAAGCTCTCCGCGGGAGAGCCCATCGCGGTTCCGGGGCTCGGCGGCGAGTTCATGCATCACGTCCATGCCGACGACGTCGCCCAAGCCTTCGAGCTCGCCCTCACCCACCGTGACGCCGCTGCCGGGCAGGACTTCACCGTCGTCGCACACTCCGCGCTGAACGTGCGCGGCTACGCCCAGATCGCCGCCTCCTGGTTCGGCCAGACCGCCAATCTGGCGACCGTCACCTGGGAGGAGTTCAGCCGCATCACCAGCCCAGACGCGTACAACCTGAGCTGGGAGCACCTGTACCGCGACCAGTACTGCAGCATCGACAAGGCCCGCGACCTCCTCGGCTACACGCCGCGGTACGAGCCCGAGGACGCCATCCTGGAAGCAGTGCGCTGGCTCATCGACAACGGGCAGCTTGATGTCGCCCGACCGCTGAAGGTCTAGCGCCCCCGACTCGACACGAGCACCACAGCGCCGACCGCCAAGCCGAGGACGGCTCCGAGCATCGCCGCGGGAACTCCCACCTCGAAAGTTGCGGCCCAGGCCGTCGGCGCGTACACGAACAGACCGATGACCAGCCCCGCCAGGCAGCCAATAGCACCGGCGAGCAACGTACCTATGACGGTGAACCGCGCGAGAGTGGGCAGCTCGGCCAGCGCGCGGGGCATCCTCATGAGGCAAGCGTGCCACACCCTTTCAGCCTGCTGACAGGCCCGAGCCGGTCCTCCTCGTTCTCTGCAGGAGAACAGGACGTCAGCGTTCAGCGCGCCATGGCGAAGACCAGGGGACTGAAGTAGGGAATCAACCAGACGACCCACACGAACACGGAGAACCGGTGGAACTTCCTGCGGGCGACCTCGTCCTTCGTGAGGAGGACCACGAGCGCCCAGACGGCATGAACGAGCATGAGCAGGATGGCGATGAGCCCGGAGATGCCGTGTACGTCGAAGCTCATGCCGCCGACGAAGTCGAGCATCATGCCGGTCCCCACCGTGTCGCAGGTGAGGCCGAGGACGAAGAACACGAAGTTCCACCACTTGAGGCGGCCGACCAGGCGCTCGCCCCACACCCCGACGGAGTAGAAGACCAAAGCCGCGGTGATGAACGTGCTGGCAAGCGGATTCACGGAGGCTCCTGAGGACGGGCTCGTCCAAGGCTAGCGACACGTCCCCCCGACGGTGCTGCCGGTGGCACCATCCGGCAAGGGTGCCGTGGAAGGATGAGGCATGGGTGATACCGGTGAGCGACCGGGTCGCTCCCAGCCCGGCGATGGGGTGCGAGGTGGGGAGCAGCCAGAGCGGGTGGTTCAGCTGGCGGACGGGCCGGTCGGGGTCTATGTCCACATCCCGTTCTGCTCACGGGTGTGCCCCTTCTGCCCGTACAACAAGGTGGTTCCCCGGCCGGGCCAACCGGAGCGCTACTTCGACGCGCTGTTGACCGAGGCGCGCCGGTACGTGGATGCCGGAATGGCCGGCTCCGCGGGCTTCACCTCGCTGTATGTCGGTGGTGGCACGCCGACGCTCTTCCCCGATCTGTTGCGTCGCGTCGTCGAGGTGCTCCCGGTGACCGGTGAGAGTGCCATCGAAGTGTTGCCGACCCACGCGACACCCGCGCGTCTCGACGAGCTGCGACGCATCGGGTTCACGGCTGTGAGCGTTGGCGTGCAGTCGTTCTCCGATGAGGTCCTGCGCCACCTGCGGCGGCCGCACACTGCCCGCGACGCTCGGGCCGCGGTGGAGCATGCCGTCGGACGGTTCGATCTGGTGGATGCCGACCTGATCCTGGACGTCGAGTACGACGATGTGCACGCGGGTACGTTCCTGAGTGACCTGGTGCGGTGCTTCGATCTCGGGGTCGACCAGGTTTCCACCTACCCCCTCATGCGGTTCGGCTTCACCGTGTTCGGCCCGGCCGGGGACGATCGGCGCCGCGAGCACGAGGTCCTGGCTGAAGCGACGCGGCTGGCCGAGCAGCACGGGTACGAGCGGCGGTCGGTGTGGACGTTCAACCGCCCCGGCTCGCCCAGCTACACCTCGATCACCCGCCGTCGCTTCCTCGGACTGGGCGCCGGGGCGTCCTCGTTCTTCGGCCGCGACTTCCTCGTCAACCACTTCGGCGTGGAGACCTACATCGCCGCTGTCGAGGAGGGCCGACTGCCCGTGGCCCGCAGGCTTCACCTCGGCTCAATGGGTGGGCTCGCCTACGACGCGTTCTGGCAGGCCTACTCCGGACGTCTGTGCGTGCCGCCGCTCGCGTCGAGCGGTGGAGTGGGGGCCGCGGTCCTGCGGGGGACGGCGTCCGTGCTGGTCGCGGGCGGGTTGGTGGCGCCGGGGTCGCTCGAGGGATGCCACACGCTCACGCCGCGCGGCTTCGACTGCTACCACGACCTTGAGCGCTGGGTGACCTACCACCTGATCGAGCCGCTGTGGGCCGAGATGCTCGCCGAGCACGACCGCGAGGGTGGCCGCGCGGGTTGGGCCGCGCCGACCTCCGGCCGGGAGAGCCAGGCCTGGAGAGCCGTCAGCGCTCTGATGCAACGGCCGCTTTGACCTGAGAGGGCCACATGGCTCACAGGAAGGACCAGTAGCGGCGGAACTCCTTGCTTTCCGGACTAATTCCGTGCCGGGTCCACGCCCGCCTCGCCCTGGTGACATGCTGGAGGGAGAGCAAAGCCTCGCACGCGGCTCAACGCCGAGCCGCGGGGCGTCGCGCGGGAGGAGTCCCGATGATCGTCCGGACGCCACTCACACTGGCAACCGTCCACCCCGACACTGGGCTGCGCGCGGCCCTCGGACAGACCCCTGCCGAGGTCGTCGCGGAGGTGTCCCGCTCGGGGATCCGGGGGCGTGGGGGAGCTGGCTTCCGCACCGGGCTCAAGTGGAGGCTGGCGTCCGAGGCGCCCGCCCCGGATGGCCGTCGCTACATCGTGTGCAACGCGGACGAGGGGGAGCCGGGCACCTTCAAGGACCGCGCGTTGTTGACCGTGGTGCCCGACCTCGTCTTCGAGGGCATGACCATCGGTGCCTGGGCCATCGGGGCCACCAGAGGCGTCGTCTACCTGCGGGGCGAGTACGTGTACCTGCGGGAGGGACTCGAGGACTGTCTGGCCCGCCGCCGGGCGGCAGGTCTGCTCGGTTCCGACATCCTCGACACCCCGGGGTTCGACTTCGACATCGACATCCGACTCGGGTCTGGGGCCTACGTGTGTGGCGAGGAGACGGCCCTCCTCGAGAGCCTTGAAGGCCGTCGCGGTGAACCCCGCAACCGGTTCCCCTACCCGGTCGTCCGGGGTCTGGACCAGGCGCCAACGATCGTGAACAACGTGGAGACTTTCGCGTGGGTGCCGGCGATCATGGCGCGCGGGGCCGCCTGGTTCGTCGGGATCGGGACGCCGGGGTCCACGGGTCCGAAGCTGCTGAGCATCTCAGGCGACGTCACTCGTCCGGGGGTCTACGAGTTCCCCTTCGGGGTCACCATCAACGAGCTGCTCGAGGCGTCTGGTGGCGAGGGCGCCCACGCCGTGGTCGCCGGTGGGGCGAGCGGCGTCTGCGTACCGGCTGAGGACTTCACCCGGACGATCAGCTACGAGGAGGTCAGCACCGGGGGAGCGATCATCGTGCTGGGCCCGGATCGCGATCTGCTCGACGTCGCCGAGAACTTCCTGGAGTTCTTCGTCGACGAGTCGTGCGGGCAGTGCACGCCCTGCAGGCTCGGCAATCCGGTGCTCCTCGAGGGGGTCCGGTCGCTGAAGCGCGGCGAGTGCACAGCCGAACGACTCGGCGGGCTGCAGCAGCTGGGGCGGAGCATGCAGGACGCCTCCAAGTGCGGGCTGGGCCAGACCAGCCCCAACTTCTTCCTCTCGCTCGTGGACCGGTTCGGTTCCGAGATCATCGACCGAGTCCCCGTCTGACGGGAGTCACCATGACCACTAGCATCCCTTCGCCGACCAAGGGCCCCGCCACGGTCGGGGCCACCGTCTGGGCCACCATCAACGGCCGTGAGGTCGAGGTCGAGAGCGGCACGACCATCCTGGAGGCGGCCCGCGCCTGTGGCGTTCGGATACCCACGCTGTGCCACCACCCCGACCTGCCCGATGTCGGCGTGTGCCGGGTCTGCGTCGTCGAGGTCGCCGGCCAGAAGAACCTGCAGCCCAGCTGCGTGTTCCCGATCACACAGGCGCTCGAGGTCAACACGCACAGCCCACGGGTCGCTGCCGCCCGCCGCGACATCATCAACCTGTTGCTCAGCGAGCACTACGGCGACTGCCGGACATGCGCCCGCAACGGCACCTGCGAGCTGCAGGACCTCGCGGCCGAGTACGGCGTCGACAGATACCGCTTCGGCCAGCGGACCGAGCCGGTGTTCGTCCGCGACGCCAGCGGTCCGTCGATCGTGTTCGACCCCGACAAGTGCATCCTGTGCATGCGCTGCGTCCGTACCTGCGCCGAGCTGCAGGACATCCGGGCACTCGGCGTGGCCGGCCGGGGCGCCGGGGTCCGCGTGACGACCTTCGCCGACCTTCCACTGTCGTCGGAGTTCTGCATCAACTGCGGCCAGTGCGTGAACCGGTGCCCCACCGGGGCGCTCACGGCGGTCGACGTCACCGACGATGTCCGGGCCGCGCTCGAGGACCCGCGCAAGCACGTCGTGATCCAGACCGCGCCCGCGCCCCGTGCCGCCCTCGGCGAGGAGTTCGGGCTGGCCCCGGGCACCCCGGTGACCTGGCAGCTCAACACCGCGCTGCGCGAGCTCGGCTTCGACAAGGTGTTCGACACGACGTTCACCGCAGACCTGACGATCATCGAGGAAGGTGCCGAGCTCATCGGGCGGCTGTACCGCGCCCTCGTGCTAGGCGACTCGGACGTCTCCCTGCCGATGTTCACCTCCTGCAGCCCCGGCTGGGTCAAGTTCCTCGAGCACGCGTTCCCGGACTACCTGCCCCACCTATCCACCTGCAAGAGCCCGCAGCAGATGTTCGGGACCTTGATCAAGACCTGGTACGCCGAGCACAACAGCCTCGATCCCACCGAGGTCGTCTCGGTGGCGCTGATGCCATGCGTCGCGAAGAAGTTCGAGGCGGCCCGCCCCGAGATGACCGACAGTGGCTTCGCCGACGTCGACTTCGTGCTCACCGCCCGCGAGCTGGCGAAGATGTTGCGCCAGCAGGGCATCGACCTTCCGTCCGAGCCCAAGAGCGACTTCGACGACCCGTTCGGTACGGCGACCGGCTCCGGCGTCATCTTCGGCGCCACAGGCGGAGTCATGGAGGCGGCTCTTCGCACGATCCTCGAGCTCGTGACGGGCGAGCCCGTCGAGGACCTGTACGCCCACGCCGACATCATCCCGGTCCGCGGGTTCGACGACGTCCGGCTCGTCGAGCTCACGATCCCGGACACCGTGGGTCCTGTCCCACCCTTGATCGCCCACCTGGTCCCCAACTGGGACTGGCTGCGTGGAGTCACCCTTCGCGTGGCAGTCGCTCACGGCACGGCCACCGCCCGCCGCGTGGTCGAGGACATCCGTGCGGGAGGGCGCTTCGCCAGCTGTCACTTCATCGAGTTCATGGCCTGCCCAGGAGGTTGCCTTGGCGGCGGCGGGCAGCCGATCCCGACGAGTGTCGAGATCCGGAAGGCCCGCGCCCGGGCGATCTACGCCGAGGACGCCGCGTACGGCAAGGCCGGGCACGCCCGGAAGAGCCACGAGAACCCGGCCGTACAGCGCCTCTACGCCGAGCTGCTGACCGACGGACCCGGCGGTGCGACAAGTCACCACCTGCTCCACACCGGCTACACGGCCCGTGGGACGTTCGTGCCCACCGACGAGAGGGGATGACGGCCATGTTGCAGGAGTTGCCCGCCACCTTCCTGGAGGAAGGCGAAGACGTGGTTGCCGCGATCGATGCCCTCGTGTTGCGCCACGGCGCCAAGCGCGGCGCGCTGCTGCCGATCCTGCAGGACCTCCTCGATGAGCACGGTGAGATCAGCGACCTGGCCATGCAGGTGGTCGCCGACCGGCTCGGGGCCGCGCCGTCGGAGGTGCAGGGCGTCGTGACCTTCTACTCCTTCCTCGGAGTGGAGATGCGCGGACGCCACGTGATCCGGCTGTGCCGCACGCTGAGCTGCATGATGGCCGGGACGCACGACGTCGCGGCCGCGCTCGAGGCCGAGCTCGGGATTCCGTTCGGCGGCACGACCCCCGACGGCATGTTCACGCTGGAGTGGGCGAACTGCATCGGCATGTGCAGCACGCCGCCAGCCCTGCTCGCAGACGCCAGGGCGCTCGGCAGCGTCACCCCCGCCAACGTGGGGGAGGTGATCGGGGCCCTGCGCAACGCGGGCGTCCAGGGATGATCCCTGTCGGGGTGGTGGCGGCCCTCGTCGCCGCCCTGTGCTACGGGGTGACCCCCGCCTGCGCGCGACGGTCGATCCGGCTGCTGGGCTTCGCGCGCGCCAACGTGTGGCGACTGGTGGTCGCCCTCGCGGTGATCGGATTGCTCGCCTTCACGCTCGGCCGGGGGATCGGGGACCAAGCCTCCGCGTTCGCGCTGGCGGGCGCGGTCGGTTTCGGGCTCGGGGGCTTCGCCATGTTCCGGGCGCTGCCACTGCTCGGGGCACCGCTGGCGTCGCTGGTCGTCGAGACCACGGCGGCGGTGGGCGCCGGCGTGCTGGCGTGGGTGTGGTTCGCGGACGCCATATCTCTCCCGAAGGTCGCGTTCAGCCTGATCCTGCTGGCGGGAGTGGTCATCGGCCTGCTCCCGTACGTACGAGGTGTGGAACGGCACCCGCGCCTTGGGCTCGGGCTGCTGTTCGTCCTCCTCGCCGCCCTGGCCCAGGCGTTCAGCGGGGTCCTCAGCCGCAAGGCACTGCTCGCCACCCAGCAGGCGGTGAATGCTCGCGGAGGTGGCGTCAAGGTGAGCCGCAGCTTCGAGTTCGTCATCTCGGCGGCGTTCGACCGGCTGGTCGGCGGGGTCCTCGTTGCCCTCGCACTGCTGGCCGTGGCCATGCTTCTGGCCCGCCGCAGCGAGTGGGCGCGGGCCTCCCTCACCCCTGCGGCGCGTGGCGCCGAGCGGGGCTCCGTCTGGACCACGCCGGACGCCCGCCTGGGCCGTGGGCTCCCCGACCGGCCGTGGTTCTGGGTGGGCGTGAACGCGCTGTTCGGCCCCATCCTGGGCGTGACGTCGATGGTCTGGGCGCTGCAGTACCTGCAGCCGGGTGTGGCCCAGGCCATCGCGGCGCTGGCCCCCCTCATCGCCATCCCGTCCGCCCGATGGCTCGAGGGATACCGACCGCCGGCCAGGTTCGCCGTCGGCGTCCTGATGGCCGTGGTGGGGTTGGCCGGGTTGGCCCTGTCCTGAGGGCGTTTCGGCGGATGTGCATCACCATCACGGACCATAAGCGGATCGCCCGGGCCCCGATACTCACCGCAGGCTGGTCGCCCAACACCCTGGCGTAGGCAGGATGGCCGCGCACCTCGCGTCAGTTCAGGACGTTCCCGCGGGAACGTGCACCTCGCGGCTAGATCCGGTCCTTGTCCTGGTGGCGCCCAAGACGCGATGACCGGCCGCGAGAGTCGGGCAATGAACGAGCGATCGCTGTTTTCGCTGCCCAAAGCGCCTGTCGGGCAGGAATTCGCGCCGCTCTGCTCACCTCGGCAGCGAAAATGGCGATTCTCAGGCTGAGCCACACACCGCTCGATGGCGCTCAGGGAACGGGCCGCCGCCACGCCACGCGAGGAACGCGTCCAAGTCGACGAGCCCCGCCCCCTTCTGCCATGTCCCCACACAACGACCTCGCGCCACACGATCCGCCAGCGACCGAGCACGTGCCCCGGACAGGCAATGGGCCATCAAACTAAGGCGACACACCGTACGAACCGCCACACCCGCCCCCATTGCCTGTCCGGACGTCAGCCTGAGACGACTCTCTCAACTCGCCAGATCCGGATGGATCCTCACCCGGTTGGCCGCACTCAACGGAAGGTGATCAGCGCGATCGCGGCGTAGTGGCAGCCGGCGGCGAGCACCGTACAGGTGTGGAAGATCTCGTGGAACCCGAACCACGTGGGTGACGGGTTGGGGCGTTTGAGCGCGTAGACGACCGCGCCTGCGGTGTAGATCAGGCCGCCGGCCCCGATGAGGCCGATGACCAGCGTGCCACCGGCCGACCAGAGCGGGACGATCCACGCCACGGCGGCCCACCCCATCCCGATGTAGAGGACCGTGTACAGCCACCTGGGCGCGCCGAGCCACACGATCCGGAACACCACGCCGAGGATCGCCTCTGCCCAGATCAGGGTCAGCAGAAGGACCCGCGACGTACCGGTGAGCAGCAGCAGCGCCAGTGGCGTGTACGTGGCGGCGATGAACAGGTAGATGTTCGAGTGGTCCATCCGGCGCAGGATCGCGGCGCCCCGCCTGCCCCAGCCGAACCGGTGGTACGTGGCGCTGGTGCCGAACAGCAGGAGCGAGGCTGCCAGGTACACGGCACCGCCGACGCGTCCCAGCGTCGACGTCGCGTACACGATGAGCAGGATGCCGCCGACGAGCGAGAGCGGTACGGCGCTGGCGTGGAGCCAGCCGCGCAGCTTCGGTTTGACCTCACCGGCGACGTCTAGCGCAGCCTTGTCGACGGGGGAGACCGGGTGGTCTGCAGGTGTCGTGGGTGTCATGGCCGGCCTTCTCAAAGCCACTCCTCACTCTAAGTTACGGTGCCGTAGGTTTATCACACCACGCCTCGCCCTCGCGACCCTGCGAGGGGTAGGGGCCTATCGTGTTCCCGTGGCTCAACGGGAAGGCTTTCGCGATTGGCTGGACCGGTTGCACCCTGCCGGGCTTCTCTACAGCACGTACGAGCAGCGGCTCATCGCGGAGCTCGACAAAGGCCGTCTACCGAAGCACGTCGCGGTCCTCGCCGACGGCAACAGACGCTGGGCGCGGCTCAATGCGCCGGGGAAGACTCTCGTCGCGGGCTACCGGGCCGGTGCCGCCAAGCTCAAGGAGTTCGTCAACTGGTGCGACGAGGTCGGCCTCGGCTACGTCACGCTGTGGGTGCTGTCCACCGAGAACCTCAGTCGCGCCGTCGACGAGGAGTTCCAGCCCCTCCTCGATGTCATCGCCACCCTCGTCGAGCAGCTGTCGGAGGCGGGGCGCTGGCAGATCCGTACAGTCGGAGCGCTCGACCTGCTCCCAGACGAGATCGCGGACCGGATCCGCACGGCGTGCGCCCGCACCGAGGCGAACACGGGGATGATCGTGAACATCGCCGTCTCGTACGGCGGCCGCCACGAGATCCGTGACGCCCTGCGATCGCTGCTCGCCGAGGAGTCGGAGAACGGCTCGACATTGGCCGACGTCGCCCAGACCCTCGAGATCGAGCAGATTGCGGATCATCTGTACACGGCCGGGCAGCCCGATCCCGACCTCATCATCCGGACCTCCGGAGAGCAGCGGCTGTCGGGGTTCCTCATGTGGCAGTCGGTCCACTCCGAGTACTACTTCTGCGAGGCGCTGTGGCCCGACTTCCGCCGCGTCGACTTCCTCAGAGCGCTGCGGTCGTACGGTCAGCGAGAGCGTCGTTTCGGTCGCTGACAGAGCGCTGCCAGACGCGCCAGAGGAGCGCCGCGAGGACGAACGGTGCCAGCTGGACGTCGATGACGAGGGCGACCACGCTCGCGTACGGCAGCAGGAACAGCAGCACGAGCAGAGGCTGTTCCCAGGGCCTCCAGCCGCGATCCATCCCGGTCGCCACCAACCAGCACAGCGGCAACGCGAGCCACGTCAGGTCGTACATCGCGTAGTACGGCGTCGCCAGGAACGTCGCGAGCACCAGCGCTGATCCGGGGAGCGCGAGCGAGGTCTCGCCCAACCGGCCCGCCGTCGGCCGCCAGAGCCGGTACACGACAACCGCGGCGACCACGGAGATCGTCCCTTGGACGATCCAGGCGAGCAGGCTCGGCACGCCGAGGGACATCAGCCAGGGGTACGGGGCGGGGAACATCCAGACCGGCAAGTGCTTCTGCGCGATCGCCGTCGACACCCACGCCATCGACTGGGTCCAGGCCGTCAAGGTGCCCCAGCCGAGGATCGCGGCCGGCACGAGGGTGACGGTGACCGCGGTGACCGCCGCGGCCACGATCGTGCGCCAGGCGCGGGCGGCGAGCAGAGCGATGGGGAACAGGAGCGCGAGGTGCGGCTTGATGGCCAGCAGCCCGATGCAGACGCCGGCCCAGACGGGATGCTTGCGCAGCAGCCCGAGCCCGAGCGCACCGAGGGCGGCGGTGAGGAACTGGTTCTGCCCTTGCCCCAGCCCGAGCCACAGGCCGGGGAACGCCACGATGAGCCACCACGACGTGCGATCGCGGACGTTCTGCCACAGCCCTGCGAGGTACGCGACGAGTGTGGTGGCGGTCCACGCGATGTACCCAGCCACGTAGGGCAGCAGCCCGAAACCGAGGACGAGCAGGAGGAACGACGGCGGGTACACCCACGCGTACATGCCTTCCAGCTGCGGCCAGATGCCGTGCTGGAACTGGGTCATGGCCACGAGGTCGTACGCGTCGACGGCAGGTCGTTCGAGCGTCATCCGCGCGGCGAACCAGAATGCGGCGAAGTCGTTGCCCAAGGGCATGCCGCGAGGGTCGAACAGGCCCCTGTACGTGGTCAGCCACACCAGCCCGACGAGGGACTGGATGGCGATCGCCGCCAGCAGCCATCGTTCGAGCCGGGAGAGCCTCACGCGATATGAGCCAGTACGAGCTCGAGCACGGCCGCCTCCAGCACGGGGTCGAGCTGCAGCTCCAGGACATCACGGGTGACCGCGCCGCTCGCTCGGCCGTCCTGTACTGCTGCGACGACGGCGTCCTTGGCCGCAAACCTCACCTGGGCGCGGTCGACGATCTCGTACACCCTGCGCGCCACGTCGTTGTCGCTCAGCGTGAGCGGTCCGTCGAACGTCAGGGTGACCGCTTCGCCCGCCGGCGCCGGGCCGAGGGCCACGGTCAGGCTGCCGGTCGTCGGGTCCCACGTCGACTCGTGGCCCACGGCCGTCGTCTGCGCGGCGCCCACGAGCGTCACCGTCCAGTCGCGGACCGCGGGGATCACGTCCCGCTCACCGATCGCGGGACCGATCGAGACCTTCCCGGCGGCCCAGTCGAAGACGATGGGCGTCCGGGCGACTCTGGGGTCCGCCGCGTCATCGTCCTCGTACAGGGTGAACGAGCCGTCCGCTCCGGCGTAGACGCGGATCTCTAGGGCCTCGGGGTTCTCGACGCGCAGGTTGTCCGGACCGGTGAGCGGCACGATGCCACCGGCCTTCGCGAGTACCGGGTACGCGTGGAGCGCGCGGTGCAGTGTCACCTGGCGCCCGCCGTCGTACACGACCCCTGTGTACGTGTCGATCCACGTGCCCTGGGGCAGCCGGGTCTGGACAGAGCCGACTCCGACATCGGCCACGGCCGGGCTGGTGATGGGCGCGACGAGGAGCTCGGACCCGAACCGGAACGAGGTCTTCGCTGACAGCGCCTCGATGATGGGCTCGCCCCAGTACAACGGCTCGACGAGCGGCCGGCCCTGACTGTGGGCGCGTTCGTTCATCGTGTGAAGGTAGGGGACCATCCGGTGCCGCAGCCGCAGCGTGTCTCGCTGTACGGCCTCTGCGATGGAGTTGAACCGCCACGGCTCCTTGCTGTTGAACGGGTTGAGCGTCGAGTGGAGCCGGTTGATCGGGGAGAAGCAGCCGAGCTGGAGCCAGCGGGTCGCGAGCTCGTCGTCCTTGACGCCGAACATGTGGCCGCCGATGTCGTGGCTCCACCAGCCGTAGCCGATGTTGCTCGCGGTCGCGGTGAAGTACGGCTGGAACGCCAGCGAGTCCCAGCTGATCACCGTGTCCCCGGAGAAGCCGACGGGGTAACGGTGAGAGCCAGGTCCGGCGTAGCGCGAGAACGTCAGGGGGCGCTTCCCGTTGCGACCGGAGTCGAGGTAGTGGAGGTGGTTGAGCAGCCACAGCGGGTCGAGCCCACGCACGGTCGACCAGTGGCCCTGCTGCCAGTCGAGCCACCAGAAGTCGACACCCTCGTCCTCCAGCGGGTGGTGGACGAGGTCGAAGTAGGCCTCGCGGAACGCCGGGTTGCCCAGGTCGAACCGGACGGGCTGTCCGCTGGCGGCGTCGATGCCGACGTGCTCGGCGACGCGCTCGTACGCCTCCTCGTGGCGCAGGATCCCGTCGGCCGGATGCACGTTGAGGGACACCTTGAGGTCGTGCTCGTGGAGCCAGGCAAGGAGTGCCGGCGGATCGGGGAAGAGGTCAGGGTTCCACGTGTAGCCGGTCCAGCCGCTGCCGATCGACGGGTCGATGTCGACGAGGTGCCAGTCCATGTCCAGGACGCCCACGCTGAACGGCAGGCCCGCCTCCTCGAAAGCGGTGATGACCGCCCGGTACTCGGTGTCGGTGTAGCGGTGGTAACGACTCCACCAGTTGCCGAGCGCGAACCGGGGGAGCAGCGGCTGCGGGCCGGTGAGCGCGTAGAAGTCCTTGATGGCGGCGGGGAAGTCGCGACCGTACGCGAACACGTACACGTCGATCGTGTCGTCGGGACGTGGGACGAACCAGCCGCCGTCGTCGATCGTCAGCGAGCGGCTGTCGTCGAGGGTGGTGATGCCGTTGATGGACAACAGGCCCGGCTCGAGCGGGACCGGCCCGTCGGCTTCGTCGAGCGTGCGGGCCGTGCCGTGGAGGTTGCTGGGGATGCCGAACGACTCACCCTTCTCGGGCTCGCCGTAGCGCCAGAGGGAGTGATAGTTGGAGACGCCGAGCGCATGCACGGTCAGCCCGAAGGCCGTGAACTCCTTGCCGTCGTAGTCGACCTGGATGAACGGCGTACGGATCTGCAGCGCGTCGCCGTCGCGGTGCAGCGTGAAGTCGGCGGCGGGGAACTGCCGGTTCCACACGACCTGCGTGGCGGCGTCGGTGAACTGGCCTATTGGGGACCACTCGAACCGTACGAGACGTGGAGTGAGCATGCTGATGCGGTAGTTCGGGCCCGTCACGACGGCGGCGGGGTCGGTGGTGGGCGTGGTCTGGGGCCGAAGATGTGGCGGCAGTTGTGGCACGAACAAACACACTAGCGATGCCCTGCGGACCATGGGTACGTGAGTGGATCGAATGACGAGCTGATGACATCGGCGTGGCGTCCGTGAATCGCTTGCCCCGGCGACGTACCGTGCCAGCACGGGCGGAGGGGAAGCCGCCCTGACGGAGGCATTCGAATGCGCTCACGCGCACTCTTGGGTCTGGTCACCAGCCCCACCGCTTTCGGCCCATGACTAGTCGGGCCGAGGCGAGAGTCCGGCCCGCCGAGAGGACGACCGTGACCGATATCGCTACCGCGCCCTGGAGCTCCACCGAGGCTGAAGTACGCACTCGCGTGTACGTGGTCGACACATCTGTGCTGTTGAGTGACCCGAACGCACTTCTTCGGTTCGCCGAGCATGCCGTCGTCCTGCCCGTCGTCGTCATCACGGAGCTCGAGGCCAAGCGGCACCATCCCGAGCTGGGCTACTTCGCCCGCGCCGCGTTGCGCCTGCTCGACGACCTACGGGTCATGCACGGTCGGCTCGACTCGCCGGTGCCCGTCAACTCCGACGGCGGCACGCTCAAGGTCGAGCTCAACCACACCGACCCGATGGTGCTGCCGGCCGGCTTCCGGCTGGGCGACAACGACTCGCGGATCCTCGCGGTGGCGCTCAACTACCGCGCCGAGGGCGCTTCGGTCGTGCTCGTGAGCAAGGACCTCCCCATGCGCGTCAAGGCGTCGGCCGTGGGCCTGGACGCCGAGGAGTACCGCGCCGAGCTCGCCGTGAGCACCGGCTGGACCGGTATGGCCGAGCTCACGGTCGGTGCCGAGCTGGTCGACCAGCTGTACGCGGGTGAGGCGGTGCATGTTCCCGAGGCCGACGACCTGCCCGTACACACCGGGCTGGTCCTCCACGGAGGCGGCTCCTCGGCGCTGGGCCGCCTGTACCCGGACGGCCTGGTCCGACGCATCCGCTCCGACCGCGACGCCTTCGGCATCCACGGCCGCTCGGCCGAGCAGCGGGTCGCGCTCGACCTGCTGCTCGACCAGGAGGTCGGCATCGTCTCGCTCGGGGGCCGAGCCGGCACGGGCAAGTCGGCGCTGGCGCTGTGCGCAGGGCTCGAGGCCGTACTCGAGCGGGGGCTGTACTCGAAGGTCGTCGTGTTCAGGCCCCTGTACGCGGTGGGTGGTCAGGACCTCGGGTTCCTGCCGGGCTCGGAGTCGGAGAAGATGGGTCCGTGGGCGCAGGCGGTCTTCGACACGCTGTCGAGCGTGGCCGACAAGAACGTCATCGAGGAGGTGCTCGCCCGTGACCTGCTCGAGGTTCTCCCCCTCACGCACATCCGCGGACGGTCGTTGCACGACTCGTTCGTGATCGTCGACGAGGCGCAGTCGCTCGAGCGGAACGTGCTGCTCACGGTCCTGAGCCGCATCGGCCAGAACTCGCGGGTCATCCTCACGCACGATGTCGCGCAGCGGGACAACCTGCGGGTCGGCCGGTACGACGGCGTCGTCGCCGTGGTCGAGCGTCTCAAGGGCAACCCGCTGTTCGCCCATGTGACACTCACCCGCAGCGAACGGTCCGCGATCGCGGCCCTGGTCACAGACCTCCTCGAGGACGTCGCCCCCTGAGCTACACGAGGGGACGCCGCTGATGCTCGGACTCGCCGACTCCTGGGTGTGGGACTTCTGGACCGCCGACGACGGGACGAACTACCACCTGTTCTTCCTGTACGCCTCGAAGGCGCTGCACGATCCTGACGCGCGCCACTACCGCGCCTCGATCGGGCACGCCGTGTCGACCGACCTGGCGGGGTGGCGGCGGATCGAGGATGCGCTCGTCCGTAGCGACGCGTCCGCGTTCGACGATCTCGCGACGTGGACGGGCTCGGTGATCCGCCATCCCGACGGCACGTGGTTCATGTTCTATACCGGCGCCACTCTCACCCCCGACGGGAACGTGCAGTCGATCGGCTATGCCACGAGCAGCGACCTCATCGTGTGGCACAAGCAGGGTCAGGTGGCCGCGACGGACGCCCGGTGGTACGAGAAGCTGGCCGACAAAGGGTGGCACGACGAGGCCTTTCGCGATCCCTGGGTGGTTGCCGACCCTGGGGGTGATGGCTGGCACCTGCTGGTGACGGCTCGTAGCAGGGTCGGTGCGACGGACGATCGCGGTGTGGTGGGGCACTGCTGGTCGCCCGATCTGCGGAACTGGGAGGTCACAGAACCCCTCACTGAGCCGGGCCAGGGCTTCGGTCAGCTCGAGGTGATGCATACCGCCGTCGTGGACGGGCAGCCCTTCCTCGTGTTCAGCTGCCTGACCGGTGACACGTCGGTGGGACGCCAGGCGGCCGGGGGCCTCGGGGGAACCTGGGCGGCGCGGGCCGACACGCCGATCGGTCCGTACGACATCGCCGGCGCCCAGCTGCTGAGCGGACCCGAGCTGTACGTGGGGCGGCTGGTCCAGTCGCGCGAGGGCCTGTGGTTCTATCTGGCGTTCACCAACGACCAACCTGACGGCGGCTTCGGCGGCACGATCATCGACCCGATCCCGGTCCACGTGGCCGACGGCAGACTCGTTCTCGAGCGGAAACGCGTAGCCCTGTCCTGAGCCCTGCTGCGAGACTGCCCACATGGGAACACTGTCCGGCCGTACAGCCCTCGTCACCGGCGTCAGCCGACGGCAGGGGATCGGGTTCGCCATCGGCAGCCGGCTGCTTCAGGCGGGTGCCTCAGTGGCGATCCAGCACTGGTCACCGCACGACGCGGAGCAGCCGTGGGGCGCCGACGACGTCTCGGCAGTTGTCGCCGAGCTGTCGGCCCAGGCCTCGGAGGGTGCGCGTGTGGTCGACATCAGTGCGAACTTCGCCGAGGACGAGGCGCCGGCGGCGGTCGTCACCCACGCGACGAACGCCTTCGGCCACCTGGACATCCTCGTCTGCAACCAGGCCGTGAGCGGCCGCGACGGGACCTTGGCGGAGATCAGCATCACCGACCTCGAGCTCCACTGGCGCGTGAACGCGCGAGCCACGCTGCTCATGACGCAGGCGTACGCCTCCCAGCACGACGGCCGACCCGGCGGTCGCGTGGTCTGGCTGACGTCGGGCCAGCAGCAGGGACCGATGAGCGACGAGATCGCGTACGCCACCAGCAAGGCTGCGCTCGCAGGGGTGACGGCCTCGGTCGCCGCCGACCTCATCCGTCGCGGGATCGGGCTCAACACCGTCAACCCGGGTCCGGTGAACACCGGCTACCTCAATGAAGGCGTGCTCTTCGACGCGGACCGGCTCGCTGCGCTCCGTGCGCGCTTCCCGCTCGGGCGTCTCGGCGAGCCCGACGATCCCGCCCGGCTCATCGCCTGGCTCGTCGGGGACGAGTCCATGTGGGTCGTGGGTCAGGTCATCAACACAGAGGGCGGCTTCGAGCGCTGACGCCGAGCGCTCAGTCGATGTCCTCGACGCCGTGCGGCCGGTTCGAGCTGTCGTCGAACCGGAAGCCCGCGGGATCCGAATCCTGTCTCAGCGCATGGAAGAGCATCCAGGATCCGAAGGGCACGAACTGGATCAGGTAGTACCAGCCAGTGTGATCGGCGTCGTGGAGCCGCCGGACGGTCAGGCTGAGAGTCGGGATCGTCAGGACGAGCGCGGCCACGCCCGACACGAGGAGGACGGCGACCACGGCGAGGCCCACCACGCCGTCCGTGGACGACAGCTCGCCGGCCTGCATCACCCCGAGGAACAGGAACCACCACAGGGCCTGGCCCACCAGCTGGACTACCCTGATCCACCAGTACTCGCTGCGCGAGGCCCGTCCGGTGAAGTTGTTCCAGTTCCTCAGCCACAGGATCAAGGCCTCGGTCATCGTCACCTTCTCCCGGGCGCCCCTGGCCGAGAGGCTCAGGAACGGGTCGGAGTCGCGTGGCGTGTGCGCGAAGGGATCGATGCGGGGCGGCTCGTAGGCGTACTGGTCCATGAAGCTCGGGTACTGGGCGTACCCGTTGCCGTTCGGGGGCTCGGGGGCGGCCTGGTACGCCCCGACGACAGGGGTCCAGGTGTTCTCGCCAGGAGGCGCGAAATAGACCGCAGGCTGCCCGTCTGCGGGCGGACTCCACCCGTACGGGTTCGACATCGCGGATCCCCCAATCCTCGTGGCGACACCGTAGACCCAGCCGATGAGCCCTTCAGTCGAAGATGCAGACCTTCTCACAAACCCCGAGTGGGTCAGATGCTCTCCGGTCCGTACAGCGGCTGCGCGGCGTCGTCGAAGCGAGCGCCAGCCGGGTTGGAGGCCTGGGCCATCAGCACGATGAGGATGATGGGGCCTGCATAGGGGATCAGGTTGACCAGGTACAGCCACCCGCTCTGGTTGGTGTCGTGCAGCCGACGGGCGCTCAGCGACAGCCAGGGCACGATCGTCGCAAGTCCGACGATTCCCATGACGCCGTACACGACCGCCATGACTGTCATCGGCATCCAGCTCGATCCGTTGTCGACCGCGAAGAGCGCGAATCCCACAACCATGAGGGCGACCATCAGCACGGCTTCGACGATGGCCATGACCAGGGCGACCCACCAGTACTCGCTGCGGGAGGCGCGTCCGGAGAAGTTCTTCCAGTTCTTGAGCCACAGCTTCACGGCCTGCGGCATCGTCACGGACGGGCGCGGGTTGCTGTCGTACACGGCGGTGTAGGGCGCCAGTCCCTGCGCGGGGTACGGCTGCCCGTAGCCCGGGGTCTGGCCGTACTGCTGCTGTGTGTACGGCTGGCCATAGGAGGGTTGCCCGTACGGGTCCGGTGCAGGCTGTCCGTACGTCGGCTGCTGGTAGTTCGGCTGGCTGTAGCCGGGCGCTGAGGGCTGGCTGGTGGGGGCGGAGGGCTGCTGCCCGTAGGGGGACTGAGGAGCGCCCGAGTAGCCCTGCGAATAGTCCTCGTAGTTGCCCGACTGGTTCGGGTTCTGGCCGTACGGGTTCGAGCTCACGGCACGTCCTTTCCTACGTCAAGGCCAGGATAACGGTGACCGGAGTCGTCGCCGCTGATTAGTCAGGCTTGGTCACCAGATAGATGGCGTAGTCCAGCTCGCGGTTCCCTCGCTTGAGCGGTACGAGCTGCTCTGTCGCCGAGCCGTCGAGCTGGAGCAGGTCGTACCACAGCTCCTTGCTCGGGCCCTCGGACCAGATCGCAAGGTGACCGCCGGGCACGAGGTGGTCGAGCGCCGATGCGAGTGTCTCGGGTTCGTACACCGTGGCGTTCTTGGCGTGGATGAGGAACGCGGGCCCGTTGTCCACGTCGAGGCAGATGGCGTCCCAGGGGCCGAACAGACCGGGCAGGGCGGCCTGCGCCTGGAGCACGTCAGCGATGTCTCCGTGATGGAGCCGGACGCGTGGGTCGGCGGTCAGCTCGGCGAGCGAGCCGGTGAGGCCGTCCTTCGCCCACGAGATCAAGGCTCCCGAGAGCTCCACGACGTCGACCTGGGTGGCGCCCATCTCCAGGAGCGCGAGCGCGGTGTAGCCGAGGCCGAGTCCTCCGACGAGCACCGAGCCGGGGTTGGGTCCCACGGACTCGGCGAGCACACGCTCGCTGAGCGTCTCGGCCGAGTCCATCGCGAACGCTCCGTTGACGATCAGCTCATCGATCGCCTGCGCCCCGTCACCGCGACGGCGCAGCGCGATCTCGAAGCCGTCCTCCATCGAGCGGCCCAGGGTCCGTACGTCGTCCATCAGACCATGGTGACGCAGCGTTCCAATCGATGTGGTCCGACACCCCGCAGAGCGTGTGGAACCATGGACGGCATGGCACGACCGTCGATCTCGAACTCGCGACCCCGGGACATGCTCATCAGCCTCGGGGTTCTGATCGTGCCGATCCTGTTCATCAGCTGGTGGTTCACGAGGGCACCCGCAGACGCGCCGATCCAGGCGATCGACTGGCGCTCGGTGCTCGCCCAGTCCAGGACCGTCGCGCCGTACCCGCTGCTGGGCCCTGTCGGGCTGCCTGACACCTGGGTGGCGACGAAGGCGCAATGGTCCAAGACCGGCGAGCCGGCGGTGAACCAGGAGGCTGCGCCCGGGAACACCTGGGAGCTGGGAATTCTGTCACCGGACCAGGTGTACGTCAGCCTGACCCAACGTGATGCCGCCGGTCCGGCGCTCATCGCCCAGATCAGCAGGTCGGGAAGGCCGGACGGTACGAGCACGGTGGGCGGCGAGACCTGGTCGCGGTGGGTCTCGGCGGACGACCGCACGAGGACGCTCAGTCGCGTCGATGGTTCCGTGACGACCGTCGTCTCGGCCGACCTCACGTACGCGGGCCTCGAGGCGTTCGCGTCGACCCTGAAATCCGGCTAGAGCGCAGCCCGTACGGCCTCGAGAGCGCCGAGAATGGCCACCCCCTGCGGGATCGATACCCCGCCGTTGCGGACCTCGTGCTGCACCTTGGACGCGAAGCCGTCGAGCTGGTCGTTGGGGTGATCGCCGCGCAGTACCGCGGCACCGACCGTGCTCCAGTCGGCCACGAGCCGGTCCTTGGACTTCCCCGACGGGAGCCCGGCGAGGACCTGGGACACGCCTTGAACGGTGAGCTGCAGCGCCAACGCGGTGCCGGATGCGGTCGGGGTGGGGGCCGCGGACGTGGTTCGCGGTGCCGTGGTGGCTGGCTTCGCCGTGGTCTTGGCGGTTGTCGGAGTGGCACGCGCCGACGTGGTGGGCAGAGGCGTCTGGAGGAGTGCGGTGATGGCACCGGCCTGCGTGCCGAGCACGAATGCGGCGCCACCCAGCAGGACGATCAGCAGCAGCCAGACGAGGGGCCGCAGGCTGCGACGCCGTCGTGGAGGTGGCTGTAGGGCAACCCGGGCGCGCGGGATCGTGGGTGGCGGAGGTGTCCCTGGCGGCCACATCGAGAAGGCCTGCAGGCCGCCGGCCGGTGCCCCGGTCGGGGGTGGGAACGGCGGCCCCGTCGGGGACCAGGGCTGGGCCATGGCCGCGACCGGTACGACCGGCGCCGCGGGCATCAGCGTCGTCTTCGCTGGGCCGGCCACGGTCGTCGGAAGCACGGCGGTCGCAGAGGGCAGCACGGCGGTGGCAGCGGGCAGCATGACCGTGGCAGCGGGCAAGGCGCGCGACATTGGGCCGGTGAGGTTCTCCGTGGGATGCGCCTGGATATCGCGGAGCTGCTGGAGCGTGGACTCTGCGTCGGGGCGAGCGGCGGGGTCCTTCGAGAGCAGCTGGGCGACGAGCTGGTCGAGGGCGAGCGGTGTGCGGATCCGCTCGGACAACGTCGGCGGCTCCGCGCTGACCTGCTGCGATGCCACGGCGACCGCGCTCTCGCCGGTGAACGGGGGCTGGCCGGTGAGCATGGTCATGAGCAGGCAGCCCACCCCGTACAGGTCGCTCGCCGGACCTGACCGCAGTCCGGTCGCGTGCTCCGGGGACATGTAGGCGGCGCTGCCGATCACCGCGTGCGTGGCGGTAAGGGTCGCGTCGAGGCCGGAGAGCTGCGCGATGCCGAAGTCGACGACCGTGGCCTGGTTGCCCTCGACGATGACGTTCGCCGGCTTGATGTCGCGGTGGACCAGCCCGTGACGATGGGCCTCGCGGAGAGCACTGGTCACCTGGATGACCAGGCCCAACGCACGGTCCAGGGGCATCGGCCCCCCGACCCGGACCAGCTCGGCGATGGTGCGTCCGGGAAGCAGCGTCATGACGAGATAGGCGCGTGTCCCGTCCGTACCGGCGTCGAAGACCGAGACGACGTTCGGGTGGTTGAGCTGGGCGGTGGCGATCGCCTCGCGGCGGAACCGTTCGGCGAGGGTGGGATCAGGGGCGGCCGAGAGGTCGAGCAGCTTGAGCGCTACGTCCCTACCCAGCCGCTCGTCGTGCGCACGCCACACCTCGCCCATGGAGCCTGCGCCGACCCGCTCCACGGGCCGATACCGCCCTGCTACGAGCCCTTCGCCTGCCACAACAGTCGATCGTACGGGAGATTCCCAACTAGCCTGAGTCAGCGCTCGATGCTTCCGGCGACTCGCGGGCGGCGAGCTTGGCGCTCGCACCGTCGAGCCAGTGCTGGCAGATGTCGGCGAGCTTCTCGCCCTTCTCCCACAGCGCCATCGACTCCGAGAGCGGGACGCTGCCGGACTCGAGCTGCCGGACGATGGCTGCCAGCTCGTCGCGGGCCTCCTCGTAGGTGGGCGTCTGGTCTGGCTTGTCAGAGCGGGCCATCGGTCTCCTCGGTGGGTGAAGTGTCGCGTACCTCGAGCGTCGCCGTCCCGTCGGCGAGGTGCGCGAGGAGGTCGTCGCCGATGTCCAGGTCGGCGACGCGGGTGACCGTGGTGCCGTCCCCAGCCAAGAGGATCGCGTAGCCGCGCTCCAGCGTCGCCTGCGGCGACATGGCACGAACGCGTGCGACGGTCGATGTGACAAGGGCGGATTCCTCGCGGAGGCGGTAGCGGACGGCGCGGCGGGCACGTCCGCGCAGGTCGTCGAGCCGCTCCCGGTGGACTCTCACCGGCCCCGACGGGTCGCCCAGTACGGGTCGGGCGCGGAGGTCAGCCAGCGTGCGGTGTTCGCCGGCGATGCGGGAGGACATGGCTGTCCGGAGGCGGCGGCGCGCTTCACCCACGCCGCGGCGCTCCTCGACCACGTCCGGCACGACAAGGCGCGCGGCGTCGGTCGGCGTCGAGGCTCGCGCATCGGCGACGAGGTCGAGGATCGGCGTGTCCGACTCGTGGCCGATCGCGCTCACCACGGGCGTGCGGGCAGCGAACACGGCTCGTACGAGCGACTCGTCCGAGAACGGCAGCAGGTCCTCGAGCGACCCACCGCCACGGGCGATGACGACGACGTCCACCTCTGGAGCCTTCTCCAGCCGGTTGAGGGCATCGATGACCTGCTGGACCGAGGTGATGCCCTGCATCTGCGCGTACTGGATGTGGATCACAGCGCCGGGCCAGCGCCTGGTGACGTGCTGTACGACGTCTCGTTCGGCCGCGCTGTCTTTCGCGGTGATGAGGCCGATCTCACGCGGCAGGAACGGCAGCCGCTTCTTCAGGGTGCGGTCGAAGAGGCCCTCGGCCTGGAGCATGCGTTTGCGCTGCTCGATCTGGGCCAGCAGGCGTCCCTCACCGAGTGGCCGGATGTCCTGGCACTGGTAGGTGAGCTGTCCCGACTTCGTCCAGACGGTCGGCTTGATCCAGGCCGCGACTGTCGCGCCCTCGGTCAGCGGACCCGCGGTGTCGAGGACCGCGGCGGTCGTCGAGAGGCGTACGGACACCTCAGCGAGCGTGTCGCGGAGCGTGAGGAACTGGGTGAGGCCCTGGCGTCGCTGGAGCTCGATGATCTGTCCCGAGACCCACACCGGACCCAACCGCTCGACCCAGCCCTTCACCTCCTGCGCGACGACGCGCAGGGGCTGGGGGTTCTCCGGGGAGCTCTCGAGGGGCACGTCGCGGCCCTAGATGAGGAAGCGGTAGAACGGCCCGTCGGGGTCGATCGGCTCGACGGTCATGGGCGAGGCGGCCATCCGCGCGAGTAGCCCTGGAAGCTCGGTGGGGTCGCCCATCTCGATGCCGACCAGTGCGGGACCGAGCTCACGGTTGGACCTCTTGACGTACTCGAACAGCGTGATGTCGTCGTCGGGGCCGAGCACCTCGTCGAGGAACCGGCGCAACGCGCCGGGCTCTTGGGGGAAGTTCACCAGGAAGTAGTGCTTGCGGCCCTCGAACACCAGTGAGCGCTCGACGATCTCGGAGTAGCGCGACACGTCGTTGTTGCCGCCCGAGACCATGGCGACGACCGTCTGACCAGGCTCCACTCGTACGGCCGAGCGCAGTGCTGTGGTTGCCAGCGCGCCAGCGGGTTCGGCGATGATTCCGTCCGTCTGGTACATGTCGAGCATCTCGGTGCAGATCGCACCCTCGGGGACGGTGACGACCTCGATGTCCGCTGGGGCGATCACCCGGAACGGTGCCGCGCCGATCTTTCGCACGGCTGCCCCGTCGACGAACGTGTCGAGCCGTTCGAGGTCGACCGGGTGTCCGGCGGCGAGCGCCGCCTTGAGGCTCGCCGCACCGGCAGGTTCGACGCCGACGATCCGGGTGTGCGGTGCACGCTCCTGGAACCACGTGACCACACCGGCGAGCAGGCCGCCGCCACCTACTGGTAGGACAAGCACGTCTGGGGCCTTGCCCAGCGCGTCGACGATCTCAGCGCACACCGTTCCCTGGCCGGCGATGGTCTCCGGATGGTCGAAGGCGTGCACGATCACGGCGCCCGTCATGGCTGCGTACGCCGCTGCCGCTGCCGCCGCCTCGTCGTACGTGTCGCCACTCACCGCGAGCTCCACCGCGTCGCCGCCGATCGCGACCATGCGGTCCCGCTTCTGGCGCGGCGTCGTGGACGGGACGAAGATCCGACCGCTGATCCCGAGCCGCCGGCACGCGAAGGCCACACCCTGGCCGTGGTTGCCGGCCGACGCACAGACCACACCGGTGGCGCGCTCCTCGTCGGTCAGCTGGGCGATCCGGTTGTACGCACCGCGCAGCTTGTACGACCTCACCGGCTGCAGGTCTTCCCGCTTCACCCACACGTCGGCACCGGTCAGCGCTGACAGCCGCACGTTCAGCTGCAGCGGTGTGCGCTGCACGATCCCGTCCAGCCGCGCCGACGCGGCGTCGATATCCGCTGCGGTGAGCTCACGAGTCATGTCGTCAGACACTAGTCGCGAGACCTGTCGACGGGGGACGGGTGGCCAGCTCGGCCAGCTCTTCGGTCGTCGGCTTGGTCCGCCGCAGCAGCTCGACCTCCGAGGACGGCAGCGCGCGCAGCTCACGGCCGAGCATCGGCGTGACCTGCGCAGCGTCCTCGACGAGCTCGGGCGCAGCGACCTGCCGCACGGTCTCCTCGACCGACTTGACCTCGTCGAGGACTTCGTTGGTCACCTTCAGGTCGCGGAACTTCCTCGCTGAGGCCATGACGCGGGTCTCCATGGAGCCCACGGCCTCGTTGTATGCCTTGACGCTCGAGGCAAGACCCCGTCCGACACGGTCGAAGTGGTGTCCCATCGTCGACAGCCGTCCGTACAGCTCCTGGCCCAGCGTGGTGATCTCCTTGGCGGAGGTCGCCAGCGCGGCATGCCTCCACCCGTACGCCACCGAGCGGAGCATTGCGATCAACGTCGACGGGGTAGCGATGATGATGTTCTTGGTCGCCGCGTACTCCGTCAGGTCGGGCAACAGCTGCAGCGCCTCCGCGTACAGCGCCTCGTTCGGCATGAACAGCACCACGAACTCGGGGGTCGCCTCGTCGGCCTTCCAGTACTGCTTCGCGCTCAGCGCGTCGGCGTGGCCGCGGACGTTCTTGGCGAACAGACCCAGGTAGCGCTCGCGCTCGGAAGGGTCGTCGGTCTCCTGCGCGTCGAGGAACGCGTTGAGCGGCACCTTGGAGTCCACGTAGACGAACTTGCCCTCGGCGAGCATGACCTTCATGTCGGGGCGGATCACTCGGTCGTCCGTCGACGAGGTCTCCTGCTGCACGAAGTCGCAATGCTCGACCATGCCGGCCAGCTCGACGACCCGCTTCAGCTGGAGCTCGCCCCACGCCCCGCGCACCTGCGGCTTGCGCAGCGCGGTGGTCAGGGCGCTCGTCTCCCGGCGCACCTGGTCGCCGGTCAGCTGCACCGCGCGCACCTGCTCGCGGAGCTCCGAGGCGATCGCGACCCGTTCCTTCTCCACCTCGGTCAGCCTCGCCTCGAACCGGTCGAGGCTCGTCTTCATCGGCGCCATGATCTGCTCGGTCGCCTTGAGGCGCTGCTCAGCCGACGCGTCGGCCACCTTGCCCTGACGCTCGAGCACGTCGTTCGACAACACCTTGAACTGCGTGAGCAGCGACTCGCGGTCGGCGGCGAGCTCTTCGGCCCGTCGGACCGCCGCCTCGCGCTCTGCTTCAGCCTTCGCGACGAGCGCCTGGAACGACGAGAGCCTCGCCGCGATCTGGGCAGCCTGCTCCCGTGCCTCGGCGACCTCGCCGCGTGACTGCGCAATGACGGTCTCGGCACGTGCTTCACCGGAGCGAACCTCAGACGCCTCAGCACGAGCTGTCGCCGCGTCGGCCCGGGCCCGTTCCGCCTCGGCCCGGAGCACCGTCTCTCGCTCGCTGACCACCGATGCCGCGCGGGATCGCATGAGCAGCCAGGCGCCGGCAGCCCCCAGCAGCAGGCCGACGAGGAGGGTGGCGATGATCGTGACGACGTCCATGGTGATGATCCTGCCGGTGTGCTCCGACACTTTTCCGCACCGACACCCATACCCCGGCGTTTGCCGGGCGCCAGGGTCGGCAGAATGACCCCCATGGCCTCCCACATTGACGACCTCGCCGCGTTCGTCGCCGCTTCACCCACCTCGTACCACGCCGCCGCCCAGATCGCATCCAGGCTCAGTGCTGGCGCGTACGCGCGCGTCAATGAGACCGGCGGCTGGCAGGCGGCGGCCCAGCAGTACGTGGTCCGCGACGGTGCCGTCATCGCCTGGCGCCTCCCGGACGGCTGGCGCCCCGAGCACGGCATCCGCATCGTCGGCTCGCACACTGACTCGCCGGCGCTGAAGCTCAAGCCGAACCCCGTGATGTCGTCAGCCGGCTGGCAGCAGCTCGGTGTCGAGGTGTACGGAGGGCCGCTGCTGGGCACCTGGCTCGACCGTGAGCTGGGCCTCGCCGGCCGCCTGGTGACCCGCGACGGCGACGTACACCTCGTGTCCACCGGCCCGATCCTGCGCGTCCCGCACCTGGCGCCCCACCTCGACCGCACGCTCGGCGACCATGTCCAGCTGGATCGCCAGCGGCACCTGCAACCCGTGTACGCGGTCGGGGACGGCCCCGACCCGGACAAGCTCCTGCTCACCGCCGCCGGCATCCCGGATGCTGAGCTGGCCTCCTACGACGTGTTCTGCTACCCGACCGAACCCGGCGCGGTGTTCGGCGCGAAGGGCGAGTTCTTCGCCTCGTGGCGCCTCGACAACCTGTCGTCGGTGCATGCCTCGCTCACGGCCTTCCTCGACGACCGTTCGGTGGGCGACTCGCTGACGGTCTTCGCGGCGTTCGACCACGAGGAGGTCGGCTCCTCGACCCGTTCGGGCGCGAGCGGGCCGTTCCTCGCGGATGTGCTCCGCCGTATCACCGCGTCCCTCGGCCTCGACGAGTCCGCGCACCTGCAGGCGTTGGCCGCATCGAGCTGTGTCTCGGCGGACGCCGGCCATGCGGTGCACCCGAACTACGCAGAGCACCACGATCCGGGGAACCGGCCGCTGCCCAACCACGGACCGCTGCTCAAGCTCAACGCCCAGCAGCGGTACGCGTCGGACGCGGTGGGATCAGCCCTCTGGTACAGGTCGTGCCAGGCCGCGGGTGTACCCACCCAGGAGTTCGTCTCCAACAACGCCGTGCCTTGTGGCAGCACGATCGGGCCGCTCACGGCGACACGACTCGGCATCGTGACCGTCGACGTGGGGATCCCGCTGCTGAGCATGCACTCGGCCCGTGAGCTGTGCGGTGTCGCGGACCCGGGGTACCTCGCACAGGCGCTTGCGGCCTACTGGGCCGGTGCCTGAGGGAATCCCTGCTCGGCGAGTACGTCCAGCACACAGGCCACCTCGACATCGTGGCCGAGCGGCTCGACGACGCGAAGCGCTGAGTCAGCCCTTCGAGGCGACACCGACGAGGAAGTCGGAGTCGGCCGTGAACGGCCGCAAGTCCCAGGTCGAGAAGGCCATGTCGAGCGTGAGACCGGCGGTCGTGAGGTCGGCGAAGTACGCGTCGAACGTGTAGCCCCGACCCGCGCCGAAGCCTGCCACGAGCCGCCCGGTGTCGGCGAGGTGGTCGCGGAGCCGCTCGAGGACGCTCACCCGGGTGCTCGGCGCGAGGAATGCCATGACGTTGCCGGCGGCGAAGACGAGGTCGAACGGCTCGGCGATGTCGGCCGACGGCAGATCGAGGAGGGCCAGATCGCTCACCACCCAGGTGGTTCCGGGGAAGTCCGCCCTCGCGTAGTCGACGAGTGCAGGGTCGACATCGACGCCCACCACCGTGTGGCCGAGGGTGGCGAGATGCCCGCCGACCCGTCCCGAACCGCACCCTGCGTCGAGGATCCGTGAACCTCGATCGGCCATCGCGTCGATCATTCGCGCTTCCCCATGGAAGTCATGGCCCTCGGCCGCGAGGCGTCGCCAGCGGGCGGCGTACCGGTGGGAGTGCTGCGGATCGGCGGCGATCGTACGGGTCCAGGCGCTCGGTTCAACCACGCAGGGATGCTAGTGGGTGCTTCCGCTCCTCGAACCGTCCCGTGGTGGTTATGGGCGTCGCACGCCGTCCCTCCACCCAGCCGAGCCCGACGCTGGTGCTTGCGACGGGTGCCCTGGTCGCTCGTAGCGACCACCGTCCGGCTTGAGCTCTCCAGCAGCTGCTTTCGGCCGCTGGTAGCCACCAGAACCCGGCGTCACCGACTGGGGCGAGCGCTGATCCTGATGGTGATGACGCCGTCGACGGCGACGACACCGTCGCGACGTACGGCCTTGACCCTCACCGGCACGTCGTCCTGCTCCCAGTCCGCCTCGTCGGTCTCGGCGACGCAGAGCAGGTCGGTGGTGGCCTTCGCGACGTATCGGACGGACATGCCGACGGGGATCCAGCGCTTGTCCTCGGGACATGTCGCCTCAGCGAGCAGCCCCATGGCCGCCTCGAGCCCGTTGGCGGCCGCGATGGCGTGGAGGGTGCCGATGTGGTTCCGTACAGCCCAGCGCAGGGGCACGACGACCTCCGCATGGTGGGTCGCCATCGTCCGGGCCTGAGGCCGTACGGTCCAGAAGTACGGCGCCTTCAGCGCGTACAGCAGGGAGAACAGCTGTGGCCCGAGCGGCCACCGCGACAGCCGCGTGTACAGGTCGTAGGTCCCGGTCATGGCAGGTACTCGTCCGGAGATGCCGCTGTCAGGACCGAGTCCGCTTTCTCGAGGGGATCGAGTAGCTCCGGAGGCGGGGTGGGGTCGGGCGGGACGACCGGTACGGGCTCGGGAGCGTTGAGGGCGTGGACGAACGCGTTGCTGAACGCGAGGAGGGGCACGGTGAACAGGGCGCCGACGATGCCTCCGATGATGGTGCCGACCGCGATCCCGTACAGGACGGCGAGCGGGTGGATCGACACCGCCTTGCCGAGCAGGAAGGGCTGCATCACATGGCCCTCCAGCTCGAGGACGGCCACGAAGACGGCGAGCATGATGATCGCCTTCACCCAGCCAAGCGTGACGAGTACCACCCCGGTGGCGACGACTCCCGCGATGATCGCACCGACGAGCGGGATGAAGGCGCAGAGGAACGTCAGAGCGCCGATGGCGAGCCACATGGAGGAGCCCACAGCGGCCGCGCCGATGAGGGCTCCCACCCCGTCGACGGCAGCGACGGTGACCGCAGCACGGACGTACGAGACCATGGCCGTCCATCCGCTCTGCGCCGCGGTCATGATCCGAGGGCGGGATCGCCGGGGGATGATGCCCGAGACCGACTGCGCCAGGTGAGGGCCGTCGAGCATGAAGTAGACGAAGGCGAAGATGGCCAGCGCCGTCCCCGCGAGGAAGTGGCCGACGCCGACGCCGACGCTGGCCGCATAGCTGGTGATCGCTGCCTGGGAGGTGTTGACCCAGTCGCGCGCGGACTGGATCCAGACGTCGATGTTCGCGTCGGTGACGTGGAGCGGGCTGGTCGCCAGCCAGTTGAGGAGCTGGTTGAAGGAGTTGACCGCCTCGGTGCTGAGGGCGTCCCACTGGCCGACGATCTGCGCGCCCACAAGGCTGAGGATGCCGAAGATGATCACGATCACGGTGAGCAGCGATGCCAGCACGGCGAGTCCCCGCGGGACACCGTGGCGAACCAGCCAGCTCTTCAACGGCCAGAGCGCAGCCGTGAACAGGAGTGCCACGAAGAGCGGGATCGTCACCTCGGACAGGTGGCTCACGATGAACCACATCAGGTAGACGAGGCCGGCGATGAGGAGGAGGCGCCAGGCCCAGTCTGCGGCGGCCCGGAGACCCGGGGGTACGGACTCGGCCGGGGCCAGTGCCGCTCCTGTCTCCGCGTCCTCTGAGAGCACTGGGCTCGCGGAGTTGTCCGCTCTCTCCGCGTCGAAGATGTCGCGGATCCTGGACCAGCTGGCCATCGGGCTCTCCTCGGATAGGTCTGGGGTAAGCGTAGACAGGCGCCGGACCGTAGGCTTACGGCTCGTGGCTCTTACTATCGGCATCGTCGGCATGCCCAACGCAGGCAAGTCGACGCTCTTCAACGCCCTCACCCGGAACGACGTGCTCGCGGCGAACTACCCGTTCGCGACGATCGAGCCCAATACGGGGATCGTCGGGGTGCCCGATCCGCGCCTCACCGTACTCGCGGAGCTGAGCAAGTCGGAGAAGATCGTGCCGGCGACGGTGACGTTCGTCGACATCGCCGGCATCGTCAAGGGCGCGAGCCAGGGTGAGGGGATGGGCAACGCGTTCCTCGCCAACATCCGCGAGGCCGACGCGATCTGCCAGGTGACCAGGGTCTTCAACGACCCGGATGTGACGCATGTCGACGGCAAGGTCGATCCCGGAAGCGACATCGAGACGATCACCACCGAGCTGATCCTCGCCGATCTGCAGACCCTCGAGAAGGCGCTGCCACGGGTGGAGAAAGAAGCGCGGCTCCGCAAGGAGACGGTGCCGAAGTTCCAGGCGATGCTCGGTGCGCAGGAGGTGCTGAACGTCGGTACGGGAGTGTTCCAGGCCGGCCTCGACATGACGCTGCTGCGGGACCTGTTCCTACTCACGGCCAAGCCGTACCTGTACGTGTTCAACATGGACGCCGGAGAGCTCGGCGACGAGGCGCTCAAGGAGAAGCTGAGCGCGATCGTGGCACCGGCGGAGGCCGTCTTCCTGGACGCCAAGTTCGAGGCCGACCTTGTGGACCTCGAGCCCGACGAGGCCGCGGAGTTCCTCGCGGACGCCGGCATCGCCGAGCCGGGCCTGGACGTGCTGGCGCGGGTCGGCTTCGAGACACTCGGCCTGCAGAGCTACCTCACGACGGGCCCCAAGGAGTCCCGCGCCTGGACGATCCGCAAGGGCGCCACCGCCCCCGAGGCCGCCGGCGTCATCCACACGGACTTCCAGAAGGGCTTCATCAAGGCCGAAGTCGTCTCGTACGCAGACCTCGTCTCCCTCGGCTCCATCCCCGCCGCCCGAGCGGCCGGCAAGGCCCGCATCGAGGGCAAGGAGTACGTCATGGCAGACGGCGACGTGGTCGAGTTCCGAATCTCACCAACATGACGTGAGTGCTCGACTGGGGGACCTAGGAGCTTCCCAATGAGCACCATCACCACGACGGCAGTACGGCTCGAGCATCGTCCGGGGTGCAGATGCCCCAAGTCCTGGCCGGACGCGAAAATGCTGGACGAGCGCCGCGTGTTCCCAGGGCTGTTCGCTGGCGTCGTCCTCGATGACCTCGACCGTCGACTGGCCGAAGCGGGGGCGCCCATGATGCGGACCTATACGCCTCAGTGGAACGAGGCCGGCGCCCCAATCGGCCCGGACATGCAGATCCGGTCCTGTGAGTACTGGCTGGCAGTCCAGGCCCTGGACAAGGTGTTCCGCGTCCTCGAGCGTGCTGCGCAGGTCTGACTTTCCACCTGGCCACGTTGCTAGTGTTCGTGAAGCGGTGAT
>JBBQBP010000032.1:0-39583 GCA_038317635.1 Propionibacteriales bacterium
CAGCCATGAACCCGACCGCGAACCGTGCCCTCATCTGCGGGTCTGCCGTCGCGTCCACGACTGCCGTAGCCTGCGCCCATGTGATCGCGGCACGGTTGGTCGTGGCGGGACGCTTCATCGCCCGCAGGATGGGCGCCACGGGGTTGCGCGCGATGCGCTGGTCCGTGACGGCTTGGTTTATGGCACGACCCAGGATCGTGGTCACGTCATAGACCCGAGTCGATGACGCCCCGGCGGTGCGCATTGTGGCGTGCAGCTGGCGTACGTGCTGCGCGCCGAGGTCCAGCAGCGACAGGTGTACTGACAGCCCCCGCTTGGCCCAGTCGATGCACGAGGAGTAGGCGGCGAGCGTCGCGGGTCTGCGCTGCGCGGAGACGACGTGTAGCAGCCAGTAGTCCAGCCACTCGTGCACGGTCGTGATCCGGCGCACCCCAGCCTCTCGGCGCTCCAGCAGCCCCTTGAGTGCGGTCTTGGCCTCGCGCTCTGTGGCGGCGATCCGGCGCGGTCGACTGCGCGTGCCCTCAGGGGTCCAGCCGAGGTCGACCTGTGCGCACCACTTCCCCGCGTCGCGCCCGGACAGGATGCGGAAGACGCTGCCCTCGCCCGATGACCGTCGCTTCACGTCGTCCTTTCGTGCGTAGCCATACGCGTAGCCTAGCCATACGTATGGGTACGTACTAGTACGTACGGGAAATGTGCCCTGACTAGGGAGGACGCCCCATTCCCCGCGTAGCCAGACTACCATTCACACACCGGGACCATGTGCACCGGACCACGCGACGCGTCAGTCTTCCCGCTGGGTGTGGACAACCACCGCGCCTGTGGATCAGCCCGGATACGACGGTGCCGTCAGCGTTCCGGTGAGCCGGATCCAACGGAAGCTGTCCAGGTAGAGCCAGACGACCCCTGTCGAGTCACCGACGGCCTTGCGTGACCCTCGGGCCGACACCGCCAGCGACGTTGCCGCCCACGTGTCGGAGCGGCCGTCGTCGTGGAGCACGACGCCGTCGATGTCGACCTCGACCACGTCGGCAGGTCGCCCGATGCCGGCCAGTACCGTCAGCGATGTCGTGGCGCTCCACCCGACATCGACGGCGCCGACGACCGGGGTGGAATCCATCAGTAGCGGCACCGGGCGCCAGCCGTCGACCACGAGGCTTGTCCCGCGCTCGATCCGCAGCAGGCCCACCTCGCGGGTGCCGTTGGCCTCCGTGACGAGCGCGATGCGCTGGCCGTCCGGCGAGATCCTGAAGGCCACGACCGTCCGGTTCTCGAGCCCTGGAGCGGCGACCTGGACGGCATGCTCGCCGTCGATCCGCCAAACCTCCCCGGACGCTGTCATCGTCCACAGCCCGCCGTCGCGACTGAACTGGGGCCGGAGCAGGCCGTCACGCGTCAGCACCGACTTGGTGCCTTGCCCGTCCACCGTGCCCTGGATGATCTGTTTGCCGACGAGGAGCGCAGCAGCCACGCCGTCCGTCCCGACGGCGACACCCGTCGCATCCCACGTCCGGGTGCCGAAGTCCCCACCGACCACGCGTGCCTGACCGCCGAAGGTGTCAGGCGCCCTGACCAGATGGCCGTCGCTCATCGCGAACATCTGGCTCGTCAGGGTTGCTAGCGGGTCGTAGCGGTCGGCCATCGACAACGGCACCGACCCGTCCGGGCGCTGCTCCGTGATGTCGACGGCAGCGCCCTGTGCGGTGAGCCGGAAACCTGTCACGTCAGGCAGCTGCCGCAGCAGCGCAGCGATCTGGGCACACATGAGCGACCGCTCCGCTGCGCTCGCCGGGACCATCGAGAGCGGGATGGTGATCTCGCCGCTGCCGTTGTCCGTCACGGCACCGATCAGCAGAGCCGCGGGCGGCACCGCGGTGACGACGGAAGGGCTCAGCCACTGGGAGGGCCCGGACAGGAGCAGCTTCATCACGGCGCTGGGCGTGCGGTTGCCCCTCGCTACGTACCGGGCGTCCGGAACGAGCGTGGTGCGCGAGCTGTCCAGGAAGAACACGTCATGGCGTACGTAACCGGACGCGAACAGATAGCGGGAGATCAGGATGCCGGACTGCGGGGTGCTGATGCGCCATTCTCCGTCCTCCTTGACCAGGCCGAAGTTGTGGCTCCACATCCTCTCCCCCGCCGCGTCGAACGCCCCGTCCGGGCCCACAGTCCCGACGAGCGGAACCTCCATCGAGACCCTGTCCGCGGTGACCGTCGGCGCTGTTCCGTCGGCGTACACCAGCACACCGGCCTCGGGGCTCCACGTCGTCTTCGCTGGGGTGGTGAGGTACTGGCGTGCGGCTGGATAGCCGGGCTGGTACGTCGCCATGGCATGCAGGAAGCCGTCGATGATCAGCGAGGGGCTGGCGCCGGCGGTGGGCGGGTCAGGGTCGATGGCTGCGCCGCCGGGATCGGCGGCTTGAGACCGCCGTGGCTCGCTGACGACAGCGCCCGACGTCGGCAGTGTCGCGCAGCCGGCGGGCACGCCGAGTACGAGTATCAGGCTGAGCGCCGTGCGCCTCTTCATCACTTCTCTGCCCCACCGATGGCCTTGGCAACCGGGCGACGCCGAGGCAGGTCCCGCGGCACGAGTGGCAGTGGAGATGACGCGATGGATGCGCCGTGGAGCCGCGGGAGGGTGACCCTGAACTGAGCGCCGCGCATCGGTCTCCCCCACGCCGCAAGGTTGCCCCCGTGCAGCCGTACGTCCTCCATCGCGATCGCAAGGCCAAGACCTGTCCCACCGATGCTGCGGGCTCTCGCCCGGTCCGCGCGCCAGAACCGCTCGAAGACGTTGTGGCTGTCGTTCGCGTCGAACCCCACGCCGTGGTCGCGCACGGTCACCGCGACAGCCGTCTGGTTCTGCGCGACCTCGATCTCGACGGGTCGCCCTTCCCCGTGCTCGATGGCGTTCGTCAGGAGGTTCCGCAGGACGCGCCCGATGCGGCGCTGATCGATGTCCGCCGCGCAGCTCGTGTCCGGGACCGTGAGCTCCAGGTCGACCCCGCGGGTAGCAGCCAGTGGCCGCAGAGCATCGACCTCGGTCCGTACCAGCACGCTCAGATCCTGCTCGTCCAGAGTCAGCTCTGCGGCTCCGGCGTCGAAGCGCGAGATCTCCAGCAGGTCCGCGAGCAACGCCTCGAAGCGATCCAGCTCACGGCGCATCAGCACGGCAGACCGATTCTCCAGTGCCGGGAAGCTCTCATGAGCGTCGTAGATGACATCCGCCGCCAGCCGGACGGTCGTCAACGGCGTCCGCAGCTCATGGGACACGTCGGCGACGAACCGTTGCTGGAGCCTGGACAGCTCTTCGAGCTGCCTGATCCGGTGCTGGAGCTCGGACGCCATGTAGTTCATGGAGACTGCCAGACGCGCCAGGTCATCCGTACCCCGCACCGGCATCCGGTCCGCTAGCTGTCCGGACGCGAGCCGCTCGGCTGCCTGACGTGCCGAACGGACAGGCGTGATCACCGCGCGCGACACCCAGTAGGCGATGATGATCATGCCGAGCGCCACCGCAAGGCCCGTGCTGATGAGCGCCTGCTGAACGACTTGCAGCGTCGACTGCTCCTGCGACATCGGGAACACGAAGTAGACCGGGTAACGGTTGGCACCCGAGGAACCGACCACAGCGCCGACAACGATGCCGGGAACGGACACTGTGCCGTCGAGATAGCGCACCTGGGTGGAGGTCCAGTACAGCCGCGAGTCGCTCGAGTTGATGGAGTCCCGTACGGTCTGGCGCAGAGCGCTCGACACGCTCGACGGGTCGAGCTTCTCGGTGCGAATGTCAGAGGTCGGCAGCGAGACCAGCACGTCGTACTGCCCCCCGACCGATCCTCGATCCACCGCCGCCAGCGCCAGCCGGGTGATCGTCTCGGTCGTGCTCGCCTGGACCGTCGAGTCGCGCAGAGAGCTCTCGAAGTTGTCGAGCGCGGTCGACGCCTCGGCAAGAGCGGAGGCGACCTTGCCCTTCTCGATGCCGGCAGCAGCCTGCTCCTGCAACAGCCAGCCGCCGAGGACCAGGACGAGGACGGTGCCGATCAGCGTCGTACCCACGACGCGTAACGGGAGCGAGCCCCACCAGGCCCGGCTCGGCGCACGAAGCAGCCGGCGGGCCTTGTTCATGCCCCTACTTGATCCCTGCGACGCCACCGGCTTTGTACCCGATCCCTCGAACTGTCAGTACCAGCTCCGGTCGCTCCGGATCCTGTTCGATCTTCGACCGGAGACGCTGGATGTGGACGTTCACGAGCCTCGTATCGGCCGCGTGGCGGTAGCCCCAGACCTGCTCGAGCAGCTTCTCGCGGGTGAAGACCTGATGTGGTCGACGTGCCAGCGCCAGCAGCAGGTCGAACTCCAGCGGGGTGAGGGCGATGGGGTCACTTCCCCGTTTCACCTCGTGAGCGGAGACGTCGATCGTCACATCACCGACGCGGATCATGTCGGTCTCCGACTCTGCCGGCGGGCGGCGGAGCCTCGTCCAGACCCTGGCGACGAGCTCTCGAGGCTTGAACGGCTTGGGGATGTAGTCGTCGGCCCCCGCTTCGAGCCCGTCGACGACATCTCCTGTGTCGGACTTGGCCGTGAGCATGACGATCGGCACTCCGGAGTCGGCCCTGATGCGCCGGCACACTGCGACACCGTCAAGGCCGGGCAGCATGAGGTCGAGCAGAACGAGATCGAACTGTGCTGATCGGAACACCTCGAGCGCTGCGTCACCGGACGCACACCACGTCGTCTCGAAGCCTTCCTGTCGCAGCACGAGCTGCAACATCTCAGCCAACGACGCATCGTCGTCGATAATGAGGATCCTGCGCCCATTCGGAGTCTCGCTCACGACTCACCCCCTGGATCGATCGTAGCCTGGTCGATCAACTACACATGGTGGTGCGCCTATGGCGGGTCGCGAAGGTCAGGCGTAGCCACCCGTGTCTGGTGCCGCGTCGTCGACGCTGACGCCAGCGGAGTCGCTCCGTTCGGTGATCGGTGCGGCGGTGCCCACGGTGCCCAGTCGGGACGGCGTCGAGTACTCCGGATCTGTACCGGTCGGCAGTGTCGAGGTGTCGGTGGCCTTCGGCCAAGCGTCTCCAGCGAGCACCGTTGCCGTCGTGACCGACGAGGAGGTCATCTGCTGGATGTGCTGGTCGAGGACGGACTGCCACGTACCGCTGCCGGTCATGAGGTTGTTCATGAACCAGTCGACGCACTGCGAGAGCGTGCTGGCCGCCCATGCGCACCGCTGGAAGTAGCGGTCAGCCGTGTCGGTCCCCGCGTAGCCCTGGACCTTCTGCGCCGCGCCACCAGCCATGGTCACGAAGCTGGTGAAGACCGCCTGCTGGAGCTGAGCCGGTGTCTCGACACCGGCACCGGCCACGCCGACGTACTGCCGGAACTCGTTGAGTGCGCTGACCTGTACGGGGAGCTGCCTGATGTAGTCGTCGGCGCCCGCCCCGGCCCAGTGGTCCTGCTGCTGGCGCGTCTGGACGTCGCTGATGAGCGGAGCGATCTTCTCACCGACAACTGCCCAGATGTCCGCGTACACCTGGTGAAGTCTCGGGCCGACGTTCTCGTGAGGGCGCAGCGACGTCTGGTACCCGTCCTGGAGGGCGTTGAACGTCGCCCACATGTCGTCGACGATGGCCTTGCCCTGTGCGAGGAAGCGCCTCGTGGCGCCGTCCTGGCACATGCCGTCGTACCTGTCGCCGGCCTGGTCCGCACACTTCTTCGCCTGCTGGTTGTCGGCATCCTCGCACGCCCTGCACGCGGCCTTCAGCGACGTCAGCGCCCTGACTGCGTCCCGGTCGAGACTCTGCTGGGCTGCCGACGCCAAGGGCAACTGTGTGGGGGTCGTCATCTCGCGTTCCTCCTACTCCGGAATGCTCGAGCCCGTCTGGACACGCAGAGCCGTTGCCGTGCTGGTGGCCTCGGTGTCGGAGTAGCCGCCAGACGCGAACTGCAGCGCGCCGCTGATCGCGGAGAACTCCGTACCTGCCTGGGTCGACCACTTCTTGAGTCGGTTCAGGAGGTCGTTGTACGGACCGAAGGCGCTCTTCATCATCCCGAAGTCGACCGACGACGGAGACTGGGTGCCGATCGGGTTGGTCACGCTCGCCGCGAACTCCTTGGCCGTGTCGTCCCAGTGCTGGGCTTCCTTGTGCAGCATCTCCGGGCTGGCCCGGACGGCCGTCACACCAAGGTTCGCTGTGCCCGTGGCCGGGCCCCCTCCCGCGCTCGGTACCGTGATGCCGATCCCCGCGGCGGTCGAGGGATCGGTGGAAGAACCTGCTCCGGTGCCCCCCATCGCCATCATCGTCGGACCGCCTGGGCCGCCCTTCTTGTGCCCTGCGCCGTGGCCGTCGTGGGGGTTGACGAGCGCCTCGTAGATGTCGAGGTCGTCGGTGTCGTGGCTGTGACCGACCACCCCGGACTTCTGGACACGCTCCTCGTGCGAGGACTCAGTCATCGTGACCCTCCCGGATGGGTCGGGACGCGGCGACCAACGCCATCGACTGCTGCTGGAGTCGTGCGTAGTGGTCCGCGAGGCGCTGACGGTCGCCCGGCTCGAACACCGGCGGGACGAGCTCCGCGTACGCGGCACGATGCGTCTCGATCACCGCATCACACACCTCGGCCACGCGTGCCTGGCGGAGCCACTGCTCGGAGAAGGTCACCTTCTCCGTATGGCCGTGGAGAGAGAGCCTCACGGCGACCATCTGGTTGGAGCTGTACGCCTCCACGGGCGACCCGATCCAGCGGTTGGGAACAACCTGCCCCCGCGGGAGCTCATCCATCTCCGCCGCCTCCTTCGCCAGCCTGGTGGTCTCCGCAAGGATCGCGTCCAGGGAGTCCCAGCTGAGCGCGCCGACAGGCTCGCCGTCGTCAGGGGCGTCCTCGACCGGAAGCACCGACGACCCGAGTGTCGCGTTGGCGAGCAGGAACGCCTCGTCGAACATGCTCGACAGCGTCGTGCCTCTGGCCCTGTCCCGCCACCTGTTGGAGATCCTGACCTTCGTCAACCGCTTGTCGTCGTCAACCCAGATCCGTAGGGAGCGTGAGCTGTCCGGATAGCCCTGGTCCGGAGTCCACTCCGCGCTGGCGCCGGTCGGTGCCAGCAGGTCTTCAGGCGCCAGGGCATCGAAGTCTTCACCTGTGGTGGTGACCTGCTCGGTGGGCCCGCCCCCCTCCGACTCCTGGTTCCACATGCTCATTCAGCGCCGCTCCTGATCACGGGCGTCAGTCTGACACGTGCCTGGGGCAGGTCAGTTGCGGTGGAGATCCCCCGGCCACGTCGCGTACATCGCCATGTCGCCACCCTGGCGACGCAGGACGCGCTGCCACAGGTCGGCGTACGACGGGCCGAAGATGTCGTCGTACTGAGCCGCGATCACGTGCCAGGCACCTCTCATCAGCTCGCCGTCGAGCTGTCCGGGTTCCCAACCCGCGTAGCCGGCGTAGATGCGGAGGTCCTCGAACGCGCCACGGGTGATCTCCACCGGTGTGTCGAGGTGAAGCAGGCCCACGTGGTGGAACAGGCCCCGCCAGCCGGCAGGCTCGGTCTCGACGTCGAGAAGGCTCGCCAGGCAGATGGCGCCGTTCGGCGACACGGGGCCGCCGACGAACAGTTTTTGAGGTTCGCTCACCTCCCCCGCCCATTGCGGCAGGACGTCATCGAGGGTGAGATCGGAGACCTTGTTGAGGATGACGCCCAGCGACCCCGACTCGTCGTGGTCGAGAAGAAGCACGACGGTCTGGTCGAAGACACCATCGCTGAGGGCGACGCTCGCTAGTAACAGGTCGCCGGCTCGGGGTCGCACCATCGGCTCCACGGTAGGCATCCTCTCATGGGCTGTTCGCGGATCAGTGGCGACGCCACGCCGGTCCGGCGGAGCGAGCCACAGAGCCCGTCGATGGGCCTGGGTAAGGAGGACCAGAGATGGCCACTGCGCGGGTGGATGAACGAAACATCGACGCGAGAACGGACTGACGGAACAGTCTGCTCACCGTGAGAGCCAGCGGTGAACGCTCCATGATCTGTCTGCGCTCGCGGCCGCTCGCCAACAGCAAGAAGGTAGTCACCCGTTTCCACGGATGGCTACCTTCTCGTCAACTGACCGGCGTCTCCGCAGGTCACAGGGGTGGAGGTGGCGGGAATTGAACCCGCGTCCTTGAGCGACGAACCAGACATTCTCCGGGCGCAGCCGACGGTGTCGTTCTACTCGGCTCTCACCCTCGCGTCGACGCGTGGTGAACAAGCCCAGCCCTATTGATGTCCTTAGGCGGCCCTAGGACGAAGCCGCGAAAGTAAGCCTTCTCAATGAGGCCAGGATCCGGACGGAAGGCACATCCGGGCTGACCCTTCGGTCACTGCTCAGGCAGCGAGAGCGAAGTCAGTGCGCGTGTTATCGGCACTTATTGGTTTCCAGAGATCGTTTACGAGATAACCCTGGATCCTCGGCCCGCTTCTCCTGGGACTATCGTCCCGAGTCGAAACCAGTCACCCCCTGTTGAGTTATACCTCATCAGTCTAGCCGATAGGCCCGCACCGCCGCGGACCCGTTGTGGGCCGCTCAGCGGGCCAGCACACGCATCCAGATGGTGGTGGCGATCGGTCCCTCGGTGAGGCGGATCCGCTCCAGCCGTACGAGCCTGCCTCCGGTGTGGTCGAAAAGCCGCGTCCCGTCGCCCAGCATGACCGGCACGATCGAGACCAAGACCTCGTCGAGTGCCCCGACCTCCAGACAGTTCCGCGCCGTCTCGGCGCCCAGGATGTTGACGTACTCACGTTCGCCAGCTGCTGCCTTCGCCAGCTCGATAGCCTCGCGGACGTCGTCGCTGAACGTGACCTCGGAGCCTTCCTCGACACGATCGGGCACGCGATGAGTGAGCACGATCTCCGGACCGGACCAGGTGCCGCTGAACGCGCCTTCCTTGTCGGTCCCGCGATTCGGGTCGTCTCCCGAGAACGTGCGCCAGCCGACCAGCAGCGCTCCGATCCGTTCGGTGAGGCCGTCGAGCGCCGGGTCAGGACCGAGGTACGGCGTCAACCAGGACATGTCGCCTCCCGGGCCGGCGATGAAGCCGTCCAGGGACATGGCCGCCGAGTACAGGAGCTTCGCCACAGTGCCTGCTCCCTACCCGCGGACGACTTCGAACGGAAGCCAGCGCTTGAGCGGATGATCCCAGTCGTTGCCCTTGGCAGCCTGGATGGCCGCGACGAGCGATGTGAGCCACCAGCAGCCACCGATGAGGAGCGCCAGCGGGGTGCCCACGCGTTCGTTGAACATGATGACGACCAGAGCGATCGCCAGACCGAGCAGCGTCAGCACCGATAGGTTCACGGCCTTCGCCGCCTCACGACGAGCGTACGAGCCCGAAGGAGCCACGGCGAAGCAGACGAGCGGTCCCACAAGGAACAGAACCCAGCCGGACAGGTGGGCCGCCACCGCGAGACCGCGGCCCGCCTCCGGAGCCATGCTCCGTCGGACGTCGTCAGGCGTTACGTCGACGAGCCCGAGGAACGCGGTGTTGAGGTCACGACGCGAGTGGGCCATGGTTGCCATGCCGGCCCTCCGGTCGTAGTCACCGGCGCTCAGCGCACCCTCGTTGTAGGCCGCCCGCAGCCTCTCGACGGCCGCCTGCCGATCTGCGGGCGTGACAGCAAGCACCAGGCTGGGGTGTTCGTGGGAGGTGCTCACTTGTTCATCCTTGTGGCTGTGGGGGCGCCGGACAATGGGGGCATCCCCGGGCGCCTCCCCCGACCTCAGGCCCTGCGGCGATCGCGCACGTGACGCGACATCTCGCGCTCAGCCTCACGGTTGGCCTCACGCTCGGCCAGCGCCTGGCGCTTGTCCCAGTCACGCCTGCCCGTCGCGACCGCGATCTCGACCTTCGCGTAGCCGTCCGAGAAGTAGATCGCCAACGGGACGATGGTGCGGCCGGACGCGTCCGTCTCCTTGATGAGCTTCGCAATCTCCTTCTTGTGGAGCAGAAGCTTGCGGTTGCGCCGTGTCAGGTGGTTCTCCTTGCCATGGCTGTACTCAGGGATGTGGGCGTTGCGCAGCCAGACCTCACCGTCATCGACCGTGGCGAACGCCTCGGCCAGCGACGCGCGACCGGCGCGCAACGACTTCACCTCAGTACCCATGAGGACCAGACCTGCCTCGAACGTGTCGTGCAGGTGGTAGTCGTGACGCGCCTTGCGGTTCTGGGCGACCATGGTGCGACCCTTTTCGCGTGGCATGTCCGTACCTCCTCTCGGCCGCGTAAGCCTAGCAAGCGCCGATGACGCACGGTCCGGCAATTCCCGCCGGCATCACCAGCAGCAGAAGCCACCGTCGACGAGGAGGTCCACGCCGGTGACGAACGACGCGGCAGGGCTCAGCAGGAACAGGGCGGGTCCGGCGATCTCCACCGGCTCCGCGAGACGACCGATCGGGGTGGACGCGGCGAACTCGACCGTCTGCTCGGCGACCTCGGGGCGCTTGTTCATGGGCGTCCACGTGTAGCCCGGGCTGATCGAGTTCACACGCACGCCGCCCGAGATCCACTCGACCGCCAGCGACTTCGTCAGATGGATGACCGCAGCCTTGGCGCTGTTGTAGTGGACCTGGGTGAGACCGCGGTTGGCGATGGACCCTGACATGGAGGCGATGTTGACGATCGCCCCGCGCCCATGGGCGAGCATCGCGCGGCCCTCCGCCTGACAGGCCAGGAAGACCCCGGTGGCGTCCACGTCGTACATCCGCTGCCACTGCGCGAGGCTGAGCTCAGCGGCAGGCGCCGCGTTGGCGATACCCGCGGAGTTCACCGCCAGCGACAGCGGTCCGTACGCGGCCTCCACCTGGGCCACGGCCCGCGTGGCGTCCTCCGGCACGGTGACATCCCACGCGATCGCGATGCCCACTCCCCCGACCTCAGCGATCCGGGCCAGCGTCTCCGATTGGTCGCTTCTGGCCAGATCGGCGCAGCCGACCTTGGCTCCGGCCTCGGCCAGCGCCACGGCGATGGCTTGTCCGATGCCGCTCGCGGCACCTGTGACGATCGCTACGTCGCCGACGACGCTGCTGTTGACGAACGGGGTTGCTGAGCCGGTGGTCGGCTCGGTCATCAGAGGTAGTTGGCCGGGTTGACCATGGTGCCGTTGACCCACAGCATGAAGTGCAGGTGGCAGCCGGTGCTGTAGCCGGTGGTTCCGACGTAGGCGATGACCTGTCCCTGGGTGACGTGGGTGCCGACCCTCACTGCATAACCCGAGAGATGGTTGTACGAGGTCGTCATGAGCCTGCCGCCCACGTTGCCGTGGTCGATGAACAGACGGTTTCCGTAGCCTCCGTTGTAGTACTCCTCGGTGACGACACCAGAGGCGGCAGCGTGGACCGGCGTACCGCATCCCGCCCCGAAGTCCGTACCGTCGTGAAGCTTCCAGACATGGAGGATCGGGTGCATGCGCATCCCGTACGGGGACGTGATCGGGGCACCGGGGATCGGCCTGATGAGACCGCTGCTCGATGAGGGGGCAGACGCGGCGGGGCTCGACTGGCCACGCGCGGCAGCTGCGGCGGCGGCCGCCTGAGCGGCCTTCTCGTCGGCGATGCGCTGAGCGATCCGTGCGTTGACGGAGTTGACCTCGGCCTGCTGAGCAGCCGCATCGGCCTGGTCCTGCGCCACTGCCTGCGCAGCAGCGGCCCTCGCCGCGTTGTTGGCGTCGACCGCCGCCTGGACCTGCGCCTTCGCATCTGCGGCAGCCTTCTGCGCGGCCTGGCTCTGGCCGAGCTGGTCGGCGGCGTCCTGGCGAGCACGGTCTGCACGGGCCTCGAGCACCGCACGCGCGTTCTTGGCATCAGCGAGCTGCGCCTGCGTGTCCTCGAGGCGGGTGATCGCCGAGGCGGACGTCTCGAACATCGTGGTCGCCCACTGCAGCTTGTCGTTCACCGAGCCCGTGGTCGTCGGGGTCACGACGGTGACGATGCCGATCAGCGTGCTGTTCTGCTGGTACTGCTCACGAGCCATCTCGCCGACCTGGACCTGCGCCTTGTCGAGGGCGTCCTGGTTCTGCTGGACGAGATTGTCGGAGGCCTTGAGCAGGATCTGGGTCTGCGCGAGCGACCCGGCGGTCTCGGAGTCCTTGCGCTGTGCCGTGACGACGTTCTGCTGAGCCACAGCCAGGGCCGTTTGCGCGCTGGCAAGAGTTGCCTCGGAGGCCTGGAGCCGGGCGCTGGCAGCAGCGAGTGCGGCTGACGACTCTTGAACCGCCGCGTTCGCGTTAGCAGCCTTCGCCACGGCAGCGGCCCGCTGTGCTGTCAGGGTGTCGACGTCGGCCTTCGCCGCAGCGGCTGCCGCGTTCTGGCGGGCGATCTCGTCTGTGTTGGAGTCGCCGAGCGCGCTGGGTGCCGACCAGGCCACCAACGCGGCCACGGCGAGCGATGCCGCGGCGAGTCGAACGCCTAACAGACGAGAAGAGTTCCGCACCGGGTACTCCTTGCTTAGGGGAAGTCAGACCCGGAGATACCTCCTGGTCGCTATCAACGTCGGGACTATTGAAAGCACAATCGCGACCCCAGTGACACCCGCCATCGCCAATCCCGCGTCAGACCACCCGATCCAGCGTAAACCCTTGAGTGACACTTGAGCATTCTGGACGATCACGGCGTACATGCCGATGGCGAGCGTCCCGCTGGCCAGGGCAGCACCGAGAACGGCCGCGAAGAGGCTCTCCAGCAGGAACGGAAGCATGATGTACCAGTTGCTCGCGCCCACCAGACGCATGATTCCGAGCTCCCGTCTTCGGGCGAACGCGGCCATACGTATGGTGTTGCCGATCTGCAGCGACGCGGCCAGCAGGAGCAGCACGCTCATCCCGATCGTCCCCCACCTCAACGCGTTGAGCCACATGAAGATGGGATCGAGATAGACGTGGAGGTCCTGGACGAACTGGACACCCTTCATCGTCGAGATCTCGCTCACGAGACCCTCGTAGTTGGCGGGGTTCTTCAGCTTGATCCGGTACGAGTCCTGCATCTGGTCGACGGTCAGCGAGTCCTGGATCGACGACCCGGCGAAGACCTTCTTGAACTCGTCGAAGGCCTGTTGCTTCGACTCGTAGAAGACGTCCTGAGTCTCGGGGTTCTGCTTGATCGCCTGCAGGACCGCGCCCTTCTCAGCGTCGGTCGCATCCTGGCCGGTGTCGCAGTTGTCACCCTTGACGTCCTTGACGCACAGGAAGGCCGAGATCTCGATCTTGTCGTACCAGCGGTCCTTGAGAAGGTCGACCTGTCGTGCCGCGAGGAGTCCCGCGCCGAACAGCGACAAAGAGACCCACATGGTGACCACAACGGCCAGGGTCATGCTGGCATTGCGGCGAAGGCCGCTGAACGCCTCAGAGAATGTGTGTCGCATCGAAATCTCCTACCGCGCCCCGTAGACGCCCTTGACCTGGTCACGGACGATCTGGCCGGCGTCCAGCTCGATGACGCGCTTACGCATCTGGTCGACGATCGCCGAGTCGTGGGTCGCCATGACGACGGTGGTGTCCGAACGGTTGATGCGGTCGAGAAGCTTCATGATCCCCACGCTGGTGGCCGGATCGAGGTTTCCCGTCGGCTCGTCCGCGATGAGGATGCGTGGCCGGTTGACGAAGGCGCGTGCAATCGCGACGCGCTGCTGCTCACCACCGGACAGCTCCTCGGGGAGCCGGTCGCCCTTCCCCGCGAGGCCCACGAGCTCGAGCGTCTCCGGTACGACCTTCTTGATGACCGAAGACGGCTTGCCGATCACCTGCAGCGCGAAGGCGACGTTCTCGTGGACCGTCTTGCCCGGCAACAGCCGGAAGTCCTGGAACACCGTGCCTATCTGGCGCCGCAACCCGGGGATCTTCCAAGCGGGCAGCTTGCTGATGTCCTTGCCCGCCACGTACACGTGGCCCCTCGTCGCACGGTACTCGCGCAGGATCAGCCTCAGGAAGGTCGACTTGCCCGATCCGGAGGTGCCCACGAGGAACACGAACTCGCCCTTTTCGACCTCGAGGCTCACGTTCTTGAGGGCGGCGCGTTGCTGGCCCTCGTACACCTTCGAGACGTCTTCGAATCTGATCACAGCTCACCCTGGGCCGGGATTGGGGACAAGGAAGTTCCTGAGATTTCTCAGCCGGCCTCATCCGAGTGTAAGCGGCCCCCGACCGGGGTAACGACTCGACGCGCGCGCCGACGAGAAGCCTGTGAGCCCGCTGGATGCCCTAGCCCTGCTGCTTGCGCCAGCGCACCCCGGCATCGATGAAGCCGTCGATGTCGCCATCGAACACTGCGTCGGGGTTACCCACCTCGTGCTCGGTGCGGAGATCCTTGACCATCTGGTACGGGTGCAGCACGTAGCTGCGCATCTGCGATCCCCAGGAGTTGCCACCGTCGCCCTTGAGCTGGTTGAGCTCCTCGGTCCGGTCGGCACGGGCCTTCTCGAGCAGGCGGGACTGGAGCACCCGGAGCGCCGCCGCCTTGTTCTGGAGCTGGGACTTCTCGTTCTGGCAGCTCACGACGATGCCTGTCGGGAGGTGCGTGATCCTGACTGCGGAGTCGGTGGTGTTGACCGACTGCCCGCCCGGCCCCGACGACCGGAAGACGTCGACCCGGATGTCCTGCTCCGGGATGTCGATGTGGTCGGCCTCTTCAGTGACCGGCAGCACCTCCACGCCAGCGAACGAGGTCTGGCGACGTCCCTGGTTGTCGTACGGCGAGATCCGTACGAGCCGGTGCGTGCCCTGCTCGACCGACAACGTCCCGTACGCGAACGGCGCCTTGATCGAGAACGTCGCCGACTTGATGCCGGCTTCTTCGGCGTACGACACGTCGTAGACCTCCACGGGGTACCCGTGGCGGTCTGCCCAGCGCGAGTACATGCGGAGCAGCATCTCGGCGAAGTCCGCGGCGTCTACTCCTCCGGCCTCGGACCGGATGGTGATGAGGGCGTCGCGCTCGTCGTACTCGCCGGACAGCAGGGTGCGGACCTCCAGCGCCTGGATCTCGGGCTGGATGCGGTTGACCTCCCGGCGCACCTCGTCGACGGTCCCGGGGTCGGACTCCTCCTCTCCCAGGTCGACGAGCACGCTCAGGTCGTCGAGACGTACCCGGAGGCCCGTGATGCGCTCCACCTCGGCCTGCAGCCGCGAGAGCCGCGACGTGACCTTCTGGGCGTGCTCCTGGTCGCTCCACAGGTCCGGGGCGGCGGACTGCTCCTCGAGCTCCGCGATCTTCACCCGCTTCGCAGGAAGGTCGAGGACAGCCTCGATCGAAGCCAGCGTCCGGTTCAGGGCGCCGAGCTCGGCGCGAATATCGTCAATCTGTCCCACGGGCCACGACTGTACCGGGGTCGTCGAGCCGTCGGCTCCACCGCGACCTCGCAAACACCGAGAGCTGACACGCGAAGTGCTGCAACCGATCCGCCCCACGGTGCGTAACCATGGCGACACCACACCCAAGGAGGGCTGATGGACGAGGACACGTACGACGCCTGGTACGCCGCGTCATTCGGTCGCATCGTCGTTCAGGTCTCCGCGATGGTCGGCAACCGGGACGAAGCGATGGACTGCGTCCAGGAGGCGTCATCCGCGCCTGGGACCACCGCAAGGGCATGAGGACCGACCAATCGCCCGACTCCTGGGTACGGACCACCGCCTACCGCCTCGCCGTGAGCCGCTGGCGGCGCCGGCGACTGGACAACCGTGCATCGGATCGATCGCTCCCCAGCACCGCGACGCGTCAGCCTTCCCCCGATCGGGTGGCCGTCGAGGCCGCGCTCGCTCAGCTGCCCGCCGACCAGCGCCGCGCGATTGTTCTCTACCACTTCGCCGCTCTCTCAGTCCGTGACATCGCCCTCGAGACGGGCGTCCCGACCGGCACCGTCAAAGCCCGGCTCTCCCGGTTCCGCGCCACCTTGTCCACACTCCTGACCGATCGCTTGCCGGAGGAGACCCGTCATGTCTGACCCGTCATGTCTGAACAGCCCTTCCCTCTCCTGGACGGCTACGCACGCCAGCTCGACCTCGAAGCCGACCAGATCGTGCCCCTGTCGAGCTCGGCCGAGGTGCGTCGCATTGCGACGAGTCGCCGTACGCGCCGCCGAGTCATCGTCGTCATCGCAGTCCTCGTCGTGGCACTCAGCTTCGGTGCAGCCATCGTCTGGAACCAGGATTCACACCGCGCAGTGCCGCAGTGGGCCGGTACGGCCACCGCCACGTCCGAGACTCCTGCGAGGTCGGCACCCAGCACCAGGGCGAGGGCTTCGACGACCACGAAGCCCACCGGGACTGTCGTGACCGTGCCGGGGCCCGGAATCGAGCTCAAGTCGGCCGCTGACGTCAACGCTGTCTCGTGGCTCACCCCGTCGGCGAAGACATACCTCATCGGCGAACTGGCCTCGTTCCAGCAGGGCGGGGCGGCCTGCTCCCTCGACCTCAACGCCTATCGGGTACCGGACCTCATCTCTGGCGGGTACTCCGGATGCGGTGGCGCCGAGATCACCTGGGGCGACTTCTCCGGGACCTGGAAGGAGATCATCATCGACCAGGCCGTGCCCCTGTGCACGGAGGTCCGCGCGTCGGGATGGACGTCGTCGATCCCCCGGGACTTTCCCGGTGGACAGTGCCTCGACGACACGATGACCGTCGTCGACTACACGCCCTGACCGGGAGGATGCTGTCTGGCACGATGCTCCGGTGATGACGCGACTCCTCGACGTCGGTGACGCGAGCGTACTGGCTGACATCGTCGCCCGAAACCGGGACTTCCTCGCTCCCTGGGAGCCGACGCGCCAAGAGACGTACTACACGGTCTCCGGGCAGGTCGACGTGATAACGGAGGCGCTGCAGCGGTACGAGGGCGGGACCCAGGTCCCCCGCGTCATCCTGGACGAGGTCGGCGTGGTCGTCGGCCGGATCAACCTCAACAACATCGTCCGCGGCGTGTTCCAGTCAGCAAGTGTCGGATACTGGCTGGCCGAGGAGGCGGGCGGCCGCGGCTTGGCGACCGCCGCGGTGGCGGAGATGGTCGCCGTCGGCTTCCAGGAGGAGCACCTCCACCGGCTCGAGGCCGGCACGGTCCCGGAGAACGTTCGCTCCCAGGCCGTGCTCAGGCGCAACGGCTTCGAGCAGTACGGATACGCGCCCCGCTACCTCTCCATCGCCGGCCGCTGGCAGGACCACCTCCTGTTCCAGCGCCTGGCCGACGACTGAGCGCCGACCTACCCGTCCTCACAAGATTCGGTTGCCACTCACCCCAACGGCGGGATCAGGCGACGAGGACGACCTTGCCGAGGACCTCGCCGGCTTCGAGGGCGGCGAGCGCATCGGCCGCTGCCCCCAGCTGGAGGACCCGGTCGACGCGGGGGCGGACGCCGGAGGCGACCATCAGTTCGACCAGCGCGGCCAGCTCCTCGCGAGTACCCATCGTCGAGCCCTGGACACGCAGCTGCAGGAAGAAGATGCGGTTGAGGTCGGCCGACGGGTCGTGACCGGAGGTGGCGCCGCTGACGATCACCGTCCCGCCGGGGCGTAGTGCCTTCAGCGAGTGCCCCCAGGTGGCTTTGCCCACGGTCTCGATCACCCCGTCCACCCGCTCGGGGAGCCGAGCGCCGCTGTCGAAGCCAGCATCGGCGCCGAGCTCGAGGGCGAACGCACGCTTCTCCTCGGTCCGCGCGGTCGCCCACACGCGCATGCCGAGCTGGTGCGCGAGCTGGATGGCCGCCGACGCCACCCCGCCGGAAGAACCCTGCACCAGCACGGTGTCGCCGGCGGAGAGCCCGTACTTGGTGAGCATCCGGTACGCGGTCAGCCAGGCGGTGGGCAGGCAGGATGCCTCCTCGAAGGAAAGACCAGCGGGCTTGTCGACTATGTTGCCCGCCGGCACGACGACGTACTCAGCCAGCGCGCCCTGATGAAGCTCGGACAGCAGGGTCCGGCTCGGATCGAGGGTCTCGTCCCCGATCCAGTCCTCAGCGGCGATCACGGCATGGACGATGACATCGCGTCCGTCGTCGGTCGTTCCGGCCGCGTCGGTGCCGAGGATCATCGGCATGCGTTCCACCGGCAGGCCGACGCCGCGTAGGGACCAGAGGTCGTGGTGGTTGAGCGACGCCGCACGGACCCGTACCCGCACCCAGCCCTCCGGCGCCACAGGATCAGGACGCTCCCCCACCCGCAACGCAGCGAGCGGGTCGGACGGGTTGGGCTGTACGACGTAGGCGGCGAGCATGGCCCCACTCTAGGCACCCGAGAATCGCCTGACGGCGGGTGCTGACGGGGTCAGGCTGTCGACGGAGGGTGGGTCGGGCCCGCGACCGGGCGGGCAGTGAGCAGGAACTGACCCGCGGCGGCTCGCAGTCGCGGGCCGCGGCGCCAGACGGCGTTCAGCGACCTGCTCAGGTCGACGCCGCTGAGTGGGACCTCGACCAACCGGCCGTCACGTAGCTCGTTGGCCACCGCGAGCTCACTGATCACTGCGGGAAGGCTGCCTGAGCTGACCAGGACCTTGACCGCGGCATTCGAGTCGAGCTCGACGGCGGGCGGTGCCATCGTCTGACCGACTGCCACGCGCAGCGTGTCGCGGGTACCGGAGCCGTCCTCGCGGGAGGCCAGATGCATGGCGGCGAGCTCGTCGCGCGACACCGGGCCGCGGCGACGTGCCAGCGCATGGTCCGGTGAGACGACGAGCACGAGGCGGTCGGTCGCGACCAGGCGGCGGTGCAGGTCCGTGGGGATGGTCGGCGTCTCGACGAAGCCGAGCTCGATCTCCCGGGCGCGCAAGGCAGCGATCACGCCTTGGGAGTTGGCCACGCGGAGCTGGACGTGTGGCTTCCCCCCTCGCCGGTAGAACTCTCCGAGCCAGGACGGAGCCAGGTACTCGGCGATCGTCTGGCTGGCGCCGATGCTCAGCTGTTCGGCTGTCCGCGCTGACAGCGCTTGGCTGCCGTTGACCAAGGCGTCGGTGGCGTCGACGACGGCGCGACACCATCCGGTGACCAGGCGCCCGTGGTCGGTGAGCGTGGCGCCACGGGTACGCCGATCCAAGAGCTCGAGACCCAGCTGACGCTCCAAGACCTGGATGCGTTTGCTCGCCGACGGCTGGCTGATCAGCTCGGCTCGTGCCGCGGCCGAGATGCTGCCGAGATCCGCGACCAGAGTGAGCATCCGTAGTGCCTCGAGGTCCAGACTCGGCCGATGGGCCGTCACCATCCGCGCGCTCCTCTCGATGTCGGGTGGCGCGGACTCGCGCCTGACCTCGTATCCATGGCTTCCCTGCACGGGTATAGCCGTTTGCTATGACCCTATCGGTCTTTGCCGGCTACCGATCCGGGACGAGGGGGACGAGGGTTTCCTTGTGAGCTACAGCCAAGAAGTCCAGGAGTCGTCGTCAGTCATCGAGTCGGATGACGGTGCCACCGTCGGGGATGCCTCTCCCCCACGTCGATGGGCGCGCGTGCGGTCGATCCTGCCCGGGCTCTTGCTCGCCAGCGCCGTCGCCGTGGTGGCAACCGTTGTCGGACGGCTGTTCCCGATCGTCGGTGGTCCGGTGACGGGGATCGTCATCGGCGTCGTCCTGGCCACGCTGATCGCACCCGGCGCTCGGCTACGCCCAGGAATCGCCTTCGCCAGCAGGACGGTCCTGCAGACCTCGGTGGTGGTGCTCGGGTCCCAGCTGTCGCTGATGCAGATCGTCAAGGTGGGTCTCGGATCCCTGCCCGTGATGCTCGGGACCCTGGCTGTCGCCCTCGTGTCCGCCTACTGGATCGGACGGTGGCTGGGCGTCACCGGGAACCTCCGCACACTGATCGGAGTCGGGACCGCGATCTGCGGCGCGTCAGCCATCGCCGCCGTCACGCCGGTCATCGGCGCCGTCGGGCTCGATGTCGCGTACGCCGTGTCGACGATCTTCGTGTTCAACGTCTCGGCGGTCCTGGTGTTCCCCATGATCGGTCACCTGCTCGGCATGAGCCAGCACGCTTTCGGGTTGTTCGCGGGGACGGCCGTCAACGACATGTCGTCGGTCGTCGCCGCGTCCACCACGTACGGCCCCGAAGCCGCCAACTACGCCATCGTCGTCAAGCTCACGAGGACCCTGCTGATCATCCCGATCGTCCTCGGGCTGGCTGCGCTGGCAGCACGGCACGAGCACAGGGCCGCTTCGACGACCCTTGGTGGCAAGGGCGACAAGTACAGTGCCGAGACTTTCGCCGCCGGCCGCCCGCGGGTCCGGATCGGACGACTCGTGCCCCGGTTCCTCATCGGGTTCCTCATCGTCGCCGGCGCGAACACCCTCGGCCTCATCCCAGCTGCGCTGCACCCCACGCTGAGCCAGGGGTCGGTGTTCCTGATCACGGTGGCGTTGTCTGCCATCGGATTGTCGACGGACCTCGCCGGTCTGCGTCGCGCCGGCCATCGCCCACTGGTCTTCGGTGCGTTGCTCTGGGTCGTCGTGTCCCTCACCAGTCTGGGCCTCCAACACCTGACCGGGACCATCTGAGCGGCACCAGTCATCTCGTTGGGACGGCTGTCATAGGGTCGGATCATGGAGTCGAGACAGCTGGGTCGTACGGGTCGTCAGGTAGGGGTCATCGGGCTGGGGTGCTGGCAGCTCGGAGCGGACTGGGGAGCGGTGAGCGAGGGGGACGCGCTCGCGACGCTGCACGCCGCCGTCGACGCTGGTGTGACCTTCCTCGACACCGCCGACGTGTACGGCGACGGGCGGAGCGAGCAGCTCGTCGGCCGGCTGTTGCGCGAACGCCCCGATGCAGGCCTGACGGTCGCGACCAAGATGGGACGGCGCGCCCGCCCACACGTCCCGGAGGCCTTCACGGGCGAGGCGATGCGCGCCTGGAACGACCGCAGCCGGCGCAACCTCGGCGTCGACACGCTTGACCTCGTACAGCTGCACTGCCCGCCGACGCCCGTGTACTCGAGCGACGAGGTGTTCGACACGCTGGACGCGATGGTCGACGAGGGCCGGATGAAGGCGTACGGCGTCTCGGTCGAGACCTGCGACGAGGCGCTGACGGCGATCGCCCGGCCGAACGTGGCGAGCGTGCAGATCATCCTCAACGCCTTCCGACGCAAGCCGCTCGAACGGGTTCTCCCGGCGGCCGCGGCGGCCGGTGTGGGCATCATCGCTCGGGTACCACTGGCCAGCGGCATGCTCACCGGAAAGTACGACGAGTCGACGACGTTCGCGGCGGACGACCACCGTACGTACAACCGCTCCGGCGAGGCCTTCGACGTCGGCGAGACGTTCTCGGGCGTGCCCTTCGACGTCGGGGTGGCCGCAGCCCGCGAGGTGGCCTCGCTGACGCCGCCGGAGGCGACGACCGCCCAGCTCGCGCTGCGGTGGATCGTCGACCAGCCCGGAGTCAGCGTCGTGATCCCTGGGGCGCGTACGGCGGCGCAGGCCCGCGCCAACGCCGAGGCGGCCGATGTCCCATCGCTCGACGCCGCCACCCTGTCGGCCATCGAGGCCATCTACGACGAGCGGATCCGCGGACACGTACACGACCGCTGGTGATGCATCCACGACGGCAACAGTTCGAGGGGCCGTACGGCTCACCGCGCCCTCGTGGCGTCATCGTTCGCTAGACACAAGAGCTACAAGAGGAGCTAGATGATGAAGATCGCCGTCACGGGTGGGTCAGGCAAGCTGGGGCGCACGGTCGTCGCCAGCCTGCGCGAGGCCGGACACGATGTGCTGAACGTTGACGTTGCCGGTACGCGCGGCCCGGGTTTCCTGCGGGTGGACCTGACCAACTACGGGGAGGTCATCGACACGCTGTTCGGCGAGAACGACACCTCGGCCGGACCCGACCAGGCCTCGACGCCGGTGTTCGACGCCCTGGTCCACCTGGCCGCGATACCAGCGCCAGGCATCCGCAGCGATGTCGCGACGTTCCACAACAACATCCTCAGCACGTTCAACGTCTTCCAGGCCGCGCGCCGGGCAGGCATCAAGAACATCGTGTACGCCTCGAGCGAGACCGTACTGGGGCTCCCCTTCGACGTGCCGCCGCCGTACATCCCGGTCGACGAGGAGTACCCGGCCCGCCCGGAGAGCATGTACTCCCTGGTGAAGCATCTCGAGGAGCAGATGGCCATCGAGCTGGTGCGCTGGGACCCGACGCTGAAGATCATCGCCCTGCGCTACTCCAACGTGAAGGACCCTGAGGACTACGCCGATTTCCCCTCCTTCGACGCGGACGCGAACCTCCGCAAATGGAACCTCTGGGGCTACATCGACGGCCGCGATGGCGCCCAGGCCGTACTCAAAGCCCTCGAGCTGGACACCACGGGTTTCGACCGCTTCATCATCGCCGCCGCGGACACCGTCATGTCACGGTCCAATGCGGAGCTGGTCGCCGAGGTCTTCCCCGAGGTACCCGTCACCCGCGACCTCGGTGAACACGACACGTTGCTGTCGATCGACAAGGCTCGCCGGGTCCTCGGGTTCAACCCGCAACACTCATGGCGTTGACCGACGCGGTTTGATCACAGCAACTGCGTGAACAGCAAGGCTGAGCGCGTAGGTACAGGCGACGAACGAGCACGGCAGGCCCTCCAGACATACCCAGCGGCCCAGCCGGCGTGGCGCCGAGCCGCGTAGGTCGCCAATGCTCGGAAGTCGCGCTCATGCCGAGTTGAGCGAGTCGTCTCAGAGATGGCGTGCGGACAGGCAATGGGGGCTGGTGTGGCGGTTCGTACGGCGTGTCGCGCCAGTCTGGATAGCCCATTGCCTGTCCGGGGCGCGTGCTCAGTCGCTGGCGGATCGTCTGGGCGAGGTTGTCGTGTCCGGACCTGGCAGAGGGCGGTGGGACCGCCGATGGACCGGCACGGCTCACAGGCTCCCCTGACCCGAGCCGCCGCGAGGTGAGGCAGTGACGGGATCCCTTGCCGTTGCGGTAGCACTAACGCTGTCGACCGGACCGGCGATGGCTTCGGATCGCGGAGGTCACTCCGAGGACCACTAAAGAACTACACCTGCACCGGTGGGGCGATCCCGTCCGCGCACTACGACAACCTGATCGTCTACGGCGCCTGTAACGTGCCGGCGGGCGCGGTGATCCACGTCGAGGGCAGCATCATCGTCCGGGCCGGATCGATGCTGGATGCCCAGAGCGCGCCATCGACGATCACCGTCGACCACAACGTGAACGCGGCCGCCGGGTCGTTCCTGGGGCTGGGCTGCCAGCCGCCGGCCTACACCGGCAACTCGGCGCACCAGTGCGCGGTGCAGCCGAATGATCATTCCATGATCATCGTGAAGGGCAACGTGAGCGCCAAGGACGCCAACACGGTCTTGCTGAACGGGATCACGGTCAAGGGAAACGTGACGCTGGCCGGCGGCCAAGCCGGGCATTCCTGTTGCGATCCCCACGCGACACACCACTACCGTTGGTCACGAACATCCCCCTCGAGGGCGACGGGACACCACGCCCTGACAGTGCATCAGGAGGACGTTCCTCACGCGAGACCCCGACCGCTACAACGGTCTCCCATGCCGCCGATCGGGTGGAGATCCCGGTTGATGCTCGCGTGCGTCTGACTTGTGGGTCACTCAGCGGTGCGCGTCCAGAACGGTGACGTTCATGGGCATTCGGTTGCGGCGGCGGAGGCGTCCGGTCAGCACGTTGCGAATGCCCCGTCCCACCAGAGTCGCCTTGGTGAGGTCGCGGAACTCGGCGGCATCCGAGGTGACGAGGCGCAGCAGGGGTTGTGCGGCGACTTGCGGGGTCTGACCCCACAGGCCGACGACGACCTGCAGCCCGCCGAGGCGCTGCTCATACCCCGGCTGCGACGTGACGCTGCCCAACATGTCGGTGATCACCAGGCCCGGGTTCATGCCGTGCACCCGGACGCCGCTGCCCTTGGTCTCGGCGCGCAGCGTTTCGGTGAACTGCCGGACCCAGCGCTTGCTCGATGCGTAGGCGTTCTGCAGCGCCACCGGCCCCCGGTCACCCTGGCCGTAGACGTTGACGAGGTCACCGTGGCCCTGGCCGAGGAACACCGGCAGCGCGACCCGCGAACCATGGAACGTGCCGAGGATGTTCGTGCGCACGACCCTCGCGAAATCCTCGACTGGCGTGGACGCCGTGGGTCCGTAGACGCCTGAGGCGCCGGCGTTGTTGACCCAGATGTCGAGCGTGCCGTGCGCGAGAGCCTCCTCACGCAGCGCTTCGACATCCGCCAACTCAGCCATGTCGCAGCGACGTCCGGACGCCTCGATCCCCTCGGTGCGCAGCCGTTCGACGGCGGCCGCGACATCGGCATCCGACCTGGACGCCAGCACCACTGACGCGCCGTGACGACCCAGCACACGGGCCATCGCGAAACCCAGCCCGCGCGAAGAACCGGTGACGACCGCCACGCGCCCCGCGAGAATGTCCCGACGTGCATCCATGAATCACTTGTACCCCCGCCCGGACCCACCAGCAAGCCCCCACCGCCTGCAGCATCGACCGGACTAGCCGAAGCCCGGAGGGAACGTCCAGAATTGCCGCCAGGCGCGTGGTCGATCGTGCCTCACTCGGCGGTCGTGCGAGAGGTCGGAAGCGCGATTCTTGGCCCGAGCTCATCTGCGAAGATGTACATCTCCGCGCTGTCGGCGACCATCATGGGTGCATGAGTGACATGACTGTGAGCGACGCGCGTGCCCGCCTGGGCGATGTGGTGGACGCGGCTCGGGTCGGCGACGACCCCGTCTATCTGACTCGTCGTGGGCAGCGGGTGGCCGCCGTCATCGACGCCGATGACCTGGACCGGTTGATCGCGGCCGCCGAAGACCTCGCGGACATCGAAGCTGTCCGCACCGCCCGCGAGGAGATCGCGGCAGGTGAGCCCACAATCCCCTGGGCACAGGTCAAGGCAGATCTCGGTCTGGCGTGACCTACCGCGTCGAGGTCGCCCGGCAGCGCAACGTCGCGTGCAGGCGACATCTACGAACGCCGATAACGACACCTAGAACCGCCGCCACACGGTCTTGTGCGGCCGCGCCGCGTCATGTCCGGCACCGAACTGGCTCCCAAACCAGGGCCCACAATGCGTCGAGCTGATGCACGTGTAGTGCACGAGGGCACCGCGGGAGATCGCAGCAGGTATTTGCCCTCGTCAAACGCCATTTGTTACGGGTGGGCGCAGGGGGACTCGAACCCTCGACCCCTTCCTTGTAAGGGAAGTGCTCTAACCAACTGAGCTATGCGCCCGCCTGTGCGCCTCGCGGCGTCCGGTCAATTCTGCCAGACGGTGGCGCGAGGTGTGACCAGGCGGCTCGCCAGACGGAGCCCGCGCTCCAGTCCCGTATTCGGGTGGTTATGAGGGCGGAGACGATGGCCGAACAGCTCCACATCCGTGCTCCGGTGGTTGTCAAGCTCGCCCTAGGGGCTCGTAACCTCCAGAACGCGGAAGTCGGGCGCATCGGACGGTCGGGGGCCCCTCATAACCTCCGCAACGCGGGATCCGAGCACAGGAGCCCACCGTTACCGACGAGTGGTGGCCTTGGGTCGTACGAGCTTGTGGCAGGACCAGGCCTTCGAAACGGACACGGAGCTCGTCAGGGCCAGGCCGGCTGTGATCGCGCCCTCCTGAATGTCGGCCTGGACCACATGTCCAGGCCTACCGACCCTCGGCGTCAGCAGCCAGAGCACACCGCCCCTCGACAAGTCGCGCAGCGCATCGAACAACCCGTCGCCCACGTCGCCGTCGTCGGAGCGCCACCACAGCAGAACCACGTCGACCGCATCGTCGGTCTCTTCGACCAGATCAGCATCAACGGCGTCCATCACCTCGTTGCGGAAGTCCTCGTCGACGTCGGCATCCCAACCGAGCTCCTGGACGACAACCCCAGGAGCCAAGTTGAGGATCCCCTTCACCGAAGTCTTTTCCGTGACCATGACTGTATTTAAGCGTCGCCGCCCACCGAGCCGGAACTCCCGGCGGTGACGTTGTCGATCTGATACTTGGCGTATGCCTCGTTTGCGAGCTCGCGAGGTACGTCGCCGACCTCGGCCAGCTCCCGCAGCACAGCCACTGCGATGGACGGACCGTCGATCTTGAAGAAGCGACGAGCAGCGGCGCGGGTGTCGGAGAAGCCGAAGCCGTCCGCACCAAGGGCACGGAACGAACCGGGCACGTAGTTGGCGATCTGGTTCTGGACCTCGGTGGCGTAGTCGGACACAGCCACGACGACGCCGGGGCGTCCGGTGAGCCTCGCCGTGACGAAGGGGACGCGGTCACCGCCGTCGTCGTAGTTGGCCTTCTCCGTCGCGATCGCGTCGCGTCCGAGTTCGTTCCAGCTCGTCACGCTCCACACGTCGGCCACGATCCCGAAGTCCCTGTGCAGGAGCTCCTGGGCCTCGAGGACCCACGGCACACCGACGCCGGAGGCCATCAGCTGAGCACGCGGCGCATTCTCGCCGACCCCCTCCGCCGAGCCCTCCTTCAGCAGATACATCCCCTTGCGGATGCCCTCGACGTCGACGTTCTCCGGCTCCGCCGGCTGCAGAGCCGGCTCGTTGTAGACGGTCATGTAGAAGATGACGTCCTCGGGGTTGTCCCCGTACATCCGCTCGAGGCCGTACTGCATGATCTGCGCGATCTCGTAGGCGTACGCGGGGTCGTAGGTGCACACTGCCGGGTTGCTCAGCGCCAGCAGGGGTGAGTGCCCGTCCATGTGCTGGGTGCCCTCGCCGGTCAGCGTCGTCTTGCCCGCTGTGGCGCCGATGAGGAAGCCGCGCGCCAGCTGGTCGGCGGCCGCCCAGATGAAGTCGGCCGTGCGCTGGAACCCGAACATCGAGTAGAAGACGTACACGGGGACCATCGGTACGCCGTGCGTCGCGTACGCGCTGCCGGCCGCAGCGAATGTCGCTACGGAGCCCGCCTCGTTGATGCCCGTGTGATAGATCTGCCCGGCGGTCGACTCGCGGTACGCGAGCATCAGCTCGTCGTCGACCGGCGTGTAGTTCTGGCCATGCGGGTTGTAGATCTTCAGCGTCGGGAAGAACGAGTCCATGCCGAACGTACGCGCTTCGTCGGGGATGATCGGCACGACGTGGGCGCCGAAATCCTTGTCGCGGATCAGGTCCTTGAGCAGACGCACCCAGGCCATCGTCGTGGCGACGGGTTGGTTCCCCGAGCCCTTCTTGACGCCCTCGTACGCGCTCGCGTCCGGCAGCTTGAGCTTCTTGGGGTTGTTGCGCCGCTCGGGGAGGCTGCCGCCGAGTTCCTTGCGGCGCTCGTTGGCGTACTTGATCCGCGCGTCATCGGGACCCGGGTTGAAGTACGGAGGCAGGTACGGGTTCTCCTCGAGCACCTCGGAGCTGATCGGGATCTGCAGCCGGTCGCGGAAGGCCAGCAGGTCGTCGATCGCCATCTTCTTCATCTGATGCGTCGCGTTCCGACCGGCGAAGTGGCTTCCGAGGAAGTAGCCCTTGATGGTGTGAGCCAGGATGACCGTGGGCGCACCGGTGAACGTGGTCGCCGACTTGTACGCGGCGTACACCTTCCGGTAGTCGTGGCCTCCGCGGCGCAGCGCCCAGATCTCGTCGTCGCTCCAGTCGGCCACCATCTTGGCGGTGCGAGGGTCGCGCCCGAAGAAGTTGTCGCGGACGTACTTCCCGTCGTTCGCCTTGAACGTCTGGTAGTCGCCGTCCGTCGTCGTGTTCATGACGTTGACGAGCGCACCCTCGTCGTCGTCCTCGAGCAGGCGGTCCCAGTTGGAGCCCCAGACGACCTTGATGACGTTCCAGCCGGCGCCGCGGAAGAAGGCCTCCAGTTCCTGGATGATCTTGCCGTTGCCTCGTACCGGTCCGTCGAGCCGCTGCAGGTTGCAGTTCACGACGAAGGTGAGGTTGTCGAGCGCCTCGGAGGCCGCCCACTGGAGGAAACCACGCGACTCCGGCTCGTCCATCTCACCATCGCCCAGGAATGCCCAGACGTGCTGGTCGGACGTGTCCTTGAGCCCACGGTTGTGGAGGTAGCGGTTGAACGACGCCTGGTAGATCGCGTTCATCGGGCCGATGCCCATGGAGACGGTCGGGAACTCCCAGAACGACGGCATCTGGCGCGGGTGCGGGTAGCTGGGCAGCGCCTCGACCCGGCCGTTGACGACATGGCTGTGCTCCTGGCGGAAACCGTCCAGCTGATCCTCGCTGAGCCGACCCTCGAGGAACGCCCGCGCGTACATTCCGGGCGAGGCGTGGCCCTGGAAGAAGATCTGGTCGCCGCCGCCGGGATGGTCCTTGCCGCGGAAGAAGTGGTTGAAGCCGACCTCGTACAAGCTCGCGCTCGACGCGTACGTAGAGATGTGGCCGCCGACGCCGACGCCGGGGCGCTGCGCGCGGTGCACCATCATCGCCGCGTTCCAACGGAGCAGACGGCGGTAGCCGCGCTCGAGGCCCTCGTCACCGGGGTACGCGGGCTCGATCGACTTCGGGATGGTGTTCACGTAGTCGGTCGCCGTGAGCGACGGCACGCCGATCTGCTTCTCCCGCGCACGATCCAGGAGGCGCAGCATGACGTACCGGGCCCGGTTGCGCCCGCCCTTCTCGATCAGCCCGTCCAGGCTCTCGATCCACTCGCCCGTCTCGTCGGGGTCCGTGTCGGGAAGGTTCGTGGGCAGTCCGTTGAGTACGGGGCCGCCCTCGTCGCGTGGGATCACCAGATACCTTTCGTCGCACTAACTCTGTGGGCAATCTTGTCATGTCCTGCGCCTGAGCCCCAGTCCGCGAGGTCGAGGCGGGCGTCATCCTTCAACTTGTCGCCCATGCCATCAACCTCTCCAGAGGCCAGGTGTTCACGATGCGTTCGGCCGGTATCTGGGTGCTGTGTGCCCGCTCGCACCCGTAGTCGAGGAACTCCAGCTGGCCGGGGGCGTGCGCGTCCGTGTCAATACTGAACAGGCAGCCGATATTCCTCGCCAGCTCCAACAGGCGGGTCGGCGGGTCCCGCCTCTCGGGACGCGAGTTGATCTCGACGGCCACATTGAACTGCCGACACGCCTCGAACACGACCTCCGCGTCGAACCTCGACTCGTTGCGCCGGCCACGCTCCCCCTCGACGAGCCGTCCGGTGCAGTGCCCGAGAACGTTGGTCCGCGGGTTGGCGATCGCGGCGATCATCCGATGGGTCATCGACTCGGCATCCTGGCTGAGCTTCGAGTGGACGCTCGCGACGACGAGATCGAGGCCCGCGAGCGCCGCAGGCGACTGGTCGAGCGCGCCGGTGTCCAGGATGTCGACCTCGATGCCTTTGAGGACACGTACGGGTGAGGCCTCGTTCACCGCATCGATCCGTACGCCCTGGTCGGCGAGGCGTTCGGCGCTCAGACCGTGTGCCACCGTGAGCCGCGGGGAGTGGTCGGTGACGAGGAGGTACTCGTGGCCGAGCATCGCCGCCGTCGCCACCATCTCCTCCAACGGTGCGCTGCCGTCCGACTCCTCGGTATGGCAGTGGAGGTCCCCGCGCAGCCGGCCACGCAGCTCCTGCCCGGACGCCGCGAGCGGCCGGGCCGCAGCTCGTACCTTCGCGAGGTAGTCAGGAACACGCCCCGCGAGGCTCGTCTGGATGACTGCGGCAGAGCTCGGGCCGATGCCGGGAATGTCGGACCAGCGCGAGTTATTGCAGCGGACGGTGTACTCCTCCGGCTCCATCGCGTCGAGGATCCGTGCCGCTGTGCGGAAGGCGATGGACCGACGGGAGTCGCTCCGAGATCGGTCGAGCCAGTACGAGATCTCGCGAAGCGCAGCCGCAGGCGAGGCTGGGACGCGGTCTTTCAGCACGCGTTTCACCCTACGCTGTGGCCCATGGCGAAGGGTTCTGCGGCAGGACCGGCGCGGGTGAGCGGCCGGACGCTCATCCCGTCCTCGCGATCCCGTACCGCCATGGTGCGTCGCCTGTCGTCCCAGGCCGCTGTGATGACGACCGCTGTCCTGGCCGAGATGGATGCCCGGCACGACTGGTTCGGCAACATGGAGGCCGAGCACCGATCCTGGATCGGCATCGTCGCCCGCGCGGGCATCGACCTTTTCGTCGACTGGCTGGCCGACGAGGGCGAGGATCCGGTGTCGCCGGCGGGCCTTTTCGACGCCGCTCCCCGATCCGTGATGCGCCGGATCTCCCTCAAGCAGACGGTTGAGCTCGTACGAACGACTGTCGAGGTGGTCGAGCAGGCCGTGGCACAGATGCCGCGGGGCGACCGGGCCGTGTTGTCGGCGGCCATCGTGTACTTCAGCAGAGAGGTCGCGTTCGCGGCTGCGGAGCTGTACGCGACGGCGGCCGAGAGCCGAGGCGCCTGGGACGCACGGCTGGAGAGCCTCGTCGTCGACGCGGTCGTCCGCGGTGAGGCCGACGAGAACCTCGTGTCGCGTGCCTCGACGCTCGGGTGGCACTCTCCCGAGGCCGTCGTCGTCGCCGTGGGTCGCGCCCCGGAGGGACACGAGTCCGCCGTCGAGCTGCTGCGCAAGGCGGCGACCCGGGCGGGCCTCGACGCGCTCGTCGCCACGCAGGGCGAACGCCTCGTCGTCGTCCTGGGTGGAGCCGCCCTCGCCGACAGCGAGGGCCCGGTCGCCGTGGTGGCGAGGCTGCAGAGCTTCTTCGCGGACGCACCGATCGTCGTGGGCCCCGTGGTCGAGAAGCTCGTAGATGCGGGGCTCTCAGCGCGGGCGGCGTTCTCGGGGATCCGGAGCTCCGCCGCCTGGCCGGAGGCGCCACGTCCGGTCTCGGCGATCGACCTGCTGCCCGAACGAGCGCTCGCCGGCGACGGGCATGCGCGCCGGGCGCTCGCCCACGACATCTACCAGCCGCTCGACCAGGTGGGCGGCGAGCTGTTGACCACGCTCATAGCGTTCCTCGACCACGGTGGCTCCATCGAGGCATCGGCCCGCGCGCTGTACGTGCACCCCAACACGGTCCGATACCGCCTCCGGCGCATCCAGGAGGTCAGCGGCTACAACCCCTCGGCCGCACGGGACGCCTACGTGCTGCGCCTGGCGGTCACCGTCGGCAGACTCTTCGCGTCCTGACGCGCCAGACCGTACGGTTTGTAGTATTCCTACAACGACACGCGGAGGAACTTGGTCGTGTCCGGTACTGAGTTTGCTGCATAGTCACGAAACGATGAACCTGTGCTCGCAATAGTCGCTCCAGGCCAAGGTGCCCAGACCCCCGGATTCCTCGCCCCCTGGCTGGAACTCCCCACGTTCGCCACCCGCCTCGCGTGGCTGTCCGCAGTGTCAGGCCTCGACCTCGCGCACTATGGCACCGAGGCCGATGCCGAGACGATCCGCGACACCGCGGTCGCCCAGCCCCTGCTCGTCGCCGCCGGCCTCACTGCCGTCCTCGAGCTCCTGCCGTCGCCGTCGGAGGCCTTCCGCAAGGTGGGCGTCGTCGCCGGCCACAGCGTCGGCGAGATCACCGCAGCGGCCGGCACCAACGTCATCAGCGTCGAAGCCGCCATGGTGCTCGTCCGCGAGCGCGGCAAGGCGATGGCCGCGGCCAGCGCGGCCTGGCCCACGTCGATGTCGGCCGTCATCGGCGGTGACCGTGAAGAGGTCATGGCCGCCATCGAGAAGCACGGTCTCACGGTGGCCAACGACAACGGCTCCGGCCAGGTCGTCGCGGGCGGTACGGCCGAGCAGCTGGCCGAGCTTGCCGCGAACCCACCGCACCGTACGCGGATCGTCCCGCTGAGCGTCGCGGGGGCGTTCCATACGGTCCACATGGAGCCTGCCGTCGCTCGCATGGAGTCGCTGGCGAAGGCCGTCTCCACCAAGGACCCGCGGACCCGCCTCCTCTCCAACCACGACGGCCAGGTGGTCCAGAGCGGCACCGAGTACCTGCGGCGGATCGTCCGCCAGGTCGCGAGCCCCGTTCGCTGGGACCTGTGCATGGCGACGATGGCCGAGCTCGGTGTCACGGGCCTGCTCGAGCTGCCGCCGGCCGGTACCCTCACCGGAATCGCCAAGCGCAACCTCAAGGGTGTCGAGCTCTTCAGCCTCAACACGCCCGACCAGCTCGACGAGGCGCGTGACTTCGTCGACCGGCACGCCGATGCGGCGCACTACGACCTGTCGACGACCCCGAGCTGGCGGCTCGTCGTGTCACCGGGGAAGGGCCGCTTCTCCCGTAACGCCTCGATCACGGTCGACGACACGCTGTCTGCGCACACCACGATCGGGGCGGTCAAGAATCTCCGCGACGAGATCCCGGTCTTGGCCACGTACGGGGGTGTCGTCCTGGAGTGGCTCGTCGAGGACGACGATCCCGTAGCTCCCGGCCAGCCCTTGCTTCGTGTGCACCCGTCCACATCAAAGACTCAGGAGGACCTCGCGTGACCGCTCCCCTCACCATCAGGACCGGACCCGCCGGCTCGCGGATCGCAGGTGTCGGCTCCTATCTGCCGCGCCGCATCGTCACCAACGAAGAGATGTGCACGATGATCGACTCGAGCGACGAGTGGATCCAGCAGCGCACGGGCATCGTCGAGCGGCGCTGGGCCAGCGATGACGAGCCCCTCTCGTACATGGTCGCTGAGGCATCGCGGCGCGCCATCGAGAACTCGAAGGTGTCCACCGACGACATCGACGCCGTCATCGTGGCGTCGGTGACCCACCTCAAGGCCACTCCCGGGCTCGCACCGATCCTCGCCGCAGAGCTCGGACTCAAGGACCCGGCTGCGTACGACATCTCGGCCGCCTGCGCCGGCTTCTGCTACGCACTCGCCCAGGCCGACGCACTCATCCGTACCGGCTCCGCGAAGAGCGTCCTGATCGTCGGGGCCGAGCGCCTCAGCGACCTCACCGACAAGTCGGACCGCTCCACGGCGTTCCTCTTCGCGGATGGCGCAGGCGCGGCGGTCGTCGTGGGCAGTGACACCCCGGGCGTCGGGCCGGTTGTCTGGGGGTCGGACGGCACACAGGCGGACGTCATCACCCAGACCGAGGACTTCCGCGACGCGGTCCCCGCGGGCCGTATGCCGACCCTGTACATGGATGGCAAGCCGGTGTTCCGGTGGGCCACGACGTTCATCGCCGATGCCGCCAAGGACATCCTCAAGCAGACCGGGATCGCGCCTGAGCAGCTCGACGTGTTCATCCCGCACCAGGCGAACAACCGCATCACCGACTCGATGCTCCGCCACCTCAAGCTGCCCGAGCGCGTCGTCGTGGCCCGCTCGATCAAGCACATCGGCAACACGTCGGCCTCGACGATCCCCATCGCGATGGACGAGCTGCTGACCAGCGGCGAAGCCAAGTCGGGACAGACCGCCCTCATCATCGGCTTCGGCGCCGGGCTCGTGTACGCGGGCCAGGTCGTCGTCCTTCCGTAACCCCCACAGCTTCGTACAGAAGACAAACCCAAGGAGAGGTAATCATGGCCACCACCGAAGAGATCCGCGAGCAGCTCGCTGAGATCGTCAACGACGTCGCGGGTGTCGCGGTCGAGGACGTGCAGCTCGACAAGTCGTTCACCGAGGACCTTGACGTCGACTCGCTGTCGATGGTCGAGATCATCTACGCCTGCGAGGACAAGTTCAGCGTCTCCATCCCCGATGACGACGCGAAGAACCTCCGTACCGTCGGCGACGCCGTCGCCTACATCGAGCGCGCTCAGGCCTGATCCTGACCTCTGCGGTGGCAGCCCCGTGGCGGCCCCCGCAGCGCTCGTCCCCGTCACAACCGATCGACCCCAGCGAAGGATCACTCATGCGCACCATCGTCATCACCGGCCTTGGAGCAAGCACTCCTCTGGGAGGTGACCTGCCCACCACGTGGTCGGCCCTTCTCGCCGGCACCAGCGGGGTCAGCCTCATCGAGGCCGAGTGGGCCCAGGACCTGTCCACCCGGATCGCGGCGCAAGCCGCAGTCGACCCCGCCTCGGTGATGGACCGCGTGGCAGCCCGCAAGCTCGACCGCTCGTCGCAGTTCGCCATGGTCTCTGCCCTCGAGGCCTGGGCGGACGCCGGGCTCGGGCTGGACGACGAGTCGACCGTCGACCCCGACCGGCTGCTCGTCTCCCTCGGCACCGGCATCGGCGGCCTTCACTCGCTGCTCGGGAACTGGGACGTCCAGAAGGACAAGGGCGCGCGCCGAGTCTCCCCACTCACCATCCCCATGCTCATGGCCAACGCCCCCGCGGCCAACGTGAGCCTGCGACTCGGCGCCCGAGCCGGAGTCCACGCCCCCGTCTCCGCCTGCGCCTCCTCCAACGAGGCCATCGCGCTCGCGTTCGACCTCATCCGCCTGGAACGGGCGGACATCGCCCTCGTCGGCGGGACCGAGGCCGTGATCCACCCGTTGCCGATGGCAGCCTTCGGCCAGATGCAGGCGCTGTCCAAGCGCAACGACGAGCCCACCAAGGCCTCGCGCCCGTTCGACGTCGATCACGACGGATTCGTCCTCGGCGAGGGCGGTGCGTGCCTGGTCATCGAATCCCTCGAGCACGCTCAGGCCCGCGGAGCCCGCATCTACGGCACGCTCGCCGGCGCAGGTACGACCTCAGACGCCCGCGACATGGTCAGCCCGGACGCCCGGGGCCAGGTCATCGCGATGCGCAAGGCCCTGTACGAGGCGCACCTCAGCCCCGCCGACATCGCGCACATCAACGCGCACGGCACGTCGACACCCACCGGAGACCCCGTCGAGGCGGCATCGATCCGCGAGCTGCTCGGCGACGCCGTCGACTCCTGCGTCGTGACCTCGACGAAGTCGATGACGGGCCACCTCCTCGGTGCGGCGGGTGCGCTCGAGACGATCGCGACCATCATGGCGCTGTACCACCAGGTCGTACCGCCCACGATCAACCTCGACAACCCCGAGCCAGACCTGGGGATCGACATCGCGGCCAACGTCCCTCGGCCCCTGCCGGCCGGAGACCTGGCCGGCCTCAACAACTCCTTCGGCTTCGGCGGCCACAACGTGTCCGTCGTAGTCTCCAACGAGAACGCCACCGGGAGCACCAGATGACCTCGACCAAGGAGAAGCTCCCCCGCGAGCTCGACCCACGCAACCCGAACACCCGCTTGGCGGCGCTGTTCGACGACGGCCAGATGCAGCTGCTCGGGCCTGACGACGACTCCGGCATCCTCGCCGCGGTCGGCCTCATCCACGGTGCCCGTACCGTCGCGTTCTGCTCCGACCCCACGGTCATGGGCGGCGCGATGGGCGTCCAGGGGTGCGACGCGATCGTCCGTGCGTACGCGACGGCCATGAAGAACAGCCTGCCGATCGTGGGCATCTGGCACTCGGGCGGCGCACGCCTCGCCGAGGGTGTGCTCTCGCTGCATGCGGTCGGCGTGGTCTTCAACGCGATGACCAAGGCTTCCGGCAAGATCCCGCAGATCTCGATCGTCCTCGGCGCGGCCGCCGGGGGTGCCGCGTACGGGCCTGCGCTGACCGACATCGTCATCCTGGCGCCGGAGGGCCGGATCTTCGTGACCGGCCCCGACGTCGTCCGGTCCGTGACGGGCGAGGATGTCGACCAGCTCCGCCTCGGCGGCCCGGACGTGCACGGCCGCCGCTCCGGCGTCGTACACATTGCAGCCGACAGCGAGGCGGACGCGATCGACCGTGGCCGCAAGCTCGTGTGGTTGTTCGCCGACCAGGGCGAGGTCGAAGCCCGGGTACCCGACGTCGACCTCAACGACTTCCTCCCCGACTCGAAGAAACGCGCGTACGACGTGCACCCGCTCATCACCGGTCTCCTCGACGAGGACTCGCTCGTCGAGCTCCACGCCAAGTGGGCTCCCAACCTGGTCGTCGGTCTTGGCCGGCTCGGCGGCCGGACCGTCGGTGTCGTCGCGAACAACCCGCTAAGACTCGGCGGCTGCCTCGACTCGTTCAGCGCGGAGAAGTCCGCCCGCTTCGTACGGATGTGCGACGCGTTCGGGGTGCCGCTCGTCGTCGTCGTGGACGTGCCTGGGTACCTGCCGGGTGTCGGCCAGGAGTGGGACGGCGTCGTCCGGCGGGGCGCGAAGCTCCTCCACGCGTTCGCCGAGAGCGTCGTGCCGAGGGTCACGCTCGTCACGCGCAAGGCGTACGGCGGCGCATACATCGCGATGAACTCCCGCTCTCTCGGCGCGACCGCGGTGTTCGCCTGGCCGGGCGCTGAGGTGGCTGTCATGGGCGCGGTGGCGGCGGTACGGATCCTGCACCGGCGCAAGCTCGCCGAGGTGCCCAGCGACCTGCTGGCCACCGTCGAGGCCGAGCTGGCCGGCGAGCACGAGCGGATCGCGGGCGGCGTCGACAGGGCCGTACAGATCGGCGTCGTCGACGAGATCATCGCCCCGGACGTGACGCGGTCGCGCCTCGCGAAGGTCATCCGTGACAACGATCACGGTTACCGCGGTGCCCACACCAACATCCCGCTCTGACGTCATCGCCAGGCCGGCCGTACCGGCTGATACCGAAGCGGTCGCGGCGATCCACCGCCTCGGCCGGACCGCTGTCCGACACCAGTTGGACCTGCGCGGACGCTTGACCCCAGAACTTCAGACGAGCGGATAGCCTGGCGCGGGTTTACCGAGAGGAAACGAATCATGCAGTGGTGGCACGCGATCCTTCTGGGCATCATCGAGGGGCTCTCAGAGTTCCTGCCGATCTCCAGCACCGGTCATCTGACCGTCGTCGAGAAGCTGCTTGGGTACCAGATCGACGACCCGGGGATCACGGCCTTCACCGCCATCATCCAGGTCGGTGCGATCGTGGCGGCCATCCTGTACTTCTGGCGCGACATCGTCCGGCTCGCCGTGGCCTGGTTCAAGGGGCTGTTCTCCAAGGACGCACGATCCAACGTCGACTACCGGCTCGGCTGGGGCGTGATCGTGGGCTCGATCCCGATCGCGATCGTCGGTCTGACGTTCCAGAAGCTCATCGTGGGCGGCCTGCGCAGCCTCTGGGTCGTCGCTGCCGCCCTGATCCTGTGGTCCGTGGTGCTCTTCATCGCCGATCGCGCTCCCGCCCGGCGGGCCACTCTCCGCGGCGAGGAGTCGATGACGATCGTGGATGCTCTGATCCTCGGTGTGTGGCAGTGCGCCGCGCTCATCCCGGGCGTGTCCCGTTCGGGGGCGACGATCTCCGGTGGGCTCCTCCGCGGCATCGATCGAGTGACGGCGACGCGCTGGAGCTTCTTCCTCGGCATCCCCGCACTGCTCGCAGCAGGTGGGCTGGAGTCGGTGAAGGCTGCCAAGGATGTCTCGGCGACTGTCGGCTGGGGGCCGACCGCGATCGGGACGCTCGTGGCCTTCGTCGTGGCGTACGCCTCCATCGCGTGGCTCCTCCGCTTCGTGGCGCACAACAAGTTCACCGCCTTCGTCATCTACCGCGTCGTGGCCGGCCTGGCAGTCGTCGGGCTGCTCGTCGGCGGCGTCGTGACCGCGAGGTGAGCAGGTCGTCTGACGGGTTCCGGCAACACCGCACGTAGGTGCCCCGGGGCGCGCCGCCCGTCGGGGAGCTTCCGCGACAGTCCACTGGATAGGGTCGAGCCATGCACACTCGCCAGGCCGGGACGTCGGGACTGCGTGTGTCCCGCCTCGGCCTGGGCACGATGACCTGGGGCCGAGACACCTCGACTCGCGATGCCGATGCCCTGTTCGGCGCGTTCCGCGCGGTCGGGGGCACGCTCGTCGACACCGCTGCGGCGTACGGGCACGGTGAGGTCGAACGGTTGCTCGGTGCGATCGTCGCCAAGGCCGGGTGCCGGGACGACATCGTGCTGGCGACCAAGGCCGGCTTCGTGCTGCGGGACGGTGCACGGGTCGTGGACACCTCACGGCGCACGTTGCTCGACGACCTCACAGCCTCCCTGCGACGACTCCGTACCGACTCCGTCGACCTGTGGCAGGTGCACGCGTGGGGCGAGGCGCCGATCGAGGAGACGCTGTCGGCGATCGACCACGCGGTGAGCGCCGGGATGGCGCAGTACGCGGGGGTGTCGAACTTCGTCGGCTGGCAGACAGCACAGGCGGTCACGTGGCAACGGGCTGTACCCGGGCGCGTACCGGTGGTCTCGACGCAGGTCGAGTACAGCCTGCTGGCCCGGCGCGCAGAGGTCGAGATCCTGCCGGCTGCACGAGCGTTGGGGCTGGGTTTCTTCGCGTGGTCACCGCTCGGTCGCGGCGTCCTCACGGGTGCGTATCGCACTGGTACGCCGCGCAACTCCCGCGGCGCCTCAGACCACCTCGGCTGGTTCGTCGAGCCATACCTCGAGCCGCGTGCCTCGAGCGTCGTCGAATCGGTCATCAAGGCGGCCGAGGGGCTCGATCTGACCCCGGCGCAGGTGGCGCTGATGTGGGTCCGTGACGCACCGGGTGTGACCGCTCCCCTCCTGGGTGCCCGTACGGTCGGCCAGCTCCAGCCGTACCTCGACATCGAGGACGTCGAGCTGCCCTCCCAGATCGCCCAGGCGCTGGACGATGTGTCCGGCGGCCCGAACTATGGACGGGTCGAGCCGGTCGCGTCGGACTGACCGGCTGGGAAGTGTCGGCGCCTCGTGGCAGGCTCGGGCCATGCCGGAGACCAAGGAGATCCTCGCTCGCTACCTGTCCGCTTCGCGCGACGCGCTCGCGTGGAAGCTCGAGGGCCTGAGTGACTACGACGTACGCCGCCCGATGACATCGACGGGCACCAACTTGCTGGGCCTTCTCAAGCATGCGGCCGTCGTGCAGGCGGGCTACCTCGGAGACTGCATGGGGCGCCCGTTCCCCGACCCACCGTCCTGTTTCGGTCCGGACGCCGAGGACAACGACGACATGTGGGCGCTCCCCCACGAGACCCGTGCCGACATCGAGACGTTGTGGGCGCGCTCCTGCGCCCATGCGGACGCCACGATCGCGGCATTGCCCATCGGCGCCGAGGGACACGTGCCGTGGTGGCCGGCGGAGCGCAACCCGGCGACGTTGGAGTACCTCCTCGTTCACCTCCAGTACGACCTGTCGCGCCACGCGGGCCACGCTGACATCGTCCGTGAGCTCATCGACGGTTCGGTCGGTTGGCGTGCCGACAACAGCAACCTCCCTGACCATGACCAGGGCTGGTGGCACGCGTACGTGGAGCGTCTCGAGGAGACCGCTCGCCAGGCGCGGGGCTGAATCGCATCCCCGCGGCGAGGTTGCTATAGTCATGCGGGCCGGTGGAGACATCGGAGCACTCGTCCGGGTGGCGGAATAGGTAGACGCGCTAGCTTGAGGTGCTAGTGCCCGTAAAGGGCATGGAGGTTCAAGTCCTCTCTCGGACACACTGATGTATGGCTCGCTGACTACGTGAAACACGACCTGGCAAGGACTTTCGTCCTTGCCGGTTGTGGACACGAGTGGACAGGAGTGGCCTCCAGTACCCATTCATTCCCCACGTATTCCCCACGACACGCCGTACGTGGCGAACGAGCCGGCCGCCACTCACCGCCGTGGGTGTCCACGGATCAGGCATGCCTCCCGTTACGGATCGTGACGGGAGGGCCGCTCCATGGGTAGCCGACGGGCCACATCCAAGCGAGTCTTTGGCGAGATCTCGAAGCTCCCCAGCGGCCGGTACCGGGCGCGATACACCGGCCCTGACGGGCACCGGCACACTG
>JBBQBP010000033.1:0-32880 GCA_038317635.1 Propionibacteriales bacterium
CCACGCCCTGGTAGAGGGCCCAGTCGTTGGTGGCGATCCCTGCGAGGTTCTGTCCTGCGTCGGTATCGGTGGTGGTCTGGGTGAGGATGCCCGACGCGGTGTCGTACGACTCCGCCTCGATGCGGCTATAGGCGTCGCGCGACCCTGGTGTGGTCGGTGCCGTGCTGCTGGTTGTCGCGGTCGGCGTCGACGTGGTGGTTGCTGTGGGGGTGGTGGTGGCTGTGGGTGTGGTGGTTGCTGTCGGTGTGGTCGTGCCAGTCGGAGGCGTTGTGCCGGACCCGCCCTTCACACTCACTGCGATGTAGTCGATGAGCATCGGCTTGCCCGAAGCGGTCTGGGCCGTGGGAAGCCACTGGCCGAAAGCCCCCGGGAACTCGCCACCCATGGCGACGTCGTAGATGACGAAGAAGCCGTGGTGCACTGCGTTGGCCCACGTCGTGGCGTCCATCTGGGCGGACGTCACCGTGTGGATGAGGACGCCGTCGGTGTAGAACCGCATCTGCTCAGGGCTGGTGCTGCGGTCGAGCTCCATCGCGAACGTGTGGAACGCCGACTTGAGGGTCGAGTTGGGCACCGGACCACTTGAGAGGCCCGTCTTCTCGTTGCAGGGGCCTCCGTCGATGTAGCCGCAGTGGAGCGTCGACCAGACCGCGTCCATGCCGTTGATGTTCTCCATGATGTCGATCTCACCGACGCCGGGCCAGTTGGTCGCTCCGACGGCTCGTGCGGAGTCGCCGAGCATCCAGAACGCCGGCCAGTAGGCGGCCGCCGCGGCCCCCGAGACATCGGGAAGCTTGAGGCGTGACTCGACCCTGAGGACGCCACCGACGGGGGCTGCGAAGTCCGTACGGGCCGACTCGACGCGTCCGGAGGTCCAGTTGCCCGCGGAGTCGCGAACAGCGGTGATCGCCAGGTCGCCGGAGCCATCCAGCGCGACGTTGGTGGGGCTGTCTGTCGAGGTTTCGACCTCGCCGGTGCCCCAGTTCCAGGCGCCTCCGGGGTAGCTGTGGCCGAGGTCGTACTGCCACTGGGAGCGGTCGAGCGTGGTGCCTGCAGGGCCTGTGAAGTCGTCGCGCCACAGGGTGCTCCACCCGGTGGTGGTGTCGGCATGCGCAGGGGCGAGGAGGACCGTCCACGCTAATGCGAGGGTCAGGCCGACTCCGAGTAGCTGCGCCGCATGGCGACGGCGGGGGGTGCGGTTCATATGGGGTGCCTTTCGTGAAGCCCGGGGTGGAGCCGAAGGCCGGATCGTCATTGACCCAGCCCGATCACAGTACGTCGACCCCTGGTCGTCGCTGACCGGGGGGTCCCCAAAGCCCCTACTGACTGCGCAGTCCACGCTCACCAGCTGGCGTGGAGCGGCCGTCCTTCGTCGTACCCGGCCGACGACTGGACGCCCACGACAGCCTGCTCGTGGTACTGCTCGAGCGTGCGTGCGCCGGCGTACGTGCACGCGGACCGTACGCCGGACGTGATCCAGTCGAGCAGGTCCTCGACGCCGGGTCGATCCGGGTCGAGATACATACGCGAGCTCGAGATCCCCTCCTCGAACAGCGCCTTGCGGGCACGGTCGAACGGGGAGTCCTCACGCGTACGGCTCCGTACGGCGCGCGCGCTCGCCATGCCGAAGGACTCCTTGTACTGGCGGCCCTGGTGGTCGCTCAGCAGGGGACCGGTCGACTCGTACGTGCCGGCGAACCACGAGCCGATCATGACGCTCCCCGCGCCGGCAGCCAGCGCCAGCGCCACGTCCCGTGGGTACCTGACGCCCCCGTCGGCCCAGACCGACTTGCCCAGGGCCTCCGCGGCGCGCGCGCACTCGAGGACGGCGCTGAACTGTGGCCGCCCGACCCCGGTCTGCATCCTGGTCGTACACATCGCGCCCGGGCCGACCCCGACCTTGAGGACGTCGGCACCTGCGAGCACCAGGTCGTCGACCGCGCGGGCCGTGACGACGTTCCCAGCGACGACGACGACCCGCCGGCCCGTATCCGCCTCGAACGCGTCCCGTGCGTTCCCCACAGCGCTGATGGCAGTGATCATCCGCTCCTGGTGGCCGTGGGCGGTGTCGACGACGAGGACGTCCGCCCCGGCATCGAGCAGCCGGCGCGCCCGCGCAGCCACGTCGCCGTTGATGCCGATGGCGGTCCCCACCATGAGCCGACCGTCCGGGTCCAGGGCCGGGTCGTACAACGACGACCGCAGCGCCCCTTTGCTCGTCATGAGCCCCACCAGCGAGCCGTTGCCGTCCGTGACCAGGGCGACCTTCTGGTGGCGCGCGGAGAGGTGAGAGAAGACCTCCGACGGCGTGGCGTCCGTACCGACGATCGTGAGGTCTCCGGTCATCACCTCCTGGACCTGGGTGAACCGGTCGACGCCCTCGAACTCGGCGGGCGAGACGATACCGACGGGCTTGTTGTCCTCGACGACGACGGCCACACCGTGCGCACGCTTCGGGATCAGCGCAAGCGCCTCGCCGACCGTGGAGCCGATGACGACGCGGATCGGGGTCTCGAAGACGGGGTGCGCGGCCTTGACCTTGGCGATCTGGGCAGAGACCACATCGGTGGGGATGTCCTGGGGGAGGACCGCGATGCCACCGCGGCGCGCCATGGTCTCCGCCATCCGGCGGCCACTGATCGCCGTCATGTTCGCCACGACGATGGGCAGCGGCGTCGCCAGCCCGTCGGTGCTCGTCAGGTCTACTTCGGTACGCGAGGAGACACTGGACCGGTTCGGGGCCATGAACACGTCGTTGTACGTGAGGTCGTAGTCGGGCTTGCCATCGAGGAATCGCACGGCGGACATCCTGCCACGCGGGGCTACTGTCCCGTCCAGCCTCGCTCGGCCCAGACGCTGTCCGGCAGGAGTTCGTCGACACGGGGAACCATGTACGTCGGCCGACGATGGGCGGGCAACGCCTCCGCCTCCGCGGCTGTCGAGTCGCCGGTCAGCACCAGGCATGACGCCATGCCGGCATCCACGGCCATGGCCACGTCGGTCATCAGCCGATCGCCGACCATCAGGCAGTCGATGGGGGCCACATCGAGCCCGCGGAGCGCCTCCTCGACCATGATCGGGTCAGGCTTGCCGAAGCTCGCGACCTTGTGTGTCCCGGTGCAGGCCTCGATAGCGGCCGTGATCGCTGCACAATCCGGCTCGCCGCGGCCGCCAGGGAACGGGCAGTACTTGTCCGGGTTCGTCTCGACGAGCTCAGCCCGCCGATGGAACCAGATGGCGTCGAAGGCGATCTGGAGCTTGCGATAGTCGAAGTGCCGGTCGTATGAGCTGATGACGATGTCGATGCGCGACGGGTCGTCGCTGATCTCGATCCCCGCCGCCGTGAGAGCGCGGCACAGCGGCTCTTCGGCGATGGGGAAGACCACCGCGCCCGGACGGTGGTCGGTCAGCCAGCGGACCGTGGTCACCACGGTGTTGGCGATGTCGTCCACGGACGTGGGCAGGCCGAGCTTGGTCAGCTTCGCAGCGTACATGTCGGGATCACGTGTCGGGTTGTTCGACAGGAACCGTACGGGGATCCCGCGTCGGCGCAGCTCGGTGACGAGCCTGGCAGCGCCCGGCAGCAGGTCGTCGCCCAGATAGATCGTCCCATCCATGTCGAAGACGTACGCCTCGTACAGGCGGGTGGGGCGAAGCTCCATCAGTGCTGCGAGACCGCCTTCTGCTCGTCGGACGCCTCGGTGTCGTGCGGACCGCCACCGTGGCTGTGGGCCTCGGCGATCTCTTCGGCGTCCGGCTTGGCGAGGTCGGCTCGGAAGAACCAGTCCCGAACTCTAGCGCGACGCTTGGAGACCCGCGCGGGCACCGGCACACCGTTCTCGTCGACGCCTGGCGTCGGCTCGAGTGCCGGGTACTCCGGGTGCTGTGTGAGCGTGAACGCCTCGTCTGTCGCGATCGGCATGTGGTCCTCGTAGTACCCGCCGTCCGGGGTCCTCACGATGACGCCGGACTCGGCGCCGTGCAGGACTCGCTCCTTGTCGTTGCGCTGGAGCGCCAAGCAGGCCCGGCGGGTGATGATGAAGGCCACAACCGGCGCCACGAAGACGGCGACGCGCATGGTGTACGTGATCGCGTTGAGGCTCAGCCTGAACGTGTTCGCGAGAATGTCGTTGCCGCCGGCGATCCAGAACATCGCGTACCAGGTCATGCCTGCCACGCCGAAGGCCGTACGTGTCGGAGCGTTGCGGGGTCGGTCGAGCAGGTGGTGCTCTGACTTGTCACCCGTGATCCAGGCTTCGACGAACGGGTACGCCGCCAGGGCTCCGAAGAGCAGGCCGAGCATCCCGACGCCGGGGAGGAAGATCTGCCACGACCACGTCGTGTGGCCCCAGTGCGACTCGATCGGCGGGAAGATGCGGATGGCGCCTTCCACGAAGCCCATGTACCAGTCGGGCTGCGAGCCGGCGGTGATCTGGTCCGGCGTGTAGGGCCCGAACTTCCACACCGGGTTGATCGACAGGAACGTACCCATGAGCACCGTCACGCCGAACACGATGAAGAAGAAGCCGCCGGCCTTGGCCATGTACACGGGGAACAGCGGATAGCCCACGACGTTCTTCTCGGTGCGGCCGGGGCCGGGGTACTGCGTGTGCTTGTGGTACACGACCAGCGCCAGGTGGGCACCGATCAGTGCGAGCAGCAGGCCGGGCACCAGGAGAATGTGCACCATGTAGAGCCGCGGCACGATGATCGTGCCCGGGAACTGGCCATCGAAGACGAGGAACTCGGCCCAGGTTCCGATGATCGGGATGGAACGGATGAGGCCGTCGACGAAGCGGAGGCCGGTGCCCGACAGCAGGTCGTCAGGCAGCGAGTAGCCGGCGAAGCCCTCGACCAATGCCATCGACATCAGGCCGATGCCGATCAGCCAGTTGATCTCGCGTGGCTTGCGGAAGGCGCCGGTGAAGAAGATACGGAGCATGTGGACCGTCGCCGCCGCGACGAACAGCAAGGCGGCCCAGTGGTGGATCTGGCGCACAAGGAGGCCGCCACGGACGTCGAACGACAACGTCAACGTCGACTGGTACGCCTCGGACATCGGCACGCCGTGAAGCAGCTGGTACGTGCCCATGTACTCGACTTCGGCCATGGACGGCTTGAACCAGATCGTCAGGAAGACGCCCGTGAGCAGCAGGATGATGAACGAGTAGAGCGCGATCTCACCGAGCAGGAACGACCAGTGGTCGGGGAACACCTTGCGGAGGTTGTGCTTGCCGAGCTTCGCCAGCCCGACACGGTCGTCCAGCCAACCCGCAGGACCGCCCAGTCCAGCCAGAGGCTTCTTGCCCGCCGGGGTTGCGACCTCGAGGGCTGGTGAGTCCGAGGAGACGGTGGTGGGCTTCGCCATCAGTTGTCTCCGTTCTGGTAGTCGTGGGTGGAGTCACGTTCGAAGAAGCTCGGCCCGACGGGCACTGTGAAGTCGCTGCGCGCGATGAGGTAGCCCTCGGCGTCCGTGGTGATCGGTAGCTGTGGCAGTGATCTCGCTGCGGGGCCGAACACCACGACGCCCGAGTTGCCCAGGTCGAAGGTCGACTGGTGACACGGGCAGAGCAGCTGGTGGGTCACGTCCTGCCACAGGCTGATCGGGCAGCCGACATGGGTGCAGATCTTGGAGTAGCAGAGGATGCCGTCGACCTGCCAGTCCTTGCGGGAGTCCGGGATCTTGATGGTGTTCGGATCCATGCGGACGATGACGATCGCAGCTTTCGCGGTGGCGATTGCTTTGGCTGCCGGGTCGTTGTTGAGGTCCTGGATGTTCTCAGGCATCGCGTTGACCAGTTCGCCGATGACCATGTCAGCCGCCTTGACCCGCTGGTACGTGACATCGGTGACCAGGTGGACGCCCTCGGCCCAGATCGTCTTCTCGATCGTGGCTGCTCGCGTGCCCGGTCCGGGCCAGGGACCCATGTCGAGCAGCGGCACGAGAGCGGGAAGCGCGAGCGAGGGGAGCGCGATCTTGAGCGTGGTCCCGATGAGCTTCCGCCGCGGCAGGTCGCTCTGGGCGATGCCCTCGTCGACCTCGCCGAGCACCTCTTCGCGGTCCTCGCTGGTGGAGCCGGCTGGATGGCGCTCCTCGCTGATCTCATGGTCGCCCATGAGCAGGCGGGCCCACTGCACTGCGCCGATCCCCACGAGGAGGACCGCCACACCGCCGAGCAGACCCAACCAGAAGTTCTGCGCTTCGGCGTGAAGTCCTGCGAACTGTACGGCCCACGTCTTCGGCATGAAGAAGTACACGGCGACGAAGCCGAGGGCGAGCAGCGGCACGGCGCCGAAGCACGCGGCGACCTGTCGCTCCACACGGCGTGACAGGGCGGGGTCGGTGTCGACCCAGCGCTCGACGTGCTCGGGGATCCCTGGGTCAGGAACGGGGTGGCTGCGCGTGACCTCGAGGTCTGAACTCATCGTGCGCGTGCTCCTCTCGAGGCGATCCAGAGGGCGAAGCCGACGAGCCCGCCGATTCCGATGATCCATACGGCTGCACCCTCAGAGAGAGGGCCGATACCGCCGAGTGAGTATCCACCGCTGTCTGGGGACGAGTTCACGTCGGACAGGTACGCGATGATCGTCCGTACGTCCTGGTCGGAGAGCTGCGTGGGGGAGAACACCGGCATCTGCTGCGGACCCGTGCGCACAGCCTCCCAGACCTGCTGGTTGGTGACGCCGGTACCAGTCAGCGGGGGTGCATAGTTGCCGTTCGACAGCGCGCCACCCTTGCCCGCGAAGTTGTGGCAGGCGGAGCAGTTCGTACGGAAGAGCTCGCCACCCTTCGCGATCTCCTCAGCGGTCAGGCCGGAGGTGTCGTACTGGGAGCTGTTCGGGAGGCCCGGTCCGCTGCCCATGGCTCCGACGTACTCGGCGACAGCCTTGATCTGGTCGGCCGAGAATGTGTTCGGGCTGCGCCGTGAATACTGCACCGGTCCGGCCATCGGCATCCGACCGCTCGACATCTGGAAGGAGACGGCGGCGGCGCCGGAGTTCTGGATGTTCGGGCCGATCACGGTGCCGTCGAGCGTCACACCCTGTGCGTTCAGCCCGTGGCAGGAGGAACAGTTCTTCATGAAGATCTGCGATCCGGTGCCGACCTCTGTCGGCAGCGGGGACGCGTTCGAGACGGTGGGCGCCGCGATCGCCGAGACACCCCCCATGACAAAGAGGGCCGCCCCGATGAGGGCGGCGCGACGGAAAGGCGACCTGCGGGTCCGTCGGCGCGTGGTGCGTTCGCTCACGAGATCAGCTCCAGCAGGTAGATGACGAAGAACAAGATGATCCAGATGGCGTCGACGAAGTGCCAGTAGTACGAGACGACGATGGAGTTCACCAGCTGCTCCCGCGTGAACTGGCGCGTCATGTACGTGCGGCCGATGAGCAGCAGGAAGGCGATGAGGCCGCCGGTCACGTGCAGGGCGTGGAACCCGGTGGCGAGGAAGAACAGCGACCCGTACACGTTCGACGAGAGCGTCAGGCCCTCGTGAAAGAGGTTGAAGTACTCCCACACCTGGCCGGAGACGAACACGGCGCCCATGACGAACGTCAGCGTGTACCACTCGCGCATTCCCCAGGAGCTGATCTTCAGCAGGCTTCCGGTCCGCGACGCGCGCATGTGCTCGGCGGCGTGGACACCGAGCTGGCAGGTGACGGAGCTCAGGACCAGGATCAACGTGTTCACGCCGGCGTACGGGACGTTGAGCAGACTATGGCCGTACTTCCACAGCGTCATGGCGCCGGGAGCGGCCGCGGAGTTGGTCACGTTGCGGATGGTGAAGTAGGCAGCGAAGAGCGCAGCGAAGAACATCAACTCGCTCGCCAGCCACACGATCACGCCGACGGCGACCATGTCTGGGCGACCCGGAACACCGCGCAGACGGGGCCCCGCGATGGGGTTGAGGGACTCCGCCGGCAGGGCATCGGCTGTCTGAGTGTTCGCCACGGCACATTATGAGCACAGGTAGGCATGGCGATGCCACCCCGGCGCGACATGATACGCGGGCTATGTCGTGGTCCTTGAGGCGGGGTACCCCCTTGGCTTGGTGTGCCCATGTCCACCTGGCGAACATCGCTGCACGCGGTTCCCGACCCGGCGCGCCAGGCGCGCCGCGTCGATCGGGCTCAGGAGCACGGCTTCCCGCAGGGGGCAGGCAGCTCCGGCGCTACGATGCAGCCACTGCCACCGACACGAGGACTGAAGAATGACCGCGACCGCCAAGGTGCTCCTGTACTCCGATGACCGCACGGTGAGGGAGCAGGTACGACTCGCGCTGGGCAAGCGTGTGGCCGCGGACCTCCCCGAGCTCGAGGTGGTCGACACGGCGACGCAGCCTGCGGTGCTCAAGGCGCTCGAGGACGGGTCGTACGACCTGTGCATCCTCGACGGCGAGGCAGTACCGGCCGGCGGCATGGGCGTCGCCAAGCAGCTCAAGGACGAGATCGCGCACTGCCCGCTGATCCTCCTGCTCGTCGCCCGTCCTCAGGATGCGTGGCTCGCGGCGTGGAGCGGTGCCGAGGCGATCGTCGGCTATCCGATCGACCCCGTGAAGCTCCCGCAGGTGGTAGCCGACCTGCTGCGGCACGCCGGCGTCGCCGCCAAGGCCTGAGCATGACCACCTGGGGCGAGGTCCTCACCACGCTCGTACGGCGTCAGGACCTCCCGATGTCCGACGTGGCCTGGGCCATGGACCAGGTCCTCACCGGCGAGGCCACCCCGGTACAGATCGCGGGCTTCGTCGTCGCTCTCCGGGCCAAGGGCGAGACCGTCGAGGAGCTCACGGCGCTGGCGCAGTCGATGCTCGATCACGCGACCCCGATCACCCTCGACCGCGAGGCCGTCGACATCGTCGGCTCCGGCGGTGACCGGGCCCACACCGTGAACGTGTCGACGATGGCGGCCATCGTCGCGGCCGCCGCCGGCGCGAAGGTCGTCAAGCACGGCAACCGGGCGGCGTCGTCGTCGTGCGGCACCGCCGACGTGCTGCAGGCGCTAGGTGTCCGCCTCGACGTTCCGCCGGCTGCTCAGGCGGGCGTCCTGGACCGTACGGGGATCGTCTTCCTGTTCGCACCCCTGTACCACCAGTCCCTCAGGCACGCCGCCACCACGCGCAGCGAGCTGGGCATCGCGACGGTATTCAACTTCCTCGGCCCGCTGGCGAACCCGGCTCGTCCGATCGGCCAGGCAGTCGGCGTCGCCGACGAGCGCATGGCCTCCTTGATGGCCGGCGTCCTCGCTGGGCGGGGGAACCGGGGCATGGTGTTCCACGGCAGGGACGGACTGGACGAGCTCACCACGACGACGACCTCGCGGGTATGGGTCATCGCCGACGGCGCGTCCCACGACGATGTGCTCGATCCGGCGGTCCTCGGCCTGGCACCGGCCACTCGAGAGGACCTGGTCGGCGGTGATCCGGCACACAACGCCGACGTCGTACGAGACGTGCTGAGCGGTGCGACAGGACCTGTACGCGACATCGTGCTGCTCAACGCCGCAGCGGCGCTGCTGGCATACGCCGGGCCGGACACGGGGCGTCCGGTCGGCGACCAGCTGGCAGACCACCTCGCGGCGGCCGGCGCAGCGATCGACTCAGGTCGGGCAGCCGCCCTTCTCGCCGACTGGGCTGATGCCACGCAGAGCGCAGGGGCCTGACCCCGTCAGCGTTGGGCGAGGACCGCGATGACCAGCGCGACGTACGGGCCGAGCACGATCCCCGGTCCGTACGCGTAGGGCTCATGGCGGCGCCGCACCAGGTTCACCACGGCCCATAGCGCGCCGATCAGCGAGCCCAGCACGAGCGCCGAGGTGGCGGTCGGGATCGATCGCCACCCGGCGACCATGCCGGTGAGGACCCCGAGCCGCACGTCGGCGAACCCGAAGACGCCTCGGTTCAACAGCACGGAGAAGAGGTACACCAGTCCGTACGCACCGCCGATGATCGCGACCCCGACGGCGGCGCTCCCCACACCGGGCCAGTCGCCGACCGACCATGCCGACCCGATCACGGACAGCCCGGTGAGCAACCAGCCCACATGCAGCCAGCGGCGGGGGATATACGTTGTCGCGACGTCCACGACGCTCGCCAGGGCGCCGACGACAGCCACCACGAGCCAGGGGCCGATCCTCCCAGGCTCCACGCCGATGACTGCCGCCGCGGCCAGCGCCGCAGCCCAGACTCCCGCGGCGACCGAGAAGCGCCAGGTCGCAAGTTCGGCGTAGGGGGTCTTGACCTCGTCGGGTCCCACCTCTGGCTCTGGCGCGCGCCGTAGCAGCCAGGGAGCGAGAAGCGCGGCAGCGACCCCGCAGACCACCACCAGCAGCGGAGAGGTCACGACCAGGGTCACGAGCGCATCCTAACGAGAGTTGCCACCCTGCCCGCGTCACGCCACCTCACGCGACGCCGGCTCTGTGAGCAGTCCGCGCTGCACGCAGGCGAGGCGGAGCATGATGTCCATCGTCTGGCTGCAGTCGCCGAGCCCGGAGACGACCCGCCGGGTCGAGTGCAGGTCCAGGTCGAGCCACTCGGCGATCTCACGGAGAGACACCCCATCCGCCAACAACGCTCTGGCACTGTCCGACACGAAGTGGACCGGAAGGTCCCGGACCTGCAGGCGCCGCAGCCGCGCCACATCGAGGGCCAGCAGGCGTCGGGCCGCGTACGGACTGAGCCGCGGACGACGACGCCCGTCGCGACCGAAAAGCAGCGTCCGTATCTGCTGCTGCGGCAGGTCGGCAGCGACGGCGATGACCTGCCACGGGACGCCCGTGGCGGCCATCAGGTGCTCGACGTGGTAGCGGAAAGGGGCGGCCGACACCCACAGGGTGGGGAGCTGGGGCGGGACTGGCATGGGAACCTCCTCTTCTGTCACCCCACAAGCCGTTGGCGGGCTCGTTTTGTGAGTGGTCCGAGAGGATTTCTCTGTGTTGCCCTGCCGAGGCCGCTCGTCGGGCAGTTACACTGGCGATCGCTCAGCGGCCGACACCGGGGAGGAAGACTCATGGTCACGCAGCGCATTGCACGCCTCGGGGGCGCACTGCTGCTGGTCGGGCTCGGCGTCCAGGGACTGCTCTCTCCCCTCAGCCACTTCGCGCTCATGCGGTCTATCCCGGACTGCGTCGAGGCGGGACCCATGACCTCCTCGGTGGGCGTGGAGCTCCAAGTCCTCGCGGCCGTTCCTCAGTGCCCGCGCGGCAGCTATGCCCCGGCCGCCTCGTACCACGTCATCGCCCAAGCCGCGCTCACGGTCTCTCTGTCGGCACTGGTGCTGGGAGTCGTCGCGCTCATCGTGGCAGTGGGCGTCGGACTCCGAGCCCGCCAGGCCCTGCGCCAGCTGCGCCAGTGGTTCGCCCACCGGTTCCGCATCGTCGCCGCGGCGACACTGGAGATCGTGGTCCGGCTCGGGCAGCCCGTCATGCTTCCAGTCGTCGTACGGCCGGTCCGCACAGCCAGCCGTTCGCACGCTCGGCGGGGTCCACCGTCCTGCTCCTACTGAGGACCTGATCCCACCGGCTCGCGCCGTCCTCGATCCCTGCCCGCGAGCCGAGCCCAGACAACCGGACCAGCAAGGACACGACCATGCGGCAAGGCAACAACAAGGCGCGCACGCTCAGCGGCGCAACGACCAGCAAGGCCCCCAAGGCGGGCGGCTCGAAGGGCCCCAACCAACGCGAGCTGCTCCGCCAAGCGCGAGAGAAGGCAGAGCGCGAGAAGAAGGTGCGTAGGGCCGTCAGCCTCAGCACCCTCGGAGTGGTCGTCATCGGAGTCGCCGTGCTCCTCATCTGGGTGGTGGGACCGGCGCTGTCGAAGAAGCCGGCCGCGGGTTCGTACGGCGTGGCGATCGGCGCAGCCACGGCGCCCGTGACTGTTGACATCTACCAGGACTACATGTGCCCGTACTGCGGGGAGTTCGAGCGCGCGCAGTCAGCGGACCTGAAGTCCCTCGTCGACGCGGGGACGGTCAAGGTCGTGTTCCATGTCATGGACTTCCTCGACTCGTCGTCGAACGGCACGAAGTACTCCACCCGGGCAGCCGACGCGTTCGTCACGGTGGCGCAGCAACAGCCCAGCGCAGCGCTTGCCTTCAACACGGCGCTCTACACCAACCAGCCGAAGGAAGGATCGAACGGACTCACCGACGCTCAGATCGCAGACCTCGCGCGAACCGCGGGTGTCAGCAACTCGATCATCGCGACGTTCGCGAACCAGCCCAACGCCGACTTCGTGGCGAAGTCGAACCAGGCGGCCTTCGACGCGGGCATCAAGAGCACGCCCACTGTGAAGATCAACGGCACGGAGTTCAAGGGCGACCTGTACGTCGCCGGCGCGTTCAAGTCCGCTATCGAGGCGGCCAAGTGAGCGATCTGCTCGACCGTGTCCACACGTTCCGGCAGTCCAACGCGTGGATCTACTCCACGATGCTGGTCTCCTCCTGCCTGAGCCTGCTCGCGTCGTTCGTCCTGTCGGTCGACGCGATCGCGCTGGCACGAGACCCTTCCGCCAACCTGGCGTGCAACATCAACGCGCGGATCAGCTGTGGCACCGTCGGGAACTCTTGGCAGGCGCACCTGTTCGGGTTCCCGAACGCGTTCCTCGGGCTGCTCGCCGAACCGGTGGTCATCACGATCGCCGTGGCCAGCCTGTCGAAGGTGCGCTTCCCGCGGGGCTTCATGATGGCGGCCCAGGTCGTCTACACACTGGGTGTCGTCTTCGCGTACTGGCTGTTCCTCCAGGCCGTGTACGTGATCGGTGCACTGTGCCCGTGGTGCCTGCTCGTCACGTTGTCCACGACCCTGGTGTTCACGTCGATCACGCACGTCAACCTGCGGGACAACAACCTGTTCCTGCCCGAGCGATGGCACGAGGCCGCGAAGGCCGCGCTACGGATGGGGCTCGACGCTGTCGTGGTGACGCTCTGGCTGGCGGTCGTCGTCGGCCTGGTGTTCTGGAAGTACGGAGCCACGGTCTTCGGGTGAGCGGGCGCGACGGAGAACCACAAGCGGTGGCCATCCATCAGGAATGGCCACCGCTCGTGGGTTGGAGATGCGTTCAGCGCTGTGCGCGCGTGAACCCTGCCGCCTGAGCGGCATCCTCACTGTTGAACCACACATCGGCGTTCGTCCGCTCGTACCCGCCGGACTCCGGAACGTGGTACTTCATCGAACGGTCGTTGCCCTTGATCGTGAAGCCCTCCGGCGGCTCGGTGCCCACGAAGGAGCCCTCACCGAAGGGGTTCGTGGACTCCTCGAGCAGGGTCTCCGGCTCGTCGAGGGCCTCGTCGCCCTCGTCATCGGCGTCGTCGACAGGCTCCGGCTCAGGATCCTGAGGGGTCGGCGTATCGGTGTAGGTGTAGGCGGGACTGGGCTCGTGCGGCGCCCACCCCTGGTCCTTCGACCCGAGGAACGTCTTCACCGCGACGGCAGCGGCGCCCAGGAGGGCTCCGACCACAGCAATCTTGACGAACGTCTTGCCCTTCGACTTCTTCGGCAGCTCCAGCTCGCCCTTGGCGGCGGCGACCGCCGCACGGCCCCGGCCCTCGACGTCGCCCGCGGCGTCACGGGCGTCCTCGAGCATCCCGGCCACGGCAGGGTGCGCCGCAGCCTCTCGGAGCAGTTCGATCAGCTTGGGGATGAGGTCGTTCTGCACGGCCTTCTGTGCCTTCTCGACGGCGGGACTCATCTTGTCGAGAGCCTCGTTGAGCTGCGGCTGTACCTGATCGAGCGTGTCGGCGGCGTACTTGGCGGCAGCCACCCGGGCGTGATCGGCGCGCTTCTTCGCGTCGTCCGCTAGGGGACCTACCTTCTCAGCGGCCTGCTCGAGGAGCGGCTGAAGCCGCTCGATGGCGGCATCGAGGGCAGCGGCTCCCCGCTCAGCGGCCGTGTGAGTACTCTCTGCGGCGGCTTCGCGCAAGGTCTGCGTGCGAAACATCATTGTCCTTCCGATATCGGAAATGACTCCTGGACAGGAGACACAACCCACCGTACCGGGCATCGGGTGGACCTCCCAGGCCCCATGGACCCTGAGAGGTCCCCAGTTCCCGCTACCGTTGGCGCTGACCAATGAAGAGAGGACACGCGTGAGCACTGCAACACTGCATACCAACCGCGGTGACATCGTCATCGACCTGTTCGACACCAAGGCACCCAAGACGGTGGGGAACTTCGTCGGACTGGCGACGGGCACCAAGGAGTTCACCGACGCGACCAGTGGCGCGAAGACCACCGGCAACTTCTACGACGGCCTGGTGTTCCACCGGATCATCGACGGTTTCATGATCCAGGGCGGTTGCCCTCGCGGCGATGGGCGCGGAGGACCGGGCTACACGTTCGCGGACGAGTTCCACCCCGACCTGACCTTCAACCGCCCGTACCTCCTGGCGATGGCGAACTCCGGCCCCGGTACGAACGGCTCGCAGTTCTTCATCACCACTGGGCCGACACCGCACCTCAACCGGAAGCACACGATCTTCGGCGAGGTGACCGACGAGGCGAGCAAGAAGGTCGTCGACGCGATCTCCAGTACGCCGGTCGACCGTAACGACCGTCCTCAGGACGCCGTCGTCATCAACTCGGTCACCGTAGCCTGACAGCCGCAGACCACAGGGAAGCCGCCCCTCGGGGCGGCTTTCGTGCGTTCGGGTCAGTCGCCCAGCGAGAACGCGGCCTCGAGGTCATGGCGCGAGTACGCCCTGAACGCGATGTGCGTCTCGGTGCTCTTGACGCCGTCGACCTTGTTCAGGCGGTCGGCGACCACATCGGCGATCTCGTCGTGCGACCGGACGCGCACGAGTGCGATGAGGTCGATGCGGCCGGTCACCGAGTAGACCTCGCTCACGCCGTCGATGGCGGCGATCGCCGCGGCGACCTCCGGTATCCGGTCCACGGCGGCTTCGACGAAAACAATCGCAGTGATCATGACCGCATCCTAAGGAGACATGGCTGTCTCCCGCTGCTCCGACGCGTGGTCCAGCTGGGTCAGACGGTGGCCGAGGTGGAGCGGCCACGACCAGTCCCCGTCGATCTCGATGACCCGAACTCCGTCGGACTCGAGCCAGTCGGCGATCCGCTCGGTCTCCTCGATCGTGGCGGCCGGCAGGGGCGAGACGGGCGGGGCGACCGACTGGGCGCTCGCCGCCGCAGCCTCGGCCACGGCACGAGGGTTCTCCCCCCGGCCGGAGACCACAGCTCCGGCCAGCCGCCCGTAGCGCAACACATGGATCTCCCACCCGTCTCCGCGAGGTCGGGCGGCGACGACCTGGGGGCAGGCTGCGAGGGTCCGTACGCGATGGGAGCGGCGGATGCCGTAGTGGAACGTCTCGAGTCGTCTGTGCACCGTCGCCGCCTCCTCGAACCGTTGCTGCGCCACAAGCCTGGACAGCCTGGCCTCTGCGGCTGTCACCACCGCTCGTACATCCCCGTCGAAGATGGCGCACGCGGCCTCGACCACAGCGCTGTACGAGTCCGCTCCGGCGCCCAGCTCGCACGGCGCGCAGCAGTGTCCGAGCTCGGCGACCGCACACGCCGAACGGGCGGTACGCACCGAGAGTCGGACTGTGCAGCGGCGCATCGCGCACGCGTCGTACAGCGCGAGCAGCGCCTCCTCGGCACTCGAGCGCTGGCGGAACGGCCCCAGGTAGCGGGCGCCGTCGTCGAGCACCCGCGACACCAGGGAGAACCGGGGGAAGGCCTCGGTGGTGAGCTTGATCCACGACCCCTTCTCAGGGAACTTGCTGCGCCGGTTGTACCTCGGGCTGTGAGCGGCGATCAGCCGCAGCTCGAGCACCTGCGCCTCCAGCTGCGTCGTGCAGACCGTCGTCTCGACACCCGTGGCCAGTCGCACCATCTCGTCGATGCGAGGCCTGGTCTCGGCCGCGGTGAAATATGTCCGGATCCGTTGCTTGAGGTTCTTCGACGTGCCCACGTACAGCACCTCCCGCCGCGGTCCGTCGTCAAGGAGGGACTCCGCGACGAAGCAGTACACACCGGGCTTCTCGGGGACTCCCTGCGCCCACGTGCGGCGGGCCCGACGCGCCGGGTGGACGCGCCGCGTGCACTCGAGCAGGTCCTCCAGGGTGTGGACGCCCAGGTTGCCGACACGCTCGATGAGGGCGTGAAGGACATCGACGGTGGCTCGTGCGTCGGCGAGCGCCCGGTGGTTGGGCTCGACGGTTGCATGGAAGTGGCGGGCCAGGGTCGCGAGGCGGTGGTTGGGCACCTCGTCGCGCATCATGACGCTTCGTGCCAGGCCGACGGTGTCGACGACCGGCGGCGACGGCCACGGGTAGCCGAGCTCGACGCAGGCCCTCTTGAGGAAGCCGACATCGAAGCGGGCGTTGTGGGCCACGATGACGCAGCCGTGGGCGAACTCGAGGAAAGCCGGCAACACGTCGGCCAGCCGCGGCGCGCCCGCGACCATCGAGTCGGTGATCCCCGTGAGCACCGCGATCGCCGCGGGGATGTGAGTGTGGGGGTTGACGAGAGTGGAGAGCTCACCAGTGACCTCGCCGCCTCGCACTCGGACGGCGCCGAACTCGGTGATCCGGCTGTCCTCGGCGCCGCCTGTGGTCTCGAGGTCGACCACGCAGAACGCCACCTCGGACAGGTGGGTACCTGCCTCCACCAGGAGGGGTTGGCTCGTCATGTCATGGACGCTACGGGCGACCTCAGACAGATTGCCGTCCCCCACTCCGACGAGAACTGTCAGAGGTCGATGTCAGTGTCATGCCATGACCAGGTTGAGCATCGATTGTGACCAGTGCGCCGTCCGAGGGCTCGCGTGCTCCGACTGCATCGTGTCAGCACTCCTCGGGGTACCCGACGACGAGCTGACGTTCGACGACGCCGAACAGGCCGCCCTCGGCGCGCTGGCGGCGTCCGGGATGGTGCCGCCGCTGAGGCTGGTTCCGAAGCCGGGATCGACCGGGGATTCGCAGGGGCGACGGGATCACTACCGTCTGTACGGCTGAAAGTCGCTCGGTGCGTCTCAGCATCCGACATCCTGAGGGACCCCTGTTACCCCTAGCCGGATGGGGATCCGACCGGTCAGTGCCAGAGTTCCGTGAGGAAACCCCACGACGGACTTGGCAAATCTGAGGAAGTCGTTTAGATTTTTCTCAGACTTGGGGTCGGAACATCTGGAGGTAAGTGCGTGAGTGGTCTGCTGCGGAAGGTGGGGCTGAGCCTGATGGCTCTGGCCCTCGCCGGTGCTTACGCCGTCAGTGGCGCAGGCGTCGCGCATGCTGATCCAACCACTGTGAGTGGCGCGCGGGCCCAGCTGGACCAGCTGGAACAGCAGCAGTCCGACCTCGACGCGCAGTACACCGAGGTGCAGGTCAAGCTCCAGGACAGCCAGAAGACCTTGGCTGATGCGAACATCGATGCGCAGACACAGCAGGCGAAGGTGGCCACGCTGAAGGTGCAGGTCCGCCAGATCGCCCTTCAGGAGTACCGCTCAAGCGGTCTCGACACCACCACGCAGCTCCTCGTCACCGACGATGTACAGAGCTTCCTCAACGGTCTGTCGACGATCAAGAAGGCCAACGACAACACCGCGTCGCTGCTTCAGGACTACCAGAGCGCTCAGGCCGACCTTTCTGACCTCCAGCGCGCGACCGAGGCCCAGACACAGCAGATCGCTGCTCAAGAGGCGTCGCTCGCCGATCTCAAGAAGCAGTCGGATGACAAGGTCGCCGCCGCGCAGGCCTTGCTCAACAAGCTCACCGCAGCGCAGCGCCAGCAGGTGATGGCCCAGCAGGCGGCCGCCAACCAGCAGGCGGCCACGTCGCGCAGCGCCGTTCGGACCCCGATCGTCGTCGGCCCTGGCGGAAGCGCCCGCGCGCTCACCGCTCTGCACTTCGCCCTGGCCCAGGTGGGCAAGCCCTACGTGCGTGGCGCCACCGGTCCGAACGCGTACGACTGCTCGGGTCTCACGATGACCGCCTACGCCCAGGCCGGAATCGGTCTGCCCCGCACGTCCCAGTCACAGTTCGGCGTGGGTACTCCGCTGACCCTGTCGCAGCTGGCGCCCGGTGACCTCGTGTTCTACTACTCCGGCATCAGCCACGTCGGCATCTACATCGGCAACGGCATGATCGTCAACGCGGCCAACCCGCGTGTTGGCGTCGTGACCGCCTCGGTGACCTCGATGCCGTTCATGGGTGGGCGTCGCGTAGCCTGACCTGAGGTTGTCTCCTCGATGAGGACGCTCGTCATCACCAACGACTTTCCTCCCCGCGTCGGCGGGATCGAGACCTTCGTCCGTCACGTCTGCTCCTTCCTCGACAACGACGTGGTCGTGCTCGCCCGTACAGAGCGCGACGGGTCCGCTACCCGCACGTACGACGCGGGCCTTCCGTTCCCGGTCCATCGCCTGCCCGGCCCGTTGCTGCCCACCCCGTCGGTCGCTCGCCGGGCCGCCGAGCTGCTGCACGAGTACGACGCGGAGCAGGTCGTCTTCGGTGCCGCGGCGCCGCTCGGTCTTCTGGCGTCCGGGCTGCGACACGAAGGCGCCCGCAGGATCCTCGCCCTCAGCCATGGTCATGAGGTCTGGTGGTCCCAGGTTCCGGGCGCGCGGGACCTGCTGCGCCGCATCGGACGGGACGTCGACGCCTTCGGTGTCATCTCGACGTACACGGCCAGCCGTATCGCCTCCGCTCTGACGCCGGACGACCGCGCGAAGCTTGTCACGCTGCCGCCACCGGTCGACCTCGACGTCTTCTCCCCGGCCACGAACCCGCCAGTCGGTACCGTCCTGGCCGCCTCTCGCTTCGTCCGCCAGAAGGGCCTCGACAGGCTCTTCGACGCGTGGCCGCGCGTGGTGGCCGTTGTCCCGGACAGCCGGTTGATCATCTGTGGCGAGGGCCCTCAGGCGCCGAGCCTTCGCCGCCGAGCGGCCGGCATGACGTCTGTCGAGATCCAGCCAACCGTCAGCCACGATCGGATGCCGGACCTGCTGCGTGCGGCGTCGGTGTTCGTCTCGCCCGTACGGACCAGACTCGGTGGGCTGTACGCGGAGGGGCTGGGGCTGGTCGCGTGCGAAGCGGCAGCCTGCGGCCTGCCCGTGGTGGTGGGGGACTCGGGCGGGGCGCCCGAGACCGTGCTCGATCAGGTGTCGGGGAGCATCGTCGACCCCGACGATGCATCTGCACTCGCCGCGGCCATCGTCGGTTGGCTCTCGAACCCTCTCAAGGCCCGGGCTGCGGGATTGGCCGGGCGGCGCCACGTGGCCGACCTCGTGGGGGCTGACCAGGTGCGGGAGCGACTTCGGTCGACACTGGAGCCGGTTGTCTAGGCACCTCCGACTGCTCGCTATTGTGATGCGATCACGGACTTTCGGGGGTCTGCTTCATGCTCAGCATCGGTGTCGACATCGGTGGTACCAAGGTGGCCGCAGGCGTCGTCACGCGCTCGGGCGAGGTCCTCGACCGCCTGACTCTTCCCTCACCGACCTCAAGCCCGGAAAGCGTCGAGGATGCGATCGTCGAGGCCGTCCGTGAGCTGCGTACCGGTCGTCTGATAACCGCGGTGGGGGTCGGCGCGGCGGGCTGGGTCGACACGGAGCAGGCGCTGGTCCGCTTCTCGCCGCACCTCGCCTGGCGCAACGAGCCTTTGCGTGACCGCCTCCGAGCCCGCATCGACCTGCCGGTCATCGTCGACAACGATGCGAACGCTGCCGCCTGGGCCGAGTACCGGTTCGGGGCCGGCCGGGGCGCCGGCGTCATGGTCTGCATCACGCTCGGTACGGGCATCGGTGGCGCTCTCGTGGTGGACGGGCGGGTGTTCCGCGGCACGTACGGGATGGCCGGCGAGTGGGGCCACATGACGGTGATGCCCGAGGGCCATTGGTGCGCCTGCGGGAACCGGGGCTGCTGGGAGCAGTACGCCTCGGGCAACGCCCTCGTCCGTGAGGCGAACGGCCTCATCCAGGCGGGGGCACCACAGGCGGCCGGGCTCGCTGCGGCGGCCGGTCCCGACGGCATCAGCGGCCCCGAGGTGACCGCTCTCGCACTGTCCGGCGACCGTCCGTCGATCGAGCTCATCTCCGACGTCGGCACGTGGCTGGGCAAGGGGATGGCCAATCTCGCAGCGGCTCTCGACCCGGACCTGTTCGTCATCGGTGGCGGTGTCAGCGAAGCGGGTGGGCTGCTGCTCAAGCCCGCTATCGATGCGTACGCGAGGTCGCTGACCGGGCGTGGCTACCGACCCATCGCTCGGATCGCGCTCGCTCACTTCCGCAACGACGCGGGGCTCATCGGCGCCGCCGATCTCGCGAGGCACGCGATCTCCGAACCGCCCGGCCTGGCGTCGGCCTTCTGGCCGTGGCGCCGGACGACCCGGGTCCGCGGAACCCGTCGCCGTCGGATTCGGGATGGCTTCCTCGCGGAGTAGTCAGACCTTCGCGCCGTTGTCGGGCCCGTTGTCCCGATCTCTCGGCAGCCGCGTGAACAGGACGAGGATTCCTCCGCAGAGGACGATGAAGCCCAGGGGAGTGGCCCACGAGCCTGCGAGCCACCCGAGGATCACGCCGCCCAGCAGAACAAGGCCGGCGGCGATCGAGGCGATGCCCGACCACGCGATCGGGGACGGGCTCGTCGCCGGTGGAAGCGGCGGCGGAGGGACGAAGTCGTCCACCTCGGGCCCTGGGCTCCAGGACCGCGGCGAGGTCAGCTCGTACGACACCCTGGTCGGCGGCGGGGGTTGTACGCGTGGTGGCAGCTCCACGTCGAGGTCGTCGATCGCGTCCTCATCGAGATCGGCGAGCTGCGACGCGACGATCTGGCGGAACTCGTCGTCGATGTTGCCGGTCATCGAGGGACGAGCGAGGCGATGAAGCCGGCACAGCCCGCGAAGATCTCCTGCGCGTCGTAGTCGAGAGTGGCGACGTGGTAGCTCCGCTCGAGCATCACCTCGCGGACGTCGTGAGAACCGATGTCGCGGATGATCATGGCCGCCGACGACGGGTCGACCACGTGGTCGGTCCGCGAACGGAACAGCAGCACCGGTGCCGCCACCTTGGCGAGATCGCCTTGCACGGCACGCCACAGCCTGGTCATTTGGACGACGCCCTTGAGTGGAGTGCGGTCGTACGCGCCCTCGTCGCCGCCCGGCTGGGCGATGTCGCTGCCGATGGCGGGCATCGACCGCATGACCCGGGACAGCAACGGCAGGACGAGGAAGCGCTTGTCACGCGTGGTCACCGACGGGTTGACGAGGATCAAGCCGGCGACCGGGCGATGGGCGCCGAGCTCGAGCGCGAGCGACCCGCCCATCGACAGCGCGGCGACGAAGACCATGTCGGTCTCGGCGGCCAGGGCGTCGTAGGCGCGCTCGACGGTGCCGTACCAGTCGGTCCACTCGACACGGTCCATGTCCTCCCACCGGGTGCCGTGCCCAGGGAGCAGCGGCAGCTCGACGCGATAGCCCCGAGCCACGAGGTCGTCCGCCCAGGGACGCAGGGAACGCGGGCTGCCCGTGAAGCCGTGGATGAGGAGGACGCCGATCGTGCCGGAGCCCCCGGAGAACGGTTCAGCCCCCTCGAGAAGGCCTGCGGTGGTGGTCACGAAGACAAGAGTAGGCGCGCTCGACCGGTTCGGCGCCCCGCTGGGCGATACAGTCCTGCGGAGACAAGTGAAAGGGCCCGGGTTGCTGTACACGCTGTTCAAGTACCTCCTGTTCAGGCCCGTCTGCATGCTCGCGTTCCGGCCGTGGATCGAGGGCGAGGAGAACATCCCGGAGATCGGCGGCGTCATCCTCGCCGGCAACCACCTGTCCGCAGGGGACACGTTCCTTCTGCCCGCGATGATCACACGCCGGATGACGTTCCCGGCGAAGGCCGAGCTCTTCCACATGCCTGGCATCAAGGGCACGATCCTCGCGTGGTTCCTCACCGGCGTCGGCCAGGTGCCGATGGACCGCTCCGGGGGCCGCGCCAGCGCCGACGCGCTACGGCCCGTCTACGAGGTTCTCCAGGGCGGCGGTGTCGTCGGGATCTTCCCGGAAGGTACGAGGTCGCACGACGGCCGTCTGTACCGCGGTCGTACAGGCGTGGCCCGTCTGGCATTGAATGCAGGTGCTGCGGTGATCCCGGTCGGTTTCTCCGACACGCAGTTCACGCGCGGCCCGTTCGGCATCCCGCTCATGAGGCGGCCAGGTATCCGGATCGGCAAGCCCCTGGACTTCTCCGAGCACTTCGGCTCCACCGAGGGGTCGGTCTACCGAGAGGTGACGGATGCCGTCATGGTCGCCATCCAGGAGCTCACCGGCCAGGAGTACGTCCCCGTCTACAGCAACTCCGCACGGGCCCAGATCCCCAGCCCCGAGCCCGAGACCACCTGATGCGGTCGCGGCCGCCGCGGATCTCGCGGAGGGACTCCGCGGCCTCCCAGGTTCTGCTTCGTCCGCTGCTCAGGGTCGTCAACTGGCTGCGCATCGCCCTGTGCGTGCATGCACTCGTCGTGAACGCCCTCCGCTGGCACGAGGCGGCGCATCGCGGGCTGCTCGTCGCGGCGCTGATCTGGATGGTGACGTGGACGGCCCTCGCCGCGATCGCGTACGCACGCCCTGCCTCGCGTCGGCAAGCGTTCATCGTCGCCGACCTCGTCGTCGCGCTCGCCCTCATGGGGCTGTCGGGGCCCATCCTCGGGACGTCGGTCTTCGACAACGACTACCTCGCGCTTCCTGCGTACTGGTCGATCTGCGCGCCCCTCGTGGTAGCGATGGCGTACGGCGTGATCCCGGGTGCCATCGCCGGCGGCGTTGTCGGAGGGATCCTCGTCGTCGTCACCCCCTCCTGGGAGCCGGCGCTGTGGAGCTGGGTCGTGGTGTTCGCCCTGCTGGGCGCGGGGATCGGCCTGCTCGTCGACCTGCTGCTCGCCTCGGTGGGGGAGCGCGACCGTGCCTTCGCGGAGACCGCGTCCCTGGCCGAGCGAGAGCGACTCAACCGGATCGTCCACGACGGGGTGCTGCAGGTACTTGCCCTCGTCGAGCGCGAAGGTCCCGGCCTGGGGCCGCGAGGCGTTCGACTCGCGTCGCTGGCCCGCGAGCAGGAGAGTCGGCTGCGCGTGCTGCTGCTCGACCGCACGCTCGACCAACCAGCCGCCGACCGGGTGGACATCACCGCCGTGCTCGACCGCCATGCGAGCAGCACGGTCACCGTCTCCGCCATGGCCGAGCGCGTCATGGTGTCGAGCCGCGAAGCGCTCGAGATCGACGCCGTGGTGACCGAGATCCTCGCCAACGTCGCCAAGCACGCCGGACCCGCCGCACGGGCGTGGGTGCTGCTCGAGCACGAGGGGCGCGAGCTGATCATCTCGCTGCGCGACAACGGCATCGGCGCCAAGCCCGAGGAGATGACCAAAGCGGGCGAGCGCGGCCACATCGGCGTCCGCGACTCGGTGATCGGACGGATCCGGGACCTCGGCGGGCAGGCGGTCGTCCGCGCCGCTCCGGGCCGGGGTGTCGACTGGGAGCTGCGGATTCCGGTCCAGTAGCGTGAGCCACGAGGAGTGCTGATGACGGAGCCGGACGGCCCGCGGGTGATGCTGGTCGACGACCACCCGGTGTGGATAGAGGCGATGTCGGGCGACCTCGAGGCCGCCGGGTTCCGGATCGTCGCGACTGCCTCCACCGGCGACGAGGCGCTGCGCCGGGCGCGCGCCACCCGCCCCGACGTCATGGTCATGGATCTGCAGATCCCCGCCCCCGACGGAGCGACCTGTACGGAGATCCTGCTGCACGAGTTCCCCGACATGCACGTCCTGGTGATCTCCGCCTCCGGTGAGCGCGACGACGTGCTCCGGGCGATCAAGGCGGGCGCCAAGGGCTACCTCGTGAAGTCGGCGACGCCTGAGGAGCTGCTCGAGGGCGTACGTCGTACGGCCGACGGCGACGCCGTCTTCACCCCCGGCCTCGCCGGCCTGGTGCTCGGCGAGTTCCGTCGCATGGTCACCGACGCGGCCAAGCACAACGACGCCGGACCGATCCTCACGACGCGAGAGACCGAGGTGCTGCGCCGCGTCGCGAAGGGCATGGCCTACCGCGAGATCGCCGACGAGCTGTTCGTGTCGCACCGGACCGTGCAGAACCATGTGCAGAACGTCCTCCGCAAGCTCCAGCTCCACAACCGCGTCGAGCTCACCCTGTACGCGATCGAGCAGGGCTACTCAGGCGAGGCCCACTAGTCGGCTGACCGGGTGCTGGCCATCGGCGCGCACGTACCTGGCCGGACGGGTAGCCTGAACGATCGTGACCGACCAGATCCCCGCACTCGACGCGTTGCACGCCCTCAACCCGGCGCAGCAGCCCGTCTATCGGGATCAGGCGCACCTCGCGAAGGTGCTCGGATCGCTCCGTCGGCTGCCGCCGCTGGTGTTCGCTGGCGAGTGCGACGAGCTCAGGGCTCAGATCGCCACCGTGGCGGCGGGGAACGCGTTCATCCTTCAGGGTGGGGACTGCGCCGAGACGTTCGACGGGGTGAACGCCGCGTCGATCCGCGGACGCCTGCGCGTGCTGCTGAGCATGGCGGTCGTCATGACGTACGCGGCGCAGGTCCCGGTCGTGAAGATCGGCCGGATCGCAGGCCAGTTCGCCAAGCCGCGTTCGTCCGACATGGAGGTACGAGGTGGGGTCGAGCTTCCCGCGTACCGCGGCGATGCCGTCAACGGCTACGACTTCACCCCCGAGTCGCGCGAACCCGATCCGGAGCGTCTGCTCGGCGTGTACAACGCGTCCGCCGCCACACTCAACCTCGTTCGCGCCTTCGTGAAGGGCGGCTTCGCCGACCTGCGCAGCATGCACTCCTGGAACTCCGACTTCGTCCGCCATCTCAAGGTGTCCGCGCGCTACCAGGCGCTGACGAGCGAGATCGACCGGGCGCTCGCGTTCATGGTCGCCTGCGGCGTCGACGACGACGCGATCAGCACCGTCGACTTCTACGCCAGCCATGAGGCTCTGCTGCTCGACTACGAGCATGCGCTGACGCGGATCGACTCGCGCACGGGCCTTCCATACGACGTCGGCGGGCACTTCATCTGGATCGGCGAGCGCACCCGCGCGCTCGACGGCGCGCACGTCGAGCTGATCCGCAGGCTCCGCAACCCGATCGGCGTCAAGCTCGGACCGTCCGTCACCCCCTCGGAGGTGCTCACGCTGGCCGACCGGCTCGACCCCGACCGCGAGCCGGGCCGCCTCACGTTCATCACCCGCATGGGCAAGGACAAGGTACGCGATGCGCTGCCGCCGATCATCGAGGCGGTCACGGCCGCTGAGCGCAAGGTGGCATGGCTCTGCGACCCCATGCACGGCAACACGTACTCATCGTCCAGCGGCTACAAGACGCGCTCCTTCGATGATGTGGTCTCCGAGCTCAACGGCTTCTTCGACGTCCACGAGGCGCTGGGCACGTGGCCCGGCGGCGTCCACTTCGAGCTCACGGGCGACGACGTCACCGAGTGCGTCGGAGGGACGGTCGACGTCAGCGAGGCGCAGCTGGCTGACCGGTACGAGACCGTGTGCGACCCTCGCCTCAACCGGCAGCAGTCGCTCGAGCTGGCGTTCCTCGTGGCGGATCGACTCAGCGCCGGTGCCGTACGCCGCCGCAACGCGGCGCAGCCGTTCTCTCCGATGGATTTCTGACAGGAGCGATGTGATCGACCTTCGCAGTGACACGCTGACGCGTCCGTCTCAGGGCATGCGGGAGGCGATGGCCGGGGCCGAGGTCGGTGACGACGTGTACGGCGAGGACCCCACGATCATCGCGCTCGAGGCACGGGTCGCTGAGCTTCTCGGCCACGAGGCCGGCCTGTTCTGCCCGACAGGGAGCATGAGCAACCTGCTGGGCATCTGGCTGCTCGTCAAGCCCGGCACCGAGGTGCTGTGCGACACGCAGGCCCACATCGTGCGTGCCGAGATGGCCGCCCACGCCACGCTGCACGGGGTGACGACCAGAACGTTCCCGTCGGTCCGGGGGCGGCTTGACCCTGACACGGTGACCGACATGCTCTCGATCGGGACCGGGCCCTTCCTCACCGAGACCTCCGTGGTCGAGGTGGAGAACACCCACAACTTCGGTGGCGGCACGATCCAGCCGATCGACGCGCTTCGCGAGCTGCGGCAGCGCTGTGCGGCAGAGGGCGTCGCGATCCACCTCGACGGCGCTCGCCTCGCGAACGCGCACGTCGCGAGCGGGGTTCCGTTCGCCGAGTACGGCTCGCTCGCGGACACCGTGACGCTCTGCCTGTCCAAGGGGCTCGGCGCGCCGGTGGGTTCCGTGCTCACGAGCTCGGCGGAGAACATCGCTCGCGCCCGGATCGAGCGCAAGCGGCTCGGCGGTGGCTGGCGCCAGGCGGGGATCCTCGCTGCCGCGGGGTTGTACGCGTTGGACCACAACATCGACCGGCTCGCCGACGACCATGCCGCAGCTCGAGCGCTCGCAGAGGCGGTCGCCGATGCGGCCCCGGAGGCGATCCGTGTCGAGGACGTGGAGACCAACATCGTCGTGATCGGCACGGGAGCGAAGTCGTCGGCGGAGGTGGTCTCGGCGGCCCGCGAGGCAGGCGTGTCCATCTCGGCGGTCGGCGCGCACCAGGTACGAGCCGTCACCCACCTCGACGTGAGCCAGGACGACTCCGCACGGGCGGGGCGCGTTCTCGGCGCTCTGCTCGCCTGAACCCCCTGTCAGAGCGTCCTGGCAGGCTGTGACCATGTCACGGCCGCGGATCTCCGACGAGCAACGCCGCATGCGGCTGGGGCGTCGGCACGCCGTCGCTCCACAGCACCGAGTGGCCGACCCTGTGGCCGCTGCCCGCGCCGTTGTCGCGCTCCACTCGACCGAGGCCGCGTCCGTACACCTGGCGGTCGCCGCACGGGTGGCCGTCGCCGCTGTGTCCGATGTCGACCGCGTGCTGTACGAGGAGCGCTCGCTGGTCAAGCAGCTCGCCATGCGCAGGACCCTGTTCGCATTCCCGCGCGACCTGGTTCCCGCCGCCCTCGGCAGCTCGTCGGACCGCGTGGCGGCGGCCTTGTCTTCGCGGATCTCTCGCACGATCGCGACCAACGGTCTTGCGACCGATGGCGACGCCTGGCTCGACGAGGCCTGCCGGGCCGTCGAAGACGCCGTCTCGCACGCGGGTGCGCTGTCCAACGCCGAGATCCGCTCCCAGGTGCCGATGGTCCGGGGCCAGGTGAACGTGGGCACCGGCAAGTGGGGGCAGGCTGTGCAGGTCTCGCCGTGGGTCTGCACGCTTCTCGGCCTGCGTGGTCGGTTGACGCGAGGTGCACCCGTCGGAGACTGGACGAACCCGCGCGCGCGGTGGCAGCGGATGGACGACTGGCTCGGCGCGCCAGTGGAGCCGCTGGAGGCGAGGCAGGGCTACGCCCAGCTCGTCGAGCGCTGGCTGGACCGCTTCGGACCGGGCACGCTCGACGACATCGTGTGGTGGCTGGGGGCCACGAAAGGCATCGTCCGTACGGCGATTGCGGACGTGGCCGCAGTGGAGGTCGATCTCGACGACGGCCAGGTGGGGTACGCCTTGCCTCACGACCTCGCTGACGTGGCCGAGGTGGAGCCCTGGGCCGCGCTGCTGCCCGTGCTCGACGCCACGACCATGGGCTGGAAGTCGCGCGGGTTCTACCTCGATCCGGACGACGTGGGCCACCTGTTCGACACGAACGGCAACGGCGGCACCACGGCCTGGTGGAACGGTCGCATCGTCGGCTGCTGGGTGCAGGGGCCGGACGGCCGGGTACGTGTCGTGGCGCGGCACGCGCTCGGGAAGGACGCTGCCCGAGCGCTCGATGCCGAGGCCGTACGGCTGACGGAATGGCTCGGCGGCGTACGGGTCAACAGCGTCTACGCGTCGCGCCAGATGAAGGGAGAACCACGGACTGATTGAGTCTCGGCCGCTGATGCACTGGTGAGTCCCTTCACCCTCGTGGCAGGGTGGAGCCATGCGGATCACGCACCTTGGCCATTCGGCCGTACTCGTCGAAGTCGCCGATCGACGGCTTCTGCTGGACCCCGGCAACTTCTCCGACGCCTGGCACTCGCTCACCGACCTGGATGCGGTCCTCGTGACCCACCAGCACGCGGACCACCTCGACCCGGAGCACGTACCGGCCCTCCTCGCCGCCAACCCGCAGGCCCGCGTGTACGTGGAGCCGCAGGTCGTTGACAAGGTCCCGCTCCAGGGCGCCCGCCCCCTTGCCGCCGACGCCTCCGTCGAGCTGGGAGGTGTGACGATCTCGGCCGTCGGTGGCCTGCACGCGGTCATCCACCGTGACATCCCGCGGATCGGCAACGTCGGACTCGTCATCTCGGCCTCGGGCGGGCCCACGCTGTTCCACCCTGGTGACAGCCTCGCGGAGGTGCCGCAGGGGGTCGACCTGGTAGCGATCCCCGCGTACGGGCCGTGGGCTGCGATGGGGGAGACCATCGACTTCGTACGCGCCGTGGGTGCGCCCCAGGGGTTCCTCATCCATGAGGGTCTGCTCAACGACCGTGGTCGCGCGCTCATCAGCAGCCGCATCCCTGAGCTGACGGTCACCAGCCTGGTGACGCCGTCGCAGGGGGAGGCATGGGATGTCGGCTGAGCTGAGCCCCATCGCCCATCCGACCTTCCTCGTCCTCGGGGCCGGGTCGCGCGGCACCACCTATGCGAGCCACCTGGCCGATCACCCCGAGCAGGGTGAGATCGTCGCGGTCGCAGAGCCCGACCCGTACCGTCGCGCGGCGTTCGCGGAGAAGCATCGGCTGTCCGCCGATCGCGTGTACGGGTCGTGGCAGGAGGCCCTCGCCCAGCCCAGGATCGCCGATGCGGTGATGGTCACGACGCAGGATGCCGACCACGTCGGCCCAGCCGTCACGGCCGCGGCGAGGGGTTACCACATCCTCCTCGAGAAGCCGATCGCCCCGACCGAGGCGGAGACGCGGCAGGTCGTCGAGGCCGCGCAGGAGGCCGGCGTCCTGCTGGCCGTGTGCCACGTGCTGCGATACACGCCGCACACGGTGGCCTTGCAGCGGCTGCTCGCCGGAGGAGCGATCGGCGAGGTGCTGAGCATCGAGCATCTCGAGCCTGTCGGTTGGTGGCACGCCGCCCACTCGTTCGTCCGCGGCAACTGGCGCAACGAGGGTCTCTCCAGCGCGATGCTGCTCGCCAAGTCGTGCCACGACCTCGACTGGCTGTTGGGGATCGCAGGACGGCCCTGCGAGCGGATCACCAGCTTCGGGTCGTTGTCGTACTTCAACCGGGCGCACCAGCCCGAGGGAGCGGCGGACCGCTGCCTCGAGTGCCCGGCGCAGATCGAGCAGTCCTGCCCGTACAGTGCACCGCGCATCTACCTCGGTGCTTTCGAGCGCGGCTTGACCGACTGGCCGACCAGCGTCATCACCGAAGACCACACCCGTGAGGGCATCATGACGGCGCTGGCCGATGGACCGTACGGCCGCTGCGTCTACGCGTGCGACAACGACGTGGTCGACCATCAGGTGGTCTCGATGGAGTTCGCGGGGGGGCTGACCGCGTCGTTCACGATGACGGCGTTCACCACCATGAGGGGCCGCAACACCCGCATCTTCGGTAGCCATGGCGAGATCACGACCGACTCGCAGGTCATCACGATCGACGACTTCCGTACGGGGGAGCGGCGGGTCATCGACACCGCTGTGGAGGCTGATGACGGCGCCGCGGGTGGTCACGGCGGTGGCGATGGCGGCCTCGTCACGGCGTTCACGGCAGCGCTGCGAGCCGGCGACCCCAGCCTCGTCCCCACGACCGCTGAGGAGAGCCTGCAGAGCCATCTCATGGTCTTCTCGGCCGAGCGTGCTCGCCGCCAGGGGACCGTCGAGGCCGTTCCGCAACGCTGACCGGCGGAGACTCACAGCTTTTTGATAACGATTTCACAACTCCGCCTGTATGGGTTGACAGGCACTGCCCCTATGCGTTTACGATCTGAAATCGATTTCGTTGAAATCGATTTCCTAAGCCGGGCAGGGTCGCCCGAGGGGAGGCAACGGTGCCAGTACCAGCGATCGAGACACCAGCCGGATCGTTCGACGCAGGTCTCCTGCTGCAGGCCGAAGGCGTCACCAAGAGTTTCCCGGGTGTGAAGGCGCTGTCGAACATGAGGTTCGACCTTCGCAAGGGTGAGGTGCTCGCACTGGTCGGCGAGAACGGTGCCGGCAAGTCGACGCTCATGAAGCTGCTCACCGGCATCTACCCGATGGAGGAGGGGCAGTTCTGGCTCGAAGGCAAGCCTCTGTCGGTGAAGAACCCGAAAGAGGCGCAGGAGCGGGGCCTCGCGATCATCCACCAAGAGTTCAACCTCATGCCCGACCTGACGGTCGCGCAGAACATCTACATCGGTCGTGAGCCTCTGACCGGCGGCTTCTTCACGAGGCCGAAGGCGCTGGAAGCGAAGGCTCGCGAGCTCATCAACAGCCTCGGCCTACCGCTCGACCCCAGCGCGAAGGTCCACAACCTCACCGTGGCCAAGCAGCAGATGGTCGAGATCGCCAAGGCCCTGTCGTACAACGCGCGGGTGCTCATCATGGACGAGCCCACCGCCGCCCTCAACGACGCCGAGGTGGACACGCTCCACGAGCTGATCCGGCGCTTCATCACCCCGGAGACCGGCGTCGTCTACATCTCCCACCGCATACCGGAGCTCAAGCGCATCGCGGACCGGGTCACAGTCATCCGCGACGGCGAGTACATCGACACGCTCGACATGGCCACGGCCACGCTCGACCAGGTGATCTCGCGCATGGTCGGTCGGGCGATCGATACGAGCGCCCGCCCCGAGAACGTCCGCACCGATCGACCCGTGCTGCTGACCGTGGAGAACCTGTCGACCAAGGAGCTGCTCACCGACGTGGGCTTCGACCTGTACGAGGGTGAGATCCTCGGCTTCGCGGGACTCATGGGAGCGGGGCGTACAGAGGTGGCCCGAGCGATCGTCGGAGCCGACCCCCGCACCTCGGGCACGATTCGTCTGCGCGGGAAGGCCATCAACCCTCGTAACTCCGCCGAGGCTGCCAAGCTCGGCATCGGCTACCTGTCCGAGGACCGGAAGCGGTACGGACTCATGCTCGGCCACGCCGTCACCAGCAACATCGCCATCTCCTCGCTGGCCGACAAGTTCTCGAAGTTCGGCATCGTCAACGACCGGGCCATCGCGAAGGCGTCGACCGAGCAGCGCACCAGCCTGCGGATCAAGACGCCGACCATCGCTCAGCTGGTGACGAACCTGTCCGGCGGCAACCAACAGAAGGTCGTCATCGCCCGCTGGCTCGTCAAGAACAGCGACGTGCTGATCTTCGACGAGCCGACCCGCGGCATCGACGTCGGTGCCAAGGACGAGATCTACCACTTGCTCAACCGCCTCGCCGCCGAGGGGAAGTCGATCATCATGATCAGCTCCGAGCTGCCCGAGGTGCTTCGCCTGTCGCACCGCATCGTCGTGATGAGCGAGGGCCGGGTCACCGGAATCGTCTCCGCCGGCGAAGCGACCCAGGAATCGATCATGGCGCTCGCCACGCACCCGGACGCCGAGCTGCAAGCCATTCAGGAAGCCAAGCAGGAGGACCTTCGATGACGCTACCGACCCTGACTCCCTCGACCGACGATCAGATCGCTGCTGATCCGACCTCGCGGTCCTCACTGTTGCGTCGTTCGTTGCAGCAGATGCTGGCGTTCGGCGGACTGATCGCGATCTTCATCGTGTTCTCGATCGCATCGCCGGAAGTCTTCCCGAGCTACACCAACGTGATCCAGATCCTCTTCTCGGCGGTCGTCATCGGTCTGCTGGCGCTGGGTGCCACACTCGTCATCATCACAGCGGGCATCGACCTGTCGGTCGGTACCGGAATGGCCCTGTGCGCCGTCATGTCTGCCACGTTCATCGTCACCTGGCACATCCCGGTGCTGCTCGGCGTGATCCTTGCGATCCTGTTCGGTGGACTCATCGGGATGATGAACGGCATCAGCGTGGCGCTTCTCAAGCTGCCGCCGTTCATCGCGACCCTGGCCATGATGATGGTCGCGTCGGGCCTCGCGCTCGTCGTGTCGAACAAGAGGCCGATCTACTTCGAGCCCGGCGCGTACACCGGCATCTCCACCGGCACGCTCATCCCCGGCTCGAACTTCCCGAACGCGATCGTCGTGTACGCCATCGCCGCGATCGCCGCGGGCCTGCTGCTGAGCCGCACGATCCTTGGCCGGTACGACCTCGCCATCGGCAGCAACGCCGAGGCGACGGCGCTCTCGGGTGTCAACGTGCGCCTGTGGCTCATCATCATCTACGCAGTCGCGGGTATGTTCACCGGGCTCGCCGGCGTGATGATCTCCGCCCGTCTGGGATCAGCCCAGCCGGCGACGGGCGCCGGGTACGAGCTGTACGCCATCGCGGCGGTCGTCATCGGCGGTACATCACTGGCCGGCGGTAGGGGGTCGATCCTCGGCACGGTCATCGGATCGCTCATCATCGCCGTCATCAACAACGGTCTGCAGATCGTCTCGGTGCCCCAGGAATGGCAGAACGTCATCCTCGGCGTCGTGATCCTGCTCGCCGTCTTCGCCGATCAGTTCCGCAAGCGGGCCTGACCCACACGACTCAACACCTCTCAACTCACCACAAGGAAGGAACACCCATGCGTCAGTTCACGACCAAGGCGCTCGTTCTCGTTGCCGCGACAGCATTGTCGCTGACGGCAGCCTGCTCGAGCACCACGGCCACTCCCGGGTCATCGGGGTCGGCGGCCGGCGGCCAGAAGTACATCGCCATCATCTCCAAGGGCTTCCAGCACCAGTTCTGGCAGGCCGTGAAGAAGGGTGCCGAGGACGAGGCCGCCAAGGAAGGCGTCAAGGTCACGTTCGAGGGCCCCG
>JBBQBP010000034.1:0-32748 GCA_038317635.1 Propionibacteriales bacterium
CGGGTGCCATGCGGCTTACTTGCCGGCGCGGCGACGCTGGATGCGCGTCTTCTTCAGCAGCTTGCGATGCTTCTTCTTCGCCATGCGCTTACGACGCTTCTTGATGACCGAACCCACGGGTGACCTTTCGTCGTGCACCAGAAGTGCACAGTGCTGCGTATGTGAAGGCGATGCCTATCTTCTCAGACAGGCTCAGCCAGCCGGGCAAGACTACCTGTAACGCACGTGAGTGAGAAAATCCGCTCAGCCGGCCTGGAAGTAGGACTGCCGCAGGTAGGCGTCGACGGCGGCGTTCGGCACCCGGAAACTGCGCCCGAACCGTACGGCCTCGAGCTCACCAGAGTGGATCAGCCGATACACGCTCATCTTGGAGACCCGCAACAGCGTGGCTACCTCGGCCACGGTCAGCAGGTTCAGCCCAGCGCCGGTCGGCTGTGTCATGTCGGTCCTCCTGCACGGCCGCTCCCCCGGTGGTCCCCGGCTCGACGTGCTTGGACGGCAAGACTATCGACAACCCGCGTACTCGACTACGCGGATGAGAGATCCGTTCGGATCCATTGCAGGCCCCACGCGTACATGGCGATCGCTGCGGCGGCGCCGGCGTTGATCGAGCGCGTGGAGCCGTCCTGGCCGATCGAGACCAGATACGTACAGGCGGCGACCGCCTCGTCGGTGAGGCCCGGTCCCTCGGAGCCGAACAGGAGGCACACTCGCTGCGGCAGCGGAGTCGTCTCCAGCGGGCGCGAACCCGGCAGGTTGTCGACGCCCACGATCGGGATGTCGCGTTCGGCGAACCAGGCGGCCAGGTCGGCCACGGACGCGTGGTGGTGGACCCGCAGGTAGCGGTCGGTCACCAGCGCCCCCCGCTTGTTCCAGCGGCGGCGGCCGAGGATGTGCACACCGGCGACATTGAACGCGTTCGCCGTACGCACGATCGAGCCGATGTTGAAGTCGTGCTCCCAGTTCTGGATCGCCACGTGCAGCGGCCGCCGCTTGGTGTCGAGGTCGGCGACGATCGCCTCGACCGTCCAGTACCGGTACTTGTCGAGGACGTTGCGCCGGTCACCGGAGGCGAGCAGCCCCGGGTCGTTGCGCTCGTCCTCGGGCCACGGGAGTGGGTGCGGACCGACCCCGATGCTCTGCGCGTACTCCTCGTACGGGGCGTCCCCGGGAGGCACCGCACCGTCGTCGCACAGGGAACTCATGGGCGGCAACGGTACTCTGAGCGTCGTGTCCTCTCTCATGACCCTGGCCATGACGCCGCTGCTGCTGCCCTCCTGGTTCGACCCGGCAGTCCTCATCGGCCTCCTCGGGAACTGGTGGCTGTGGGGTGTCGCGTTCATCATCTTCGCCGAGTGCGGGCTGTTCTCGATCCTTCCCGGTGACTCGTTGCTGTTCACCGTCGGCATGTTCACGGCGACCGGCACGATCGCGTACGGCAGCCAGACCTCAACGCTCGGCATCGTCTTCCTGGTGCTGACGGTGGCCGCGGTGCTCGGCAACGTGGTCGGCTACTGGATCGGGCACGTCATCGGCCCGCCGCTGTTCAAGCCCCGCACGAGCTGGATCGGGCGCAAGCTGTTCGCGCCACAGTACGTGACGAAGACCCACGAGTTCTTCGACCGGTACGGGTCGCGCGCCCTCATTCTCGCCCGGTTCGTGCCGCTGGTACGGACGTTCGTGACGCTCATCGCCGGCGTCGGGCGCATGAGCTTCCGCCGCTTCATCTCGTACACCGCCATCGGCGGCGTGCTCTGGGTCGCGCTCGTCACACTGGCAGGCTTCTTCCTCGGCAACGTCGGCTTCGTCCGCAACAACATCGACCTCGTGCTGGTCATCATCGTCTTCGTGTCCGTCATCCCGATGGGCCTCGAGTACCTCAACCACCGCCGCCAGGTGAAGTCAGCCGTGCGTGCGGTCGTCGACGAGGTCGATCCGGCCTGACTCCGGGAGCACCGCGCTCGGAACCGCCGAGAGTCAGACAGACTCCGCCGGCGCTGGGACAAGGCCCTCGAGTGCCGCAGCTGCGATGGCCGAGGGCTTCGGGGACGGGGAGATGGCGTCGATGTGGAGGCCGAGCGACTCGGCGTCACGGGCGGGGATGCGGCCGACGGCCACGACCCGCACGTCCGCGGGCGGCCAGCCGAAGAGCTCCTCGATCGCCTGGGCCGCACTGCGCGAGGTGACGATGACGGCCTCCGGCCAGCCCGACTCGATCGCCTTCTCGTGCTCGACGGTCGGCTCGGCGGTGACCCGCTCGTACACAGGGAGGTCCTCGGCTAACCAGCCGAGGTCGCGCAATCCAGCTGCCAGAAGGGGTGATGCGTTCGCCGAGCCCGGCAGAAACGCCACCGGTTCATGGTCTGTGCCTGGTGCGGCCGGCCAGACGCTCAGGAGGTTCCCCACTGAGGCATCGAGCGACGGCAGCATGTCGACGGTCACCGATGCGGCGACCAGAGCGGCACTCGTCGTCGCTCCGAACGCGGCAACCGGGGTGCCTTCGAGGATCTCGGCGAGGCTCGTACCGCGCTGATGCGCACGCTCCTCGAGCAGTGTCACGGCCTCGGCGCTCGTCATGCCGACCCGGTCGGCGATCGGCAGCCGGTCCAGCACCGCGTCCAGGACCGCATCCGCCGCCGGGATCGTACGGGTCAAAGACACCATGACGGGCTCGCCACCAGCGCGGACGATGGCAGCCTCCAGAACGGGGTCGAAGTCCTCGCTGATGCGCTGTACGAGCACCCGTGGCCGAGGGCTACGTGGCGGCTTGGCCAGCAGGTGCTGCGGCAGCGCCCCGGCGCCAGCGTCGAGCAGCTCCTTCGCGAGCTTGGAGCCCAAGCGACGCGCGGCCGCGAGGTTCGCCTCCACGTCGTCGTCGTTGTCGACGTCGTCGATGGTGACGGTACGGGCGCGGCGAAGGTCGTGGGACTGGTCGGGGCCCGCGACGACCGCGCTGAGCTCCAGTCGCGTCCGTACATCCGCGCCTTCGATGAGCCGTGCGAGCGCTCCCAGGGGCGCCTTCGTGGCACCGTCGACATCAGCCTGGAGGGCCCGCTCGGCGGTGGACACCAGCCGCGTACAGGCATGGTCGATCCGGCGTAGCGCCTTCTTGAGCGCCTTCGGCGCGTCCTCGCGGACCTCGACGACGAGCACGCCCTGGCACGGCGTCGGCAGCATCACGGCAGGATCCAGCACCTGGGTGACGGTGTTGAGCCGACCCTCGCGGTACACCACCGCCCACGCGAGGACGGTGGCGTCGATCTCGCCGTCGGCGACCCGCTGCAGCCGTGACTCGACAGGTCCGCGGATACCGACGATCGTGAGATCGGGGCGTACCTCGAGCAGCTGCGCGCGACGCAGCGGCGAGCTGATCGCGACCTTGGCGCCCTCGGGAAGCGTGGCGAGCGTCCAGCCGTTGCGGGCGCAGAGTGCCTCGCGCGGGTCGAGTCGCTTGATGTACGCGCCGAAGGTGAGACCCGGTACGGGTTCGGGAGGGAGGTCCTTGAGCATGTGGACCGCGACGTCACAGCTGCCGTCGAGCAGCGCCTGACGCAGCGAGTTCGTCATGACCTGGCCGCCGGCGAAGACCGAAGGGTCACCGCCGTCATGGCCGATCTCGACGAGCTCGTACCCCTCGTGGATGCCGGCGCCGATGAGGTATTCGGCGACCTCCGTGGCTTGTGAAAGTGCCAGGGCAGACGCCCGGGTGCCGACTCGTACAGGCTCGGCCAAGGAGAACGTATCCGTGTTCGATGCTCCAATCGGCGGCGGTCCGGAGCGACCTCAGGACTGCGGCGGCGTGTACCCGGGTGTGTTCTGCGGCGGGTACGGCGGGACTGCCGTACCGTACCCGGGTGCCTGCTGGGGCGTCGTCGGCGGGATGGCTGGTACGGGCTCGACCTCGGGGGCCTGGTACCCGAACGCCTGGCCGCTCTGGGTGGGCTCAGCCACGGGGGGGAGCGCGTCCTGCGTGCCCGCACGGGCCGAGAAGTTCGGCGTCTCGAAGGCGGCGCCGACCGACGGAGCGGCCGGTGCGTTGTCGAAGCTCACCTTGGGCGCCTGGCGGACAGCCGCGTCATTGACCTCGAAGTAGGTGGCCCGCTCGAACTTGCCGAATCCGGCGATGATGTTCGTGGGGAACGACTCGATGCGGGTGTTGTAGTTGCGAACGTTCGCGTTGTAGTAGCGACGGCCGTTGGCGATCCGGTCCTCGGTGTCGGCCAGCTGGCGCTGAAGCTCGACGAAGTTCGTGTTGGCCTTGAGATCCGGGTACGCCTCGACGGTCACCAACAGCTGACGGATCGCACCGGTCAGCTGCTCTTCCACCCCGGCCCGCTGCTCCGACGGGGCCCCGGTGGCCATGCCGGCCGCCTGGTTGCGCAACCGTACGACCTCTTCCAAGGTCCCACTCTCGTGCTTTGCGTAGCCCTTGACCGTCTCGACGAGGTTCGGGATGAGGTCGTACCGCCGGTTCAGCTCGACGTCGACCTGTCGCCATGACTCCTCGACGAGGTTCCGCAAGCGGACGAGGCTGTTGTAGCCGCCGATCCCGTAGAGGACGGCGCCGACGACCAAAAGGATCAGTAGGACGAGGACCACCCAGAACCCGGTCATGCGAACCTCCACCGTTGTCCGGGCCTGGTGCCCGAGGACCCGGCCAGCCTAGCCGAGTGGGTGGTCGGCCACGAGGCCTACGGCAGGTCGGGAGGCCTTCGGCAGGTCGGCTGGAGCGGGGGCCTCCGGCGGTACGGCTACTTCTTCTGGGTATCGACGAGGTGGCCGAAGCCGACGGACCGGTCCGGCGAGTGGAACAGGTCCTGGCACGTGGTCAGCGTGATCAACGCCTGCGTCGGCTTGACACCCGTCTTACCGGGCACCGGATCCAGCACCCAGGTGTCCACGTCCTTGACGGTGAGCTTCGCGGGCGACTCGTCGATCTGGTACGTGAAGATGTAGCTCTTCGTCTCGATGATGACCTTGTCGCCCGGCTGGAGCTCCAGCAACCGTGCGAACGGCTCACCGTGGGTGATGCGATGGCCCGCGATCGCGAAGTTGCCGACCTGGCCGGGAAGCTGTGTGTCCTGGTACCAGCCGACACCGCGGCCGAGCGCATAGTCGCTTGTCCCGACCAGAATCGGCACCTTGTAGTCGGCGCCGAACCTCGGGATCGTGAGGATCGCCATCGCCTTGTCGAGCTGCGCCTGGGTGTACTTGGGGCCCGTGGTCGCGGTCGCCCCGGCCGAGCTCGTCGCGCCCGGTGTGATCGGTGTGCTGGACGTGGTGGCTGATGGGGCCGGCACGTCGATGCCCTCACCGTTGTTCCACTGGTTCTCGAGCTGTGAGACCTCGCTCTTCGCCGCCGCCTGGGCAGGGCCGTTGGTGCCGAAGTACTGGTAGCCCATCCAGCCGAGCGAGCTCACGCCGATGGCTATGAGGAGCAGGCCGCTGATCGTGAGGATGCTCGGTCGGCGACGCGGCTGAGAAGACGGTGGCGCCGGAGTCTCCTCGGCCGCGCCGACCGCCTGATCATCGCCCCCCGGCGCAGGATCCTCGGATGTCACGCCCCCATTGTGACCGATCAGTCTGTCACCTCACTCATTCATGGGAAGGCCCACAGCCGCGCGGGGCGTCACGGAAGCACGTAGTCGCCGATGGGGCTGGGGTTGTAGGCCACCTCCCGCCTGTACCCGTCCGGGTCGGCGAAGTAGCCCGAGTTGCCGCCCCAGTCGCGTTGTATGGCGTCGTTCACTTCGCTCGCACCCGCGCGGCCGGCGGTCACGAGCACCTCATCCACGCCCTCGCGGGTCGGCATGTTGAGGGCGAGCGTGATCGGTGCACGGCCGAGCTCCGGAACGTAGCCGACCTCGTCGGCGAACGCTCGTACGTCTCACAGGCTCAGAACGACTTTGTCGGCCACCGCGAACATGAGTACGTCGTCGGCGTCGAGCATCGGCTGCCACCCCAGCGCATCGCGGTAGAACGCTCGCGATCGAGCGAGCGAGGTCGGACACGGCGAGGGTGATGAAGCTGACGCGACTGTCCATGCCGTGGTCGTGCCACGCGCAAGAGACAGTTCAGCTGAACGTCGTGGGCCCGCCCAATGGCGCGGGCGACTGCTCGGAGTCGGCGTCGGTGAAGGCCGAGAAGCTGCCGACCCAGCGGGCGAGATTCAGACCGCCCAGAACTCGGTACGGGAACGGGGCGCGGTTGGCCAGCCGTTCCAGCCTGGCATGTTCGATGGGACGTCCTGCGGCGATCACGATGTTGCCGAACCGGTGGCCCTTCAGCGTGGCCGGCTCGAGCGCGCACACGACGGGGAGGAACCGGTCGGCGATGCCGGCGACGACACGCTTCGCGTACAGGAACGGAACCCGGTCGGTGATGTTGACGACGATCACGCCGCCCGGCACGAGGACCCGCGCCACCTCCTCGTACCACTCGGCGGTCGTCAGCTCCGACGGAACACGGGCTCCCGCGAACGCGTCGACGATCACGAGATCGGCGTAGTCGTCAGGGACCGCGGCAAGACCTGTGCGGCCGTCGACGGCTCGAACTTTGATGCCTGACCGCTTGGGCAACGGGATGGTCGTCCGGATCTCGTCGGTGAGCGCCACGTCCGGCTCGAGCACGATCTGGGCCGAGGTGGGGCGCGTCGCGGCCACGTACCGCGGCAGCGTCATGCCGGCGCCACCGACATGGATGACGCTCATCCGCTCACCCCGCGGCGCGATGGTGTCGATGACCTCGGCGATGCGCTGCACGTAGTCGAACTCGAGGCGCAACGGGTCCGCGGGGTCGACGAACGACTGGTCCGTACCGTCAACGCGTACGAAGAACGCACCAGGCGCGGACCGGTCGGGCACCAACATGCTGGCCACTCTCCCATGCCGTTCACGTTCGGGAGAAACTCCTGAGGGACTCCTCAGGAGCTCCGACTGAGCACCCCTCACGTGACTGAGCACCCCACGGGAGGGGTGCTCAGTTCGATTTGGGGTGCTCGGTCGGGAGAAATGAGGACCACCGACGGCCCAGCAGATCCCTGGTCGGCGAGTCAGACCACGTGAAGGCCCTCGTGGTCGTCGTTGACGTCGAAGGTCACATCGGAGCCGTCGCCGATCGTGCCGGCCAGTACGAGCTTCGCGAGCTGGTCCTCGATCGCCGTCTGTACGAGACGGCGCAGCGGCCGCGCCCCGTAGGCGGGGTCGAAGCCCTTCTCCGCCAGCCAGGCACGGGCCGCCTCGGTGACGTCGATGCGGATCCGCCGTTCGTCGAGCCGCTTGTTGAGCCGCTCGAGGTTGATCGTCACGATGTGGGTGAGGTCGTCGGCGCTCAACGGGTCGAACATCACGATGTTGTCGAGCCGGTTGAGGAACTCGGGCTTGAATGCCTTCCGGACGACGCTCATGACCGTCTCGTCCTTCAGCTCGCGGCTCATCGTGGGGTCGGCGAGGAACTGCGAACCAAGGTTGCTGGTGAGGATGAGGATGACGTTGCGGAAGTCGACCGTACGACCCTGGCCGTCGGTCAGTCTCCCGTCATCGAGCACCTGCAGCAGGATGTTGAAGATCTCCGGGTGGGCCTTCTCTACCTCGTCGAGCAGGACGACGGAGTACGGGCGCCTCCGCACCGCCTCGGTGAGCTGGCCGCCCTCCTCGTAGCCGATGTAGCCGGGAGGCGCACCGACGAGGCGAGACACTGTGTGCTTCTCGGAGTACTCGCTCATGTCGATCCGTACCATCGCCTGCTCGTCGTCGAAGAGGAACTCCGCGAGCGACTTCGCGAGCTCGGTCTTGCCGACGCCGGTCGGGCCGAGGAACAGGAACGATCCGGTGGGACGGTTCGGGTCGGAGATGCCGGCGCGGGCACGTCGTACGGCATCGGCAACGGCCTGTACAGCGCCCTTCTGACCGATGAGGCGGGAACCGATCCGTTCCTCCATCGCCAGGAGCTTCTCGCTCTCGCCCTGCAGCATCTTGCCGACGGGGATCCCCGTCCACGCCGAGACGACCTCGGCGATGTCGACCGCGCTGACCTCCTCGGAGACCATCGACTTCTGGCGATCGATACCCTCGGCCGACGAGACCTGGGCCTCGATCGTGGGGATCCGCCCGTACAGGATCTCGGCCGCCCTGGTCAGGTCGCCCTCTCGCTGCGCCCTGTCAGCCTCGACGCGGAGCTTGTCGATCTGCTCCTTGAGGTCACCGACGCGGTTGAGCCCGGCCTTCTCGGCCTCCCAGCGCGACTCGAGCGAACGCAGCTGCTCGGACGCATCGGCGAAATCGGCCTGGAGCCGCTTGAGCCGGTCGATCGACGCTGGGTCCTCCTCCTTCTCGAGGGCGAACTGCTGCATCGTCATCCGGTCGACCTGGCGGCGGAGCTGGTCGATCTCCTCCGGCGACGAGTCGATCTCCATGCGCAAGCGCGACGCGGCTTCGTCTACGAGGTCGATGGCCTTGTCAGGGAGCTGACGGCTCGTGATGTAGCGGTTGGACAGCTGGGCGGCGGCGACGAGGGCTCCGTCGGTGATCCGTACCTTGTGGTGCGCCTCGTACCGCTCCCTCAGTCCGCGCAGGATCGCGATCGTGTCCTCGACGCTCGGCTCGCCGACGTAGACCTGCTGGAACCGGCGCTCGAGAGCGGGGTCCTTCTCGATGCGCTCCCGGTACTCGTCGAGCGTCGTCGCGCCGATCATCCGCAGCTCGCCGCGGGACAGCATCGGCTTGAGCATGTTGCCGGCATCCATGGTCGAGTCGCCGGACGCGCCGGCGCCCACCATCTGGTGAAGCTCGTCGATGAAGGTGATGATCTGGCCCTCGGCGTCGCGGATCTCGTTCAGGACGGCCTTGAGCCGCTCCTCGAACTCGCCGCGGTACTTCGAACCGGCGACCATGCTCGCGAGGTCGAGCGAGACGAGCCGGCGGCCCTTGAGGGAGTCCGGTACGTCTCCGGCCACGATCCGTTGTGCGAGACCATCAACGACCGCGGTCTTGCCGACGCCGGGCTCGCCGATGAGGACGGGGTTGTTCTTCGTACGGCGCGCAAGGACCTGGACGACTCGACGGATCTCCTGGTCACGGCCGATGACGGGGTCGAGCCGACCCTCGCGGGCCTTCTGGGTGAGGTCGACGCTGTACTTGTCGAGCGCCGACTCGCCGCCCTCGGCCTCCGCCGACGTGACGCGCTTGGAGCCGCGACGCTCGTTGAACGCCTTGACGATCGCATCGCTGGTGACGCCGAGGTCGCCCAGGATCTTGCGGGCGTCAGAGTTGACGGAGGCGAGCGCGATGAGCAGGTGCTCGGTGGCGACGAACTGATCGCTCAGCTGCGTGGCACGCGTCTCGGCGTCGGCGATGACTCGTGCGAACGCGCCGGAGAGGTTCGGCTGCGCGACCGACGAACCCTGAGCAGACGGCAGCTTCGTGATGGCCCCCTTCGCTGCGGCGTCGACGATGCGCGGGTCAGCCCCGAGCTCGTCCAGCAGCGGCCCGACCGTGTTGTCCGGGATCGTCAGCAGTGCCTCGAGCAGGTGAACAGGCTCGGCATTGGGGTTGCCATGGGTCAGGGCGGAGCGCAACGCGATCGAAACCGCGTCACGGCTCATGGCTGTGAGCTTGGAAGTGTCCACTCAGAATCTCCTCGTAGAAGGTTGAGTCTACGAGACTCAACCTTACCCCGTGCAGTGGCATTCCGCGTGGGTCGCGGCGGTTCGCCACTCACGGGCGGCACGCGCAGGGCCCCATCCCTGGCCGCTTCCCAAGCCACGGGCCGCTTCCCAAGCCATCGATGCCGCGGCAAGCGAGGCGATGGCTTGGGGAGTCATGATCAGAGGAGGACGAGCGCGAGGTCGAGCCAGCGAGCCAGGGACTCGAGCTCTTCCACGACGGCCGAGCGCATCGCCGGCGACCACGGCTCGTCCTCGTACAGCGCGTGGACGATGAGCTCGCCCTCATCCCGCTCGGCGATCGCATCGGCCTTGCCGATCAGCCGATCTCCGTACAGAACCGGTAACGCCCAGTAGCCCCACAGTCGTTGTGCAGCCGGCTTGTACATCTCGAGCGCATAGTCGAACTCGAAGATCTCCGCGAGCCGCTTCCGGTCGAACACCAGCCGGTCGAGCGGCGACAGCAACGCGGCCCGGCCCTCGAACGGCTCGTCCACCCGCTCCAGCTGGTCAGGGTCGACCTGCCACGTGCCTCGTACGTCCTCGACGGTGGCCTGTACGCCCACAGGGACGACATCGTTGGGCTCGACCGGCGTCTGGACCGTCTTCGCTCGAGCGACACCTAGCGCGGCGAGCCGACGGCGGTTGCGTTCGTCGGCGGCCTCGGCGAGCGGTACGGGAGGGGCGTCCGGGTAGACGCGTTCGGCCAGATCCCACCACGGCATGGCGCCTTCGCGGCGAGACAGGGACACCTCCCCGCGCGCCACGAGCGCGCTCAGCATCTTCTGCACGTTCTTGTCGTGGGTCCACCCCGAGGATCGCCACGGCAGGACGCAGGTGTCGGGCAGCCTGGTCGTCGGGAGCGGCCCGTCGCTGCGCAGCAGATCGAGGATGTCCTGGGCACAGGCAGCATTCGTCGTGGCCCAGTCGGCGGTCCCCTGCTCCCAGGTCCCGGGGGTCGGCCAGACGGCCATCTCTGCGGTGTAGCAGGCGATGTCGCTCGCGGGCCTGATCACCATGTGGAGCTCGATGAGCTCTTGGGTGTCGCGCAGGTCCTGCAGCTCTGCTGGGTCGTACGAGTCCCCCAGCCGGCTCCACAAGATCACGTCTTGGCTGGGGGCGACGGCCCGCGTGACGTCGTACTGAAGGAAGCCGAGGCGCTGGATGACCTCGGGGACCGACCCGGGGCGATGCGCATCCAGCAGCTGCGCCCGGACCGAAATCCGGCGGGCCTGTTCGCGGGTGAGTTCCTCCACGCACGATCACGCTACGCGACGCGGCGGACCCCGATCGACGTTCGAGAGCACAGCTGTTCGTGAGACTGGCCCCACCGCCCTGGACAGGGACGCCACGATGGTGACCGCACGGAATCAGAGAGGACTCCCATGGAAGCGCAGTTCCCCAGGGTGTACGAGAGCCCGACCGAGCTGGTGGGTCGCACGCCGCTTCTTCGGCTCGGCAACCTGTTCCCCGACGCGATGGTGCTCGGCAAGCTGGAGTTCTTCAACCCGGCAGGGAGCGTCAAGGACCGTACGGCCCTGTCGATCGTCCGCGCCGCCGAAGCCGACGGACGCCTCACGCCCGGCGGCACGATCCTCGAGGCGACGAGCGGAAACACGGGCATCGCACTGGCGTGGATCGGCGCGTCGCTCGGCTACCGGGTCATCATCTGCATGCCCGACGACGTGTCCCACGAGCGCCGCGCCCTGCTGCGTGCGCTCGGCGCGGAGCTCGTGCTCACGCCCGGCAAGGACGCCATGGCCGGCGCCAACCAGGAGGCGGGGCGCATCCTCGAGCGCAGGCCGGGGACGTTCCTGTCCGGGCAGGGCGGCAACCCGGCCAACCCGTACGTGCACTTCACGACGACCGGTCCGGAGATCTGGGAGGACACGGGCGGCCAGGTCGACGTGCTGGTGTCGACGGTCGGTACGGGCGGCACGATCACCGGCGTCGGCTCGTACCTGCGGTCCAAGAACCCCAAGCTCCGCATCTACGCCGTCGAGCCGGACGAGGCGCCCGTGCTGAGTGGCGGCCAGTTCAGCCCGCACAAGATCCAGGGAATCATCGGCGGGAACGGCTTCCCGCCGGTGCTGGACACAGAGCTGTACGACGAGGTCATCGCCGTACCCAGCGACGTCGCCATCGATACGGCACGCGAGCTCATGCGCGTCGAGGGCCTCTTCGCCGGGGTGTCGGCCGGCGCCAACATCGCCGCGGCACGCATCGTGGCGGCCCGTCCCGAGCATCGCGGGCAGACGATCGTGACGTTCCTTTGCGACACCGGCGAGCGGTACGTGTCGAGCGAGCTGTTCGACCACGTACGAGAGACGCCCTAGCGGTGGTACGGGCCACACCCGGCAACATTTCGGTCACGAATTGGGACGGATCTGTCCACGATCTGGTTGAGCGTGCGAACCTCGCTGCTTCAGCCGACGCATATCTGTAACAGAGCCTTTGGCAGTATGTGCGGCATTCATACTGAGAAAGGACGCTCATGAAGCGACTCCTGGCCCTGACGGCAGCCGCCTCTGCGCTGGCCCTGACGCTGACGGGCTGCGCCAACTACTCCAGCTCCACGACCGGTTCCAGCGATGCGGCCTCCAGCTCCGCGGCAGTCGCGCTCGTGAACAGCGGGAAGTTCACCGTCTGCACCAACCTGTCGTACAAGCCGTTCGAGTTCAAGGACGACAGCGGCAAGGTCGTGGGCTTCGACTTCGACCTCATGGACCTGGTCGCCAAGAAGCTGGGCGTGACCACAGAGATCGTCGACATCGAGTTCCAGCAGATCACCTCCGGCGCCGCTTTCGCCGCGAAGAAGTGTGACGTGGGCGCGGCGGCGATCACGATCAAGGCCGACCGCCAGGCGGCCGCGCTGTTCTCGGACCCGTACTTCGCGGCGACGCAGGCGCTGCTGGTTCAGGACGGCTCCGGGATCAAGGACCTCTCGGTCCTCAAGGGCAAGGTCGTCGGGGTCCAGACCGACACCACCGGCATGGACTACGCCAACAACAACGCAGCCGCGAACGGGTACACGGTCAAGGTCTTCGACGACTTCCCGAGTAGCGCCAACGCCGTGCTCGCGGGCACGGTTGACGCCGCGATCAACGACAACGGCGTGGTCTACAACTACTCCAAGGACAACCCGAAGACCATCGTCGCCACCGAGTTCAAGACGGACGAGAGCTACGGCTTCAACATGAGCAAGGACAACGTCGCGCTGCAGTCCGTCGTCAACGGTGTCCTGACTTCTGCGAAGTCCGACGGCACGTACAACACGATCTACAAGAAGTGGTTCGGGGTCGACGCCCCCAAGTGATCCGCTGAGCTGCTGGCCGCTCACCGCTGTGGTGGGCGGCCAGCGGCACGAAGGAGACGAGCATGTCCGCCATCACTGCTGAACGGGTCCGGCCGAGGAAGAAGCTGTCGCCTCGGAAGAGGGCTCAGAGGATCAGGCTCATCCAGTACGCCGTGCTGGTGCTGGTCGTACTGCTGGGCGTTCTGTTCATTGACGGCCGCCAGGTCGCCTCGGTCTTCTTCCGGGCCGATCTGATCTCCAAGGCGCTCACGGAGGGCTTGCCGCTCGCCTTCGCGAACACCCTGGCGTTCACGGGTGGGGCCTTCGTCATCGGGCTGCTCCTCGGGACCGTGCTCGCGCTGATGCGGCTGTCGCAGATCGCCCCGTACCGCTGGCTGTCCATGATCTACATCGAGTTCTTCCGTGGCCTCCCTGCCCTCATCGTGCTCATGGCATTCAGCCTGATGCCCCTCGCGCTGCCCGGCCTCCGGATCCCTCTCGACCCGTACGGAACCGTGTGGGTCGGGCTCGGCCTGGTGTCCTCCGCGTACATGGCCGAGACGATCCGCGCCGGCATCCAGGCGGTGCCCAAAGGCCAGGTCGAGGCGGCCCGGTCCCTGGGGATGCCGTCCGGGATGGCCACGCGCAGGATCGTGCTGCCGCAGGCGTTCCGCATCGTCACGCCGCCGCTCACGAACGAGCTGGTGGCGCTGACGAAGGACAGCTCGCTCGTCTACGTGATCGGGTTGACGGCGACGTCGTTCGACCTGACGAAGTACGGCCGCGCGCTGTCCAACACGTACTCGAACCTCACCCCGCTTGTTGTCGCGGGTGCGTCGTATCTGCTCATCACGCTCCCCCTCACCTATCTGGTCCGGCGGATGGAAGCCCGTCAGGCGAAGTCGAAATGAGCGCCGACATGACTGCTGACGTGACCATCCCCACGGGCAACCGCGAGGACGAGATCCAGATCTACGACCTCCACAAGTCGTTCGGGGACCTGGAGGTGCTCAAGGGCATCGACCTCGTCGTCCACCGCGGCGAGGTGGTCTGCGTGATCGGGCCGTCGGGTTCAGGGAAGTCGACCCTGCTGCGCTGCGTGAACCTGCTGGAGCAGCCGACGAAGGGCCGGGTCTTCATCCTCAACGACGAGATCACGGACCCCGATGCCGACGTCGACCACATCCGCACGCTGATGGGCATGGTCTTCCAGTCGTTCAACCTGTTCCCACATCTCACCGCGCTGGAGAACTGCTCGATCGCGCTGACCCAGGTGCTCAAGAAGTCGCCCGCCGACGCCAAGGCGATCGCCCTGGAGAACCTGCACAAGGTGGGCCTCGGGGATCGCGGCGACTCGTACCCCTTGAAGCTCTCCGGAGGCCAGCAGCAGCGCGTCGCCATCGCGCGGGCGCTCTCGATGGACCCCGAGCTGATGCTGTTCGACGAACCGACCTCCGCCCTCGACCCCGAGCTCGTCGGCGACGTGCTGTCGGTCATGCGCGACCTCGCCGCCGACGGCATGACGATGATGGTCGTCACCCACGAGATGGCGTTCGCCCGTGAGGTCGCCGACCGCGTGATCTTCATGGATGGCGGCGTCATCGTCGAGGAGGGACCACCGTCCGAGGTCATCGGGAACCCGAAAGAAGAGCGGACCCGTACGTTCCTGGCCCGCGTCCTCGATCCCACCCACGTGCACACCACGGACGACGAGAACCCCGGCGCGTCAGCCCGCGAGAAGCCGGTCGCGCCGCCCGTGCACCGACCCAACATCTTCGGTCACTGAGGCGACGCCGTCCGCGCTTGAGATCGCGCGGCCTCGGCGGTGGAGATCAGCACATCGGCGATGTCGTTGGTTTCTGGGTCCCGGATCCACTGCGTGGCTGCGACACGCCAGATCCCCAGCGCAGTCTCGGCGGCAAGCTGCGCGTCGAGAGGCGGTGCGCCGCTCTCGACAAGCGCCCGGGAGATCGCGTCGGCGATCTGATGCTGGCGCACGAGGTCACGCCCTGCCAATGCCGGAACCGTCGGTACGACCTGGGCGATGAGCGAGACTCGTTCGGGCTCTTGTGAGACGTACCCCGCGAGCTCGCTCACAGCAGCCAGTGCGGCGTCGAGGGGCGGGCGCCCGGTGCGTGCGGCGTCACGGACCACGGTCGCCAGCTTGACGAGGAGCCCTGTGTTGTCAGGGAAGAAGGCGTCTGCCTTGTCCGCGAAGTAGCGGTAGAACGTGCGCTCGGTGACGCCTGCCGCCGCAGCGATCTCGGCGACCGTGGTGGTCTCGTAGCCCTTCTCAGCACTGAGGACGAGCGCAGCACGCGCCAGGCGTCCCCGTGCGTTCGGCTCCCAGCGACCCATACGTACATCCTAGGTGATGACAGTCTCCGACATCACGTCGTATAGTCATGTCAGATACTGACATCAGGTGAAGGGACTCTCCTATGAACATCTTCGTCACCGGCGCCTCCGGCTGGATCGCCTCGGCCGTGATCCCGGAGCTCCTCGCGGCTGGTCACACCGTCTCTGGGTTGGCTCGCTCCGATGCGTCTGCCGTCAAAGTCGAGCAGCTCGGCGCCCAGGTCGTCCGCGGCTCGCTCACTGACCTCGACGTGCTGCGCGCGGCGGCGACCTCGGCCGACGGCGTGGTCCACCTCGCGTTCCCGCACGAGAACATGAACGATCTCGCCGCTGCTGCCGCGACTGAGCGCGCAGCGGTGGCGGCCGTGGTCGAGGCGGTCGCCGGAAGTGGAAAGTCCTTGGTCGCCGCATCAGGCACCCCCGTGATCCCGGGGCGGGCCAGCACCGAGGACGACCACATGTCAGGCGCAATGGGCGCCCGCGGCGACAACGAGCAGGCACTGCTGGCGAGTGCAGGGCAGGGCCTGCGTCCCTCCGTCGTGAGGCTGCCTCGATCCGTACATGGGGAGGGCGACAAGCACGGCTTCGTCGCCCAGCTCGTCCGCATGTTCCGCGAGGCTGGAGTGGCCATGTACGTGGGGGACGGCAGCAACCGCTGGTGTGCCGTCCACGTGAAGGACGCCGCCCGCCTGTTCCGGTTGGCCTTGGAGAACGCGCCCGCCGGCACGGTGCTCCACGCGGTGGGAGACGAGGGCATCCCCGTACGGACGCTCGCTGAGGCCCTGGCCGCGCGCCTCAGCCTTCCCACGGAGTCAGTCAGCCCCGAGCGTCTCGGCTTCTTCGGGACCATGCAGACCGTCGACCACCTCACCAGCGCCGTCAAGACGCGCCAGCTGCTCGGGTGGGATCCCACTCACCCCGGCCTCCTCGACGACATCGCTGCGGGCCACTACGACGGCTGAGCGTCGCTCTTCGACATCGAGGGGCGGCGCCTGAGCGGTCGCCGTGCCCTATCTGCACCGGCGGCCGCGTGAGCGCCACTGAATGTCGGCACCGCCCTCAGGCCATGATCAGCGTGGAGCCCGGGTCGCGGAGGATCTCGGCCATGTCGCTCAGGAACGCTGAGCCCTCGGCGCCGTCGACCATGCGGTGGTCGAAGCTCAGCGCGAGGGTCGTCACCCAGCGGGGCTCGACGCGGTCCTCGACGACCCACGGGCGCTTGGTGATCTGACCGAGCGCCAGGATGCCTGCCTGTCCAGGGCTGAGGATCGGCGTGCCGGCGTCGATGCCGAAGACACCGATGTTCGTGATCGTGAACGTGCCGCCCGAAAGCTGGGCGGGCTGGGTCTTGCCTGCCCTGGCCGTACCGGTCAGCTCGTTGATCGCGACGGCCAAGTCGTACGTGCTCATGGCATCCGCGTCGTGGATCACGGGCACGACGAGGCCGCGAGGGGTGTCTGCGGCGAAGCCGATGTTGACGTACGACTTCCGCACGATCTGGGAGTTCTTCTCGTCCCAGCTCGAGTTGAGCTCGGGATTGCGCCGCAGCGCCACGCACACGGCGCGTGCCACGAGGACGGTCGGCGTGATCCGTACATCCCGGAACATCCGCATCGTCTTCATCCGCTCGAGCAGCTCCATCGAGCGGGTGACGTCGACGTCGGTCCACTCGGTGACATGCGGCGCGGTGAACGCGCTCTCGACCATCGCCCGAGCGGTCGCGCGCCGGATGCCCGTGACGTCGATGCGCGTCTCGCCGCGCTCGGCCAGGAAGCCCGTCCAGCCACCGTGCTGGGTCGCGGCGGCGGTGACGTCGTCCTGCGAGACCGTCCCGTCAGGTCCGGTCGGCGTGACCGTGCCCAGGTCGACGCCCAAGTCGCGGGCCAGCTTCCGTACGCTCGGCTTGGCCAGCGTGCGCACGTCCACCTCGGGCGGTGGCGGCGTCGCCAGCGTGTTCTCGGCGGTCTTGCGCGGCAGACGGGTCTGCTTCAGCTCACGGGGGCCCGTACCGACGAGCGTCGCCTGCGAGGCGGGCGCCTCCGCCTCCGACTCCGGGGTCGCCCCCGTCCCGGCCTCGGTCGCGAGCGCCGCCTCGGCGCCGATCCCGTCCTCGACCGCGATCAACGCGGTCCCGACCTCGACGGTCTGGCCGACCGGTACAAGGAGACCCGACACCACGCCCGCGTACGGAGACGGGAGCTCGACGACCGACTTCGCGGTCTCGATCTCGACGACGGGGTCGTTGACCGCCACGCGATCGCCCTCGGCGACGAGCCAGGCGAGGACGGTCGCCTCGGTGAGTCCCTCGCCGACATCGGGCAAGCGGTAGTGCTGAAGAGCCATGGCAACCTCTCAGTACGCGAGCGCGCGATCGACCGTCTGGAGCACCCTATCGACGCTCGGGACGTAGTCGGTCTCGACCCGCGACGGCGGGTAGGGCATGTCGAGGCCGGTGACGCGCAGCACCGGCGCCTCGAGGGAGAAGAAGCAGCGCTCCTGGATGCGGGCGGCGAGCTCGGCGCCGACGCCGGACGTTCGAGGTGCCTCGTGCGCGACGATGACCCGCCCGGTCTTCCGGGCCGACATCTCGACGGTCGCCCAGTCGATCGGCGCGACCGAGCGCAGGTCGACGACCTCCGCCGAGTGGCCCTCGTCGGCGAGCACCTTCGCCGCGCTGAGAAGGGTGGACACCATCGGTCCGTACCCGATCAGCGTCACCTCGCTCCCCAGCCGGACGACCCGTGCGCGGTCCAGCTCACCCGAGGGCGGAGCGTCGAGGTCGACCTCGCCCTTGAGCGAGTGGTAGAGCCGCTTCGGCTCCAGCACGATCACCGGGTCGGGGCTGTCGATCGCCTGCTGGATGAGCTCGTACGCGTCGGCCGGAGTGCTCGGGGTGACGATCCGCAGGCCGGGCGTCGGCGTGAAGTACGCCTCCGGCGACTCGCCGTGGTGCTCGATGGAGCCCACGTTGCCGCCGTACGGGAGCCGGATGACGATCGGCGCCGTGACCCTGCCCTGGCTGCGGAACCGGAGCCGCGACGCCTGGTTGATGATCTGGTCGAACGCTGGGAACACGAAGCCGTCGAACTGGATCTCACAGACCGGTACGTAGCCGCGCTGCGCCATCCCGAGCGCGGTACCGACGATGCCGGCCTCGGCGAGCGGGGAGTCCATGACGCGCTTGTGCCCGAAGCGCTCCTGCAGCCCGTCGGTGATGCGGAAGACGCCGCCGAGCATGCCGATGTCCTGGCCGATCGTCACCACGTGGTCGTTGCGGTCCATCGCGCGGCTGAGGCCGGCGGTGATGGCCTTCGCCATCGAGAGTTGCACCATCTACCGGCCTTCCAGAGTGGCGAGGTACGCGACGACCTGCTCGCGTTCCTCGACGAGCGCGGCCGACGGCTCGGCCAGCACATAGTCGTACAGCTCGGTGATCCCGTCGGCGGTGAGCGCGAGGACCCTGGCCCGGACGTCGGCGGCCAGCTCATCGGCCTCGTCCGAGAGGTCCGAGAAGTACTCCTCCGGCGTGCCCTGCTCACGGAGCCAGCGATCGATGCGCTCGAGCGGGTCTCGGCCGGCCCACATCTCCTCCTCCTCGCGGGAGCGGTAGCGGGTGGGGTCGTCGGCGGTGGTGTGGGCGCCGATCCGGTACGTCATGGCTTCGACGAGCGTCGGGCCTCCCCCGGCGCGAGCCCGGGCGGCGGCCTCGGCGACCACCGCGTTCATCGCGAAGAGGTCGTTGCCGTCGACCCGGATGCCGGGCATGCCGAAGCCCGCCGCGCGTGCCGCCGGAGCGCCCCGGAACTGCCCCGAGGTGGGGACCGAGATCGCGTACTGGTTGTTCTGTACGAGGAAGATCACCGGTGCGTTGTACACGGCGGCGAAGTTGAGGGCCTCGTTGACGTGACCCTCGCTGGTCGCGCCGTCCCCGAGGCAGACCATGACCACCTCGTCGGCGCCGTCGAGCGTGACGCCCATCGCGTACCCGGTCGCCTGCAGCGTCTGCGCGCCGACCACGAACGCGAACAGTCCGAAGTGGAGCGCGTCGACGTCCCAGGTGGCGTGGGAGATGCCGCGCATGATCTGCAGGATCGCGACCGGGTCGAGGCCGCGGTGCATCGCCATCGAGAGCTCACGGTACGAGGGGTAGACCATGTCGGTCGGCCGCAGCGCCGTGATCGCGCCGATCTGCGCGGCTTCCTGGCCCTTCGCAGGGGCCCACAAAGCGAGCTGACCCTGGCGCTGCAGGTTGGTGCCCTCGCCGTCGATGCGCCGCGCCAGGAACATCGTCCGGTACGCGTCGCGCACCTGATCGGTCGAGAGCAGCGGGCTGTACGTGGGGTGGCGGACGGTGCCGCCTTCGGCATCCAGGAGCTGTACGGTCTCGATCCCGTCAGTTGGCGTTCCGGTGGCGAGGTCATCCGTCTGCTCGCTGGCGTCGCCGACGATTCGTGGGGTCCAAGCGTTCGTCGAGGTCACGCGTCTCCCTTCCTACGGTTCCGTAGGTTACGGTTCCGTAGCCTAGCCGGACAGATACGGACGAGGTCAACTTCCTGCCCGCATCACACCACGACGATCCTCGTTTCGATACCCCAGAACACGCGAAATCCCGCTAAGACGTGACCCTCGGGGCTCGCGCAAGAAGGCCAGGATCCGTTCGTGACAACCTGGAAGGGCGTTGGCCTGTGGACGCAGCTGAGTCATCGGCTGGCTGCGCTGGGTCGACGCGGGAAGGATTCACCCATGATCGACGTCCTCGTGATCGGTGCCGGACTGGCCGGGCTGCAGTGCGCACGGGTACTGGCGCGGGCTGGTCGTCAGGTCGCAGTCCTCGAGGCGAGCGATGAGGTCGGCGGTCGCGTACGGACCGAGGTCGTCGACGGCTTCCGGTGCGATCGTGGGTTCCAGCTGCTCAACCCCGCCTACCCCGACGCGAAGAGCGAGCTCGATCTCCGTGCGCTCAATCTGAAGGCTTTCGGACGTGGCATCGCGGTACGTCGCGACGCCGGATTGGCCGAGCTCGGTTTCCCCCCGCGGTCGCCCTTGGCCGCCGGGCGCACGCCGTACGTGGATCTTCGCCAGCTCGCCTCGTTCTCTCGGTGGGCGGCGCCGGCGTTGGGCTCAATCTCGCGTCTGCTCACCGCGCCGGACTCGACTCTGGCGGAGTCGTTCGACGCCGTCGGCTTCCACGGGCCGCTGCGCGACGAGGTGGTCGAGCCGTTCCTGGCAGGAGTGCTCCTCGAGACTGCCGGAACCACGTCGGCCCGGTTCGCCCGGCTGCTCGTACGGTCGTTCGCGCTCGCCACGCCGGCTCTGCCTGCACTCGGCATGTCAGCGATCCCGGAACAGCTCGCCGCGGCTTTGGCTCGACCCGTCGAGCTCGAGACACCCGTCACGAGCGTGGTCCGAGATGGTACGACCTGGGTGGCGCAGACCTCGCAGGGCGAACGCGCTGCGAGGACCATCGTCGTCGCGACCGATCCGACGACGGCTGCCACGCTGGCTCCCGTACCAGCCCCGACCATGAAGGGCGTTGTCACGTGGTGGTTCGCGACGGACGTCGCCCCCACGGCCAGCACGTATCTCGCCGTGGACGCGAGGCCGAATGCCGGTCCAGTGGTCAACACAGCCGTGATGTCGAACGTGGCGCCCAGCTACGCGCCGGCCGGGAGACATCTCGTCCAGGCGTCGGCGCTGCTCGTCGACGATGTCGTCCCGTCGGAGCCGGCGGTACGGGCGCACCTGGCGTCGCTGTACGAATGGGACACCACCAACTGGCAGCTGCTGACCACACACGTGATCCCAGACGCCCTCCCCGTGATGCCTCCGCCTCTGCTGGTGCGCAAGCAGATCCGGTTCGGCGATGGTCTGTACGTGTGCGGCGACCATCGCGACACCGCGTCCATCCAAGGCGCCCTGGTCTCTGGCCGGCGCACCGCCGGGGTGATCCTGGCGTCGTGAGCCTGCATCCCTCAGGGGACAGTGATGTAGGGCGACTTGCCGGCAAGGCTGGCTGAGACCTTCACGGTCACGCCCGACCCCGCAGGTAGCGCCGCGAAGCTCCGGACCGCGTCCGGAACCTCCGTCGTCGTCACGAGGGCCCACGTCTGCACGCCCGAGTCGAGCTTCACGGTGTACGACGAGACGCCGGGGTTCCTCTCGAACCAGGACGCGATCGCCTCGAGGTGGGTCGCCTCGTCCGAGGCGATGTTCGGAGAGATGATCCGGTTGTCGTTGAGGTACCAGTCGATCTCACGGAAGCCCGTTGGCGGAGCGAGGCGGAGCACAGCGATCGCCTCGCGCAGCGAAGCCGCGGGACTCGAACTCGCCACGGAAGCATGAAGCGTGGCCCGTAGACCCTGGAACGACCACGCTATGCCGGTACCGCTGGCGCGTGCCTGGTCCGCGAACTCGAGGACGCCGGTGACCTCCTCAGCGGTAGGGAACCCACTGGAGACCTGCAGTGTCGACCTACCGGACGAGAACGAGGTGCTGAACTCCACCTCTTTGACGCCTCGAGTGCGCACGACGTCGTACACGCTGCCGACAACCTGTGCCAGTTGGGCCCTGGTCTGCCCAGGATCAAGCACGACCACGCCAGAGCACAGCGGGAGGCTGTTCACGATCGCGTCCGTGAAGCTGGCTTCCTTCACCCCGGAGATGCCCGGCACCTGATCCGCCAGCGCCCGGCACGCCTTCGTCTGGCTCGGATCACCGATCCCCGTACATGCCGAGAGCAGCACCATCAGCAGCGCAACCAGTGCAACGAGCCGGACTCTCACGGTCAGATCTTAGGGGCGCCCGCCTGACGAACCCGGCGACGGGGCATGCAGCCGGTGCCCTAGCCTCGCCCCGAAAGGGGGCCGAATGAGGATGCTGCTGGCGGACCGCCACGCGTACGTGGCCGGTCTGGTCACCGCGATCGTCGGGTTCACGAGCGCGTTCGCGGTCGTACTCACCGGCCTTCGGGCGATGGGCGCCACCCCCGTACAGGCGGCCTCGGGTCTCGCCGCCCTGTGCCTCACGATGGGCATCGCGACGATCCTGCTGGCCGAGCGCTACCGGATCCCGATCACGATCGCCTGGTCGACGCCCGGCGCAGCGCTCCTCGCGTCGAGCCCGACCCCCGCCGGTGGGTGGCCGACGGCCATCGGCGCCTTCGTCGCGACAGGTCTGCTGATCGTGGCGACTGCCGCGGTGCCGGCACTCGGCACGTTGATCGCGCGCATTCCCACCTCGATCGCGCAGGCGATGCTGGCCGGTGTGATCGTGCCGCTCTGCCTCAAGCCGGTCACCGCGACTGCGACGTCATTCGGGTTGATGTGGCCGATCCTGCTCGCATGGGTCGTCGTTCTGCTCCTCGCGCCGCGCTGGGCGACCCCGGCGGCCATCGCCGCTGCCTTCGTGGTGACCCTCCTGCATCTCAGCAGCGCTCCCCACTTCTCCATCGGGTTCACCCTTGTCGCCCCGCACTTCGACTGGAAGGCGGTTGTCGGCATCGCCATCCCGTTGTGGCTCGTGACGATGGCGTCGCAGAACGTGCCGGGAGTGGCGGTGCTGAAGACGTTCGGGTACGAGACGCCGTGGCGCCCGACGCTGCTCACCACGGGGGTCGCTACGGTCGTCGGGGCGTTCGCCGGCGGACACGCGATCTGCATGGCCGCGATCAGCGCCGCGCTGGCGGCCGGCCACGACGCGGGGCCCGACACGTCCAGACGCTGGCGGGCAGCGATGACGACCGGAGCCCTGTACGTGTTCCTCGCCGCCGGCGCCGGGATCGTCACCGCGATCGTGCTTGCTGCTCCGGGCGCGCTGCTCCCGGCCGCCGCCGGCCTCGCGCTCATCGGCACCCTCGCCGGCAGCATCCAGCAGGCCCTCGACGATGCCCAAGGACGGCTCCCGGCCGCCGTGACGTTCCTCGTCGCCGCCTCGGGCATCACGGTGCTCGGCATCGGCGGTGCGTTCTGGGCCCTGGTCGTCGGCGTACTGCTCCGACTGATCCTGGTCCGCCGCCTGACGGCATGATGGGCCCGTGGAGGAGATCGAGCTCGCCGGGGGCGGGATCAACAGGGTGGTACGCATCGGGGACGCCGTGCATCGTCCGAACGCCCCCTGGACCCCGGCGACGCGGCAGCTGCTGAGCGTCCTCCACGCCGCCGGCCTTCCCGTACCGTCATGGCGCGGGACCGACGACCAAGGACGGGACGTGCTCGACTACCTGCCCGGTGAGGTGGGGCACTACCCCTTGTCGGAGGCCGTGCGCAGCGACGCCGCGCTCGTCTCGGCGGCCCAGCTGCTGCGGCGCTTCCACGACGCCTCCGTACCGCTCGTCACCGGCGACCTGCCGTGGCAGCTCCCCGAGCTGTCCGATGCCGAGGTGATCGTCCACGCCGACTACGCGCCGTACAACCTGGTCTTCTCGGGTGAACAGGTCGTCGGGATCATCGACGTCGACTACGCGCGGCCGGGACCGAGGGCGTACGACCTGTCGTACGCCATCTACCGCTTCGCACCGCTCACGAGCGCCCACGACGGGTGGGGCACTCTCCCAGAGAGAGCTGCCCGGGTGCGGTTGTTCTGCGAGTCGTACGGGCTCGACGCGTGCGATGTCGCGGAGTCTGTCGCGGCAGTCGTGCCGCGGCTGCTCGGCCACGTCGCGTACATGCGCGAGGAGGCCGCTGCCGGCAACGAAGCGTTCGCCCGGCACATCGCGGAGGGGCACGCGGTGCTGTACGAGCGGGACGCCGCGTACGTCTTCGCCCACCTCGCCGACTTCGGCGCCTGACTCAGCCCCGGCTGGCCAGTGCCGCGTCGATGCGCTTCCGGAGGGCGGGCTTCGGCTGCGCTCCGATGACGGTGTCGACGACCTTCCCGCCATCCATCACGAGCATCATCGGGATGCTGCGGGCCTGGTAGCGCTGCGCGATGGCGGGCGACTGGTCGACGTCGACCTTGACCACCTTGATCGTGCCGGCCAGCTCGCGGCTGAGTGCCTCGAGGATGGGCGCGACCATCCGGCAGGGACCGCACCACGGCGCCCAGAGGTCCACCACGACAAGGGACTTCGTCGCCACGGCGGCGTCGAAATCGCCGTCACCGGCGTTCACCAGCCATGGCAGGTCCGTCTGACAGTTGGCGCATCGTGGTAACCCGTTGGAAGAGACAGGAACGCGATTCTTCGTACCACAGGATGGGCACTGGACCACCGGATCATTCACAGTCGGATCATAGTTCCGGCGCGTCTGGCTCACTTGAAGACGATGCAGAATGGAAAGGTACTAGCGTTTCTTGCATCACGAGAGGACATGCATGGCCACATATGCGTACACCGATGACGTCTACTCGGACGCGCCGTCGGACGCGATCCATCAGGGCAGCGAGATCGAGATCGACACGACGAAGCTCCCCGAGGACGAGGTCATGCCAGTTGGCTTCAACCCGGGCAGGACGTACGCGGTCGACCCCGACGTCTCCCGCGACGGACTGCCCACCGCGTCCTGACACCTCGCTGAGTCGGCCTCAGGTCCACAGACCACCCGGCGCGAAGACCTCGTCCACGACCTCGGCGAACCATCCGGCTTCGCGGGCGAGGTCGAGGACCGTGTAGCGAGACCGGTAGTACATGGCCTTCGGGAACGTGGATCGGACGTCGGCGGCGGTCAGTCCGATGTCTTCCGGGGTCGCCGGCGCTCCTGAGGATCGCAGCATTCCCTGCAGTGTTCTGGCCGGTACGAGCTGGGCGGTGATGCGTGGGCGCAGGCTGCCCCAGCTGGACACGAAGTGCTGCAACCGCTCACGCAGGCCCGCCCCGTCGACGTACTTCACCCTGGTCTCGTTGACCGCGTGATCCGCGAGCGCCCCCGTGAACTTCGACCGGATGTCAGCCTCGACGACGTCCCACGGTGCCCAGCGCGCGACGGCCGCGTCGATGTCCAGCGAGGTGAGGTCACGGGTCAGGAACCGCTCGTAGAACGCACTCATCGCCAACGTCCCGATCGCGACCTTGCGGCCGTGAGACAAGGGCGGATCCCAGTCGTTCCCGAGGTGATCCAGCTCCCAGAGGTGGCTGAAGTAGTGCTCGGCTCCAGATGCCGGCCTTGTTCCCCGATAGACCTGCATCGCCAGTCCGGAGAGGACCAGTCCGGAGACAAGACCCGCGTACGCGTCCGCGTCGCCCGCGGCCAGAGCCTCCGGCCGGGACAGCGCATCGGAGACGCCGCTCTGCACGAGCTCCCAGGCCAGAGGGTCGATGGGGTCGAGCCCGACGGCGTCGGAGAGGATCCAGTCCGCGCCGCCCGGGATCTTGGCGGACAGGTCGCCGTAGCCGGACCCGACCATGCTGGACGGGGCGGCGGCCGCCACGTCGAGGTCGATGATGACCGCCAGGGGCGCTGGGCACGGCATCGTGACCTTGACCCCCTCCGAGCTCATGGGTGCACCGAAACCGGAGTAGCCGTCCATGGAGGCAGCCGTACCCACGACTCCGTACGGCTGTCCGAGCTGGCCGGACGCGAGCTTCACCAGGTCGTTGATCGTCCCTGAGCCCACGGCGACGCCGAGAGCCCCGGAGCCGGCGAGCCGCTCACGGACGAGGTCGCAGTTCTCCAGCGCCGCGTACAGGACGGGATGTCCCGGGAAGATCATCGGGTCGATCACGTCCACGCCGGCGGCGGCTAGCGCGTCTCGCACGGCATGTCCCGCCGCGGCCCATGTGCGCTCGTCCGCCACGACGAGGGCGGCCTTCCCCTCGGCGAAGAGCGCGTCCCGCAAGATCGTGCCGCTGGCTGAAAGGACGCCTCTGCCGACCTCGACGACCGATGTGTCGGAGGCTGCTGCCAGCCCGCGCGCGATGAGCTCGATCGTCAAGGTGTTCTCCCGGCCGTCGTGGTGAGTGCCTTCTACTGTGCCCGGTCGTACTCTGCCTGGCTGCGCACCACGCAGAACTCGTTGCCCTCCGGGTCGGTGAGTACTGCCCAGCCCGTACCGTCCGGGTTGCGGAGGTCATCGAGGAGCGTGGCTCCGAGCTGGAGCAGGCGGTCGACCTCCTCGTCGCGCAGACGATCCGTCGGGCTCAGGTCGAGGTGCAGGCGGTTCTTGACCGTCTTGCCCTCCGGCACCTTGATGAAGAGCACATCCGGTCCAGGCCCTTGCAGGAGGAACTCGGGATCCTCGGGGTTGTTGGGCTCGTCGGGGTCTTCGGCGTAGCCGTCGAGGACCTGCTGCCAGAAGAGCCCGATCGTGTACGGGTCGTGGCAGTCGATGGTGAGATTGTGGAACGAGCTGGTCATGGCGTTCTCCTGAAGAAGGTCACTCCGGGCTAGCGGCCGATGGCCCTCTGCGTTCGGACGACGCTGCCGAGGTGAACGGCGTTCGGCGAGGCCGTGAAGAGGCGGCTCCCTGGAGGGGCGGCGTGGGCCGCGCGGAGCTCCGCGGTGAGCTCCTCGACGCGCTTCTGGAGACCGTCGAGACGTAGCTCCAGCTCGAGGATCCGCTGGACGCCGTTGAGGTTGATGCCCTCGTCCTGCGAGAGGTACTGGACCAGACGCAGTCGAGCCACGTCACGCAGCGAGTAGCGGCGACCACGACCGCGCGCCCGGGTGGGGACGACGAGACCGAGCCGGTCGTACGTGCGGAGGGTCTGCGGGTGCATCCCCGCTAGTCGAGCCGCAGTGGAGATCGGGAACAGGGGCGCGTCGCTATCCACACGATCCGGCAGATGAACCATGTCAGCTCCTCATCAGGTGTGTACGAGGATTCGGCTCGGCCGCGAGCCGCTGGTACTCGGTCAGCGCCGCCTTCGCCTGCTCCGAGAGGTGCCGCGGGACCTCGATCTCGATCGTCACGAGCAGGTCGCCTGCTTCGCCGGGCTTGCCGACACCTCGGCCCATGACCCGGAACGTGCGCCCGTTCGGCGTTCCCGCCGGAACGCGCAGCCGGACCGTACCGTCGTTGAGCGTCGGCACATCGACCTCCGCGCCGAGAGTCGCTTCGCTGTACGTGACGGGGACCGTCACCGTGAGCGCGTCTCCCTTGCGGCCGAAGATCGGGTGCGGCGTGACGTGGACCGTCACGTACAGGTCGCCCGCGGCGCCGCCGTTCTCGCCCGCGCCGCCCTTGCCCTTGATCCGGATGCGCTGGCCGTCGTCGACGCCTGCCGGGATCCGTACCTGCATCGTCTTCGTCGACCGAGCCCGCCCCGTGCCGGAGCACACCGGGCACGGCGTCTCGATGATGAGCCCCCGGCCGCGGCACTGCTGGCAGGGCTCGCTGAACGCGAACCCGCCCGACTGCGAAGCCTGCATGCCCGAGCCCTGACACGTGGGACAGACCTGCGGCACCGTGCCGGCCTTCGCGCCGGTCCCCCGGCATGCATCACAGGCCTCCTCAGACACCATCTGCACGCCGACGGTCTGGCCGCCCGCAGCATCGGCGAAGGGGATCGTCACCTCTCCCTCGACGTCGCTGCCGCGACGCGGGCCACGTCCGGACCGTCGCCCTGTCGGCTGCTGGCCCCCGAAGAGACCGCCGAACAGGTCGCCGAAGCCGCCCTCGCCCGAGTTGCGGAACAGGTCTTCGAGGTTGACGCCGGTTCCCTGCCCGGGACGTCCAGGCTGGCCGCCCCCGGGGAACCGGAAGCCGCTGCCGAACATGCTCCGTGCGTCGTCGTACTCCTTGCGCTTCCCTGGGTCCGACAGCACCGAGTTCGCCTCGGAGATCTCCTTGAAGCGTCGCTCAGAGTCCTTGTCGTCGGGGTGCTGGTCGGGGTGGTTCTCCCGCGCGAGCTTGCGGAACGCCTTCTTGATCTCGTCCGGCTTGGCGTCCTTGGAGACGCCGAGGATCTTGTAGTAGTCCTTCTCGAGCCAGTCCTTCGTGCTCATTCAGCGCCTCCTCTCTCGTCAGTCGGTCAGGGAGCCGGGATCGTCGGGTACGAAGTCGTCTAGCTCCGGTTCGGCGTCCACGGGCTCCTCTGTGGGATCGGTGACCGCGACCCGCGCGGGCCGGATCACGCGGCCGCCGAGGCGGTAGCCGGTCTGGAACACCTGCGTACACGTGGTCACGGAGTACCCCGGGACCTGGACGTGCATGAGCGCCTCATGGATCTGGGGGTCGAACTCGTCGCCCACCGCTCCGTAGGCCTCGAGGCCGTACTTGGCCGTCACCTTCGCGAACTCGTCGGCTATCAGCTTGGTACCGCCGGTCAGCTCGTCGTGTGCCTTCGCCCCGTCGATGCCGTCGAGGACCGGCAGCAGGTCGGCGACGACCGACTCGATGCCGCGCTGGCGGGCCACGTCGCGGTCACGGTCGACGCGACGCTTGTAGTTGACGTACTCGGCCTGGACGCGCTGAAGGTCACCCGTCAGCTCGGCGACAGCGGCAGCCAGGTCGGGGGCGTCCTCCACGGAGCCGGAGACCTCCGCCCCCTCGTCGTTCGCATCGCCCTCAGGCACGAACTCATCAGTCATGTCTCTCCTACATCGATGTCACAAGCCTAGGAGGGCGCAGCCTTCCGGCGGCTAGCCGGACGGTGCGCCCTCACAGGTGTTGCGTCAGTTCTTGTTGTCCTCGTCGTCGTCGACGATCTCGGCGTCGACCACGTCGTCATCTGAACTGGTGGACGCAGACTCGCTGGGCGCCTCGGAGGCTTGGGCCTGCTGGGCGGCCTGGTAGACCGCCTGGCCCATCGTGCTGGCCTTCTCGTTGAGGTCGTTCATCGCGGTCCGGACCTCGTCGTCGTTGTCGGTGCCCTTGAGGGCGGCCTGCAACGTGGCGAGGGCGTCCTCGACTGGCTTCTTCTGCTCGTCCGTCAGCGTCTCGGCGTGCTCGGCGAGGAGCTTCTCCGTACGGAACGCGAGAGCGTCCGCATCGTTGCGCATCTCCACGACCTCGCGGCGCTTGCGGTCCTCCTCGGCGTGGGCCTCGGCGTCCTTCACCATCCGGTCGATGTCGTCCCTGGCCAGCGCGGACCCGCCGGTCACGGTCATGGACTGCTCCTTGCTCGTGGCCAGGTCCTTCGCGTGGACGTGGACGATGCCGTTCGCGTCGATGTCGAAGGCCACCTCGATCTGCGGCAGGCCCCGCGGCGCGGGCATCAGGCCGGTCAGCTCGAAGTTGCCGAGCGACTTGTTGTCCCGAGCGAAGTCCCGCTCACCCTGATAGACCTGGATCATCACTGACGGCTGGTTGTCGTCGGCAGTCGTGAACACCTCGGAGCGCTTGGTCGGAATGGTCGTGTTCCGCTCGATGATCTTCGTCATCACGCCGCCCTTGGTTTCGATACCGAGGCTCAGCGGGGTGACATCGAGCAGCAGCACATCCTTGACCTCGCCCTTCAAGACGCCGGCCTGCAGGCTAGCCCCCAGCGCCACGACCTCGTCCGGGTTGACGCCCTTGTTGGGCTCCTTGCCACCGGTCAGCTCACGGACCAGGTCGACAACGGCGGGCATCCGGGTCGATCCACCGACCAGGATCACCTGGTCGATCTTGCCGACGGAAATCTTCGCGTCCTCGATCACCGCCTTGAACGGCGAGCGGCAGCGGTCCAGCAGATCCGTGGTGAGGCGCTGGAACTCTGCACGGCTGAGCTTCTCCTCCAGGTGCAGCGGGCCCGACTGGCCGAGGGTGATGTAGGGCAGGTTGATCTGAGTCTCACTGGTGGACGACAGCTCGATCTTGGCCTTCTCAGCGGCCTCCTGGAGGCGCTGACGGGCGATCTTGTCCTGGGACAGGTCGGTACCGTTCTTGTTCTTGAACTGCTTGACCAGCCAGTCGACGATTCGCGAGTCCCAGTCATCTCCGCCAAGGCGGTTGTCGCCCTTGGTGGCCTTGACCTCGAAGACGCCGTCACCGATCTCCAGCAGTGACACGTCGAACGTTCCACCACCGAGGTCGAAGACGAGGATCATCTGATCCTTGCCTGCCTTGTCGAGGCCATAGGCCAGAGCGGCAGCAGTCGGCTCGTTGATGATGCGGTCGACGGTCAGCCCGGCGATCTCGCCGGCTTCCTTGGTGGCCTGCCGCTCCGCGTCGCCGAAGTAGGCGGGCACGGTGATCACGGCGTTGGTGACGGTCTCACCGAGATAGGCCTCAGCGTCGCGCTTCAACTTCTGCAACACGAAGGCGCTGATCTGCTGCGGACGGTAGGTCTTCTCCTCGATCTTGACCTTCCAGTCGGTGCCCATATGGCGTTTGACCGAACGGATGGTGCGGTCCACGTTGGTGACCGCCTGGCGCTTGGCAACCTCGCCGACCAATACCTCGCCACCCTTGGCAAAGGCAACCACCGAGGGCGTGGTCCGCGCACCTTCAGCGTTGGGGATAACGGTGGGCTCTCCACCTTCGAGTACGGCAACGACTGAGTTCGTCGTACCGAGGTCAATACCGACTGCACGAGCCATGGTTGATTCCTCCGTGTAAAACTGGGTGTGTTTGTGGAACTGTTTGATGTTGAGTCTTCGGCACTCAACTTACACCTTGAGCGGACTGGACTCAAGTCTGAGCCAGCACGAAACATTTGGGCGACTCAAGTTGAGCAACGTCCGCTCAAGGCCTTGCTATTCCAGCGCGAGTAACGTCCTCATCTGAGCAAGTCGGCGTGTTTTCCTGCAGCCATCAAAACCGATGACTAGCCTGATGGCAGTCAGTCGACACGGAAAGCGGGCCTCGAGATGGCCAAGTTCTTGCAGGTTCTTCGCGACCTTGCGCTGTTGATCGCGCGGCTTGGTCTCGGCGGCATCCTGATCGCTCACGGCTGGCGTCGTTGGCAAGTGCTGAAAATTCCTAGCCAGGTCGCCTACCTCACCCAGTTCGGCACCCCGTATCCCGAGGTGGCCGCCTGGGGCGCGACCATCCTAGAGCTGGTAGGCGGCATCTTTCTGGTCGTCGGTGCACTCACACCGTTGGTCGCCGCGGCGGTCGTGGCCCAACAGGTGCTGACCATCGGCTACACCAACTGGTACAAGGGCCCGTACCTCACCGACCCGCAGGGTGGCCACCTCGGTGGGTACGAGTACAACGTGGCGCTGGGGGTGCTGGCTCTGCTCCTGGTCGTCTTCGGGGCCGGCCGGGCGGCCATCGATCGGCTGTTTCGGCGCTCGCCGGACGGGGAGCAGGAGCCCTACGACGATAGGGCGCCGGCCTAGGTTTGTAGACCTAGGCCGATAGAGCGCAAGCAACCTCACAGCCAACGCACAGCAAAGTCATAGCCGTTGCCCGGATTGAGATGTGAGGCTGAGCGCATGGTTGGTATCGATGACTCCAAGAGCCCCCTCACCCGACCGGATGGCACGCCGATTCGCGTGTTGGCTGTCGACGATGAGCCCAGCCTGACCGAGCTGTTGTCGATGGCCATGCGCTACGAGGGCTGGCAGGTCACGACCGCCGGCTCGGGCATCGAGGCCGTCAAAGCCGCCCGGGAAGCACGGCCGGACGCCATCGTCCTCGACATGATGTTGCCCGATTTCGACGGGCTTGAGGTGATGCGCAGGATCCGCGCGGAGGACCCGGCTGTCCCGGTGATCTTCTTGACAGCCAAGGACGCGGTCGAGGACCGGATCGGCGGGCTCACCGCCGGCGGCGACGACTATGTCACCAAGCCATTCAGCCTCGAGGAAGTCATCGCCCGGCTGCGGGCTCTGCTGCGCCGTACGGGTGCTGCCCTCACCAAGAGCGACTCGACGTTGGTCGTTGGCGACCTCGCCCTCGACGAGGACAGCCATGAGGTGACTCGGGGCGGAGTCGAGATCGCCTTGACCGCCACCGAGTTTGAGCTGCTGCGTTATCTGATGCGTAACCCAAGACGGGTGCTGAGCAAGGCACAGATCCTGGACCGGGTCTGGAACTACGACTTCGGCGGCCAGGCCAACGTTGTCGAGCTCTACATCTCCTATCTGAGGAAAAAGATCGACGCCGACCGGGCGCCGATGATCCACACCATGCGTGGCGCGGGGTACGTGCTGCGCCCAGCGGCGTGAATGAGCCACGTTTTCGCAGCGCGCCACCGGCGCCTGAGCCCACTGGTCATCCACTGGGTCGAGGCACGCTAGGTCGCCGGCTGGTTCTCCAGGTCACGGCTCTGGTGGCTGTGGCTGCCATCCTGCTCAGCACAGCCACCGCACTGGCGACCCAGCAGCTGCTGACACACGAGCTCGACAGCCAGCTCAACAGTGTGATCGGTCGTCTCCGCGGCAGGGGACCTGGGGGGCCGGGCCAGGGCCTGCTGCAGCCCTTCGGCCAGCCGATCGGCACCATTCTCTTGGCGACCACCACCTCGGGGGTCACTTTGGACAGCGGCATCCTCCTAGAGAGAGGACTGCGGTCGAGCCTGTCCAGTCCGACAGTCAGCCAGCTGTCAGCGCTCGCGCCGAGCGACCGGGCGCAGTCTCTGACGGTCGCGGGCCTGGGCCGCTATCGGGTCACCGCCTACAAGGTCACCTTC
>JBBQBP010000035.1:0-30634 GCA_038317635.1 Propionibacteriales bacterium
CCGTGACCTAACGATTATGAGCCGTTTGCTCTACCGTCTGAGCTATCCCGCCGTGGAGCCCCCATGCGGAATCGAACCGCAGACCTTCTCCTTACCATGGAGACGCTCTGCCGACTGAGCTATAGGGGCCAGCCGCCGGACCAACATACACGACCCTCCTCCTCGCCCGCGAATCGGCGCGAAGGGCCCCTCGTTGGCCGCCGCGGCACCCCCCTCGCAAGGGGTACCGACGACGACGGCCCGGGACCTTTGAGGTCTCGGGCCGAGGTGGTGGCAGGTGTAGGGTTCGAACCTACGTAGGCTGAGCCGACGGTTTTACAGACCGCTCCCTTTGGCCACTCGGGCAACCTGCCAAGCTGGCGGACCAGCGGCCGAAAGACTAGCAGTCACGCCTGACTGCTGCCGAATCGATCCCCGCAGATCCGGGGTCTCGCGACGCGTGCCCCGCGCAACTCTCTAGGCTGATGGTCGACGTTTCCCTAGGAAGGACAGCCACCATGGCTACGCCCCACATCAGTGCCGAGCCCGGACAGATCGCACCCCTGGTTCTCATGCCCGGAGACCCACGCCGGGCGCACAAGATCGCGAACGACTTCCTCGACAACCCGGCGCTCGTCTCCGACGTGCGAGGCATCCAGTGCTTCACCGGCACGTACGACGGTACGCCGATGAGCGTCATGGCCTCCGGCATGGGCCTGCCGTCGCTGTCGATCTACGCGACCGAGCTGTACAAGTTCTTCGGCGTCGAACGGATCGTCCGGGTCGGGACCTGTGGCGCGATGCTCCCAGAGGTCGAGGTACGCGACGTGATCATCGCGTCCGCCGCGCACACGAACTCGTCGGTGCCGTCGCTGCTCGTGCCGTACGCGACGGTCGCGCTGGCCCCGAGCCCTTACCTCCTACGGGCCGCCATGAACGCCGCTGAGGCACACGAAGGCCTGCGCTGGCACGTGGGCCCGGTGTACGCGAGCGACCACTTCTACGGCGGCAATCCCGAGACGATGGAGAAGCTCATCGCGCTCGGCACGAAGGCCGTCGAGATGGAGGCCGCCGGCTTGTACGCGGTGGCCCTCAGCGAGGGCAAGGAGGCGCTCACCGTTCTCACCGTGTCCGATCATCTGACCGCCGAGAGCCCTGAGCTCACCAGTGCGGAGCGCGAGGACTGCTACCGCTCGATGGTCTCGATCGCGGCCGCAGCGCTGCGGTCCTGAGGTCAGCAGCGGCAGCGGAATTGAGGTCGTGGCCAGGTGAAGGTCACAGTCTCATTGCGGCGCGCCGGGCCCGCTTGACTGCCTTGTCCGCCCGGGATTGACTCGGGCAGCGAAGGCGCGGAGCGGTTGCTCTCATGCGCACGGGGAGGAATGTATGGTCGCCGGTGGCCGCGTGGCCGTGGTCGGCAGCGCCAACCTCGACCTGGTGACCGTCACTGAGACGCTTCCACGCCCCGGAGAGACGCTCCTCGCGACGTCGTACTCGGAAGGCCCCGGAGGCAAGGGCAGCAACCAGGCCCATGCAGCCGCACGCATGGGTGCGCACGTCTCCTTCGTCGGGCTGCGCGGAGACGACCCCGCCGGACAGTTCCTCGCCGACACCCTGAGCGCCGAAGGGGTGGATGTGTCCGCGTTCGCCGTCACCGACGGCCCGTCCGGACGCGCGCTGGTCATGGTCGACGCGGAAGCCGAGAACTCGATCATCGTGGTCGCTGGCTCCAACGCGAAGCTGTCGGCGTCCCACATCGAACGCGCGGGCGATGCCGTACATGCAGCTGACGTCGTGGTCTGCCAGCTCGAGATCCCGCTCGACGCCGTGCAAGCAGCACGGAAGGCGTGCACGGGGACGTTCGTGCTCAACCCCGCGCCCGCACAGGTCCTCCCCGCGGACCTCCTCGCCGGTACCGACGTTCTCGTGGTCAACGAGACCGAGTACGAGACGGTGCTCGGCACCCCCCTTCCACAACGACTGGACGACATGGCCGACGTCGCCGCCCGCCAGGGTGCGCCGAAGGTCGTCGTGGCGACGCTCGGCCCGCGCGGCGCAGCGGTCTGCACGGACGGGGCCGTCACGCTCATCACCCCTCCCCTGGTCACCGTCGTCGACTCGACCGGTGCGGGCGACACCTTCGTCGGCGCCCTCGCGGCCGAGCTGGCCCGCGGTGACGACGTGCTGGCCGCCGCACGCATGGCGGTCGTCGCCGCCTCACTGTCCACGCGAAGCCTCGGAGCAACTGCGGGGATGCCTCAGCGCGACGAGGTCGTACGTCACCTCGAGCTGTCCAAGAGCCCGGAGCCCGCCTAGAGACGCTGGTCCCGAATCCACCACCCGGTCGGTCATCCGGCCACAGTTAACAAGGAGAAATGCCACACATGAAGCGCCAACTGAAGCTGGGACTGGCGGCCGTCTCCGCCCTTGCCCTTGCACTCACGGGCTGCTCGTCCTCGAGCAGCACGGGCAGCCCATCCGGTAGCGCGAGCGCCTCCGGGAAGCTCTCCGTCGTCAGCGTCGTGAACGGAACCCTCGGCGACGCGAGCTTCTTCGACAGTGCCGAGACCGGCATGACGAAGCTCAAGGCTGAGGGCCACAAGACCCAGACGATCCAGTCCGATGCCAACAACCAGACGTCGTGGAAGCAGAACACGGAGTCGGTCTCGGGCAAGTGGGACATCGTCATCGTCGGTACGTCGCAGATGGTCGACATCCTCAAGGAGATCGCACCGAAGTACCCGAACCAGAAGTACATCATCTACGACGATGTCGTTGCCGCTCCGAACGTCGCCTCCATCACGTTCAAGCAGAACGAGGGCTCGTACCTCGCGGGCGTGCTCGCGGCTCTCGCCACGACGAACAAGGACAAGTTCCCCAACGCGACCGGCTCCAAGGTCGTCGGCCTCGTCGGCGGCATGGACATCCCGATCATCAACGACTTCGTCGTGGGCTTCAAGAAGGGCGTCGAGACCGTCGACCCGACCATCCAGGTCAAGGTCGGCTACGTCGGCAACTTCACCGACTCCGACAAGGGCTACTCGATCGCCAAGTCGATGTACGAGCAGGACAAGGCTGACGTCGTCTACCAGGTCGCTGGTGGCGCAGGTATTGGCGTGCTCAAGGCTGCCAAGGACACCGGCCGCTACGCGATCGGCGTGGACTCGAACCAGAACAAGCTCTACCAGGGCTTCATCCTGGCCTCGATGCTGAAGAACGTGGGCGACGGCATCCACACCGCAGTCCTCGCGGCGGACGCAGGCACCCTCGCCTACGGCCAGACCACCTCGTACGGTCTGAAGAACGGCGGCGTTGGCCTCACCTTCGCCGACAACGGCAACATCGTTCCGGCTGACATGCAGGCGAAGATCACCGACTACGCCCAGCAGGTCTCGGACGGCAAGATCACCGTTCCGACCACGATCAGCTGACCTTCCGTGCATGATGTGGGGGCCGGGCTTCGGCCCGGCCCCCTCCATCTGTCCTGAGCCCATAGAGGGAGCCTCATGGCTGAGCCACTGCTCCAGTTGCGCCACGTCACCAAGACGTTCGGTTCGCTGGTCGCCAACGACAGCGTCGATCTCGACGTCCTTCCTGGCCGCGTCCATGCGCTGGTCGGCGAGAACGGGGCCGGCAAGACGACGCTGATGTCGATGATCAACGGCACTGGCGTCCCGGACTCCGGAACGATCCTGTTCGACGGCAAAGAGGTCTCGATCACCACGCCTCAGCAGGCAGCCGCGCTCGGCATCGGCATGGTCTTCCAGCACTTCAAGCTCGTGAACTCCCTCACCGTCGCGGCCAACGTCTTCCTGGGGCGCGAGATCACCAAGAACGCCCAGCTGGACACCGCCTCCATGGAAGCAGAGGTCACTCAGCTGTCCGCACGCTTCGGCCTCGAGGTGGATCCCACCGAGATCACCTCAGAGCTCAGCGTCGGCGAGCTCCAGCGCGTCGAGGTCTTGAAGGCCCTCTCCCACGAGACGCGGCTCTTGGTCCTCGACGAACCGACGGCTGTCCTCACGCCGTCGGAGACCGACGACATGTTCGTCGTCATCCGCGACCTGGCCAAGGCCGGCGTCGCGGTCATCTTCATCTCCCACAAGCTCGACGAAGTACTCGCCGTCGCCGATGTGGTCACCGTCATCCGCGACGGTCGCGTCATCGACACCGTTCCCGCGGTGGGCCTCACCAAGGAGCGGATCGCCACCATGATGGTGGGCCGCGAGGTCCTGCTGCGCATCGAGCACACGCCGGCCCATCCGAGCGACACCGTGCTGGAGGTCGCCGGCCTCACCGTGGTCGACGATCGAGGCGTCACCGCGCTCGACCACGTCAGCCTGTCGGTACGTGCCGGCGAGATCGTCGGTATCGCCGGAGTCGACGGCAACGGACAGTCGGAGCTCCTCGAAGCGATCGCCGGCCTCGGCAAGCCCTCGCACGGCACCGTCACGCTCAAGGGCGAGGACATCACGCGGGCGTCGATCGCCACCCGGCGAGCCGCCGGTATGGCGTACATCCCTGACGACCGTCACCAGGTGGGTACGGCCCCGCGGATGTCCGTGGCCGACAATGTCGGCGCCACGCACCTCTCGCCGCCGGTCGCACGCGCCGGGTGGCTCAGCATGAGCGGGCTCAGCCAGTTCGCAGCCCGTCTCATCAAGACGTTCGACATCCGAGGCGCCACACCGACAACACCCGTCGGGTCGCTGTCCGGCGGCAACATGCAGAAGGTCGTCATCGCCCGCGAGTTCGAGTCCAACCCGCCCCTGCTCGTCGTGTCGCAGCCGACACGAGGCGTCGATGTCGGGGCCATGGAGTTCGTCCACGGCGCTCTCGTCAGCGCGCGGGACCGCGGAGCGGCCGTGCTTCTCGTGTCCGCGGACCTGAACGAGGTCATGAGCCTGTCCGACCGGCTGCTCGTCATCCATCGCGGTCACATCGTCGACGAGTTCACCCACGACACGATGTCCGAGATCGCCGTCGGTCTCGCCATGGGCGGTCAGGCCGTCGATGAGGACGCCGTCGCTGCCGCCAACGCCCTCCACGCCGAGAAGATCCGAAGGCTCGCCGCAGAGCTGCACGACGAGGGGACCACCGACGCCCTCCCCGAGAAGGCCCCTGAGGCGCCCGCCACGGAGGAGGCGGCCACGACCGAGGAGGCGCTGCCCAGCAGGGCCACCGGCAGCACCATCCTCAAGACCGTGTTCACCAACGCGGCCCAACCGATACTGGCCATCGTTGCCGCACTCGTGGTCGGCGCGATCATCATCGCGATGATCGGCCAAGACCCCGGCGCCGCGTACTCCGAGCTGTTCCTGTCGCCGCTGACCACCCCGTACGGGATCGGGGCGCTCCTCGCGCACACCGTGCAGCTGATGATCCTGTCGGGCGCCGTCATCGTGAGCTTCCGGGCAGGCTTCTTCAACATCGGCGGCGAGGGCCAGCTGTATGTGGGTGCCCTCGCGGGAGCCCTCACCGGCATCGCCCTCAAGGACTCGCCGCTGCCCAGCGTCCTCGTCATCATCATGGTGCTGGCGGTCGCGTTCCTCGTCGGAGGTGTGTGGGGATGGATCCCTGGCGCGCTGCTGGCCTTCTGGAACGTCAACATCATCGTGACCACCCTGATGATGAGCTCGATCGCGACCCTGCTGACCCAGTACCTCGTGACCGGGCCGTTCGTCGACAAGACGTACGGATCGGTGGGATCGAAGAAGCTCGGAGAGAACGCGATGCTGCCGGTGTTCAACGCCGAGTACAGCTTCACGCCCGACATCATCATCGCGTTCGTGATCGTCATCATCCTGGCCCTCGTCCTGACCCGGTCCGTGTGGGGACTCAGGGTCCGTGAGCTCGGTGAGATGAACCGCTTCGCCGAGTACACCGGCGTCAACCCACGGACGATGAGCATGCAGGTCATGGCGCTCTCGGGTGCGGTCGCCGGCCTGTCCGGTGCCCTGTACGTGATCGGCCCGAACTCGACGGCCCGGTTCGTCCAGACCTTCTCCCCCGCGTACGGGTTCACCGCGCTCACCGTCGCGCTGCTCGCCCGGCTCAACCCCTGGGTCGCGATCCTCGCGGCGGTCTTCTACGCAGACATGATCGCGGGATCCTCCTCGATGCAGGCCAACGCCAACGTCCCGAAGCCGCTGGTCGACGTCATCCTCGGCCTCATCGTCCTCATGATCACCGCGTCGTTCGCCTGGAACTGGTCGCGGCGCAAGAAGGTCGGCAAGAGCGTCGCGGCCGTGCAGGACGAATCCGTCACCGTCGAAGGGAGCGTGAAGTGAACGACGTCCTTCACACGGTCTTCAGCGTCGCCCTCATCGCGGCCACACTGACCTATCTGACACCGATCCTGTTCGCCTCGATCGGCGGCGCCATCACGCAGCAGGGCGACATTCTCAACATCGGCCTCGAAGGCATGATGCTCATCGGCGCCTTCTCGGCGATCGCCGTTGGCGCGGCGGCGAACAACGCGCTCGTCGGCGTCATCGCCGCCGTGGCGTCGTCGCTGCTGCTGAGCGCCATCTACGCGGGGTTCACGTTGTGGCTGAAGGCCGACTTCATCGTCGTCGGCATCGGTGTCAACATGCTCGCGGCCGGTGCCAGTGTGTTCGCTCTGCAGCTGCTGTACGGCAACCCGGGCGGCACCCCGCCGGGCGTCCACTCGTCGCTGCCGAAGTTCACCCTCCCGATCCTCGGTCAGCAGACGCTGCTGGTGTACATCGCCCTGCTCAGCGTGCCCCTGTACGCGTTCCTGCTGTACCGCACCCGGTACGGCGTGCACCTCCGCGCCGTCGGCGAGGACCTGTCGGCCGCCGTCGCCGCCGGAATCAACGCGACCAGAGTCAAGCTGATCTCGATCCTGTTGTGCGGAACGCTCACCGGACTGGCGGGAGCGCAGCTGTCGATGGCGAACCTGGGATCCTTCAACCAGGGCATGTCGAGCGGTCGCGGCTTCATCGCGGTCGCCGCCCTGACGTTCGGGCGGGCCAAGCCTGTACCGACGCTCATAGCTGCGGTGATCTTCGGCCTGGCGGACGCGATGGCTGATCGTCTCGGCGTCGCCGGGATCAACTCGAACCTGGCCAAGATGGCGCCGTACATCATCACGATCATCGCGCTCACCCTCGCGTCGATGGATCTCTTCGCCAAGCGGCGCAAGGCCGCGGCGCTCAAGACCGCCTAAGGAGTACGCGTGGCCATCCCGGTCATCATCGACACCGACCCGGGGATCGACGACGGCATCGCCATCGCGCTGGCGTGCGCCAGCCCGGAGATCGACCTGCTCGGCATCACGACGGTCGGGGGCAACACCGGCATCGAGAACACCACGGGCAACGCCCTGCGGCTACTGCACCTGTTCGGCCGCGACGACGTACCTGTCGCCGCCGGAGCCGCCCGCGCTCTGGCGTTCGAGGCCGACCTCGGCGACCCGTCGATCCACGGGCAGGGCGGGCTGGGCGGGGTGGTGCTGCCGGTTCCCGGTCGCGGACCTGATCCCCGGGGTGCAGTGAGTCTGCTCGCCGAGCTCGTCGAGAGCCACTCCGAGCCGGTCACGCTGATCGCGATCGGGCCGCTCACCAACGTGGCGCTGTTCGCCGCGACCCGGCCCGACCTGTACGCAAAGCTCGACCGGCTGGTCATCATGGGGGGCGGCGTCCACCTCACCGGGAACCAGACGCCGACCGCCGAGTTCAACATCTGGTTCGACCCGGAGGCGGCGGCGCGTGTGTTCGCGGCGGGCGTCGAGGTCACGATGGTCGGTCTCGACGTGACCCACAAGGCGATGTTCGCAGGTCAGGACTGGGCACCGCTCCGTGGTGTGGTCGCGGGTCCGATCGCGAAGGCCGTCACTGGGATGATCGACTTCTACGGGAGCTTCTACCTGTCCCAGAGCGGTTCCGACGCCACGGCGCAGCACGACTCGCTGGCCGTCGCCGCGGTTGTCGCGCCGGACCTCATCCGTACCCAGCACTGCTGGGTCGGAGTGGAGACCGCCGGGAATCTCACCCGTGGCATGACCGTCGCCGACCTCAAGGACGTCTGGGGTCGTGCCGCGAACGCCCATGTTGCGCTGGATGTCGACGTCCCCGCGTTCGTCGATCTCCTCGTCGGCCGCATCGCGGAGCTGGACGCGCGCGTGCGCTGAGGGGACGTCGTGCCGTCGCAGCGTCGTCTGGGAGTTCTCGGGCTTATGACCGTGACCGGGGAGACGAGACCGAACCGGGCCGCACGCCGAGAGGGTAAGGCGTCGTCAGCGGGCTGCGCGCGCCTGGGCGACGCGCGTGAGCACCGCGAGAAGCGACGCGGCTGCGGATTCCCAGGAGTAGTACCCGGCTCGTTCGCGCGACGCGGCTGACCGTACGGCCCACTCCCCCGGCGCCTCCAAGGCCCGCACCTGTGCGGCGAACGCCGAGGGGTCGCCTGCCGGGAAGTACAGGGCGGCGTCGGCACCCACCTCCCGGAACACCGCGATGTCGCTGACCACGATCGGCGTACCACGCGACATCGACTCGACGAGCGGGATGCCGAAGCCCTCGTTCTTGGACGCGTGGACGAGCGCGGTCGCAGCATCGAGGGCCGCCGCGTACTCCTCGTCGCTCACGGCACCGTCGAAGACGAGCGAGCCATCGGGCGCGAGGGGCGTCAGCCGGTCCCGTACCTCCTGCGACGTCCTGCCCAGGAGATGGAGCGTGTAGCCGGGCAGCTCGCGCATGCCCATGACGAGGGTCTCGACGTTCTTGTAAGGCATGTACGAGCCCATGTAGACGAGGCTGCGCCCGGCCGACTCGGTGCGCGGCCGGACCCCGACCGGCGGGTCGGCGGCGTTGCTCACCACCGACACCGGTCGGCGCGTGAGGTGGTGCGCGTCGATCAGAGCCTTCGTGGTGTACGAGACGGTGACGACCTCGTCGGCCGCGTTGAGCAGGATCCGCTGCGGCCACCACGCGAGGTGGTACAGCCGCCAGACGATCCGGATGACCCACGGCAGGTCCCGCGGCGGCGTGCGGTTCACGTAGTAGATGAGGTCGTGGACGGTGTTGACGAAGCCGTACCGGCGCCCGAACGCGCCCATCGTCTGCATCGGCGTCCAGACGACGTCGGGGTGGAGCTTGTTCACCTGGCGCGCGACGAGGGGCTCGAGCAGCGACGTGGGCGCCTCGATCCGCTCCCAGGGCAGATCCGGCAGCATCGCGAGCTGGCGCTCGTCGTGGATGAGCATCGTCACCGGATGGAGCTGCGCGAGGGACTCCGTGACGCGCGCGCTGTACCGGCTGATGCCGTCGTGACGGTCGATCCGTACGTAGCGGCAGTCGACGAGGAGCTTCACTCGTGAGCTCCGAGGAACGCACGGATCGCGGATGCCGCCTCGGCCGGCCTCTCATAGTGGACGAGATGACCGACGCCCTCGAGGATGACCAGCTCGCCGTCCGGCAGGAGCTCCGCGAGGCGCCGCTGTCCGTCGAGCGGCGCGATGTTGTCCAGGTCGCCGACGACGAGCAGGGTCGGCATGGTGAGGCTGGTGGCGACGGCGATGACGTTCGTCGAGACCGACGCCTCGTAGCCCTCGGACAGGGTGGTCGGGTCACTGAAGCCCGCGAAGTACCGGCCGTGTTCCTCGTGGATCCAGCGCCTGAGGGTCTTGTCGGGGGTTCGGGCGAGCTTCACGCTCATGATCCGGGTCGCCAGCTGGACCCCGAGCCAGAAGTCGGCGGCCCGCCGCGGCAGCAGACGACCGATCCGGAAGTACAGCTTGACGATCGGGACCATGACCTTGTCCGGTCCTGAGGTGGCGTCGGCGGCGATCGGGTTGAGCAGGACCACCTGTCGCGGCGCCAGCCCGGCGGCGACCGCATGCGACACCACGATCGAGCCGAACGAGTGGCCAAGAACCGGCGTGCCGACCAGTCCGAGCGCATCGACGAAGCCGCGCAGCCACTCTCCGTACGACGCGATCGTGTGGGTGGTCGACAGGGGGGTCGACGCGCCGTACCCCGGCAGGTCCGGCGACACGATCCGTAGCCCGGGCAGGTTCGAGACGATCGCCTCGAGCCCGTGGTGGTCGCCGCGGAAGCCGTGGATCAGGATGAGGTCGACCGGACGGTCAACAGGGCCGTACTCCCAGTAGCGGGTGGTCGAGCTGAGCACCTCAACCACCGCCTCCCGTACCGGGATGGCGGCGAGGGCAGCGGCGTACGGCGAGGGAACAGGCATCGCTGAAGAGTGTACGGACTGCCAACCGGGCACGTGGGTCACCGGTTCACCATGTTAACCAGGCGAGTTGTTCCTTCACATGGCCGATTGGCCATGTGAACGTACGGACCACCCACTTAACATGATGAACCGACAGCCCGTGGAAGGATGCTCCGGGAAGGATGTGGAGCATGGATTCGTACGTATCGCAGGAAGTCGCCGACGCGCTCGCGGAGGGTCGCCCGGTCGTGGCGTTGGAGTCGACGATCATCACTCACGGGTTGCCCCGGCCACGGAATCTCGATGTGGCGGTCGCCGCAGAAGATGTCCTGCGCGGCCAGGGTGTGACGCCGGCGACGGTGGGTGTGCTGCGCGGCCGAGCGACCGTGGGGCTCAGCACCGATGAGCTGCGCGAGCTGAGCCTCGACGACGCGGCGATCAAGTGCTCGATCCGGGATCTCCCCGTGGCGATGGCGCGGGGAGCGAGCGGGGGTACGACGGTGGCGGCGACAGCCTTCCTCGCGCATCGGGCGGGCATCAACGTCTTCCCGACCGGCGGCCTCGGCGGCGTACATCGCGGCGCCGCCCAGACGTACGACGAGTCCGCCGACCTCGTTGCCCTCTCCCAGATCCCCGTCGTCATGGTGTCGGCCGGCGTGAAGTCGATCCTCGACGTCGGCGCGACGCTGGAGCGACTCGAGACGCTCAACGTGGCCGTGCTCGGCTACGGCACCGACGCGTTCCCCGGCTTCTACATCGCCGACTCGGGCTACCCGGCGCCGTTCCGGGTGGACAGCCCGGGAGAGGTGACCGCGATCGCCCACGCCCGCGACGCGTTGGGGATCGACGCGGCCGTACTGGTCGCCCGCCCGGTCCCGACCGAGCACCAGCTCGACGCCGACCTGCACGCGCGGGTGCTCGCGGATGCTCTGGCTGCCGCCGACGCGCAGGGCATCCACGGCCACGATGTGACGCCGTTCCTGCTCGACTTCTTCCACACCGCCACCCATGGCGCGTCCGAGGCGACCAACGTCGAGATCTACCTCGGCAACGTGGCGCTCGGCGGCGAGATCGCCGCCGCCTGGTGACCGGCGTTCTCGGTTCGCTCGGCGACCTCGTCGAGGACATCGTCGTCGGGCTCACCGAACCTCTCGCGATCGGTACGGACGCGGCCGGCGACATCGTCCGTACCCGCGGGGGCAGCGCAGCGAATGTGGCGTCTGCGGCGGCCCAGCTCGGACGCGTACCCGCTCGTTACCTCGGCTGCATCGGGCCGGATGCGTCCGGTGACGGGCTCGTCGCCGGGCTGGAGCGCGACGGAGTGGACGTACGGGTCCAGCGCCGCGGCTGTACGGGCGCGATCGTCATCCTCGTCGAGCCGGGTGGTGAGCGCACGATGGTGCCGAACCGGGGCGCGTCGATCCTGCTCGAGCGGATCGCCTACGACTGGCTCGACGGGCTCGCGGTGCTGCACGTGCCTGCGTACGGGTTCTGTGCCGAGCCGATCGCGATCAGCGCGATCGATGCGCTGCAGCGCGCCCGCGCGCGTGGAGTCGCCACGAGCATCGACGCGTCGAGCGTCGGTGCGCTCCGGACGTACGGACGGGACCGGTTCCGGGCCCTCCTCAGCGACATCGCGCCCGATCACCTCATCGCCAACGCGGACGAGGCCGAGTTCCTGGGGCTCGATGAGCCCGGCTACCTTCCGAACACGACACTCGTCGTCAAGCACGGCGCCGCGCCGACGGCGGCTCGGCCTCCGGATGGCCGCTGGTTGGAAGTGCCGGTCGTACCGGTCGACGAGGTACGCGACACGACGGGAGCCGGTGACGCGTTCGCCGCGGGGTACCTGTCGGCGGTGATCCTCGGCGAGGGCATCACGAGGGCATGCGCCGCGGGCAACGCCTCGGCAGCGCACGCCTTGGGACGTTCCGGGGCGCTGTAGGGTCGCGACTGACGCAGGAAAGGAGTGGCATGGCCAGTGAGAGCTCGTTCGACATCGTGAGCAAGGTCGACCATCAGGAGGTCGACAACGCCATCAACCAGGCCGCCAAGGAAGTGCACCAGCGGTTCGACTTCAAGGGCACCGACTCGACGATCGTCTGGGCCGGCGAGGACGTGGACCTGGAGAGCACGACCGAGGAGCGCCTCAAGGCCGTCCTCGACGTCTTCTACTCCAAGCTCGCCCGACGAGGCGTCGACTTCAAGTCGATGGAGACCAGTGACGCCCACCCGTCCGGCAAGCGCTGGAAGCAGACGTGCACGCTGCGCCAGGGCCTCTCGCAGGAGAACGCGAAGAAGCTCACCAAGCTCATCCGAGACGAGGGCCCGAAAGGCGTGAAGACCCAGATCTCCGGCGACGAGGTCCGCGTCTCGAGCAAGTCCCGCGACGATCTCCAGGCCGTCCAGGCACTCATCAACGCCCAGGACTTCGACTTCGCCGTCCAGTACACGAACCGCCGCTGAAAGGCCTGGCCCTACTCGCCGAAGGCCTCGCTGACGTCCGCGGTGGTGACGTCCTCGAGGCGTGCGTGCGACCAGCGGGGCGAGCGGTCCTTGTCGACGAGCTGCGCCCGGACACCTTCAGCGAAGTCGGCGTGGTGGACGAGGTACGTGGCCAGGACGAGGTCCTGAGCCAGGACGTCGTCGAGGCTCAGCATCCCCCTCGCACGCTGCAGCGCCTCCCACGTGACGATCACTGACAGAGGGCACCGCGTCCGCAGCACCGAGGCGCAGCCGCCGGGCGCCGCAGTGTCCCAGTCACCCTCGAGCCGCGCCAGGATCTCGAGCGGGCCGTCCGCGCTGAAGCACTCGGTGATCCAACCCTGGTCGAGAGCTGACCGCGGTCCGTCCGGTCCCTCCCACGAGTCCGCCAGTCCCATCCGCAGGGCGGTCGCGCCGTCGACAGGTAGGCCGGTCAACGCCACGTACGCACCGAGGGCACCGGCGCGCGACAGGTACCAGAGCATCCCCACATCCGGAAACAGGCCAATGCCGGTCTCGGGCATCGCGAGCTGTGAGGTCTCGGCCACCACCCGGTGCGAGCCGTGTGCCGACACACCCAGCCCGCCGCCCATCGTGATACCCGTCATCCGCGCCTCGTACGGCTTGGGGTAGCTCGCGATCATCGCGTTGAGCCGGTACTCGTGGACGAAGAACCGATCCGCTCCGGGATCCCCTGCCAACGCCAGTTCGCGGAGCGCACGTACGTCGGCGCCCGAGCAGAGCCCTCGCTCCCCCGCACCGGTGAGCAGGACCTGCTCGACGCGGTCGTCGGCGGCCCAGGCGCCGAGCTGTCCGGCGAGGTCGTCGATCATGCCCGGCGTCAGCGCGTTGATCGCCCGCGGCCGGTTCAGGACCAGGTGCCCCACGCCACACTCGACGTGCGCCAGTACCTCACCGGTCGCGGTCACCGGCCGGCACCTCCTGCGCTTCATCGGACACGGCGTCCAGCTCTCGGCGTCGTCTGCGCTCGTGATGGATGACCTGCCATGCCAGCGGGACCAGCGCCGCGATCCCGAGCGCGAGAGCGCCGTTGCGCCAGGCGAGGTTCACGGCCGCATAGCTGAGCAGGACCATCGTCGTCCAGAGTGCGATCCGCTGGATGCGCTCCGACGGCTTGGTCAGCGGGAGAAGCAGCGAGCCCCACAGGACGTACCAGGAGTGGAGCGCGGGCCCGGCGAAGGCGACGAGCAGGTACGACCAGGACAGGAAGGACATCGGCTTCTTCCGTGCCTGGACGACCGCCAGCACGAGGACGCCGGCAACCGCGATGGCGATGCCGATCGTGCGGGCGAGACGGATCGCAGCGTGCTGGGTCGAGTCGAACTGGAAGTTGTCGAGCACGAACTGCACGCCCTGTCCGATGACCGTGGACGGCGAGACGGTCACCACAAGGCCCGGGACGTTCACGGCGTTGAGCCAGCCGAAGCCGAGCCCGCACGCGAGGGAGACCCCGATGAACGTACCGATCGCGATGAGACAGCTCGCGGCGATCTTGCCGACGATCCGGGCGATGTGGGAGCCCTTCCATGTCGTCAGGGGGGCCGCCAGGAGTGGCAGCGCGTAGGCGGCGAGGAACGCCGGCTGTTTGATCGCGGCCGCCACACCGACGATGACAGCGCCCGCCAGCCACAGCTTTGCCCGGAGCCCCAGCCACAGCGCTAGGACGACGAGGCCCATCATGAGCGCGTCATTGTGCGCGCCGCCGACGAAGTCGATGACCAACAGGGGATTCAGCGTTGCGAACCACGCCGTCAGCTGCGCGTCGACGCCCATCCGCTCGGCGATCTTCGGCAGCAGCACGACGATGAGCACGACGCCGACGAGCGCCGGGATCCGCATGAGCACCGCGGAGAGGTAGGGCTGCATCCCGGCCGCCACGACGATGAGCTCCTGCAGCCGAAGGCTCAGCGGGCCGTACGGGGCAGGCGTGAACCTCCACACCCACGCCACCTGGTCAGCGAATGCCCCTGGAAGGATGCCCGGCCCCGTCTCGTATGGGCTCACGTCGTTGACGAGCATCCACCCCTGAGCCGCGTAGCTGTACGCGTCGCTGCTGAACGTCGGTGGCGCCGCGAGCAGCGGGATCGACCAGATCGCCAGTACCGCCCAGCGCTTCACGTCCAGGTCGAGGGTCGGCCGGAACTTGAACCAGGCGTCGACGAGCAGCCCCAGGCCTGCGAGCAGGATGAGCGTGCCGATGACCTTGACCGGCGCATTGTCCAGGTGGAGTGCGCGCAAGGGGCCCCACAACGGGGAGTTCTGCGGGAGGTACGCGGGGGTCAGCGACCCCACCAGGATGAGGAACGTGCCGAGCATCCCGGTGCGCGTCGGAAGAACACGCCACGCGGCGCGAAGGTCGATGCCTACCAGCCGCAACCTGCTCGTCACCCACCACCTCCGCTCTGCACGGGCCAGCCTATGACCAGGTTAGGTGCGCGGCGTCCGGCCGGGCGCGACCAGGTCTCGGCTAGCGTCGGGCCGTGCGTCGCGTCGTGGCCTACCTCCTGGTCTTCCTCCTCACCGGCTGCGCCGTGCCGCCCACAGCTGGACCGGCGTCCACGACGGTGTCGAGCTCCGCTCCGGGGGCCAGTCCTGCCTCCGGTGGCGTCACCGTCTCTGCCGAGACGCCGACCGCGACGTCGAGCGGCTGGCGTGATGTGGGATCGGGCGTGTCCCTCCGGACGGAGGCGGTCACGATCACCGGTTCCAGCTTCGCCGCGCACGTCACGATCGCCAGGGTCGACAAGAGCGCGGGGCGGCTGCGGGTGGGGTACGCTCCCGGCGCTCCGACCGACATCAGCGCGTGGGCCGGGGCCCATCCCACCGCGGTCATGATGATCAACGGTGGGTACTTCGACGAGAGCAACCGGACGACCGCGCTGCTGATCTCCGACGGGGTCCGGTCGGGAGCGAGCTACTCAGGGTACGGCGGGATCCTGACCATGGCAGCAGGTGGCGCCGTGAGCCTACGCTCGCTCCGCGACCATCCGTACAGCTCATCCGAGAAGCCCCGCCAGGCCATCGAGTCGTTCCCCATGCTCGTCATCGACGGGGCGGCCACGGGCTTGCCGAACGAGAACGGCGCCGAGACCCGACGAAGCATCGTTGCCGTGGACGCCTCCTCGCGGCTCCTCTTCCTGACCGTCGAGGGCGGCTGGACCCTCACCCAGACCGGTCAGTGGCTCGCGAGCTCCGACCTTGGCATCCGACAGGCGCTCAACCTCGACGGCGGCGGCTCGACCGCGATGGTCGTCGGAGGGGGCGCCGACCGTACCGTCGTGGCCGCCTACACGGCCCTCCCGATCGTGATCTGGATCGAGTCGGCGTAGTGCCGTCCGAAACCCCGTGGCCGGGACGAATGCGGCTGTGTAGCCTGCGGAGGATCTCAAAAGGAAGACACGCGATGAGCAGGCGGCGGCCGACGTGGCCCGAGCTACCGGAGCCTGTCCGCGTTCGCATCGAAGAGCGGCTTGGCGAGCCCGTTGTCGACTGGAGGAGCCATGACGGCGGCTACTCTCCTGGGCCGGCGCTGACACTGACCACGCCGCACGATCGCATGTTCGTCAAGGCTGCCGACGTCGCCGCGCATCCGGTTGCCGCCGCCCTCCATCGGCGTGAGGCCGAGGTCGCCGCGATGCTGCCCACCGGCATCCCCACGCCAGCCCTGCGATGGCACCTCGACGACGACCAGTGGGTCGTGGTCGCGTTCGACGCGGTCGACGGCCACCCGCCTCAGGTTCCATGGGTCCACGAGGACGTACGGGCTGTTGCCCGGCTCATCGATGTTGTCGCAGGCGTCGAGGCGCCCGACCTGCCGCCGCTGGATGCGGACGGGTCGTTCAACGGGTGGGAGAAGCTGTCCGGCGGTGAGCAATCGGGGCTGGACTCGTACGACCCGTGGGCGATCCGAAACCTTGACCGGCTCGCCCTCATCGAGGGGACCTGGACGGATGCCGCCGCTGGCACCGCGCTCGTGCACGGGGACCTCCGGGGGGACAACGTGCTACTCCTCGGTGGCGAGGCGCTCGCGATCGACTGGCCCTACGCATCGAGGGGGGCAGCCTTCTGCGACCTGGTCGGCTGGTTGCCGTCCCTGCGCATGGAGGGCGGTCCGGAACCTGAGGAGATGCTGCTGTCGACGACCGTTGGCCGCGCTGCGGACCCCGAGGCCGTGACCGCATACGCCGTGGCGCTCTCGGGCTACTTCGTGCATCAGTCACTCCTGCCCGACCCTCCGGGGATTCCGCACGTACGCGCATTCCAGCGGGCGCAGGGTGAGGTCTGCCTTCAGTGGTTGCGCGTACGGCTGCGAGGCTGATCAGGTCACCCTGGGCCGAGTTCAGGACGGATCTGTGACGAGGTCCGCCCGTTCGGGAGGAGGGGGCACGAGGCGCTCGTCCCACGCGAGGGCGTCGAACGGGCACTCCTCGATGCAGATGCCGCAGTAGAGGCAGGTGCCGTAGTCGATGGTGAAGGTGTCGAGGACCTGGTGCGTGCGGATCCGTGTTCCGGGTGGGAGGTCGGGCACGGGCTCCGGGTGAGAGGTGAGGTGGATGCACCACGCCGGACACTCGACGACACAGATGATGCAGCTCGTGCAGAGCTCGCGGTCGAGCGCGATCGAGGCATGACGGGGGGCCGACGCGCCGGGGTGGCCGACGCTCGAGGTCATCTGCGTCTCCGCCCGGAGGGAGCGGCGATCTCGGCCGGGTCTGGCGGGCCTGCATCGGCGGGTCTCGCGCCCCAGACAGCCGGGTCCGGGACTCCGGCGGGGGCCTGACGACGGCGGGTGTCTTCGGCTCCGCCCGCGTCCGCCGGCCAGGGCGTCATCGCTCGGGCGCCGAGCACGTAGTCCTTGCGCAGCGGCCAGCCGCCCGGGTGGCCGGGGGCGTCCTCGGCGGGAAGCAGGAGAGGATGCGAAGGCAGCGCAAGGTCGTCGCGTCCGGTGAACGTGATGCCGTAGAACTCGCTGGTCTCTCGCTCGTGCCACGCCGCTCCCGGGATGGAGTCGCGTACCGAAGACAGCCTCGGTCCGGTCCTCTCCACGCGGGTCTCGAGGCGAACACCCGACCCGTCGCCGCGGTCGAACCTGAGGACGACCCGTAGCTCGTCGGCCTGGCCGATCTCGTCGCAGGCGCTCAGCCAGTCAAACGAGAGCGATCTGTCACCCTCGAACAGGGCTGTCGCCTCGGAGCGCCAGTCCGACGGCGCCACGGCACGTACCTGGTCAGCGGCCACGTCGGAACTCCTGGATCACAGCCGCGAGGGCCAAGGGAGTGGGAGGGCACCCGGGGACGAAGCGGTCGACCTCGACGATCTGGTCTATGCCCTTGAGGACGGAGTAGGCGTCCCAGTACGGGCCGCCGGCCGCCGGACAGGCGCCGAACGCGACGACGGTGGTCGGGCCGAGCGCTCGCTGGGACTGGACCGCTGCTGCGACGTCGGCGGCCAGGGGGTTCGTCACTGTTCCGGACACTGTCACCACGCGGTGCGCGGCGGGCGAGTCTCCGTCGACCTCGACGGCGGTGGGAGGGATCGCTGCCTCGACCTCGAGGCCGCAGCATGCCATGGGGATGTCAACGAGCACGACGGAGCCATCCCCGTACCAGTCCCATCCGCGTGCCACCCGGCCACCCTACGACAGCACCTCCCGGGAGAGCTGCCGCTGGGCCGGGCGCCTCCATGAAGGGCATGGTGTGCCACGAGGAGATCAGCCAGCTGACTCGAGCCGTACAGGTTCTCTCGCCGAGCGGTACAGAGTGTCTCGCCGAGGGGACCGCGGTCAGGCGTCGGCGGCGAGCAGGCGTGCGTCCTCGTTGGCCGATGCACGCCGGAGAGTCCTGGAGGATGCCAGGGCGACGACAGCGGCCAGGGCGGCGAAGACGACCACCGTGACGAGGCCGCCGTGGTACCCGGCGCGGTCGATGACTCCGCCGGAGACGCTCGAACCGATCGAGGCGCCGATGCCGATGCCAGTACCCATCCAGGACAGGCCTTCGGTGAGCCGACCGTTCGGGACAAGCCGGCCCACCAGCGAGTTGCCGTTGATGAGGGTGGGTGCCACCGTCGCGCCCACGAGTACGCCGATGAGGCCCATAGCCACGATCGAGTTCACGAAAGGCAGTGCGGAGGCGAACACGAACAGCAGCACCACGCCGATGAGGAACCGCTTCGGCAACGGTGACGACCATGCGCGGGAGCCGTAGAAGAAGCCCGCGATCCCTGAGGCGAGAGAGAAGACCGCCAGGACGATGCCGGAGGCACCACGCATGTCCCAGCCGGTGGCAGCGGCGACCACACTGACGTCGATCGAGCCGAAGACGCAGCCGATGAGCAGGTTCACGGCGATGACCGACCCGATGCCAGGCACGAGGATGATGAGCCGACGCAGGAACGGAGGACGGGCGGTCTCCGGATCCGTGTGCGGCGCAGGGGGCGGCTCGGTGGCCCTCTGGGAGTAGAAGAGCTGCGCGCCGACCAGCCCCAGTACGATCGGGGCGACGAGTGCCGCAGCGGGATGCACCTGGGTGGACAGCGCGGTCGCCGCGACGGGTCCGATGACGAACGTCAGCTCGTCCAGCGTCGACTCGAGCGAGTAGGCCGTGTGGAGCTGCGCTGGGTTCGTGATGACGTGGTTCCATCGCGCCCGTACCAGCGCTCCCGGAGCGCCGCCCGTGATACCGCTGAGGATGACCGGCGGGAACAGCGCCCATGCGGGAAAGCCCACCAGTGCGAACGCCACCACCAGTGCCAGGGCCGACGACGAGATGAGGATCGCCGGGTACATGACCCGGCGTTGCCCGTACCGGTCCACAAGGTTCGACAGCACTGCCGTACCGATCGCCCACGAGACGCCGTTCGCGGCAGCGAGCGCACCGGCGAGCCCGTAGCTCCCGTACAACGCCGAGACCATGAGCACGATGCCGATGCCCATCATCGCCCCGCCGGACCTCGCGAGGACCCCTGCGGCACTGAACTTCCAGGCCCCGGGGATCGTCAGGATCTCCCGGTATGAGCGCACCGTACGAGTCTCCCACAGAGTCGAGTACCAACATTCCCCAGCAGAGTGGCCTCGAGGGGATCGGGCCACCAAGCCGAACGTGAGAAACCCCATGCAGGAAGGCGCCGCATGCGCGTCGCGCGTCTATTCTTGGGCGTCGGAGTGCATTCCTGCGACAGAGGGGCCCGATGACCGAGGTACGGACGCTGGACCATGTAGTGATCCGTTTCGCCGGCGACTCGGGCGACGGCATGCAGCTGACCGGCGATCGGTTCACTGCTGAGACGGCGAAGTTCGGCAACGACATCGCCACCCTTCCCAACTTCCCCGCCGAGATCCGCGCACCAGCCGGCACCCTGCCCGGCGTCTCGAGCTTCCAGCTCCACTTCGCCGACAGCGACATCGCGACCCCCGGCGACCACCCCGAGGTGCTGGTCGCCATGAACCCCGCGGCCCTGAAGGTCAACCTGCCCGACCTGCGGCTCGGCGGCATGATCATCGTCGACACGGCCGACTTCAGCGAGCGGAACCTCGCCCGCATCGGGTACGCGACCAACCCGCTCACCGACGGCTCCCTCGACTCCTACCAGCTCGTCGCTCTCGACCTCACCGTCCTCGCGGTGGCAGCCGTCAAGGAATTCGACCTGGGCCGCAAGGACGCCGCCCGTACGAAGAACATGTTCGCCCTGGGCCTGCTCGCCTGGCTGTACGGGCGCCCTGTCGAGGGCACGGAGCGGTTCCTCGCTCGCCGGTTCGCGTCCAAGCCCGCCATCCGCGACTCCAACCTCGCAGCGTTCCGTGCCGGCCACGCCTATGGGGAGACGACCGAGACGTTCGCCGTGCGGTACGAGATCCCGCCGGCACCCATGCCCGCCGGCGAGTACCGACAGATCAACGGCAACATCGCCACCGCGTACGGCCTCATGGTCGCCGCCCAGAAGGCCGGGATGCCGCTGTTCCTCGGCAGCTACCCGATCACGCCCGCCTCGGACATCCTCCACGAGCTGAGCAAGCACAAGTCGCAGGGCGTCATGACGTTCCAGGCCGAGGACGAGATCGCCGGCGTTGCCGCGGCACTCGGCGCCTCCTACGGTGGCCACCTCGGCGTGACCACGACGTCCGGCCCTGGCCTCGCGCTCAAGACGGAGACCATCGGACTGGGCGTCATGGCCGAGCTACCGCTCGTCGTCATCGACGTCCAGCGCGCTGGACCGTCGACGGGTCTGCCGACCAAGACGGAGCAGGCCGACCTGCTGCAGGCCGTGTACGGGCGCAACGGCGAGTCACCCCTCGTCGTCCTCGCCCCGCAGTCCCCCGGCGACTGCTTCACCACGGCGATCGAGGCGGCCCGGATTGCCGTCACGTACCGCACCCCGGTCATCGTGCTGTCCGACAGCTACGTCGCCAGCGGCTCGGAGCCCTGGCGCATCCCTGACCTCGCCGACATCCCGGACATCGAGGCGAACTTCGCGACCGAGCCGAACGCGCACAACGCATCCGGTCAGGAGCGCCACCATCCGTACCAGCGTGACCCGGAGACCCAGATCCGCGCCTGGGCTCTCCCCGGCACCCCGGGCCTCGAGCACCGGATCGGCGGCCTCGAGAAGTCCGACTCGGGCATGATCTCGTACGACCCCGAGAACCACGACCGCATGGTCGCGCTCCGTCGCGCCAAGATCGACGGCATCGCCCGCGACTTCGCCGATGTGGTCGTCGACGATCCGAGCGGCCGCGCCAGGGTGCTGCTGCTCGGGTGGGGTTCCACCTACGGCCCGGTGCGCGCCGCGGCCGAGGCGATCCGCGCCGCCGGCCATGACGTCGCCCGCGCCCACCTGCGTCACCTCAACCCGTTCCCCGCCAACCTCGGAGACGTGCTCCGCGCGTACGACCGTGTGCTCGTACCGGAGATGAACCTCGGCCAGCTCACGACGATGCTGCGGGCGAGGTACCTCGTCGACGTAGCGGCCTACTCACGTGTCAGGGGCCTGCCGATCAACAGCGGCGAACTCGCCGACGACGTCATCACGATGATCCAGGAGCTGTCCGCATGACCGACACCGACGTCACTGCCCGCTCCGGCCTCCGGGGCGTGCCCCTCGCCATCACGCCGCTGACCCGCAAGGACGTGGTCAGCGATGCCGAGGTGCGCTGGTGTCCCGGCTGCGGCGACTACGCCGTGCTCGCCACGTTCCAGGGAGTGCTTCCCGAGCTGGGGATCGCCCGCGAGAACACCGTGATCGTCTCCGGCATCGGGTGCTCGTCGCGGTTCCCGTACTACGTCGACACGTACGGCGTGCACTCCATCCACGGCCGCGCCCCAGCGATCGCGACGGGCCTGGCCATCACGCGGCCCGACCTCGCCGTGTTCGTCGTGACCGGCGACGGCGACGCACTGTCGATCGGCGGGAACCACCTCATCCACGCGCTGCGACGCAACCTCAACATCACGATCCTGCTGTTCAACAACCGGATCTACGGCCTCACCAAGGGCCAGTTCTCGCCGACGTCCGAGCAGGGCAAGGTGACCAAGTCGTCCCCGATGGGATCGCTGGACCTGCCGTTCAACCCCCTGTCGCTGGCGATCGGTTCCGAGGCGACGTTCGTCGCGCGGGCGATCGACTCCGACCGTGCGGGTCTCGCCGAGGTGCTCACCGCTGCCGCGCAGCACCGGGGCGCCTCGTTCGTCGAGATCTACCAGAACTGCCCGATCTTCAACGACGGCGCGTACGACTCGATCAAGGGCAAGGATGCCGACGAGTCGATCATCCGCCTCGTCGACGGCGCTCCGATCACGTTCGCGGGCGGCACGAAGGGCGTCCTGCGCGACGGCTCGACCGGGGAGCTCTCGATCGTCGACGTCGACCAGGTGGGCCTCGACTCCATCCTGGTCCACGACGCCCATCGCACGGATCCGGGTCTGGCGTTCGCCTTGTCGCGGCTCACCGACCCGGGCGCACTGCGTCGCGCGCCGATCGGCATCTTCCGTGACGTGGAACGCCCCGCGTACGACGACCTGGCGCGGCAGCAGCTTGAGACTGCCGGCCGTCCCGAGGACCCGGACGCCGCGTTGCAGGCCCTCCTCAGAGGCACGGAGACCTGGACCGTCCTGTGAGTGTGCCGACGTCACCCGCCACACCGCCACGTCCCGGTTCTGGGCTCGAGGACCCCGACTCCTCCACGCCCGCGGTGGATGACGCCTGGGGCGCGACCCGTCTCACTCCGCCGCCAGCCGGCAGCCTGACACCGGCCCCGTCACCGTACGAGTCCTCGTATGTCCCGGTCGCTCCGGCCGCGGTGACCGCGAAGTCCGTCACGTACGGGGCGCAGACCGCTGAGGCGACCGAGGGCCCCGACGCGTGGGGCGCGACGCACCTGGCGGCTCCCCCCACGGGCGCCCTGCCCACGACTCCGGCGTCGTGGTACGAGCCCAGCCCAGGATGGAGCCCGGGCGAGGCTCCACAGACTCCGTCGGCGTTCTCACCTCCGCAGGAGCGCGGCGGGATGCCAGCCGCCGAGATCCCGCAGCCCTCCCTCCCCTCGATCGTGGTCCCGAAGCCGATCCGCGGCCTGCCGCTGGACGAGCCGACAGCGGGACGCTTCGCCGCTCCAGCGGAGAAGGTACGGCCCCCGCATCGGAGGAGGCCCACGGTCTGGGTGCTGGGCACAGCGATCGTGGCCCTCCTGGGCCTGGTCGGCTACGTCATCTGGGACCAGAACCGCCCGGTCTCCGTCTCTGCCGAGATCGTCGTCCCCTCTTCCGCCCAGGCGTCCGCGCCGAAGGTCACCCGCGGTGACCTCGCCGTGAAGGGCTACCTCGAGGCCCTGGCAGCGGGAGACATCGACAAGGCGATCTCGTACGGTCCGGTCGGCGGCGGAAGCCGTGTTCTGCTCGTGCCCGATGCGCTCAAGGCATCCCTCGCCGCCGCTCCGATCACGAACATCAATGTGACGCCGGCGGAGGCCACGGACAGCACCATCCACGCCTCGTACCAGCTCGGCACCCAGGCAGTCGTCTCCGACTACAAGGTGGTGAAGAGGGACGACGGCAACTGGCAGCTCGCGTCCAGCACCACGACCGTACGGCTCTCGGCGAAGCGCAGCGACAGCGTGCCCCTCATCATCAACGGCCAGACGATCGGCCCCGTCGTCGAGCTCGAGCTAGTCCCCGGTACTTACACGATGGGAACCGGGCTGCCGTACCTCGCGTACCAGTCGACAACGAAGATCACGGTCAACGACCTCAGCTATGCGAAGGCGATCTCCGAGCTCCCCGTCGACGTGACCGCCGAGGGCAAGTCCGCACTCATCCAGGCGGCGCAGGCATCACTCGCCGCGTGCATGGACACTCAGCGGCTCAGCCCGCCGAACTGCCCCATCATCGAGCCCACGAACCGCCCCGTCATCGCGTCCACGATCCGGCGCGAGATGGTCGTGCCCGACCCCGTGAGCGGCGCCCAGTGGGTCGTCGACTCGAGCAACGCGGCCGTGGCCAGCGCCCTCATCCAGGTGCACTACCGCTTCTTCGCCTCGTTCGACGCGAACACCACGACCGCAGGGACCGAGTACAACCAGTCGTGGACCGCCCGCGCCGACGCGACCAAGTCCCGGAGCGCGGACCTGAACATCCAGTGGGGGCACTGACCCGCCGCGGCTCTGTAGCATGGCGCGGTGACCCAAGCCCTAGACCCGTCCCAGTTCGACCCCAGCATCCGTCTCGCCGACGACCTGTACCGCCACGTCAACGGCCGCTGGCTGGAGACGGAGCCGATCCCCGAGGACAAGCCGATGACCGGCGCGTTCGTACGGCTCCGGGACGACTCCGAGGCCGAGGTCCACGAGATCTGCGACGAGCTGGCCGCCGCTGACGCGGCGACGCTCACGGACGAGCAGCGCAAGATCTCAGCGCTGTACGGGGACTTCATGGACGCCCAGTGTGTCGAAGAGCTGGACTCCGCCCCGCTGGCCGACCTCCTGGAACGGGTCGCCCAGATCCACTCGGTGTCCGCACTGCAGTCGTACTTCGGCTGGGCGCTGCGCTACGGGATCACCTCGCTGTGGGGCTGCGACGTGGAGTCCGACCCCGGCGACCCGTCGCGGTACGCCTTCTTCGTCGCACAGGACGGCATCGGCCTGCCTGACGAGTCGTACTACCGCGAGGAGCAGCACGCGGAGATTCTCACGGAGTACGGCGAGCACATCGCCCGTACGCTCGCGCTCGCCGGTCTCGACGACACCGATCAGCAGGCCGCCGACGTCGTCGCGCTCGAGACGGCCATCGCGGCCTGTCATTGGGACCGCGTACGGACACGGGACCTGCGCCAGATGTACAACCCCCGGACGGTCGCCGAGCTCCACGAGGAGTCCCCGGACTTCGGGTGGGATCTGGTTCTCGACGGTGGTTCGATCAGCGGTCTGGCCCTCGTCGTCGACTGCCAGCCATCGTTCTTCGTCGACGTCGCGCCACTGCTGAGCCCGGATCGACTGGACCAGTGGCGTTCGTGGGCACGGTTCCATGCCATCTCCGGCACGTCACCGTACCTGTCGACGCGCTTCGTCGACGAGCGGTTCGGCTTCTACGAGCGCACCTTGCAGGGCACTCCGCAGCTGCGCGAGCGCTGGAAGCGCGGCGTGGCGCTGGCGGAGCGGGCACTGGGCGAGGCGATCGGCAAGCGCTACGTGCAGCGCCGGTTCGCCCCGGCCGCCAAGGAGCGCATGGACGTGCTCGTGGCGAACCTCATCGAGGCGTACCGGCAGTCCATCTCCGACATCGACTGGATGACGCCCGAGACGAAGGCCGAGGCACTCATCAAGCTTGCCGCGTTCCGACCGAAGGTCGGCTACCCGGCGACGTGGCGCGACTACTCGGCGCTGACCATCGTGCCCGGAGACCTCATCGGCAACGTGGAGCGGGCCTCTGCCTTCGAGCTGGACTACGGGCTGAGCAAGCTCGACGGACCGATGAACCCGGACGAGTGGCAGATGTACCCGCAGACGGTCAACGCGTACTACCACCCGCTGCGCAACGAGATCGTCTTCCCAGCCGCGATCCTGCAGCCGCCGTTCTTCGCTCCGCTCGCGGACGACGCGGTCAACTACGGCGGTATCGGTGCGGTCATCGGTCACGAGATCGGTCACGGCTTCGACGACCAGGGCTCGACCTGTGACGGGGAGGGCAAGCTGCGGAACTGGTGGACCGACGAGGACCGCGCGGCGTTCGAGGAGCGCACGAGCGCGCTCATCGGCCAGTACAACGGGCTCTCGCCGATACAAGCGCCCGGCCATTTCGTCAACGGCGAGCTGACGATCGGGGAGAACATCGGCGACCTGGGCGGCCTCGGCATCGCGATCAAGGCATGGCGCCTGGCCGGCGGTGAGGCTGATGCTCCCGTCGACGGGCTGACCGGCCTGCAGCGGCTGTTCCTCAGCTGGGCCACGGTCTGGCAGTCGAAGTCGCGCGACGCCCTCGTGCTCCAGCGGCTGGCCACCGACCCCCACTCACCCGCCGAGTTCCGCTGCAACCAGATCGTCCGCAACATCGACGACTTCTACACCGCGTTCGGCGTGGTGCAGTCCGACGCGCTCTGGCTCGACCCCGAAGAGCGCGTCACCATCTGGTGAGGCGGCCACCCCCGCGGGAGTGGAGCGTCACTCCGGCCAGAGGCCCGAACAGCCGCGGCGGTGGGAGCCCATGAGGTGGGTGTCGACGATGCCGAGGGCGCTCATCAGCGCGTACATCGTGGTCGGGCCGACGAACCGGAAGCCCTCGCGCTTGAGGCGCTTGGCGAGCGCCACCGACTCGGGCGACACGGTGGGGACCTCGGCCCACGACATCGGGGTGGGTGTGACGTCGGGCTTGTACGACCAGACCACCTCGGCGAGACCGCCGTGCTCGCGCAGCGCTACCGTCGCACGGGCGTTGGCGATCGCGGCGTCGACCTTGAGACGGTTCCGTACGATCCCGGCGTCAGCCATCAACCGCGCCACATCGGCGTCGTCGAACGCGGACACCGCCTCTGGGTCGAACTCGGCGAACGCATCTCGGAACGCCGGCCGCTTGCGCAGGATCGTCAACCACGACAGCCCCGACTGGAACGCCTCGAGGCTCAGCCTCTCGAAAACGCCTCGTTCGTCGCGTACCGGCAAGCCCCACTCGGTGTCGTAGTAGTCACGCAGCAGCGGGTCGGACGAGCCCCACGAGCGAGCCAGACCGTCGGGGCCGATCTCGAGGTCGGGCGAGACCGTCATGGCGTCAGGCGGATCTCGTGACGACCGTGTCGCAGAGCGCGTCGAGACCACGCTTGGCAGGCCCGTCAGGCAACCCGACCAGGCACGACCTCGCCACCTCCGTACGCCTCGCGATCTCAGCCCGCGTCTCCGCGATCACCCGATGCGAGCGCAGCAGGGACAACGCCCGACCAACCTCCGCATCGCTCAACGGCCGGGTGACGAGCTCCTTGAGCTCTTCGTCGGCGGGATCCGTGGAGGCAGCGACCGTCAGCGTCGCCAACGTCTGTACACCCTCGCGCAGGTCAGTTCCGGGGGTCTTGCCCGTGGTGTCGCTCGTGATGTCGATGAGGTCGTCGGACAGCTGGAACACCACGCCGATCTCCTCGCCGAACTGAGTGAGCGAGTCGAGCTCCTCCTCCCCCAGCCCGGCTACCATGCCACCGAACCGTGCGGACGTCGCGATGAGCGAACCCGTCTTGTCCGCGACCACCGCGAGATGGTGCTCGACAGCCGCGGTGTGGCGCGGCCCGAGGAGCTCGGCGATCTGACCCTGTACGAGCCGGGCGAAGGTCTCGGCCTGAACGGCCACGAACTCCGTACCGAGCGTCGCGACGACACTCGATGCCCTGGAGAACAGGAAGTCGCCGACCATGATCGCGACCGAGTTGTCGTACACCGCGTTGGCGCTCGGCGCGCTGCGCCGGAGCTCCGCGGAGTCCATGACGTCGTCGTGGTACAGCGACGCGACGTGGGTCAGCTCAACGACCAGCGCCGCCTTGACGATGCTCTCGTCGTCGATCTCACGGCCCAGATCGCGACCGATCCCTGCCGCAAGGGCCACCAGCATCGGCCGGAACCGCTTGCCGCCGGCCCGCGTGATGTGGCGCGCGACCTCGGTGACGAACTCCGTGCGAGCGCTGGCCGCGACAAGCAGCCTGTCCTCGATGGTCGCGAGCAGGTCCTTGACCCACTCGGACAGCGCCTCGTCAGCGGCGTCCGGATCCACCGTCACCTCAGCAACTGCGAAGCCGATGTCGCCAGATCCACAACCCATCCCGGCAGGATACCGAGAAGCACCGTCATCACCGCACCCACCGCGATGACGACCGTCGTTCCGAGGCCGGGAAGCGCGACGTGGACGTCACCGATCTCCGGATCCGGATCCATGAAGAACATGACGACGATGACCCGCAGGTAGAAGTACACGGCCACCAGGCTCATGATCACGGCCACGAGCACCAGCCACCAGTAGCCGCCGCGCCATGCGGCGCTGAAGACGGCCCACTTGCCGATGAAGCCGGCTGTCGGCGGGATCCCGGCGAAGCTCAGCATGAACAGCGTCATCGCGGCGCCGATCCAGGGGTGCTTCTTGCCGAGGCCCTGCCAGGCGGCGAGGTCGTTCCGCTCGCCGGCCGCGCCGCGGACCATCATCACGATGCCGAAGGCACCCAGCGTCGCGAAGCCGTACGCAGCCATGTACACGGCGATCGCCGCCGCGCTGCCGACCTGGCCGGCCGCGAGACCGGTCGTCGCGGTCGAAGCCCCGACGATGGCGGTGAGCAGGAAGCCTGCATGCGTGACCGACGAGTACGCGAGGAGTCGCTTGATGTCCTTCGACACGATCGCCAGGACGGCGCCGACGAGCATCGTCAGGATCGAGATCCCGGCGACGATCGGCTGCCACTCCCAGCGGCTGCCGCCCAGTGCGACGAACAGGAGCCGGAGCAGGGCGCCGATCGCTGCGAGCTTCGTGCAGACAGCCATGAACGCGGTGACCGGAGTCGGAGCGCCTTGGTAAACGTCGGGCGTCCACGAGTGGAACGGGACGGCACCGAGCTTGAACAGCAGACCGACCATCAGCATCACCATGCCGGAGACGAGCAGCGTGTCGTGCTCGCTCGGCGTCGCGATGGCCGCGTCGATCGCGGAGAACGTGAACGACCCCGAGTAGCCGTACAGCAGGGCGACGCCGAACAGGAAGATCGCGCTCGACAGGGCGCCCAGCAGGAAGTACTTCAGCGCTGCCTCGTGGCTGAGGAGGCGACGGTAACGGGCGAGACCGCTGAGCAGGTACAGCGGCAGGGAAAGGATCTCCAGCGCCACGAACATCGTCAGCAGGTCGTTGGCCGCCGGGAACAGCAGCATGCCTGTCACCGCGAAGAGCAGGAGCGGGAAGACCTCGGTGTGCTCGACCCGTGCCACGGCCGCGTCACGCTCCAGCGGCGAGTTCGGTACTGCGGCCGCCATCGGCGTGAAGCTCGTCACTCCATCGCCCAGCTTGCGCTCGGCGAACAGCAGGACCGACAGCAGCGCGAAGACAAGGATCAGGAGCCAGATGATCTGCGTCGGACCGTCGACCGCGACAGCGCCCATGGCGCCCACCTTGCGCCAGCCCGGGCCCCAGGTCAGCCACAGGATCAGCAGGGCGCCGATCAGGGCCACACCCGTGAGGATCAGCTGTGCCCGGTCACGCAGTCGCCGCGGTACCAGCGCCTCGATCAGCACACCGAGGCAGGCGCCGACGAAGACGATCAGCACCGGACCGAGCAGGCCATACTCGATCGTCGGAGCAGCGATCTCCAGAAGGGTGGTCATCGTCTACCTTCCTTGCCCGACAATCGGGGCCGGGTCGCTGACATTCAGCGTGGTCATGGTCTGCTTCGCCGTCTGGTCGGTGATGTCGAGCACCGGCTTCGGGAAGAAGCCCAGCAGCAGCAGCGCCAGGATCACGGGTGCGACGGCCAGGCGCTCGAGCCACGTGGCGTCGCTCGTGATGTGCTCCTTGGTCTGCTCGGTCACCGGGCCGGTCATCGTGCGCTGGTACATGATCAGGATGTACAGAGCGGCCAGCACCGTGCCGAGCGTGCCGACCGCGGCGATGATCGGGTAACGGCTCCATGTGCCCGCGAGCACGAGGAACTCTCCCACGAAGCTGCCCATGCCGGGCAGCGACAACGACGCGAGGCCGCCGAGGAGGAGCATCCCGGCCATGACCGGTGCGACCTGGAACACACCGCCCAGGCTGTTGATCTCCACCGAACCCCGCCGCTTCGCCAGGTAGCCCACGACGAGGAACAGCACGGCCGTGGAGAACCCATGGTTGACCATGTAGAAGATCGTCCCGGACACCGACTGGGTCGTCAGCGCGAAGATGCCGAGCACCATGAATCCGAAGTGGCTCACCGAGGTGAACGCGACCAGCCGGAGCATGTTCTTCTGCCCGATCGCAGCGAGCGCTCCGTACACGATCGAGATCAGCGCCAGCACGACGATGACCGGGGCCGCGATCCGCGACGCATCGGGGAAGAGCCCGAGGCAGAAGCGGATCATCCCGAACGTACCGATCTTGTCCAGGATGCCCACCAGCAGCGTGGACGTGCCGGGAGTCGCCTGTTCGGCGGTGTCCGGCAGCCAGGTGTGGACGGGGAACATGGGCGCCTTGATCGCGAACGCGACGAAGAAGCCGAGGAACAACAACATCTGCACCGACGACGACACGTTGAGCTTGACGAGGTCAGCGAGCAGGTAGCTGGGAGCGCCCTGGTTGGCGAACGAGACGCCGAGGCCGATGACGCTGAACAGCAGGACCAGACCGCCGGCCAGCGAGAACAGGAGGAACTTCACAGCGGCCTTGGCCCGCTTCGCGCCGCCCCAGCCCGCGATCAGGAAGTACATCGGGATGAGCGTCGCCTCGAAGAAGATGTAGAACAGCAGCACGTCCGT
>JBBQBP010000036.1:0-30398 GCA_038317635.1 Propionibacteriales bacterium
CTGGGGACGCGACGACAGGCGCCCGACGCTCGAGCTCGTACGCGCAGACGCTGACGGCGTAGGGATCTCTGCTCAGCATGCCTTCCTCGGCGACTACGTCCTGGACGCCGCCGGCAGCCCACGCGTCCTGTTCTGCGACAACGAGACCGACGCGGTGGGGCTGTTCGGGGCGGACCGCAACGCGTCGAGCTACCCGACCAACGGGATCAACGATGCCGTCGTCCACGGTGACCAGACCAAGACCAACCCGGAAGGCCGCGGTACGAAGGTCGCTCTGGACTACAGGTTCGACCCCGTCGGACCCGGCGAGTCAGTCACGGTGACGCTACGGCTGCGGTCCGCAGCGCACCACGAGGCGCCGTTCGGCGACGGGTACGAGCAGGTGCTGGAGACTCGCAGGTCCGAGGCGGACGTCTTCTATGCGGGCGTCGTCCCGACGGAAGCGACGGACGAGGACAAGCACATCGCTCGACGGGCCTTCGCGGGGCTGCTGTGGGGCAAGCAGGTGTACCGGTACTCCGTCGCCGAGTGGCTGGAGGGCGACCCGGGCCAGCCTCCGGTCCCTCCGCAGCGGCTGGCACCGGAACCTGCCGGCAGGAACACCGACTGGCCTCACCTGGAGCTGGCCGACGTGATCTCGATGCCCGACGAGTGGGAGTACCCGTGGTTCGCGGCCTGGGACCTCGCGTTCCATGCCGTCACCTTGGCCCACGTGGACCCTGCCCTCGCCAAGCAACAGCTGCTGCTCCTGTGCAGGGAATGGGCCCAGCACCCGTCGGGTCAGCTGCCCGCATACGAGTGGTCGTTCTCGGACGTGAACCCGCCCGTACACGCCTGGGCGACGTGGCTGGTGTTTCTCATCGACGGAGCGCGCGACCGGGCGTTCCTGGCGCGCATGGTCAGCAAGCTGCTGCTCAACATGGGGTGGTGGACCAACGTCAAGGACGAGCACGGGTCGAACCTGTTCGGCGGTGGGTTCCTGGGGATGGACAACATCTCGGTGTTCGACCGCTCCCGTGACGTCCCGGCCGGTCATCACCTGGAGCAGTCGGACGCCACCAGCTGGGTCGCCTTCGCGTTCCTGGGGATGTTGCGGATCGCCCAGGAGCTGGCCAGGAGCGACCCCGGCTGGAGTGAGCTCCCGACCACCTTCCTCGAACGCTTCCTCTCGATCGCGGAGGCCAGCGAGGCGTTCGGCTCGGCGGGGGTCAGCCTCTGGGACGACGGCGACGGATTCTTCTACGACCTGCTGGTGGACAGCGAGGGCGGTGCCGAGCCGGTGCGCGTCCGTTCGTACGTGGGGCTGGTCCCCCTGCTGGCGGTCGCGGTGACCCCGGAGTGGATCGACCAGCTCGGCTGGTACGTGCGGCGCCAGCACTGGCTCGAGGAGCACCGTGAGGGTCTGCTCGAGCGCAGGATGATCGTCCACCCGGATCGCGGCCGCCAGGGCGGGCTCGGGCTCGTACCGCCGGAGCGCTACGCCCGCGTCCTGGAGCGCATGCTCGACACCGCGGAGTTCCTGTCCCCATACGGCATTCGGTCTCTGTCCGCCGCGTACCGTCACTCGACCACGGTGCAAGTGGGCGAGCAGGAGCTCTCGATCCAGTACGCCCCGGGGGAGTCGGACTCCGGCCTCTTCGGGGGCAACTCCAACTGGCGCGGACCGATCTGGCTTCCGGTCAACGTGCTCCTGGTGGATGCGATGCGCACGTACTCCGAGGGTGTCGGCAACGAGCTCGAGGTGGAGGTACCGACCGGGTCGGGCCGACGGGTCGGCCTGAACGAGGCCGCGGAGGACCTGTCCGAACGGCTGATCGGGTTGTTCCGGGCTGGTCCGCACGGACGCCGCCCCAGCCAGCCCCATGACCACCCCGACGACCCGCTGTGGAACGACCACCCCACGTTCAGCGAGTACTTCCACGGCGACACCGGCGAAGGGCTGGGGGCCTCCCACCAGACAGGCTGGACGTCCCTCGTGGCCCATCTGATCTGCACCCGTCAGGCGCGGTGAGAGAGGAAGCGGGCACGAGCGGGTAGTGACACCCGGGTACGCCGAGCCCGAACTGGTGGGACTCAGCTCAGAGCAATGCCCGTGAACTCGGCCAGCACGTCGAGGAGCTGGGCCTGGAACTGCTCGTCACCCACGGACGGGTGGGGATCGGAGCGGCGCTGGTGGTGCCAGTAGCCACCGCTGGTCAGAGCGTCCGGGTCGTTGCTGGTCGCGAGCCACTCCTGGGTGAGGTGGCCGAGGCGGAAGTCGTCGGGCGCGTTCGGGCCGCCCATCCGCGTCGGGACCCAGCCGGGATCCACCGCGTTGCTCGGCACCCCGGGCCAGAGCCGGGCCACGGCCATGCTGAGGGCGGTGACGAAGAGCTTGCTGTCCGAGTACGAACCGGTGGCGCGGGCGCCGCTCCAATCCAGCCCGGACACGCGCGGACGCCCACTGCGGTGCATCCCGCTGCTCAGGTAGACGAGGCGGTCGGGGCGGTCCATGGAGGCGGTCAGCACGTACGGCGCCACCACGTTCACGGGCAGAATCGCGGGCTGGTCGGACACGCCCGCGTTGTGGATCACCGCATCCATCCGGCCGATCCCGTTCGCCTGATCCGCTACCTCTCGTACCTGTCCCAGGTCACTCAGGTCTCCGACGACGACCTCGGCGCCCGCATCCAGCAGGTCAGCGACGGCTGACATCCGCTCCCGGCTACGTACGTGGACGACCACCAGATGCCCTGTCTCCTGTAGCTCGCGGGCCGCCGCACGGCCCAACCCGTCCGCCGATCCGGTCACCAGTACGCGCATGCCCGCTCCTTCCGTCACACTCACGAGGTCAGCGGTGGGTCGGGGTCGGCGGGGTCTCGAAGAACAGCTCGTCGGGGTAGCAGAACCACCAGTCCTCACCCGGTTCGAACGACCGGATCATCGGATGCTGCGTCTCGTGCCAGTGCGCTGTGGCATGGCGGTTGGGCGAACTGTCGCAGCACCCGACGTGACCACAGATCAGGCAGAGCCTCAAGTGCACCCACTGGCCACCGATCCGCAGGCAGTCCTCGCAACCCTCGGCGGACGGGGTGACGTCCCGGACCTGGTCAACGTGTTCACAAGAACCGTCCATAGCGTTCCTTTCCAGCAGGTCGTTCCCGACTGTATGCGCCGCTGGCATGGCACACCAGGCGCCGGCGCCCGACCCCGTGCCCTTGCTGGGCTGACTCAGGTGCCGGCGCCCGGGTAGCCGAGCTGGCGCCAGGCTTCGTAGACGGCGATGGCGGCCGCGTTGGCAAGGTTGAGGGAACGCATTCCAGGCCTCATGGGGATCCGCACGCGGGCGGTGATGCGAGGGTCCGCCAGCACCTCGGGGTCGAGCCCGGTGGGTTCCGGGCCGAACAGGAGCACGTCCCCGGGTTCATAGGCCAGGTCCGTGTGGGCAGTCTCGGCATGGGCGGTGAAGGCGAACACCCGGGCGGGCAGCAGAGCGCTGTAAGCGGCCTCGAGCGACTCGTGCACGAAGGTCGAGGCCTCGTCGCGGTAGTCGAGTCCCGCGCGGCGTAGCTTCGCGCTGTCCATGTCGAACCCGAGTGGTCGCGCCAGGTGCAGTTCGGCGCCGGTCACCGCCGCAAGCCGCATCGTCGCACCGGTGTTGTTCGGGATCTGAGGCGAACAGAACAGGATGCGCAGCGGACGGGTCACAGCGGTCATCTTGTCACCGTGCCGCCTCCGGCCACCCGAGGGCGAACCGGCTCGTGTAGTCGCGCGGAGTCTGGTCGATCGGGTCGGTGAAGCGGAGCCGGCGGGCTACGAGCTGCAGCGGCGTGGTGAAGTCGCCGGCGTCGACGTCCAGGACCGTCGGGTACAGCGGGTCTCCCAGGATCGGCAGGCCCAAAGCCGCCATGTGCACCCGCAGCTGGTGGGTCTTCCCCGTGGCGGGCGTCAACCGGTAGCGCGCGTACTGGCCGCGGGTCTCGACGATCTCCACCAACGTCTCCGCGTTCGGTTCCCCGACCACCACCTCGGCCTGCAGGCTGCCCCGCCGCTTCTCGATCCGGCCGGTCACGCGGCGCGGGAAGTCGAGGCCCGGGTCGAACGGCGCCAACGCCTCATAGGTCTTGTGCACACTGCGGCTTCGGAAGAGGCCGGCGTAGGCCGCCCGGTCCTCGCGGTGCGCGGTGAGCACCAGGACGCCCGCGGTCAGACGGTCCAGCCGGTGTGCCGGGGCAAGGTCGGGCAGGCCCAGGGAGTCTCGCAGCTTGACCAGCGCCGACTCCCGGACGTGCGTGCCGCGCGGGGTGGTGGCCAGGAAGTGCGGCTTGTCGACCACCACGACATGCGCGTCCGCGTCCAGCACCTCGATGGGAAAAGGCACGACCGGCTCGGGCGCCAGTGGCCGGTGGAACCACATGAACGTGTTGGGCCGGTAGGGCTCTTCCCCCGTCCAGGGACGCCCCGCCTGGTCGACGAAGTCACCGGCCTCCAGCCGCTCCGCGACCGGGACTGCGGCCGGGAGACGGTCGACGAGGAAGTCGTACATCGTGGCCCATCGCGGGGGGGCGTCCGGGTCGTTGTCGGGAGTACGCAACCACGCCGCGTCCAGCCCCTGCCGCTGGGGCAGCGGAGAGCGGGGAGGCATCAGGCCACCGGCTCAGGCCGGGATGAGGTCACAACAGCAGATTACGGATAGAACGACGCCGGCATGTCCTCGCTTGTCCCGTGACCAGGGTCTTGCTGGGGTCCGTAATGTGAGGCACATGCTCAGTATCAGCACCAAGGACGGCGTAGCCGAGGCGATCGTTGCGACTCCTCCGAGTGGGACCGGGCCAGGGGTCCTGTTCTTCATGGACGCGTTCGGCCTGCGGCCTCGGATCGAGGAGATGGCTGCCGAGATCGCCAGCTGGGGCTACGTCGTGCTGGCGCCCAACGTCTTCTACCGCGGCGGGACCGCGTCGGAGGTCGCGCCTCAGGGAGACCTCACGACCCCGGAGGCTCGGGAGGCGTTCTTCAGCGTGGCAGGACCCCGCATCGGGCATCTGACCAGCGACTTGGCGGTGCAGGACAACGATGCCTATCTCAGCGCTCTGCGCTCGCTTCCCGAGGTCTCGCCCGGTCCGGTCGGCGTCGTCGGGTTCTGCATGGGCACACGGCTGGCCCTGCGCGCCGCCGGGCGCCATCCCGACGTGGTGGCAGCATGTGCAGGCTTCCATGGGGGTGGACTGATCACCGATGCTCCCGACTCGCCGCACCGGGAGCTGGCTACAGCGAAGGCGGAGTTCGTGTTCGGGCATGCGGACAACGACGGCTCCATGACCGCCCAGAACGCTGCCGACCTTGGCGATGCCCTCTCGGTAGCCGGCCTGACCGCCACCAACGAGATCTACGAGGGCGCGGCGCACGGCTACACGATGTCCGACACCTCTTCCTGGAACGAGGCGGCTTTCGTCCGTGCCTTCACCAACCTCCGGGACCTGTACGGCCGCACGCTGAGCTGAAGGGGATGACCATGATCGCCGGCGCAGACCGGATAGCCGAGTTCCGGCGGTTGCACGACTCGGGATGCTTCGTGATGCCGAACCCCTGGGATGTCGGGAGCGCGCGAGCGCTCGCCACGATGGGATTCAAGGCACTGGCGACAACGAGCGCAGGTTTCGCCTGGTCGATGGGCCAGCCGGACAACAGGATCGGCCTCGACCAGACCCTGACGCACCTCCGCGTCATGGCCGCTGCGGTCAACCTGCCGATGAACGCGGACTTCCAGGACGGTTTCGCGGCCGAGCCCGCGGAGGTAGCGGCGAACGTGGGTCTGGCGGTGCAGACCGGCGTGGCCGGGCTGTCCATCGAGGACTTCTCCGGCGACTCGGCCGCGCCGCTGTTCGACTTCGGCCTCGCCGTCGAACGAGTCCGGGCGGCGAGAGCCGCCATCGACGACAGCGGCACCGGGATCGTACTGACGGCCCGCTCGGAGGGCTTCGTGTGGGACCGGCCGGACATCGACGAGACGACCCGGCGGCTCAGCGCGTACGCCGAGGCCGGGGCTGACTGCCTCTACGCGCCGTGGATCACCTCGCTGGACCACGTGTCCGCGATCGTGGCCGCGGTGTCACCCAAGCCGGTGAACCTGCTGATCCACACACCGTTCACGACCGTCGCCGAAGCGGCTGGCCTCGGGGTGCGACGGATCAGCGTGGGCGGGATGCTCGCCAAGACCGCCTGGCGCGGCTTCCTGGACGCGGCGAAGGAGATCGCGGAACAGGGAACGCTCTCGCAGTTCGTGGACCTGCCGAACCTGAACGCCCTCCTCGATCCCTCCTGACGACGGGATCACGGCGGTTGAAGGCTCCTGCGAAGGCAGCCGACTCGGTGTAGGAGCTCGGTTCGAACCCCGTTCCGCATTCACGACAAGGATGCGAGCGCCTCGGAGAGGCCCGGGAACTTCCCGTCCTCGGCGAGGATCTTCTCGAAGTCCTTCTTCGCCACCGCGCGCTTACCCTCGGCTGCATAGGTCAGGCCACGTTCCAGCAGGGCGTGGTGGCGAAGCTCTACGGGCTCGCTGCGACGGGCCAATGCGGCCTTGAGCGCCTCCCGCGCAGCGTCGTAATGGTGCAGCTCGCGCAGCGCGGCGCCTCGCTGGATGAGAAGGAAGATCGACAGGTCGTCCCGCTCGGTGATGTTGTCCGTGAGGTCGACTACCCCTTGCCATCTCTCCAACAGCCCGTACAGCTCCGCCAGCGACACGGCAGCCACCGCCGACGGCTCCAACGTCTCGACCACAGCGGCGGCCTCGGCCAGGTCCCCGTCCTCCTGGCGGAGCTCGGCCAGCACGAGCCCCAGGCTCGTACGGCTCAGCGGAAGGGTCACTGAGATGCCCGGCGCCAGATCGATCGTGCAGTGCGACGCCGGCGCGTACTTGTGGAGGAACAGGTCAGCGACCGGGTCGTACCCAGCTCCCCACAGCTCCTCGAACATCGCCCGCACGCCGTGGTGAGTCGGTGGGGTGTCGGGTCGCTTGAACGCGTCGATCACCATGCAGGTGTGCCGCAGGTCGGGGTGACGCGCCGCGATCCCCTCGAACTCCCCGTACCGGCCCTTCTCGAGTGCCTCGAACAGCTCCTTCTCGCCCCTGGGCGCAAGCAGTCCCGGCCGGACAATTGCTGGCGCCGGCGGAGGCTGCGGTCGGCTCTGCCGGGCGGGCCTCGGCTTCCTCGTGCTGCCCACAGCGGACGTCGTGTAGCTGATCCCGGTTCCTGGGAGAGAGAAGGACCTGTGCGTTCCCGTGCGTGAGTTCACCGTCGTACGCGCGAACTTGCCGCCCACCGTGACGCCGACCGACTTTCCACTGAGATTCACTCGGACGCCGGGTACGACGGAGAACGACTTCCTCATGCGAAAGCCCACAGCGCGCTCCCTCCGTCGGCGTTCATCCGCTCGCCTTCATGCGATGGTAGGGCGTCGCGCGGTCGGCGAGGTCACTCCCCTGTCGTGGTGGGCGACGTCGTGTTCTGGGTCAGGTGCCGCTCGAAGAAGGCAAGGATGCGCTGCCGGGCGTCGTGCGCGGCGTCGGGCTCGTACCCGTTGTGCATGATGGGTCCCAGGACAGCGAACAGGGCCGGGTTGTGGTCCCCGGCGCCTTCGCGGTCGTTGAGGAACGCGTGTCCCGCGCTGGTGTACTCCTTCACGTCATGGTCCACGCCGACCTCCGTGAGCACACGGTCGAGCCGAGCGGCGGCGCCGCGCAGCGAGAGATCCTTGGCGCCGTAGCTGCCCACGATGGGGCAGGCGGTCCGAAGGAAGCCGGCCGAGTACGCGTCCTTGCTGGCGGTGCCGTAGTTGACGCTGGAGGCGGCGAAGCCGCGGTCCGGGGCGAGCAGCAGAGCCAAGCCGCCGCCCAGGCAGAAGCCGATGACGCCGACAGTGCCGGTGCACTCGGGGCGGCCCGTCACCCAGGCCCGGGCCGCTTCGAGGTCGTCGAAGGTCAGCCCACTGCGGTCGCGTGCGTCCCGCATGATCGAGACCATGCAGGCGACCTTGCTGCGGCCGCGGAACAGGTCCGGGGCGATGGCGAGGTAGCCGGCGTCCGCCAGCCAGTCAGCCTGTGCGCGGATCTCGTTGCCCAGGCCGTACGCGTCGTGGACGACGACGACGCCCGGGAAGGGGCCAAGCCCCGACGGTGTCGCGACGTAGACGGACAGGTCGCCGGCCGGCGACTCGATCACAGTGTTCGGCATCGGCCCAGCCTGACACGAATGTACGAACGGGGCTACGTCCGTCGGCGTACTGATCGTGCGATGTGTGACCCACGCCGGACCAACCTCGGCAAGACTCAGTGCGGGGGGTTCTCCTCGAGCGCAGCGAGGATCGCGGCAGCGGTGGAGGTCTCGCCCAGGCGGGGGAAGATCTGAGCGATGGTGTGCTCGTGGCAGGCGGGATCGCGGTCGAGCACGGTGTCGACGGCGAGTACGACGTGGTAGCCGAGCTCGTACGCGGACCTGGCGGTCGTCTCGACCCCGATGCTCGTCGAGACGCCGCCGATGACGACCTGAGTGACGCCGCGTGACCGGAGCTGATCGTCCAGGTCGGTGCGGGTGAATGCGCCCCACCGGTGCTTGGTGATGAGGATGTCCTGCGGATCGGAGCCGAGCTCTGGCGCAAGGTCGGTCCAGCCCTCGGGCCGGGGAGGCTGCGTGCGGCCTGCCGCCTGTTCGTCCGTACGACCGGGGGCACCGCCGGCGACGTTCACCAGCACGACCGTACGACCCTGCGCCCGGAAGGCGTCCGCCAAGGCCACGGCGTTGCGCAGTACGCCTTCGATCTCCGGCCCGACGGAGGCGACGATGCTCTTCTGCAGGTCGACGAGGACGAGCGCGGCGGTGGGTTCGAGCTGGGTGAGTGGCATGCCGTGATCGTACTGAGCCACCCGCACAACCCTTCGGGATCCCGCACAACCCTTGTGACCGCTTTCCCGCGCCACAAAGGTTGTGCGGTCGGTATTCAGTGTTACTATCTACCAGTAGTCAGTACCGCTGAGTAGATGGGAGGCGTTCCGTGGGCAGGCAGATGACGGAGATGCTCAAGGGGACGCTGGAGGGACTCGTGCTCGCGATCCTCGCCGCTCGATCGGCCTACGGGTACGAGATCACGGCGCGGCTCCGCGAGCAGGGGTTCTCGGACATCGTCGAAGGCACGGTCTACGCCGTGCTGGTGCGGTTCGAGCAGAAAAGCCTTGTGGACGTGGAGAAGGTCCCGTCCGAGAAGGGGCCCCCGCGCAAGGTCTACTCGCTGAATGCGCAGGGACAGCAGTACCTCGACGAGTTCTGGACGACGTGGAGCTTCCTCGCCGAACGCCTGGAACAGCTCCACCAAGGAGAGAGATAACAATGGCTGCACGTTGGATCGAGCTGGTGACTGGTTCGCTCGAGGAGAAGAAACAGTACAAGCAGTACAAGAAGCGCATCGAGCACCTGCCCGCGAACTACCGCACGGCGATCGAGGCGCTCGAGCGGTACCTCATGTACTTCGGGTCCATCACGAACGGCGCGCTCATGATGACGATGCTCGCCGACCTCGCTGATCTGTTCGAGCAGAGCGCGGCGGACGGAACCCCGATCCGGGCCATCGTCGGCGAGGACCCCGTGCTGTTCGCCGAGACGTTCCTGGCGAACTACTCCGAGGGGCAGTGGATCAACAAGGAGCGCGTACGGCTCACCAAGGCCATCGACAGCGTCGCCGACAGCGACGCGTAACGAAGGGAATCGATGTGACAACCACAGCCGTACAGACTCCTGCCATCCACGTGCGGGGCCTCGAGAAGTCGTACGGGAAGGTAGCGGTGCTCCACGGCGTCGACTTCGACGTCGCACGGGGCAGCATCTTCGCCCTGCTCGGCTCCAACGGTGCTGGAAAGACCACCGTCGTGAAGATCCTGTCGACGCTGATCAAGGCCGACGCGGGCACGGCCGACGTCAACGGCTTCGAGGTGGCCACGCGACCCGCGGACGTACGAAGCTCGATCAGCCTCACGGGACAGTTCGCCGCGGTCGACGAGATCCTCAACGGGCGCGAGAACCTCGTCCTGGTCGCGCGGCTCCGCCACCTCAAGGACCCCGGCGTGATTGCCGACGGGCTCCTCACTCGCTTCGGGCTGGCCGACGCGGCTACCCGGCGGGTGTCGACGTACTCGGGCGGTATGCGGCGCCGCCTCGACATCGCCATGAGCCTGATCGGGAACCCGCCAGTCATCTTCCTCGACGAGCCGACGACCGGGCTCGACCCCCAGGGCCGCCTCGAGGTGTGGGAAGCAGTCAAGGAGCTGGCAGCGCATGGAACGACGGTTCTGCTCACGACGCAGTACCTCGACGAAGCCGAGCAGCTCGCGGACCAGATCGCGATCCTTCACGACGGCCGGATCATCGTGAACGGCACCCTTGCCGAGCTCAAGGCGCTGCTCCCGCCGGCCACCGTCGAGTACGTGGAGAAGCAGCCCACTCTCGAAGACGTCTTCCTCGCGATCGTGGGTGACGACCGCACGAGCGACCGCCCGACGGTCACCGCCTCATCGACCAACACCAGCAAGGAGCAGTGATGACCCACTTCGTCGGCGACACCGCCGTTCTCACCGGACGGTCCTTGAAGCACATCACGCGCAGTCTCGACACGATCATCACGACCGCGGTCACGCCGATCGCGTTGATGCTGCTGTTCGTGTACGTGCTGGGCGGCGCGATCAACACGGGATCGGGTTCGTACGTCAGCTACCTGCTGCCCGGCATCCTGCTGATCACGATCGCCTCGGGCATCGCGTACACCGCGTACCGGCTCTTCCTCGACCTGCAGGGCTGCATCTTCGAACGGTTCCACTCGATGCCGATCGCACGGTCGTCGGTGCTGTGGGCACACGTCTTGACCTCGCTGGTCGCGAACCTCATCTCGCTGCTGGTGGTCGTCCTGGTGGCCCTGCTGATGGGCTTCCGCTCAGGGGCAGGCGTCCTGGCGTGGCTCGCGGTCACCGGCATCCTGATCCTGTTCACGCTCGCGCTGACATGGCTCGCCGTGATCGTGGGCCTCTCGGCGAAGACTGTGGACGGTGCGAGTGCGTTCTCGTACCCGCTGATCTTCCTGCCGTTCATCAGCTCCGCGTTCGTGCCGACCGCGACCATGCCCGGTCCGGTGCGGTGGTTCGCCGAGAACCAGCCGGTGACCTCGATCGTCAACGCGATCCGGGACCTGTTCACCTCGCAACCGGTCGGCAGCAGCATCTGGGTCGCCCTCGCCTGGTGCGTCGGGATCCTCGTGATCGCGTACGTGTTCGCGATGATCACGTACCGCCGCAAGATCTCCTAGGCTCCGACCGGGGTACCATCCGTACCTGGTTGGTATCTTCCCTTCTTGCGGCACAAGGGCTGGGATGGAGAAGGCGGGTCGTGCGCCCGTTCGACGACGAGAGGAAGTACGCGATGCAGTACCGCAGTCTGGGAGACACCGGGGTCCAGGCCAGCAACCTCTGCCTGGGAACGATGATGTTCGGGGGCATGAACAACGCGGACCACGACGACTGCGTGAACATCATCCACACCGCGCTCGATGCCGGCATCAACTTCGTCGACACCGCCGACGTGTACTCACAGGGCGAGTCCGAGGAGATCGTGGGCAAGGCGCTCCAGGGGCGCCGCGACGACGTCGTCCTGGCCACCAAGTTCCAGGGCAACATGGGCTCGGAACGCAACCACCACGGTGCGTCGCGGCGCTGGATCGTCACCGAGGTGGAGAACTCGCTGCGGCGCCTGGGCACGGATCACATCGACCTGTACCAGCTCCACCGCCCCAACCCCGGCACCAACATCGAGGAGACGCTGGCCGCCCTCACCGACCTCGTACGCCAGGGCAAGATCCTCTACGTCGGGCACTCCGCCTTCCAGGCCAGCCAGATCGTCGAGACGCAGTGGGCCGCGCGAGACCGACTGCTCGTACGACCGGTGAGTGAGCAGCTCTCGTACTCGCTGCTGGTCCGTACGCCCGAGGTCGACGTTCTGCCCACCGCGCTGCGTCACCACCTGAGCGTGATCTGCTACTCGCCGCTGGCCGGCGGCTGGCTGAGCGGGAAGTGGCGCAAGGGTGTCGAGACGCCCACGCCGTCCGTCGGTCGCGGCGCCAACGGAGTCTTCAACCAGCGGTACTCCCTCGACGCCCCCGCCAACGCCGGGAAGCTCGACGCGGCCGACGCGCTCGCGACCCTCGCCGAGGACAACGGCATGACACTCGTGGAGATGGCGATCGCGTTCGTCGTGAACCATCCCGCGGTCACGAGCGCGATCATCGGCCCGCGGACCATGGACCAGCTCACCACTCAGCTGCCCGCCGCCGACATCACCCTGTCGCCGGAGGTCCTCGACCGCATCGACCAGATCGTGACGCCAGGTACGACGCCGAACCCGTTCGACAGCGCATACGTGAACCCGGCCCTCACCGCGGCGTCGCTCCGGCGCTGAGCTGAGGCGTCAGGACTCGGAGACGGTCTCCGCCTCCGTCGGTTGGGCAACGGGGTTGGGGATGGTCCGTGCGCGCGTCCGACGCACCGCTGGCTTCGGGGCGACCGGGGGTGCAGGTTCGTCGGGAGTGCGCAGGTCCGCGTCCTCGGGATCGACGTACTTCTCGGGACGCTCCCCCGAGCGCTGGAGTGTGGCTGCGAAGTCGGCGACGTAGAGCTGCAGGTCGCGTTCAGTCCTGCGGTAGCCGGTGGACGCGGGCCGCTTCGGTAGCTTGAGATGGGGGCGCTTGACCTTCTCGTAGGGCACCGAAGCCAGGAGGTCGGCGATCATGTTGAGACGGGCTCGCTTCTTGTCCTCTGCCTCGACCACGCGCCAGTGGTTTCCGGGCAGGTCCGTGTGCACGAACATCTCGTCCTTCGCCCTGCTGTAGTCCTCCCAACGGGTCAGTGACTCCAGATCGGTGGGGGACAGCTTCCAGCGGCGCATCGGGTCCGTGAGGCGCGAGCGGAATCGTCGATCCTGCTCCTTGCCGGAGACGGAGAACCAGTACTTGCGAAGCATGATGCCGTCCTCGGCAAGCATCTGCTCGAAGATCGGGCACTGCCGCAGGAAGCGCTGGTACTCGGCGGCCGTGCAGTAACCCATGACCCGTTCGACGCCGGCCCGGTTGTACCACGAGCGGTCGAGCAGGCGGATCTCGCCGGCGGCCGGGAGGTGCTCGATGTAGCGCTGGAAGTACCACTGGGTTCGTTCGCGCTCGGTGGGGGCCGGCAGAGCCACGATGCGTGCGACGCGTGGGTTGAGGTACTCCATGATGCGCTTGATCGCGCCGCCCTTGCCCGCAGCGTCACGGCCCTCGAAGATCACGACCAGGCGCTTGCCCTCGGTACGCATCCATTCCTGCATCTCCACCAGCTCGGCCTGGAGCTTGGTGAGCTGAGCCTCGTACAGCTCGTTATCGAGTTTCGGGCGCTTCTTTGGTCCCATACGTTCAATCGTGGCAGGTCTCGGCCCCTGTCGCTGATCGCAGGCTCTGCTGGGTCGTCACAGCCAGCGAATTCTTCGGAAGATCAGGTAGAGCACGAGCATGAGGGTCGCGTTGACCCCCATCAACACGAAGTAGCCGTACTCCCAGCGCAGCTCGGGATGTTGACAAAGTTCATCCCGTAGACGGCTCCGAGCGTGGTGGGCACGGCCAAGATGGCGACCGCGGCCGAGATCTTCCGCATGTCCCGGTTGTCCTTGACGGAAACCAGGGCGAGCGCGGCCTGCAGGATGTTGGTCAGCTGGTCCTCCATGGTGTGGACGTTCTCGCGCACTTCCTGCACCAGATCGCTCAGGTCCCGGAAGTAGGGACGGGCATCGTCAGGGACGAGCGCGACGTCGTACGTCGCCAGCTGTGTCAAAGGACTGCACAGCGGAGAGACGCAGCGGCGGAACTCGATCAGTTCCCGCTTGATCTGGTAGGGCCGGTCGATCTCCACACCACGGGTCTGGCCGAAGACCAGTTCCTCGGCGTCCTCGACGTCATCCTGCATCTGGCCGACCACCCGAACGAAGTCGTCGATCGCGATCGAGAGACAAGCGTGCAGCACCTGCCAAGGGCCTTCGGGCATGTCGCGGGAGACCTTCTCCACCAGTGCGCGTACCTCGGGCATGCGGGATTTCCCGCGCTGGCGAGAGGTGACCACCCAGTGCGGCCCGAGGATGATCATCAGCTCACCGGTGCTGACGATCTCGGGCACCGTCTGCTGCTCGTCGCGTTCGACGTAGGAGACGGTAGAGGCGACCATGAACAGGTTCTCGTCGTACTGTTCGAGTTTCGAGCGCCGGTGTCCGTGGACGGCGTCGGCGATGACGAGCTCGTGGATGTTGAGGACCTCGCCCAGGCCGGCAACGGTGCTTTCGCTGGGTTTGTGGAGCCCCACCCACACGAACCCTTCCCCGCTCTTGGCCGCAGACAGGGCGAACTCCAGGTCGCGAGCGTCGTGACGCGTCCCGCCGACCCACCAGGACCACACCAGCTCGGACGGAACGGCCGGCTCACCCCCGACCAACGACGGCTGTGTCATGGGGAGCCTCCGATCAGGCCAACCAGGCATCCCCGACTGGGTGGCGCTGCGAATGTCCGGCCCGCTCAGCATAGAACTCTCGGCCGCTGCCGGGTGGCTGTTGATGGTGCCAGAAGCCAGCGCTCGTCGGAGCGTCCGGATCGATGCTGGTCGCCAACCACTCTCCCGTCCTCGCCGAGGAGACCTCCATCTTCGGGTGGCAATGAGACCCCGAACCCTGCGACGGCCAGTCGAAGGAGGACGTGCCCGGGCCCGACCAGGTCGGCGATCTTGGCAGCGCTGAGCAGCTCGAGTTCAGCGAGCCGCTCGGCGTAGCCGCTCTCATCGGACGACTTCGCCCGCCATAACTGCAGGGTGTTCTCCCACACTTTCTCGCGCGCTTCCTTGAGGAGCCTGCGGGCGGCCCACCGATTGACCGGCCGCAAGGCTCGGTCCAGCGTGGTGCGTACGGACCGTGCGGAGATCTCGACGTCCTCTGCGGCGACCCGGCCGCACAGGATCGCATCGATTCGCTCGTGGTCCCGATGCCGCCGGGCGAGCAGCGATGTCGCTGAACTCCGCGTCCGTGATGAGGGCCATCGGCACGTCGGCTGATCCGCGATGGATCGCCATCCGGTTGATGCTGCAGGTCGAGGCGTTCATGATCGCGCTCATGCTCATCGCCGTGCTCCGCGCACCAAGCGAGTTTGCCACCGGCCGGCCTCTCACCTGGCTCATGCTCACCGGCTTTGCCGGGGTGCTCGTGGGCTCTGCCCACCTCTGGTACTCACACGAGGTCGCCCCCGGAGAACCCCAGTCCGGCGAGGGCGGCAATACCGTTGGCGCCGTCGCTGATCGCCGGAGCGAAGACCCTGGGGTGCCTTCCGCCCGCCCTACGAGACGACGAGATCGGTTCCCTCGGTGCTGGACGACATAGGGATCAGCGGCTTGGCGGTGGGCCCGTTCACAACAGAGCCGTCAACGATCGAGTAGGCGGACCCGTGGCAGGGACACACGATGTTCATGCCTTCAATGGAATCGACGAGGCACCCCTGGTGCTGGCAGACGGCGGAGAAGGCCTTGTACTGCCCGGCGGTTGCCTGGGTGACGACGACCTTGTCCGCTGCCCAGATCACGCCACCTCCCACGGGGATGTCCGCCAAGGGGATCCGCAGAGCACTCTGGGCGGTGGGTGTGGCGCCCCCCGGCGTCGTCGAGTTGCTGCTGCCGCACGCGGACACTCCGCCGAGGGCGAGGGCGCTGAGACCGAGTAGCTGAAAGACGGTGCGACGTTCCATGCTGCCTCCTTCGCCTCCGGCGTCGGACGGACCCGACGTCTCAGTGCCCACAGTCTCGTCTGGTGAGCCCAGCTAGATAAACGTCAGCCGCTGCCTGTTGGTTCACCCGTCGGGGCTTGACGTCGCAGTGCCACCCGTTGCCCGGAGACCCGAACCGTCATAGGACCCATTCACTGTCCCGGTACGGCGAACAGGGCCGGTGTCTGGTCCCCGGCGCCAACCCGGTAACTCCGCGGTGACTGGGCAGGAGGCCAACATCGCACTCAAGCGGGCGGGGCGTTCCCGGGCGCCGCATCTGAATGAGGGTTGGATCGGCCATCGATTCGCACGGTCACCCAATGGGTGTTGCCGTCATCGACGAGGAGTATTCGGGCATCCGGGATGACCGCCAACTCACGGCCGTCGAGAATGAGTTGGCTCACTTCGCCTTGGCCATCGGCGCCATCGGCGCGCATGTCCAGGTCATAGGTCGCCGTCCCGTGACGGTAGCGGACGCTGACCTGTCGCCAATCGTGCGGGAGGCAGGGCTTGATGACCAGGTGGTGACCTTGTGGGTGGAGGCCGAGAATGGCTTCCAGTCCAGCCCGGTACAGCCAACCTGCCGACCCTGTGTACCAGGTCCAGCCTCCGCGTCCGAGGTGCGGAGGTTCGCCGTAGATGTCTGCGGCTACGACGTAAGGCTCCACCCGGTAGGTGCCAGCCGTGCTGGTGGTCAGGGCATGGTTCACCGGGTTGAGGAGGGCGAACACTTCGGCGGCGCGGTCTCGACGGCCGAGCGCTGCCCAAGCGAAGACTGACCAGGTGGCGCCGTGGGTGTACTGGCCACCGTTCTCCCGGACCCCCGGCGGGTAGGCGCGTACGTATCCAGGGTCAGGATCAGAGATGTCGAAGGGCGGGGTGAACAGCTTCGAGATGCGCTGGTCGGGGAGCACCAGCTGGGCGTGGGCCTGTTCCATTGCCTCCATTGCCCGCTCGGGTTGCGCTGCCCCGGACAGCACGGCCCAGCTTTGGGCTATGGAGTCGATGCGGCATTCGGGTCGACTGCTGGAACCCAGAGGTGTGCCGTCGTCGAAGTATCCCCGCCGGTACCACTGACCATCCCAGCCGTCGGTTTCGAGGGCGACCAGCAGGCGCTCCTGCTGACTCCGGCCGGCGGCCACGAACGCTGCGTCACCGCGTGCTTCAGCGATAGGAAGGAACTGGCCGAGAGTGGTGTGCAGGAACCAGCCGAGCCAGGTGCTCTCGCCGGCACCGCCCGCCCCGACGCGATTCATCCCGTCGTTCCAGTCGCCAGTACCGATCAGCGGCAGGCCGTGGCGCCCGGTGGGGAATGCCCAGGTCAGGGCAAGGACGCAGTGGTCGTACAGGGACCGAGGCCGGTTCGCTGGCGCAGGCTGGAAGAACCTCTCGGCCTCCCCCTCGGTCAGGGAATCACCGTCAAGGAAGTCCACGGGCTCGTCGAGGATGCTGGTGTCGCCGGTGACGACCAGATAGCGAGCTGCCGCGGCCGCGAGCCAGATCGGGTCGTCGCTTATCCTGGAACGGATACCGGCGCCAGTCTCGGGAAGCCACCAGTGCTGGACATCACCGTCAAGGAACTGTCGAGCCGCGGCCTTGAGCAGGTGTGTCCGGGCCAGGGCCGGTTCCGTCAACACTATCGACATCGAGTCCTGCAGCTGGTCGCGGAAGCCGTACGCCCCGGAGGCTTGGTAGAAGCCGGATCGGGCCAGCATCCGGCAGGCGAGGGTCTGATACAGCAGCCACCCGTTCATCATCACGTTGAAGCTGGCGTCGGGGGTATTCACTTCGATCCGTGTCAACCGGGATCGCCAGCTGTCCCTGACCTCCCCCAGGAGCACCTCGGGGTCCAATCCCCGGTACTTGATGACCAGCTCGGCAAGTCGCTCGGGACTGTCCGCTGCGCCCAGCAGGACGAGCCCTCGGTGGGTTTCGCCGGGAGCCAGGCGTATCCGGTGCTGCATTGCCAGACAGGGATCGAGCCCAGCGCCAACCGCCCCAGACAGCTGGGCGGACGCGAGGGACCGCGGCCAGTCGGTGCTGCCGCGAACGCCCAGGAATTCCTTCCGGTCGGCGGTCCAGGATTCCTGTAGGCCGGCATGGTCGACGAAGCACAGCTGTCCGGGGAACTGCGTCCCCCACGGGTTGCTCGCGGTCAGTACACGCAGCTCATCGTCGAAGGCGGTGACCAGGTGCCGCTGGGCTTTGCCTAGGTCCATCCCCAGAACTGGTTGGGCGTAGGAGATGACGGTGATGGTCCGGTGAATCGGCGACGTATTGGTCACCCGGATCGAGGAGAGCTTGACCGGGTCTTCAGGAGCGACAAACACCGTCTGCTCGAGCTCCAGGTTGTCGGTGGCATGGGCGTAGCAGGTGTAGCCGAACCCGTGGCGAGCAGTCTTGGTCCCGTCGTGCATCGGGGCCATGGTGGCTGACGTGACTTCGCCGGTCAGATCATCGCGAACGTAGATGGCTTCAGAGACCTGTGGAGAGACCGGGTCGTTTCGCCAAGGGGTGAGCTGGTTGTCTCGGCTGTTGCGCCACCACGTGTTGCCGACTCCGTCAGCGCTGATCAGGGTCCCGAAGGACGAGTTGGCCAGGACGTTGATCCAAGGCGCCGGTGTGGGCTCTTCGACGCTGACCCTCACAACGTATTCGCCCGTATCGGGGTCGAACCCGCCGAATCCGTTGTGGTGCAGCAGGGGGCCGATACTCGCGTTGGGCAGTGAGCGAGTAGTGAGTCGCCGCGGGCGGCCACGCCAGCGCGATCGTGAGCGTTCATCGCTCGCCTGGCGGAGTTGGGTGGCCAGGTCACCGCGACGGGCGATGAGTACCACCGCAGCCGCAGCCATCAGCGCCTCAGCGCACGTGGTGGCCAGTTGATCCCTCTGCAATATGAACACCTGCCCGGCCCCGTGGGACATCGGGCCGGGCGGGGTGGTCATCGCCAGCTCCTGCAGGCTCTGCTGCAACTCCTGTACGTACGAGGTGGCCCGCTCGTTGAGAAGTACCACGTCGACGGCGAACCGCTTCAAGTGCCAATAGTTGGCCGCCATGAGGATCTGCCGGGCCAGCTCGAGGTCGGCCGGGTCGTCGATGCGTACGACCACCAGGGGCAGGTCTCCAGAGATACCCAGCGGCCACAGGTCGGCCTGGGATCGGGCGGCGGCGAGAGCTGCGGGCGGGGCCCGCAGTGCGAGGTCGGGGTAGAGGGCGTGACCAGCCAGAGTCTGGAAGTAGGCGGCGTCATCGTGCGTGAGTCCGAGGTAGCGCAGTTGGACCTGGCTGGTGGTCCAGCTGAGCATCGCGACCCGGTCATGGGCCGCGCTGTTCGAATGCTGCTCGATCAGTTGGATGACTTGATCGCGAGTCTCCCCGACGGCGGTCCAGAACATCAGGCGTGCGGGGTCGCGGTCGGTCACCTCGACACGGACGGAGAGCGACAGTATGGGGTCCAGGGTGAAGCCGGTGGCGCCGGGGTCGGGGGAGTCCGAGTGTGGTCGCTGGGGGTCACCGGGTGTTCGGTTACGGCCAAGGAAGGCCGCCCGATCAGTCTCGGCCAGCACGGCCAGGGGCCCCGTGCCGGGCCCGGGGACCACGAAGTGGGCCACCCACACCTTGGGGTCGCTTGCGGACCGTCGCCGCCGGGTCGCGATGATGGCATTGAGCCGGGGCAGGAACTCGGTCTGCACGAACATCTTCGAGAAGGCGGGATGAGCGTCGTCGTCCGCGGCGACGGCGAGCACCAGTTCGGCGTAGGAGGTCACCCGGATCGCACCTGGCCGCGGGCCGAGGTTGCGGATCACCAGGCGCTTGGCGGCAGCGTCTGCTTCGGGTGACACGTGGTGATCTACCACGGTCTCCCAGTCGCTGCGGCGTGTCAGGAATGTGGCCCTATCCTCAGCGAACCTGACCTCGTAGGAATCCGGCTCAACCAGGCACGGCTCCAGCCCCGTAGACCAGACGTCCCCCGAGCGCTCGTCTCGCAAGTAGAGGTAGTCCCCGGTCGCCTCACCAATCGGGTCCGGGTGCCAACGGGTGATCGCAACACCCTGCCACCGTAGTTGTCCTCCGCCCGCGGGGGTCAGCACGGAGGTCAGGCGGCCGTTCGACATCACGTGGATGGCCGGGTTGAGCGCCGCGGCGTCGAGGAAGGTGCGCTCGGACGGCGGCAGGACGGCCTTGATGACCCTCGTGGTCACAGCTTCCTCGCGGCGGGCGTGCACCACCGGCACCCAGCGTGGGGCACGTTCCTGCAGCAGGAGTTCGGCGGCCCTGACCATCGGCTCGGCGTGGAACCTCTCCCTCATGACTTCGTCGTGGATGACGTTGTTGATGGCCACGATGGTCATCGCCTGGTGGTGGGCCATGTGGCTGCGGATCACCACAGACTTCTCCCCCCGCGGCACCCGGCGCGACGTGAAGTCGATCGCCTCGTAGTATCCGTACTTGCCAAGCCCTCCCGCCGTGGCGAGGGCGCGGAAGTTCTTCGCAGCCTGGTCGGGCTCGAACATCGCCGCGAGCGCAGTCGCGTACGGGGCGACCACCAGGTTGTCGGCCAAGCCACGAACAATCCCCAGCCCGGGCACTCCGAAGGGCGAGTACTGATAGTTCAGGTCGCGGTCTCGTGCGTTGTAGCCGGATTCGGAGACTCCCCAGGGGACCTTCTTCTCCAACCCGTACTGTTGCTGCCGGCGAACCACTCGACGGCAGGTGCTCGTCAGGAGGCCCTGAGCAGGGCTACGCATCACCAGTGCAGGCATCAGATACTCGAACATGGAGCCCGACCAGCTGAGCAGCACGGCCCGGTGTACGGCGGCGGTCATGCCACGGCCGAGCCGGGCCCAATGCCGTGCGGGGAGGTCGCCCTTGGCGATTCCGATGAAGCTGGCCAACCGGCACTCAGACGCCAAGAGGTCGTAGCAGCTGTCGTCCCGCTGACGCTCCGCAACCTGATAGCCGACCGACAACAGCTTCCGGCTGGGGTCGAGGAGCAGAGTGAAGTCCGTGGCGTTGACGGTGTCGCGGGTCAGTGTCTCCAACTGCTCCAGCCGGCCGACGAGTCCATCCATCTGCACGGGAGTCAGCGCGCGGTCGCGACGCTGGGAGGCGATCGTGGCGGCCAGGGCCGCGATGGACGTATGGGCATACAGGTCCAGCCCGGGCACCCCGTCCAGGCTTTCCACCAGCGCCTCCAGGCTGGCCAACTCGGCCACTCCCGCGCTGTCGGTGAGACGACGAATCGCCTCTTCGACACGGTCCAGGCGGTGGCCGAGAAGCGGAGCGCTGCCGACCGTGACCTCGCTGGGCATGGTCGCTCGGACCAGTGCGAGTCCGTCCAGGATCCCCGGCGGGCGGCAGCCCGCGCGAGTCGGGTCCGCCCGCCACTCCGCGCACGTATTGGCCAGGGTCAGCAGGTGGCCAGCCAGGTTCCCGCTGTCCACCGAGGAGATGTAACGGGGTTGCAGGGGTTGCCCGGTCTGCGTGTCGTACCAGTTGTAGAGGTGCCCGGACTCGTGCTCGAGCTCGACCATGGAGTTCAGTGTCGCGTCCAGCCGATCGCAAGCCTCAACGACGCCGATCCAGCCGAAGTCCCTGGCGCTGACCACAGTCAGCAGGTAGAGCCCGATATTCGTGGGGGAGGTGCGGTGGGCCACCAGCGGCTTGGGGGATTCCTGGTAGTTGTCCGGAGGCAGGTGCCGGTCGGCCTCGGTCACGAAAGCTACGAAGAACTCCCAGGTCCTTCGAGCGACCAGCCGTAGGTCGGCCAACGCCTCGTCGCCTGGGGCCAGCTCGACCCGCTCCCTGATGCGACTGGCCTGGTAGGCGATCACCGGTGCAAAGAGCCACAACATCGCTGGCGCGACGGCAATAGCCAACTGAGTCCAACCTCGCGCGGCAGCGATCGCCAGAGCCAGTACCGCGGGCGCCAGGCCAGGAGCCATGAAGCGCAGGAATCTGGACAGCGTGCCTTTGGCCCGCTGCTGGGCCGCTGCTGTGGTGGTCCACTCCAACAGGTGGCGTCGACTGACCGAGATCCGCCACAGGGTGCGCACGATCGCGTCCGAGAACGCCACCGCCCGATGGGCAAGGAAGACCAGGTTGAGGGAGCCGAGCGCCAACGCCCTGCCCAGGTCCGTCGTAGCCGCAGCCAAGTGGCTACGCAGCGTCACGTGCTCGGCGATCGGCATCAGTTCGGAGATTGCCGACCACAGCGGAACCGCGTAGAACACCAGAGCCATCAATCCAAGCCAGACACCGGCGGACTCGGGCATGGGTGAGGCCAGCGCGATGAGGAAGCCGAGCACGAGCATGACCGACACCAGCGACCGCCGCATGTTGTCCAGCATCTTCCATCGGCCCAGCGCGCTGATCGGTTCGCGGCTCCCCAAGGCCCAGGGAAGAAGCTGCCAGTCGCCGCGAGTCCAGCGAAGGTCCCGCGACATCGCCACCTCATAAGAGGTCGGGAACGCCTCCACCACCTCCACGTCGGAGACCACCCCCGATCGGGAGAGGTTTCCTTCCAGAAGGTCATGGCTGAGCACCCGATTCTGCGGGATCCGACCCTCGACGAGTTGGCTGAGGACGTCGATGTCGTAGATCCCTTTGCCAGCGAAGGAGCCTGCGCCGAAGAAGTCCTGATAGACGTCTGAGACGGGGAAAGCGTATGCGTGAAGCCCTTGGGGTGTGGTGCAGGCGGCCTGGAGCAGTGACGTGTCCTCGGTCACCGGCAGGGACGGTGTCACCCTCGGCTGCAGGATGGCGTAACCCCGTAACACTGCCTTGCCCTCCGGGTCGAGCCTGGCACGGTTCAACGGATGGGCCAGTTTCTCTACCAGCCGTCTGGCAGCGTCCCTCGGCAAGTGGGTATCGGAGTCCAAGGTGATGACGTATCGGAACCGGCCCGGCATCCTGCCCTCGAACGGTAGATAGGTGGTGTCGGTGGCTCCACGCAGCAAACGGTTCAACTCCTCGAGCTTGCCCCGCTTCCGCTCCCACCCCATCCACACGCCCTCGGACGGGTTGAAGACCCGGCGGCGGTGGAACAAGAAGAAGCGATGCGGGTATTTCTCGTTGAGCACTCGAATGCCGTCGGTGGCGGCGGCCAGCAACGCCTCGTCGGCAGGGCTGACCTCGATCTCGCTGTCGGCCCAATCGGTGAGAGCGGCAAAGTAGAGTTCGCCGGAATCATTGGCGAGGAAGTGGGTCTCAAGGGCGCCCAACAATTCCTCGACACCGGCTGGCGAAGTCAGCAGTGTGGGAACCACCACCAGAGTGCGCAGTTCCTCGGGAACACCCTCACTGAGGTGCAGACCCGGCAGCGGCGTGGCCGGCAGGATGCGTGTGGTTACCCGGTTGATGGCGTCAAGGACCACTTCGCTGGCCGGAACAACCGCCAACAGTGCCAGGCCGATCACCCACAGATCGGACCAGGATGACGGGGCGAGGCCGGCCATCAGCCACACCAGGACGAACGCCAGCGCGAGGGTGAGAACCGCTGCAGTGAGCAAGTAGAAGATCAGCCCGCCGCCCTTGAACACCCGCAACCATCGCTGTCGCCAGGGCGGCCGGTAACGCAGGAGGGACTCCAGGTGCCTTCGCCCCTCGTCCATCAGCCAGTACCCGACCTCGCGGCCCACGTCGTCTGGCGCAGTTCCGGACAAGCCCAGGACGAGGCGAGCCACGGCCATCTCCGCTTGCCCCGAGCCGCGGGCGAGCTCCTCGATCGCCGACCGATAGAGGTTGCGGGTGCCGAAGTCCGACGACGGGTAGGTGCGGCTGGTCCTGAGCTCCTCTTCGAGCAGGCTCACCGATTCAAGCCAGTCCTCCCAGTTCACGTCGGTCAGGAGCCGTAGAGACCTGAATATGTTGCGCATGGTGACGGTCGCGGCCGCCTGCCCGTGATGCTCGCCCTGGATCAGTTCCGCAACGTCCCAGCCACGCTCCATGACGACACGATCCAACCAGTGCAAAGCATCTTCCACCCGGTGCTCGGTCAACCGCCGCATCATCTGGACGACGAACGACCGGGACACTTTGAACGTGTCCTTGGAGGGCAGCGCCACAGCCAGCGAGACCGCTTCCCCGTCCAGGCCGAGTAGCCGGTCAGCCACCCGATCAGCCCGCTGCCGGTCACGACTAGCATCCACCATGAGCTCTGCTATCCGACGTAGATTCTCCACCAGCACGATCCGCAGATGGATCGGGACAGCCCACAGTTCGCCGAGACTCAAGGCTTGGCGGGACTCATAGACACCGACGAACCGGCCGAGCTGGTCAGCATCGAGGTTGCTGTCGGTGTGGGCTACATAGGCCCACACGATTCCGAAGACCCGGGGATGACCCTCAAGGAAGCCGGGGCCCAATTTCGGCAGCAACCGGAAGTAGCCCCTCGGCAAATCCTTCCGAATCTGGCGGATCTGCTGCTCCACCGCATGGAAGTTGTCCACCAGCCACTCGGCCGATGGCGTTATCGGACGCTCGGCCCCGATGTCGGCCACCGTCACGTCATAGCTGCGTAGCAAGCTGGCCCGGTTCTGCTCGACGCGTCTCAGCAGCGTGGTCATCGGCTTGGCCCGCTTCACGACCACCTGGCTGTCCGCCAAGCTCAGGGCATGCCGGGACATCTGGTCTTCGCTGAACAGTTCGGCGCGGATGATCGCGCTGTCGCCCCCGGGCGCATCACCCAGGCTTCCGACGAGCCGCCCCCTGAACTCCATGACTCTCCTCCACTGCCACCGGGTACCGATAGATCGTTGAGGATCGACAGGACGATTCAGCCGGCAACCCGGGTAAGCCCTAGCAGCAGCCTACGTACCCGCGCGCCGAGTAGATAGGCAAACCGCAAACCGGCCTTCACAGGGATGCGGCACCCCGGCCTGGTCGTGTGATCTCATGGCCAGTGCCCAACGGCTAGGTCAGCGGAGTTTCGCGGCTGGCGTCTCTCGTCTGTGCTTGAGGGAGTGCACTTCGGCGAGGCACGCGGCCCACCGATCGATCGGCCGCAGCGCGCGGTCTAGCGTGGTTCGCACGGACCGTGCGGAGATCTTGACGTTCTCTGCGGCGACCCTCCAGGACAGGATCGCGTCGAATCGCTCGTGGCACTGGAGAGCGGATTGGGGGCTGCCGTAGAAAGCAAGGCTTGCCTTAGTGTGGTCCCGCAGTTACGGACTGACCCCACCGACTGCGATCCGCCTCGTGTGGCGCCTTGGCCGGTGGTGGGAAACCCTTCTCACGATTGGAGCCCCACATCATGAAACGATCATTCGCCGCCGCCGCCCTCGCGGCATCGCTTGTTGTCTGGCCGGTCGCCGCGCAGGCTGCGACCGTGGACGTCCAGGCCAACAATCCCCAGGTCGCCGGCGATGCCACGTCGAACACCACCTCCGTCTTCCCGACGAACAAGCAGAACGAACCGACGATCGCGGTCGATCCGACGAATCCGAATCGGCTGATCGCTGGATCGAACGATGAGCAGAACCAGCCGCCGTGCGGGCCCGGACCGGTGCGGGGCCCCGATGCGGCACCGTCGGACTGTGGGTTCTTCCCCGGAGTGGGCACGTCAGGGATCTACCTGTCCAGCGACGGCGGGCAGTCGTGGACCAACAACGGGCTTCTCGATGACCAGGCGTCCTGGGCCCTCGCGGGCGTCATCTCCGATGGTGACCCTGTCATCGCCTTCGGGCCCAAGCCCGACGGCCACGGCGGCTACTCGTACGCGACGGGGGCTCGCGCCTACTACGCCAGCCTCGCGACGATCCCGGCGCTGAAGGGCTTCGAGCAGATCATCGTCTCGTACTCCGACGACGACGGAGTGACGTGGTCAGCGCCGGTGGTCGCGACCACGCGGACCAACTCGGCCCAGTTCAACGACAAGAACTGGATCACGGTCGACCACACCTCGACCAGCCCGTACTTCGGCAGGGTCTACGTGTCGTGGACGGCATTCCGGTCGGCCACGGCCCGCGGCTACGGCAACGAGCCGGTGATGGTCGCGACGTCGACCAACGGTGGGGTGTCGTTCGGAGCGCCCAAGCAGCTCTCGCCGGCCGGGAACAACGGCACCGGGAACGGTCGTCAGGGCACGTCGAGCACCGTGGGCCCCGACGGCACGGCCTACGTCGCGTTCGAGCAGGGTTCCTCTCAGGTCGTCACCGTGTCTCGTGATGGAGGCGAGTCGTGGACGCGGCCGACGACGGTCGGCCCGGTCGCCGACATCCAGGACCCGATCCCAGGGGCGAACTTCCGCACGGACAGCTTCCCGGTCATCGCCGCTGACCCGCGTCCGGACAGTACGACCGTGTACGCCGCGTGGACGACGTTGACATCCGGCGGTGGGCGGACGGTCGTCACCAAGTCCGCCGACCGCGGCCAGACCTGGGGCTCGCTGACGACGGTGAGCTCGTCGGCTCAGGGATACGCGTTCTTCCCGGGGCTCGATGTCTCGGCGACCGGCCGCGTCGACCTGGCGTGGCAGGGCCTGAAGGCGGTCGACCCGAGCACCTTCGGCACCGGGAACGCGACGATCGACTCGTACTACTCCTCCTTGCCGGTGGGCGGCGCGTGGACCGCAATTCAGAAGGTCTCGACCGTGTCGAGCGACCCTGCCGTCAGCGCCCAGAACAACCTCCAGCGGCAGTTCTGGGGTGACTACAACACCCTCGTGTCCGGGGCGAGCTCGGCGTGGTTCATCTACACCGACTCCCGCACAGGCGCTGGTTGCTCGGCGGTAGATGCGTACCAGGCCTACCTCTCCGACAACGGCCTTGCCCAACCGGACAAGACCGACGGCGGCAAGGACACCGGCAAGAGCGCCACCAGCGCCTCTTCGGTCGCGGTCCCGAAGCCAGCTCCGCCGGTTGACTGCACCTCGCAGTACGGCAACACCGACGTGTACGTGTCGGTGATCCAGCCCTGAACGGCTCGCACGGGGAGCGTCGCCCGCGCCAGTAATGGGTGACGCCACAGGGCCCCCGGGGATACGTCCCCGGGGGCCCTGCCCGTGCTACTCCGTGTTCAGTTGCCTATCCCGTGCCCGGGATCACCGAGGAACACCGCGGCTCCCTGTCAGTCCCGGGTGGGTGGCGTGGGGGTCTGGGAACTGCTCACCGTCTCGGGATGGGTCGTGTACCACTGCCGCCACACCAACCGGTACAGCTTCAACCCGTGCGGAATCTTGTTCAACCCCGGAATCCAAGGCACGAACGCCAACACCAGGCTCAGCACTATCATCAGCGCCCACACCTGAACATCAGCGTTGTCCGATGTCGCGAACGGCGGAACCTGGTACCAGAACGTGTACAACCACAACCAGGGCTGACCCGGGTAGTTGCCCGACTCGTTCATCATTCCCCACTGATCACCCGACAAGTTCTCAGCATCGGCAATATTCGCCAGGTAGCTACCATCGGCCAGCAGCAGCAGTGCATTCGTCGGATCCGTCCCGTAGAACGTCGAAGAAGACGTCAACAACCCGGTCAACGCCCCACTCTTCGCCAGCGACAGCTCACCCTGCGCAATCACGGGGACCGGGCCATAGTCACCGGACGCAACCTTCGCCGGATCCCCATCCGTAGCCTTGCTCAGCGCCTCCGCATAGCTGTTCGCCCACGACGACTGCTGATCCGCCGACGCCGCCTTCCACTGCGACACCGCCTGCTGCGTCGCCGAGTCGGCGAGCGTGGACACCGGATCGATCACCAGATCCGTCGCGGCATCCACCGGATGCGTCACCCCACCCAGCTTCTGCAACGCGATGGGGCCCAAGACCTGACCATCAGAGGCCGTGTTGTACGGCGGCCCATACCCCGCCGTCGTCGACGTCCCCGCCAACTCCGATGTCGCTGTCGCCACGACATCGAACGGAGCATTCGCCGCCCACGCCTTCATCGTGATCGCCTTCTCGTCCGGCGACCCCACCGCAACTGCGAACACCACCACCAACACCAACATGACCACCAGCGCGGTCACGAACTCCTTCACCAGGTCATAGCGCCTGGTCGGAAACACATGCGAATCCGGCGTCACCACACGACGAGCCATTCAGGCCACCCCACCCTCAGACGACACGGTCTCAGCGGCCTCAACCTCGGCCGGCGGCTCCGCACCGATCGGCGGCACCACCCCACGACGACGCACCAACACAATGTGCAGACCCACCATCACCAACACCCCCAGCGGCAACAGCGCCACGTGATACAGGACCATCTGCCCGAAGTCCATCACGTTGAACACAGCACCCACGCCCGCCGAGTTCAACCCGTCCTTCGCTTGCGTCGAGATCCACTGCGAATCGAAATTCGTCTGGATCAAGTACCCCGTGAACGCCGTCCCGATCGACACGAAGAACGTGAACGTCCCCGTCAGCCACGTCATGCCACGACCACCGCGCCACGACGCCATCACGAACTTGCCCCACAGATGAATCACCATCGTGGCGAAGAAGAACTCAACACTCCACAGGTGCGTCGAGTTCACGAAGTGGCCCAATGTCGACGTGTGCCACCACGTCACACCTCCCACTGTCAACACCAGACCAGTGACAATCACCAAGACCAACGATGCCAACGCCGCCACACCGAACACGTAGATCCACGACGCCACGTACCCCGGCTGACGATCCGGCAACCACTGACCTCGGGGCACCAACCGCGACACCCACCGAACCACCGCCGACGACCATGACCGCTCGCCGCTGGCCTCCGTACCCACCCCGCTCATGACCGATCCTTCGGGAACGGGATGACGAGCGCGAGAACGAAGGCGACGAGCATCGCCAGGATCAAGATGACGTTGGGCACGGACAGGTTCACGAACCCCCAATGAATGAACCCCGTGTCTAGCGGGATCGCCAGAGGTAGGGGTGGTGAGGTAACCATGAGAAGTCCTTCCACTTGAGTAACGCTCCTTCGCAGCCCTCCTACGACAGGGCGTAGTAGCTATTTCAACCCTACATCTTTCAACAGTCCCGCCACGCCGTTCAGCCGTGAGACGCGCACCCGATCGCGCCGTGACGAGGGAGGGGTTCTTGGGCGCAGAGGCCCAGCATCAGTCGGTCATCGGGCGGGCTCGGGCCGTTGTGACGGCCTGAGCAGTGTGGTGCCCTCAAGGAGCGGGTGCCGAGCATCGGTGGGGGTTGCTTCACCGGCCATGGCCGTCGCCTTCTGTCTTCGTTGAAGTTTGGACTAGATGGAGACAGTTTGGCACTACCCCACTGATCAGGCGGCACGGGGGTCAGAGTGTGGCCCTCATCCCTGCGTCTTATCGGCCTCGTAAGCTCCCCTTAACGTTCAGGTTCGAGCTGTCCTTGCCCACGGCCTCCCCTGAGCTCTAGGTGATGAGCCGCCGGTTACGTAGAACGGGGATGGCCACCCGCGCAGTGGTCACGAGGTCGAGGTCGATGTCGCGGATCAACGTGTCCTCTGTGGCAGCCAGCCTGCCCAGCACCTCCCCGTACGGGGACACAACCATGCTGTGCCCGACACCGGTGGGATCGGAGCCCACCGGTCTCCCTTGCGTGGCCGGGTCAGCCTGGCCACAGGCGAGGACGAAGCTGGTGCTGTCCAGGGCCCGGGCCCGCGCGAGCAGTTCCCACTGCTCGACCTTGCCTGGGCCGGCCCCCCACGACGCAGACACGATCGAGACCTGCGCACCGGCGGCCGCGTTCTCGATGAACAACGTGGGGAAGCGCACGTCGTAGCAGGTGGCCAGTCCGACCGACACGTCGTCGACCGTGATCACACGCCGTTCAGCGCCGGGAGCGACAGTCCGCGACTCCTTGACCCCGTACGCGTCGAAGAGGTGGATCTTGTCGTAGCTGGACGCCGTCTCCGGCCCGGCCGCGAGGAGGGTGTTGAAGACCCGTCCATCGGTGGCCGGCGTGAACATGCCCAGCACGATCGTGACCCCGAGGTCCCGGGCCAGGAGTTGCACGGACGAGCCGAAGGGGCCGTCGAGTGGTTCGGCGATGTCCGCCAGAGGTGCACCGAACGCGTACATGGTCGCCTCGGGAAAGACGACCAGCTGGGCGCCCGCGGCGGCCGCCTCGCGGGCGACGTTGGTGACCTTCGAGAGGTTCGCCACGATGTCGTGGCTGCTGAGGATCTGTGCGAGGGCGACGCGCATCAGAGCTCGGCCCCCGACAGTGCGTACTCCACGTGCAAGGTCCACCCATCGCCCGCGCTCATCGTTGCCGAGAACTCCTCCCCGTACCTGAACCCGCCTTCCAGGAGCGGCACCGTCCCCCCGAAGATCACCAGGTCGCCGCTGGGGCTCTCGCGGGTCGCGCGCGCGATGAGATCGCTCGGCACCCTGAGCGCCGTCAGGCTCCCGTGCTGGTACGCGACGCCGTCGATCGCGCTCGTGACGTCGATGGAGTCCCACGCAGCGTCCAGCCCGCCCGCCACCGGATCGACATCGAGGCGAATCGCCGTGCTCGAGACAGGCTTCGGGCAGGCCGCCTTGGAGTCGTGCACGTCCACGGCCTCGAGATCGCGGTCGGTGTGGTCGGACCCCAGGGCGAGGTGCCAGACGCCCCCGGCCCGTACCAGCACAGGCTCGAC
>JBBQBP010000037.1:0-29030 GCA_038317635.1 Propionibacteriales bacterium
CCGACGCCCGTGCTCGTCGACCTGTTCGGCATGGGCTTCGATATAGGCGCCGACCTCGGCCTGCAACGCGGCCGCGAGCATCGCCCGCGCACCCTCACGGACCAGCTCGTCGAGCAACGACCCACCCCCCCCCCCCCGCACAAGAACAACGAGCTGAGGCACATACTGGACAAACGTTAGCATGGGCGTACCCAACCCAACCAGCGCGACAACCCCGGCCCTGATCAGAACTGCAACGGACTTCAGATCATCCTCGGGAAGGTACGCCCCACCACGTCACCAGGCCGAAGACCATCCACAGGTTCTGAGCATTGCTCGCAGGTCGCCCGCACCGCCCTCTGGATGGCGATCGAGCGCTTCCGTCCCTCCGAGAGCCGGTCCCTGGCCTCGTTCGCTGTCCCCACGATCACCGGAGAGCTCAAGCGGTACTTCCGGGATCACGGCTGGGTGGTTCGGCCCCCTCGCAAGATCCAGGAGATGGGAAGCCTCATCTCCCGGGCCACGGAAGCCCTCGAGCAGGCGTCGGCCCACAAGTTGTCGCTACGAGAGCTCGGTGACCACCTGGGCGTCGACCAGAAGCAGGTCGCGGAGTGCATCATCGCCCGCGCCGGATACCGACCGCTCTCCCTGGATGCTCCCACGGGTGACGCGATGACGTTGGGCTCGTTCCTCGCCGACGACAAGGACATGGCCAGTGCGCTGACAGACCGGCTCGCCCTCCAGAGAGGCCTGGCCAAGCTCTCGGACCGCGACAAGCGGGTTGTCGTCTGGCGCTTCGAGGAGGAGTGCACCCAGAGTGAGATCGCCAAGCGGCTGGGGCTCTCGCAGATGCAGGTGTCTCGCATCATCCGCCGGATCCTCAACCACGCGCGGGAGCTGCTCGAGCCTCATGAGGCCCTGGCCAGTTGACGGTCTCGGACGCGTCACCGGACCGGAGGGGCAAGCCGCTCCCGGTTGGCTCGAGATGAGTCAAGCCTTGTGGGCATGAGATCGGCAGGGCGGCGGGTACAGGGTCGTTGCCCCGGGCGCAGGACGCGATGTCGATGACGTCCGTCAGTCGCCGCTGAGGGTTACACGTCCTCGGGCTCGGCCCGGTCTCGATGACCCGGGTCGCCACGTCGTGAAGCTTGAGGTTCCGAACGTGGGCCGAACTGCGACCCGAGTGGCCCGTTCGGCCGCCGTGGCACAGTGGGACGTAGCACACCGTGCCTGTCGTGGAAGGGAGCTGCAGATGATCGATGACCGGCATCAGAACTCCATACCGAACGCTGCGAAGGGGCAGTACGCCCATCTGGAGCCGCGCGACCCGAACGATCGTCCCGACGACAACGACCTGTCCGAGGAGCGGCTGGACGACGACTTCGATGTCGCCACAGCGCGGGAGCAGATCCACGAGGAGCGTAGGGCGGGGGCAGCCGACGAGGACGGGCCGAACTGAGCAAGGATGGTGCTATGAGCACTCATGATTTTGGAGACGACCAGGAGAACTGGTTGAAGCCACCCGTCCCCGATCCCCTGTACGCACCCGGTACCGAGGGCCCGACGGAACACGGCGAGGAGGACGGACCGGACCTCGAATCGATCGAGGCGGCCCGGGCTGCCGTCGAGGAGGCCAAGACGGAGGCGGTGACCAACCACTACCGCATCTGAGCGGAGAAGGTTGGTGTGTCGACTGGGTTTGGGCGCCTCGGCGCCCGGGTACAGGACGTACCGGAGGCTCATCAAACGACGAGCCGCAGGTTCCCTGTCCGAGAGCAGGAAGCGCTGCACCGCAAGGAACCGCCGGGCCCCGCGAGGGCTCGGCGGTGGCAGGTACGGACGAATCAGTCCTCGATCAGCCGTCGAGGCCCAGCCAGGTAAGACTGTCGCGCGCGGCCTCGAAGACCGCGAGGACGGTGTCCTTGTCGAGGACCGTCGGAAGGCTCGAGAAGTACGAGACGAGGCGGCGCCGGTTGACGACCGCAACGTCGTCGGGCGCGTTCTTGATGGTCAGTGACGCGGCGCCGACAGGTACGACGAGTCCGTACGCATGGATCGGCCGTCCAGTCGCCTCTGAGAGTCGGGCGGTCGCGTTCGCTGCCTCGTGGCGCGCGTTCCGTACGTACCAGGTCTTCCCGCCGTTCACCATGAGCATGTCGCCGGACACCCAGACGCGGGCATCGCGGTGGTGTTTGGTGTTGATCGTGAAGACGCCGCCGGGACCGATGACGAGGTGGTCGATGTCGGTGCCCTTGGCGTTCACGGGGATCGAGTTGAGGAAGCCCCAGTGGGGATCATGCGCGGCGAGCTTGCGGAGCTCGTCGGCAACGAGCTGCTCACCGACAGCGCCCACCTCCCAGCTGGACGCGACTGGTGCGAAGTCGGCGAAGCGGCGACCGGACGAGCGACCCGCGGCCAGCTCGGCGACCTCGCGGCGCATCAGCGACTCGCCCGCGCGGTTGGCCAGCAGATCGGCAGGAGGGTCGACGACCGTTCGTACCATGGGGGCATATCCCGCCGCACGGCGCGGGCCGTTGGGTGCGGCCGACGGCTCCTCGGCCTCGAGGGGTGTCACCTGGCGCAGTACCGGACGGGCCGGTGCGCCCATGCGATGGGAGTCCTGCCAGCCGCGGACGATGAGCTCGAGCTCGGGCGCCAGCGCGGGGTCGAGAGCATGACCCTCGTCGCTCGCGATATCCCACCAGCCCAGGTCGGCACCGGTCAGCGACCGGACGTACAGACGGTCGTGACCGAAGTTGCGCCAGCGCGTGACCGTGCCGTGCGGCTCCGGCGTCGCCAGGTGAGCGAGAGCTTCCATAGCCCATGACTGTGACGACAGGTGTCGGAGAAGTCAGCCTGCGTGAGAGAAGTCACACCGGGGGAGAGGTTCACGTACGACAGTTCCAGGCGCCGGACCCGCGAGGGCTATGAGAGTCGTCTCATGGGCGGCGTCGTCGGGGTGGGTGGTGGTTAGCGTGCTTCTTACGAGGCGCGGGTCACACCGCTCCTCAAGGGGGGAATGGAATGGGGCTCTGCTCCCATGTTTCCGTCGCAGGCCGGTGGTGGGAGTCGCCGGTCGACTGCTTCGCCTGAGCTGGAGGGGTTCAGTTCCGGCCAGCGGATGCGGTCATCGCAAGACGGGTTCAAACGGCAGAGGTGGTCGCTTCGGCGACCTGGGTCGAACCTCGACCGAACGAAGTCGGGAGTCTTCTCGCACACCGCGGATGGTGGTGGGGCGGATGGCTTCCGACTTCGTGTGTTCCAGGGTCCATCGCTCGGCTGTACGACGTGAGGCAGCGGCTGTCGGACGGCTCGCATAGTGTGTGCGACGTGGACGACGAGTACGAAGAGCTCGACTTCTCCGACCAGGATGGTCCGAGTCTCTTCGACGCGCCCGCAGCAGCTCCTGCTGAGTCGTTGATCAGCGCACCGGAGATGGAGGAGCCTGTGGCGTCGACCGACCCGACGAAGGCTGCCGCGAACGCCGCGTCCGCGCAGGTCGCCGTCGTCGCAGCATCCGTGGCGGTGGTCCCCTCTCCGCTCCCCGACGTACCGGAGCCGCCGCTGGCTCTGTACAGGCGTTACCGTCCGGACACGTTCGCCGACATCATCGGCCAGGAGCACGTGACGGAGCCCCTCAAGCGCGCGCTGGAGAACAACCGCGTCAACCATGCGTACCTCTTCTCCGGACCCCGTGGCTGTGGCAAGACGACGAGCGCACGGATCCTGGCACGAGCGCTGAACTGTGAGAAGGGCCCGACCTCAGAGCCGTGTGGCGAGTGCCGGTCGTGCCGCGACCTCGCGCGGGGCGGTCCCGGCAGCATCGACGTCATCGAGATCGACGCGGCGTCGCACGGCGGCGTCGACGATGCCCGTGACCTGCGTGAGCGGGCGTTCTTCGCTCCGGTCCAGAGCCGCTACAAGATCTACATCGTCGACGAGGCCCACATGGTCACGACGGCGGGCTTCAACGCGCTGCTCAAGCTCGTGGAGGAGCCGCCGCCCCACGTGAAGTTCGTCTTCGCGACGACCGAGCCCGAGAAGGTCATCGGCACGATCCGGAGCCGTACGCACCACTACCCGTTCCGCCTTGTCCCGCCGCGGGTCCTGAGCGACTACCTGCGCCACCTGTGCGATGCCGAGGGCGTCGCGATCGAGTCGTCGGTGCTGCCGTTGGTCGTACGAGCGGGGGCAGGATCTGTACGAGATTCGCTGTCGGTCCTCGATCAGCTGCTCGGCGGTGCCGGGCCGGCGGGTGTCACGTATGACCAGTCGGTCGCGCTTCTCGGCTTCACACCCGATGCGCTGCTCGACGAGATCGTCGATGCGTTCGCGGCCGGCGACGGTGCGGGTGTGTTCGCGACGATCGACAAGGTCATCGAGGTCGGCCAGGACCCCCGGCGTTTCGCCGAGGACCTGCTGCGGCGCCTGCGCGACCTGGTGATCGTCGCGTCGGTGCCGGACGCGGCGTCGTCCGGGCTCATCGACGTCGCCGCGGATCAGGCCGAGCGCCTCGCCGTCCAGGCCGCAGGCATCGGTGCGGGCGAGCTGACGCGGGCCGCCGAGGTCATCGCGGAGGGTCTCGTGGCGATGCGCGGAACGACCGCGCCCAGGCTCCACCTCGAGCTGATGTGCGCGCGGGTGCTGCTGCCGGGCGCCGACGTCGACGGCCGCGGAATCCACGCTCGGCTCGACCGGTTGGAGCGTCGGCTCGGCATGCCCGACAGCGCTCATCCCCAAGGGAATGGCACGGCCGGCGTCGATGCGCCCGCCGTCGGCCCGTGGGGCCGCGACGAGCGAGCTGCGACCGGACCAGCCGAACGCCCGGCCCCCGTGCCCGCCGAGCGGCCGGCCCTCGCGCAGGTGGGAACCCCCGCCGAGCGCCCGGCGGAGGCTGTTCGGAAGGGACGCACCTTCGACGAGCCGCCGCCCGAGGACGACTGGACGCCGCCGGCTGACCGCGACGAGGCCGCTTCTCCGGAACCAGCGGCACCGAGGCTGCGGGTCGTACGGGACGAGTCGCCGCCCGAGCCAGCACCGTTGGCGCCGCCCGAGCCGGCCCCGGCGGAGCCCGTTGTCGAGTCTCCGGTCCGAGTCGAGTCCCGACCCGCTCCGGCGAGAGTCGGGAAGCAGGGTCCGGCGGCGACGGATGTGCGGAGGCTGTGGCCCGAGGTGCTCGAAGAGGTGAAGCGTCGTCGACGGTTCACGTGGATGACGATCTCGCAGCACGCCCAGGTGACGGAGGTGTCAGACGGCACGCTCGTCCTGACGTTCGCGAACTCCGGTGCGCGCGACAGCTTCCTTCGAGGCGGCAGCGACGACGTCCTTCGCGATGCGTTGGTCGAGGTCATGGGCGCCGACCTGACGATCTCGGCTCTGCTGGAGAGCGAAGGGCGGGGCGGTCCAGCGGTGAGCGCGCCGGTGACCGCTCCGGTCGAGGCAGACTCACCCGACTCACCAGCCTCGCCTGGCGACCTCGATGCTGCCGAGCCGGCGGCGGCGGCGCCCGACGAGTGGCGCGCCGAGCCTGATGCGGCGGCTTCCTCGGCGCACAACGACCTGCTCGCCCGCGCCCGGGCCCAGGAGGCCACGCCCGCCGACCCAGCCGCCGATGTCGGCGAGCGCGACGACCCCGATGTGGACGACAAGGATGCCGAGAGCCTGCTGCGCGAGATGCTGCATGCTGAGGTCATCGACGACGAGTGAAGGGACGAGAGTGGAGAACTTCAACATCAACGATCTGATGGCGCAGGCTGCAGCAATGCAGTCCCAGCTTCAGAGCGCTCAGGACAAGCTGGCGACGACCGAGCTGACCGGCACGGCAGGCGGTGGCCTCGTCACGGCGACGATCAAGGGAACCGGCGAGCTGATCGGGCTGGTCATCAAGCCCGAGGTGTGCGACCCGGAGGACACCGAGACGCTAGCCGACCTCATCATCGCCGCTGTGCGCGATGCCAACGCCAAGGCCGCCGACGTGCAGCAGGCGTTCATGCCGCAGCTGCCCGATCTGGGCTTCTGAGCGAGGGGCCAGGTGTACGAAGGACCGGTACAGGACCTCATCGACGAGCTGGCAGCCCTTCCCGGGATCGGGCCCAAGGGTGCGCAGCGGATCGCGTTCTGGCTGCTCGACCAGCCGGAGGAGGACGTCACGCGCCTCGCCGAGACGCTGTCGCGCGTGAAGGCACAGGTGCGGTTCTGTCAGGTCTGCTTCAACATCGCGTCCGACGACCTGTGCCGCGTCTGCCGCGACCCGCGCCGTGACCAGACGAGCATCTGCGTGGTCGAGGAGTCGAAGGACGTCGTCGCCATCGAACGCACGCGCGAGTTCCGCGGCCGCTACCACGTGCTCGGTGGGTCGATCAGCCCGATCGACAACCGTGGCCCGGGCGACCTGCGGATCCGCGAGCTCGTACAGCGCCTGGCCGACGGCACGGTCACCGAGGTCATCCTCGCCACCGATCCGAACCTCGAGGGTGAGGCGACCGCCACGTACCTGTCGCGCCTCCTCATCCCCATGGGCGTCTCCGTAACTCGCCTGGCCTCGGGCCTTCCAGTGGGCGGTGACCTCGAGTACGCCGACGAGATCACCCTCGGACGCGCCTTCGAAGGACGCCGCCAGGTACTCAGCTGACACCGCTCGTCGGGTTATCCACAGGTCGAGGCCTGCGGGCGGCTTGAGACGCCGAATCTGCGCCGCGCTGGGGCGATGAGGACACCCCGCCCTCACCCCACCTGGCCTCGACGGGAACGCCGCGAGAACGTTCTCAGGACTCTGGTGAGCGTGAGCAGAGCCCAGAAATGGACACAAGCTGCAACAGGACTGCAATCCTTTACGGTCCGCCGTGCCTGGGGCTAACGTCGTGCTGTCAGCCCCTCGCGACGCGGCAGCCGCGGGGTGGGCCTACCTACAACAAGGAGCTTCTCGCATGACCTCTGTTGACCTGCCCGGTGCGGCATACCGCGAGTCCTACGCAGCGCGCGACGGCGTCGAGTACTGGTTGGAGAAGGTCGGTACAGGCCGCCAGCTGGTGGTGAAGTCGGGAGACGACAGTGCGTACAAGGGCTTCGCAGGTACGGCTGACGGCGACACCCTCCGGGCCGACATCACCGGGGACAACGCCCTCCAGCTGCGCAACCGCCTGCCGTGGCTGAAGCCACAGCTGTTCGGGCTGGCCACCTCCGTCGGTACCGGCGACCGCCTCGGCATCTGCACGCCCGGACACGTACGCGCCATGAAGGCCGTCGGCGGTGGCCTGAAGCCCGTCTTCGCCCAGCAGTCCATTCGCGAGATGGGCCGGTGCCACCGGGAGCCTCGCAACGTCCTCGACGACGCGACCTGGGGCGTGTTCCAGGAGGGGTGGACCGCCGGCGTCGGAGCCGACGCCGACCACCTGCACACCACGGCGGACATCGACAGGTGCGCCCAAGCCGGCTTTGTCTTCTACACCCTCGACCCCAACGAGTACGTCGACCCCGAGGCCGAGTCGGCCGACGAGGCGACCGTACGCGCCAAGGCCGCTGGGCTCGACTGGGCGTCCCTGGACTCCTCCCAGGAGAAGTTCCTCTCCACTTATGTGGGCCATCGGATCGACCTCGAACACGAGTCGATCACCCTCGACGAGGAGTCCGTGCTGCGGGCGATGGCGAAGTACGGCCCGTCGCTGGCCAACGCCATGGACCTCTACCGCCACCTGGTCAGCCTCGGCATCACCCACGAGGTGGAGTTCGCGGTCGACGAGACCGACTACCCGACCAAGCCCGCGGAGCACGTGGTCGTCGTGTCCGAGCTCAAGCGCCTCGGCATGGAGTTCGTGAGCTTCGCACCTCGCTTCGTCGGCGGCTTCGAGAAGGGCATCGAGTACATCGGCGATCTCGACGAGCTCAAGCGCGACTTCGAGATCCATGCTGAGATCGCCAAGGCGCTCGGCCCGTACAAGCTGAGCCTGCACTCGGGCTCCGACAAGTATTCGACCTACCCGCTGTTCGCCGAGGCGACCGGTGGGGTGGCGCATCTCAAGACGGCCGGTACGAGCTGGGCCGAGGCGCTGCGCGTCATCGCGCGTCACGACGCCGACCTCATGCGCGAGATCGTCCAGCTCTCGCTCGAGAGCTTCGAGCAGAACCGCAAGAGCTACCACCTCTCGTGCGACCCGGCGAAGGTCCCCACCAACCCGACGGACTCCGAGGTGGCGACGCTGCTCGACGTCATCGACAGCCGCCAGGTGCTGCACGTGGGCTACGGAGCGATTCTGGACGCGTTCAAGCCGCGCATGTACGACGTGTGGCAGGCCCATGACGAGGAGCTGTACGGGGTCATCGAGGAGCATTTCATCAAGCACCTCGCACCGTTCGTGAGGTGACTCATAGACCCTTCACAGGCCCCCGGTATTGGAGCGGTACGGCGGTTGGCGCACACTTGTTGGTGCGGCCCTCACTGAAGGGTCCACTGAACTGCAAATGAGCGCCGTGTCTGCGGCAAAAAGGGGAACTTATGCGTTATCCAAGGCCTGACCACACGCTTGGCGTGCTGCCGTACATCATGCAGGGCGTCTTCACGCTCATCTTCCTCGCGCTGGTCGTCACGCTTGTGATCGTCCTCGTGAAGAAGTACCGCAAGGGGAACCTCAACCTGCCCACCTTCGCGGCGACGCCCACCGTCGAGTCCGACCCGTACCTGAGCGCTCTCAAGATGCTCAACGAGCGGCTCGCCAGCGGCGACATCGACGTCGATGAGTACTACGCGCGGCGTACAGCTCTGAAGGGTCCTGACCCGGCAGCTCAAGCCTGACGCGCACGAGAGACTCGGCCACGGGCACCTCGAGGGGCCCGTGGCCGTTCCATGCCTGAACCGGACGTGAGGTTCATGAGACTCATCCCACGTTGACATGGCGAGGACACCCCGACAGGCAGACTGCGCTCTTGCCAGGTCTGTGCGCGAGAGGTGTGCGATGAGCGAAGAGTCGCTGTGGATCCGATCTGAGGTGTCCGGAGTCCCGACCTGGTCGACAGGCACCCCGCGGCCCGCGACCCGAGCAGCCCTCATCGTCCGGGCGGGGATCGCCGACGAGACCCCTGAGACGCGCGGCTGGCTCGCCGTCGCGAAGGACCTCGCCCTGTGCGTCGTCCCACCCGAGGGCGTCACCGTCACCGGCGGCGTCCGTGGCCTCCACACAACCCTGGTCATCCATGCGGCGCCTGAGCTGCTGGCCGAAGGCGTTCGGTGGACTCTGAGCCGGTTCATCAAGCCCGACCTCGACAGGCTGGCGGAGGTCGTGGCCGCCCGTACCGCCCTCCCTCGGACGCCCAACATCTTCGGCCAGCTGTTGCGCCGCGAGCTGGGTGCTCACGGGTACGGGCTCGCGGGCTTCCCCGAGTACGGCATCCCTCGTCTCGACAGTCCCACGATGCGCTGGTTCACCTCTGTCGTCTACACGAAAGAGAACATGGCGATCTGCTTCGACGGGGTCGTCCCTGATGGTCTCGAGCTGGTCGTCGGCTCCGACGAGCGCTGGTCGCCGCCGGACCGGACCGTACAGACCAGGCGCCGTCCCGCCGTCACGGAGGTCGGCGGTACGGACGCTGGGCTGCTGGGCATCGTCACGGAGGACCGTGTCGCCCAGTTCCTCGGCACGGTGGTCGCCGACCGCGCCACCAAGCGGCTACGCCAGCAGCGGCCGAACGACCCCCCGGTGAGGGCGCACGTCTCGCGCCTCGACGACGTCCGGTCGGCGGTCCTCCTCACAGCGTCGGCTCAGGAGACGCCGGCCAGCTTCATCCACGGCTGCTTCGAGACGGCGCTCCGCGACGTCGTCCGTACCGGAGCCATGCCACACGAGCTGGACGACCTCGTCGTGGAGACCCGGCGCCGTGTCTCCGACCCGTCGCAGCACTTCGAGATCCTGCAGCGCGCCGCGCTCGACGACCTGCTCGGACTCCCGCCGCTGTCGCCGGTGGACGTGCTCAAGAAGGCCGAGAGCGTCACGCCGATCGAGGTTGCGGAGCTGGCCGTACGGGTCCAGGACCGGCATCTCGTCGGTCTGCCTGCCGGTAGCGACCTGGACAACCCGTTCGACCATCCCCGAGACACTCCGGTGATCGGCCGCGCCCGCGGTGAGGGCCCAGCTGCCCACGCGTCGCTGTCCAGCAGGTCCCCGCACGCCGCCGCGTACGTCATGCCCGCACTCATCCACCTCCGCTACGACGAGAAGTCGGGCCTCGACATCCCGGCCGGCGACATCGTCCTGCTGCTCGCGTACGGCGACGGTGGCCGCGTCGTCATCACCCGCGACGGCTTCGAGTACGCGATCGAGCCCACCATGTACGAGCGGGGCCCGCAGCTCGTCGGGGCGATCGACTCGATGGTGCCCGCCGACCTGCGGGTGGCACTGCCCGAACGCAGAGATGTTCCTCAGCCGGAGCTGGTGGCCAAGGACACGGTGTGGAAGTCGGTGAAGAAGAGGGTCGGTCCGCTCGCGGCGACCCTCCCGCTGCGCGGGCAGAAGACGACCCAGTTCGACGTCGCGGGACGCCTGACGGAGTGGGCCGACGCGGACCGGCCCTGAGGAGACGACCAACGCCAGCCGGACCTCTATCCCGACGGGCCGTCGCTCCTAGGTTGTCGGGTCGTCCTCCCGGCCGAGCATGACCAGGGACCTCGTCGGTACGTGGACGATCGCCCAGAGGAACGGCCGGTCCGCGCGGAAGGTCAGCGTGGGAAGCATCGATGCCGTTGCACCGCCCACCGTGACCGCCGCCCCCTCGGCACCCGTCTCGTCGACCCTGAGAACGGCCTTGTGCTGGACGAAGCTGAGCAGCAGAGACCGGTCGCCGGTGATGCCCGAGAAGTCGGCGTCCATGTCGCTCCAGGCGTCGACGAGCCCGAGCCCGACCAGTGCGGCCTTGAGGGACTGGGCGAACTCGGCGTGGAACTTCGGCAGCGACAGGTTCAGCTCGGTCTCCTCGGCGTCGAGCACGTCGCACAGGTCGGGCAGACCGCTGAGCGTCAGTGGGCCTTCGCTCGTGGGCAGCGCGACGATGAACGCCAGGTCCTCGTGGCGGAAGGGCAGGGCGACAGACGTCATCACGCCCGTCTGCAGATACCTCAGGTAGGGCGTCCCGTGCATGGTGTCGGCGCTCACCTGGGAGCCCGCCCCGGTACGGAACGGCTCCTTGGTCGTGAGCGACGGCAGGAACGGCGTCGCCCAGGAACCCTTGATGTGGACCGCGTTGCCAGCAACCACCCGCGTGTCCGACGTGATCATGGACGTGTCGACGATCTTGGGGATGAGGCCCTTCGTCGCCGACGAGCACCAGGCGTTGATCGTGTCCACCGCGCCCGAGGGGTTCTGCCGGAAGTCGGTCGCCCTGGCACCCGCGCCGTACCACTTCTTCAGGGAGTCCAGGAACGGTTGCTGCCAGGTGACGCCTTTCTGGAGCCACAGGGAGTTCGAGAACGTGATGCTGGTGTCCTTCTGACCGTCGAGTGCGACGAGCTGCTGATCGAGGCCGTTCAGCTCGACGTTGAGCGTGTCGATCGGGGAGCCCAGGACCGTCTCGAACTGCGTGCGGGTCGTGGTCGACGCGCCGTTGGCGAGCATCGCGAGCACCACCGCGATGGATGCGGGGGAGAGAACGACGTTGCCGTCGGGCATCGCGTCCAGCAGCTGGGCCGCGAACGTCGACAGTGTCGACCGGACGGGGTCGCCCTGGGGCGCTCGGCTGACGTTCGACATCACGAGCCCGGCATCGCTGGCCGACGCGCAACCCGAGAGCTGCACTGCGAGAGCCGACAGTCCGAGCAGCTGCAGAGCAGTCCGTCGATCAAGGTCCTTCACGATGAATAGACGCTACAGCCGCACGAACGGTTGACAGCCCGAATTGCGGTGGGCCACAGACTTCCGCTTCGGGCTAGACTTCGCACGCATCCGCACAGCGATGATGGGGCCATCACCCCGGAGCCGCCGGAAGAACGGCACGGCCAGCGACAAGCGGCCGGGCTCACTAGAACCGGCAGCGGAGACATGAGAGCGGGAGCCTGTTTCCAGGCTCCAAGAAGGGTGGTACCGCGGGTGCCCGCCGAATGGCGCGCCTCGTCCCTTCTCCTGAGATGACGAAGGATGCGCCTCATGAGCCAGTACCGCCCGGTCCCGCCGCAGGTCGACCTGCCCGCGATGGAGCGCGAGATCCTGGAGTTCTGGGACGGCGCGGACGTGTTCACCAAGTCCCTCGAGCAGACCGACGGCGGTGAGCCGTGGACCTTCTACGAGGGGCCTCCGACCGCGAACGGCATGCCCGGAACCCACCACATCGAGGCACGCGTCTTCAAGGACGTCTTCCCCCGCTTCCGTACGATGCAGGGCTTCCACGTCGACCGCAAGGCCGGCTGGGACTGCCACGGCCTGCCCGTCGAGCTCGCCGTCGAGCACGAGCTGGGTTTCAACGGCAAACCCGACATCGAGGCGTACGGCGTCGAGGCGTTCAACGCCAAGTGCCGTGAGTCGGTGAGCCGCAACGTCGACGCCTTCGCCGAGCTCACGCAGCGCATGGGCTACTGGGTCAACCTCGACGAGGCGTACTGGACGATGTCGCCCGACTTCGTCCAGTCGGTGTGGTGGGCGCTCAAGCAGATCCACTCCAAGGGCCTGCTGGTCGAGGACTACCGCGTCGCCCCGTACTGCCCGCGTTGCGGCACGACGCTGTCCGACCACGAGCTGGCACAGGGGTACGAGACGGTCACCGACCCGTCCGTGTACGTCCGGTTCCCGGTCACCTCCGGCCCACTGGCCGGCAAGGCGAGCCTCCTCGTCTGGACGACGACCCCGTGGACGCTGGTCGCGAACACCGCCGTCGCCGTGAACCCTGACGTGACGTATGTGGTGGCCACCGACGGCACCGAGACCCTCGTCGTCGCGGAGCCGCTGGCCGCGAAGGTGCTCGGCGACGACTGGCGCCTCGGGAAGACGTTCCAGGGCAACGAGATGGAGGGGTGGACGTACCAGCGCCCCTTCGAACTCGTCGAGTTCCCCGACGTCGTGGGCGGCACCCACTACGTCCTGCTCGCCGACTACGTCACCACCGAGGACGGCTCCGGCCTGGTCCATCAGGCGCCGGCCTTCGGTGAGGACGACCTGCTCACCTGTCGCAAGTACGGGCTGCCGCTGGTCAACCCGATCCGTCCCGACGGGACCTTCGAGGAGTCCGTACCACTGGTCGGCGGCATGTTCTTCAAGACGGCCGACGCGGTGCTGGTCAAGGACCTCACCGGCCGCGGCCTCATGTTCCGGGTGCTGGCCTACGAGCACAGCTACCCGCACTGCTGGCGCTGCCACACGGTGCTGCTCTACTACGCGCAGCCGTCCTGGTACATCCGCACGACGCAGATCAAGGACGCGCTGCTGCGGGAGAACGAGTCGACCAGCTGGTACCCGGACTCGATCAAGCACGGCCGGTACGGCGACTGGCTGAACAACAACATCGACTGGGCCCTGTCGCGCTCCCGCTACTGGGGCACGCCGCTGCCGATCTGGCGCTGTGAGCACGACCATCAGGTCTGCGTGGGGTCGCTCGCGGAGCTGTCCGAGCTCGCTCACCAGGACTTCTCCGAGCTCGACCCGCACCGTCCGTACGTGGACGACGTGACGTTCTCCTGCCCCACCTGCGGCGAGCCCGCGAGCCGCGTCAAGGAGGTCATCGACGCGTGGTTCGACTCGGGCTCGATGCCGTTCGCGCAGTGGGGCTACCCGTACGTCGCCGGCTCGAAGGAGAAGTTCGAGCAAGCGTTCCCGGCCGACTTCATCTGCGAGGCGATCGACCAGACGCGCGGCTGGTTCTACTCGCTGATGGCTGTCGCGACGCTGGCGTTCGACCAGAGCTCGTACCGCAACGTGCTCTGCCTCGGCCACATCCTCGCCGAGGACGGCCGCAAGATGAGCAAGCACCTCGGCAACATCCTCGAGCCGATCTCGCTCATGGACGAGCACGGGGCCGACGCCGTGCGCTGGTTCATGGCCGCAGGCGGGTCGCCGTGGGCGGCACGCCGGGTGGGGCACGCCACGATCACCGAGATCACGCGGAAGGTGCTGCTGACGTACTGGAACACCGTCGCGTTCCAGGCGCTGTACGCACGGACGAACGGCTGGACACCCGGCGACGCGCCCGCGCCGGCCGACCGGCACGTGCTCGACCGCTGGCTGCTGAGCGTGACGCACGAGCTCGTACGCGACGTGACGAACGACCTCGAGAACTTCGACACGCTGGCTGCCGGTACGAGGCTGCAGGCGTTCACCGACGACCTGTCGAACTGGTACGTGCGGAGGTCGCGTCGTCGCTTCTGGGACGGCGAGCCCTCGGCGCTCCAAACGCTGCACGAGGTGCTCGACACCGTCACGCGGCTCATGGCGCCGATCGTGCCGTTCATCACGGAGCGCGTCTGGCAGGACCTCGTCGTCGCGACCGATCCGGCCGCGCCCACGTCCGTACACCTCGCGTCGTGGCCACTCCTCGACGAGTCTCTCGTCGATGCCGAGCTGTCGCGCGAGATGAACCTGGCCCGGCGCGTGGTCGAGCTCGGCCGGGCGGCCCGCAGCGAGGCGAAGGTGAAGACGCGGCAGCCGCTGCGGCGTGCCCTGCTGGCCTCGACGACCTTGTCGCAGCTGAACGACGAGATCGTGGCCGAGGTGGTCGCGGAGCTGAACGTGGGCGCCCTCGACTCGTTCTCGTCGGCCGGTGATCTCGTCGACTACTCGGCGAAGGGCAACTTCCGTGCCCTCGGAAAGCGGTTCGGCAAGCAGACGCCGCTGGTCGCGCAGGCGATCGCCGATGCCGACGCGGCCGCCCTGGCTGCTGCCCTGCGTGCGGACGGCAAGGCAACCGTCGCGTTCGAGGGCGGCACGGAAGTGAGCGCCGACGAGGTCATCGTCTCCGAGCGTCCGCGTGAGGGCTGGTCGGTCGTCAACGAGCAGGGCGAGACCGTTGCCCTGGACTTGGAGCTGACACCGGAGCTTGTACGAGCGGGGCTGCTGCGCGACGTCGTACGGACGGTGCAGGAGGCTCGCAAGAGTGCCGGCCTGGAGGTGTCCGACCGCATCACGCTCACCTGGGCCGGTACGGGAGAGGCCGCCGAGGCGCTCCGCGGAGACTCCGCGTCGGTCGCCGACGAGGTCCTCGCGACCAGTGTCGTCGAGTCGCCGGCGGCCGGACCGGACTGGGCCTCAGACCCCGATCTGGGACTGGCCTTCCACATCGCGAAGGCCTGACCTCGTGGCGCGACGCGACCAAGCGGGCGGCTTCGACTCGATGATGGTCGCCCTGGAGCGGTTCTTCCCGACGAGCCGCGCCTGGGTGTGCGGGCGGGCGGAGGGACGGACGCTCGAAGTCGGTATCGGAACGGGCCTCAACCTGCCGCACTACCCGGCGGGCGTCGACCTCGTGGGCGTCGACCCCGACACTCGGATGCTCGACGGCGCCCGTCGCCGAGCGTCCGACCTCGGTCATCCCGTGACGCTCGTCGAGGGTGACGCGATGGTCCTGCCGTTCCCCGACGGAGCGTTCGACAGCGTGGTCTGTACGTTCGTGCTGTGCGGGGTGCCGGACGACAGGGCGGCGATCGGGGAGATGGTCCGCGTCCTCAAGCCCGGTGGTCGGCTGCTGCTCGCCGACCATGTGGTCGCCGCGGCGTGGCCGGTGAGATGGGCGGAGCGCCTCCTCGAGCTGGTCACCGTCCCGATGCAGGGCGAGTACTTCACGCGCCGTCCCCTCCTCCACGCACAGGCGCTGGAGCTGGAGATCGTCGAGACCCAGCGCCTCACCCACGGCGCGATCGAGCACGTCCACGCCACGAGGTCCCTCAGCTGACGCACCAGGTCCGCCAGCTGAGGGGTGAGTTCCGTCCCAGCGCGTGTGTGTCCCGGTTCCAGTGGCCGTGTGCCCCGGGTTCATCATGTTAAGTGGGCGACCCTGAGGTTCTCATGGCCAATTGGCCATGAGAACCTACAAATCACCCACTTAACATGATGAACCGGAGAGCACCACCAGCGGAGAGCAGCACCAGCCGCAGCCGCCAGCCAGGACGGGCGGGGCGGTGGGCGGACGGCGCCTCAGCTCTGGGCCGGAGCCGCCGGGAGTACGACCGCGACCGTGCAGCCGCCGTCCGTCGGGGCGACGGCAACGGTGCCGCCGTGCGTCTCCACGACCGCGCGCACGATCGCTAACCCGATCCCCGCACCGGACGAGCCGGGGCGTGTCCCCGGCGTGCGCGCCTGATCGCGCCGCCAGCCGGCGTCGAACATCCGGCCGAACTCCTCGGCGCTCAGGCCGCCGCACGAGTCCTTGACCTCGATGCTCACCCGCTCGGACCCGCCGTCTATGGTCAGGCAGACGGTCCCGCCGGGCTCGCTGTACTGGATCGCGTTCACCAGGAGGTTCGTCAGCATGCGCGACAGGAAGCGGACGTCCCCGATCACCACGGGCTCGCCCGAGACTGTGGCCCGGACCTCGATGCCTCTCTCTGCAGCCAGGGATGAGATGGTCGTGGCGATCTCGTCGCCGAGGACGTCGAGCGCGACGGGTTCCCGCCGGACCGTCGTCCCCGTGTGGAGCCGGCTGAGCGCGAGCATGTCGTCGACCATCTCGGTGGTGCGGGTCGCCTCTGCGCTGATCCGCCTCAGGTATGCGTCCGGGTCGGGGGCCAACCCGTCCTCGATCGCCTCGCTCATGGCTCGGATGCCGGCCAGTGGCGTGCGCAGGTCGTGGGACAGCCACGAGATGAGCTCGATCCTGCTGGTCTCCAGGTCGCGCCGCCGTGCCGCTTCGGCCAGCTCCTGGGCGGCTCTCTCCGTGATGCCCCGGATCCTCATCGACAGGGCGACGCCCATGCCCAGCGCGACGGGGGCGGTGGCGACCATGATCCACCACAGGCTCTGGCGCGTGTCGTCGGCGATGACCATCTGCTGGGTGCCGGTGGCGACGCCGGCCACCATGGCCACGAGACCGACGAACGGGGCGAGGAGAGCCGCCCACCGTGGCGAGCCCTTGGCCAGGGCCATGACGGTCGCACCGAGCACTACCCCGAGGACGGCGGTGACCGCCATCGAGAACACCAGTGCGCCGGTCATCACGGCCCACTCTCGGAGGGGTCCCATCGGTATCCCCGGCCCCACACCGTGACGAGGCGAGTGGGGGTCTGCGGGGACCTCTCGACCTTCTCGCGCAACCGACGGACATGGACGGTGACGGTCGAGGGATCGCCCACGTCCCACCCCCAGACGGCCGCCAGCAGGGTTTCGCGGGACAGCACCCGGTTGCGGTTCTCGAGGAGGTACGCGAGGAGGTCGAACTCGCGTAGCGTCATCGAGACGGCTTGGCCTCCGAGCTCCACCTTGCGGGAGCGGGTGTCGACGACAAGATCCCCGTCGACCAGGATGCCGCCGGCGGCATCGGGCTGCACGGCGACGCCAGGCACCGTACGGCGAAGCACGGACTTGACCCGCAGCACGAGCTCGCGCGGACTGAACGGCTTGGTGAGGTAGTCGTCCGCACCCACTTCGAGCCCTCGGATCCGGTCGTCCTCGTCGGCCAGCGCGGTGAGCATGATCACCGGTGCGGTGATCGCCTGGGACCGTAGTCGCCGCAGGACCTCGAACCCGTCCATGCCCGGCAGCATCACGTCGAGCAGGACGAGATCGGGCGCGCTGCTGAGGGCCGTCGCGACCGCCGAGGAACCGTCCTCGCACCGGACGACGGTCATCTCTGCGGCCCGCAGGTACGAGTCGACCACCTCCGCCACGGTGTCGTCGTCCTCGACGAGGAGGATGCGCGTCATGGCGTCACCGTAACCGACCACGCGTCACCCGAACGTGAAGGCGTTGGCGGAGACGCCCTGGGAGAACGTCAGACGCAAGGTCACTCCGTTCACGGACTGGTCGGCGCTCACGAGCCGGTACAGCCGATAGGCGGACAGCGTGACCATGCCCGAGGCGTCGACATCGGCGCCTGGCGCCACCAGGCCATCCGTGACGACCTTCACGGTCGAACCCGGTGGACCTCCCATCACGAGGTAGGCATCCCGGCCCGTGAACCGCAGCGTCAGTGTGGCGCCGTCGGCCGCTGCAGTGATCGACTGCCCGGACACCTTCCACGCACCGCCCAGCGTCCAGTGGTCGGCCCCGAGGGAGGCTGCCGGTGTGTACGTTTCGCCGGCAGACAGCGCCGGCGTACCGACATAGCGCTCCGCGCGGTCCGTCCCGAGGTAGGTCTCGGGGGTCTGGCCGGCGCTGCCGGGGCCCTCTTCCGAGACCTGGACCATCGGGGTCATCGAGACCGACTCGCCCAGCAGCTGACGGATCTTCGACTCCGTCACGTCGTACGCGCCCTCGCCGAACTGCGAGTAGCGGACCCGGCCGTCACGGTCGATGAGGTACTTCGCGGGCCAGTACCGGTTGTTGTACGCATTCCAGGTCGAGAAGCTGTTGTCGAGGGCCACGGGGTACGTGATGCCCTCGGCCGTCACTGCCTGCTGCACGTTCGCGGGAACCTGCTCGAACGCGAACTCCGGAGCGTGCACGCCGATGATGACCAGGCCGTCGGCCCCGTACGCGTCGTACCAGGCATTGAGGTACGGCTGGGTGCGTTGGCAGTTGATGCACGAGTACGTCCAGAAGTCGATGAGGACGACCTTGCCCTTCAGCTGCGCCAGCGTGAGTGGCTCGGAGTTGATCCAACCCTTGATCCCGACCAGCTCAGGCGCCGGGTAGCTCGTCATGTCGTTGGGGGACATCGACACCTGTGTGCTCGACCCGGTGGCGGCCGGCACCAGACGCTGCTCCAGGCGGGTGATGCCGAACGGGTCGGCCGTGGCCAGGCGAGTCTGGATGACCTTGTCCATCCCCGTCACGAGGGACAGCCCCACGAGGATGAACACGACGGCGACGCTCCGCTGGAACCAGCCACCAGGCTTGCTGACCCACGTGATCCGGCTCAGCAACCGCCGCCCCAGGAGGGCGATCCCCAGCAACGAGATGCCTACTCCGAGGCAGTACACGCTGAGGTAGAGCAGGCCCAGCCCGGTGGATGCCGGGAGCACCGTGGCGATCGCCCAGGCGTACGTCGGGCTGCAGCTGCTGAACACCGGACCCAGCGCAGCCCCGGTGAGGATGGCCGACAGCTTCCGGTTCGAGTTCTTGTACGCCTTGTCCAGGAACGCGTGCGAGCGCCGGTCCAGGCCGATCGCATCGGTGAGTCGCGTCCACAGCCCGGGGAACAGCATCGAGGCGCCGAGCACCAGGATCAGGCCCCCCGACAGGTACGTCCAGACATGCGGGTCGACTCCGATGAGCACCGTGGAGGCCTTGAGCAGCAGCGTGAACACGATGAGCGAGCCCACGAGGCTGCCGGCAATGATGAACGGTCTCCACCGGTCACGTTCCTCCCGGACCAGGCTGCCGCCGAGGATGACGGGCAGCAGAGGGAGCACGCACGGCGCGAGCACGGTGAGCAGCCCTGCGACGAGCGACGCTCCAGCGGTGAAGAGCATGCGATCAGCCCTTCAGCGCCGCGAGCACGGTCTCCGCCGTCTGGCCCACCCACGCCATGACCTTGGTCTCGTTCTTGTCGACCTGGACGAACGTGTCGTGGATCGTGACGCCGTACTTCTGCTTGAGAGCCGTCGAGTTGTCGTAGTCCACCTTCACCAGTGTGACACCGGCGGGAATGGCGCCCGGGGTGGACGTCAACGCCTTGTCGGATGCCTGGCACTCCGGGCACCAGGACGCGAAGAAGAAGTAGACGACCTTCGTGTCGGTGTACTGGCTCATGGCCGCCGTGTACTGGGCCTGCGTCACGTAGTTGCCGTGTGCCGACATGGCGTCAGTCATCATGGCGGTCGGGGATGGGGACATGGCGTCGCTCATCATGGCCGTCGGCGACGCGGACATCGCGTCAGAGGAGCCGGACATGGCCGTCTCGGGCGTGGAGCAACCGGTGACCAGCAAGGCGATGGCGATCGAGCTGGTGGCGAGGAGTGCGCGTGGTGTCATGACACGAAGTCTGGGCGGAGGGGCATTTCGGACCCCAGGGTGAAATCCTTACGGATCGATGACGGATCGCGTCAGAGAAGGTCGGAGTACTCCGGGTGCTTGGCGAAGTAGTCGGCGATGAAGGAGCAGCTGGGCCGGACGGACAGCCCACCGCGTTCGCGGATGTCATCGAGGGCACCTTCGACGAGCAGGGACCCGTAACCATTGCCGCCGTGGGCGGGGTTGGTCTCCGCGTGGAAGAGGTCGATGAGGGACTCCGTCACCCGGTAGTCGATCAAAGCGATGAGCTCGCCCTCGTCGGAGACGAGTTCGTATCGGCGGTCGCCATCGTTTCGTCTGACCTCGAGGTTCATGACCCGATCACACCATGCAACTAGTAGCGGCGCTGGCCGTTGCGGCTGTTCTTGATCTGATTGTTGCGGCCCCACCGGCCGAAGATGGCCGGGAAGAAGAAGATGAACCACCATCCGCCGAACCGGAACAGGCCGGCCATGAGGGTGATGAACACGACCACCACGATGACCTTGGCCCACGCGGGCAAGCCACCGAACCACTCCATCTGGGGGGGAACCCGCTGCTCCGTGGTGGAGGGCTCAACGTCCATCAGATACGGGGTGGGCGTGGGGGTGGCCATCGACTGATGTGGGTACAGCTCGTACGTGGGGTTGCTGCTCACTACGGGCGGCAGGTCCTGGAACAACGGCTCGAGATCGCCCTGCGTGGTCGCCGAGAGGGCTGTTGCGACCCGGGTCTCGTACGTGGTCTGGTCGAGCCGACCCTCGTCGAGGTTCGCGCGCAGCCGGTCGATGGCCGCATCCCGTTCGGCATTGCCGATGCGCTGGGGGACGTTCTCGTACGCGCTGCTCACTCGTTCTCTCGCTCTCCGACGGCCATCGATGACGAGGCCACGGGCTGATCTTCAGGTTGTTGTGGGAGCTGTGGCGCAGCCGCGAAGACAGGCTGTTCCCACCTCTCGGGGGCGACGAAAGGCGCGGACTGTGGGTACGTCTCGTACCCGCCCCTATTCATCGTCACTCCTCCATGCTGCCACTCCACCGGAAAAGATGGCCGATCCGCTCACCCACCAACCGCCCGCGCGTACTCGTTTGAGCGCACGGACAACAAGCGGCACCCCTACACCGAGGGTCGGCTCCGTGGCTAGGTTGCCGGTATGACGACAACAGGTTTGGGCTTGACCGGTGCGCGGGTCCTCGTGACCGGTGGCGGTACGGGGATCGGGCGAGGCATCGCGGAGGCGTTCGGCGCCGAGGGCGCTCGGGTGGCGATCACGTACCACCGTCACGAGCCCGACGAGGGCCTGCGGGCCGCATGTCCCGGACTCGTCGCGCTCCCCAACGAGGCGACCGACGAGGCCGACACGAACGCCGTCGTCGCGAAGGTCGTCGAGGCGCTCGGTGGGCTCGACGTGCTCGTCAACAACGTCGGCGGCATGGTGGCGCGAGTTCCGATCAGCGACATGACGTACGCCCATTGGCGAGAGGTGATGGCGCTGAACCTCGACTCGATGTTCCTCATGACCGCAGCGGTCATGCCCCATCTCGCCGATGGCGGTCGGATCATCAACGTCGCCAGCGTCGCGGGTCACAACGGTGGGGGGACTGGTGCTGCGGCGTACGCGACCGCGAAGTCGGGGATGTTCGCGTTCACGCGCGGTCTGGCGAAGGAGCTCGCCGGCCGTCGGATCACGGTGAACGCGCTGGCCCCCGGCTACATCGACCAGACCGAGTTCCACGCCGTCCACACGCCCGCGCCGGAGCAGGCCAAGCAGATCGCGGGCATCCCCCTCGGTCGTGCGGGCGTGCCGGCCGACGTGGCCGGTCCCACGCTGTGGCTGGCCTCCGACCTGGCGTCCTGGGTGACGGGCGAGGTCGTCGACATCAACGGTGGCGGGTACTTTGCGTGAGTCGTCCCACCTGACCCTTGCCGCAGCTCAGACAACGCGGCACTAGACTCGTGGACCGGCAAGGGAGGTCGGGTGACACGGGTCGTCCAGAAGTTCGGCGGATCGTCGGTCGCTGACGCGGAGAGCATCAAGCGCGTCGCGAGGAGGATCGTCGAGACCAAGAAGCTGGGGCATGATGTCGTGGTCGTCATCTCCGCGATGGGGGATACGACCGACGAGCTCCTGGATCTGGCGCAGCAGGTCAGCCCGCAGCCCCCCGCGCGCGAGCTGGACATGCTGCTGACGGCCGGTGAGCGCATGAGCGCCGCACTGCTCGCGATGGCGATCGCCGACACGGGCTTCCATGCACGGTCGTTCACGGGCTCCCAGGCCGGCGTCATCACGACCGAGACCCACGGGAACGCCCGCATCATCGACATCACGCCCGGACGGATCGTCGAGGCGCTCGGCGGCGGCGACATCGTGATCGTGGCCGGCTTCCAGGGCGTGTCTCAGAGCACCAAGGACATCACCACGCTGGGCCGTGGCGCCTCGGACACGACAGCCGTCGCCTTGGCCGCCTCGCTCAGCGCCGAGTACTGCGAGATCTACACCGATGTCGACGGCGTCTTCACCGCCGACCCGCGCATCGTGCCAAGTGCTCGTCGCATCCCCGCGATCTCGTACGAGGAGATGCTCGACCTCGCCGCGAACGGCGCCAAGATCCTCCACCTGCGCTGCGTCGAGTACGCACGGCGCGCGGGCGTCCAGGTGCATGTCCGCTCCTCGTTCTCCGCCAAGCCCGGCACCTGGGTGAAGGACTCGTCGCTCATCACGGAAGGACCCGCAATGGAAGCCGCGCTCATCACCGGTGTCGCCCATGACCGCAGCGAGGCGAAGATCACCGTCGTCGGTGTCCCCGACAAGATCGGCGAGGCCGCGCGCATCTTCGAGACCGTGGCGGCCGCCGACATCAACATCGACATGATCGTGCAGAACGTCTCGGTCATGGACGCGTCGACGGCGATCTCGTTCACGCTGCCGCAGTCCGATGGCAAGACAGCGCTCGATGCGCTACGAGCCGGGCAGGAGACGATCGGGTTCACCGATCTGCTGTACGACGACCAGATCGGCAAGGTCTCGATCGTCGGGGTCGGGATGCGGTCGCATCCGGGGGTGTCCGCCACGTTCTTCACGGCGCTCGCCGACGCGGGCATCAACATCGGCATGATCTCGACCTCGGAGATCCGGATCTCGGTGGTGGTGCCGGCCGACCAGGTCGATGACGCGGTACGCGCCGCACACACCGCGTTCGGCCTCGACGGCGAGGGCGAAGCGGTCGTGTACGGGGGTACCGGGCGTTGAGCCCGTTCGACACGGCATACTGACAGCGGTCGCATCGACCTGACGGGCGGGAGGGCGGGTGTGACGGCACTGGTGCTGCACACGGCGCTGACCGTCGTGCTCATTGTCTGGGCTTACATGGTCACGTCGCGGATCCCGTACCGCCCGGCGTGGATCTGGACCGGTACCACCCTCGTGGTCCTCGTCGGCTACCTGTGGTTCACCGCAAACTCCGTGTTCGACGGCACCCCCGCACGGGTCCAGGCGATCGTCAGCAACGTCGGCGCGACGCTGTTGGTGCTCGCTGTCATCGTCTGCCTCGCTTTGTACGGGGCTGTCTCGCGGGGTCCCAGGCACCCCATCGCGGCACGCGGGGCGGCTGTGGCTGATAGCTCCGGCTGGGCGCCGCGCAACGAGGAGCCGGTCATCGTGCCCGACGACTCCGAGGGCTGGGAGCCCGGGTTCATGATCGACTCCGGGACCTGGCCGTCAGGCCCGAGCGCCGACGACGAGCCGCAGGCCGGCCGGTACGCATACCCGTCAGCCGACGAGGCTGAGGCGTCTCCGGAGATCACCCCGGCCCACGACTCGGGTTCACCGGTCGTGCCAGCCGCCCCACCAGCGACCGCCGTGTACCAGCCCATCGCCCTGCCGCGGGTGGCCGCCGCGGAGCCGCCCACGGCGTCGAGTGCGGACGAGGACGACTGGGAGCCCATCGCCCCCCGTCGGGCTCTGCCGTCCCCGACCGACATGAGAGAATGACCTTGTCATGAGTGGCAGGCACGCAGAGAGGTCCTGGGGATGAGCTGGCGACAGCGGTTCCGACTCACCCACAGTGTCCGTGGGTTAGGGTCCGCCGTGCTCGCCCTCTGTCTGGTCTTGGGCGGGGTGATGGTGACCGCGCCCACTGCTCAGGCAGCTGCGACGGATGTGGCTGCTGGCGGCTTCGTCGCGTTGGCCCCGGCTCGGTTGTTGGATACGCGGACCAGCGGTCCCCAGCTCGGTGCGGGCCAGACCCGGACCTTGCAGGTGACCGGTCAGAGCGGGGTCCCGTCCTCGGGCGTCGCAGCGGTGGTGCTGAACGTGACCGTGACCGACACCACGAGCATCGGTTTCCTCACCGTGTTCCCGGCCGGAACGACCCGGCCCAACGCCTCGAACCTGAACTGGTCCGCCGGAACCACGATCCCGAACGCGGTCACCGTCAAGGTCGGCACAGGGGGTTTCATCAACCTGTTCCAGTCCGGACCCGGCACCGCGCAGGTCGTCATCGACGTGTCGGGCTACTACGTCGCGGGCACGACCTCGGAGCCTGGCGCCTTCATGCCGCTGGCCCCTAACCGGGTTCTCGACAGCCGTACCACCGGAGGGAGTTTCGCCAGCGGCGAGTCCCGCGACCTGCAGGTCCTCGGCCGCGGCGGTGTGCCCGCCAGCAACGTCTCTGCGGTCGTCCTCAACGTGACCGTCACCGACACCACCAGCATCGGCTTCCTGACGGTCTACCCGGCAGCTACCACCCGGCTCAACGCCTCGAACCTGAACTGGACGCCAGGGAAGACGATCCCGAACCTGGCCATCGTCAAGGTGGGCGGCAACGGCAAGGTGTCGTTCTTCCAGTCCGGACCTGGCACCGCACAAGTCGTCGTCGACGTGTCCGGCTACTTCCTTGGCGGCCAGGTGACGCAGCCCGGAATGTACGTGCCGGTCTCGCCGTCCCGCATCCTCGATACGCGCAACAACGCAGGCCCTCTCCGCGCCGGTGAGGATCGATCACTCATCGTCGCTGGGAACGGCGGCGTGCCCGTCAGCGATGTCGGGGCCGTCGTCATGAACGCGACGGTGACGCAGACCGGCACCGCCGGCTACCTCACTGTGCATCCAGGGTTCTCCCCCGCCCCTTTGGCATCCAGCCTCAACTGGTCCGGGCCAGGGGTCACGATCGCCAACCTCGTGACCGTGCAGCTGGGCAGCAGCGGGTCCGTGGGGTTCCGGAACGGGTCGGCGCTGCCGACGCACGTCATCGCCGATGTGGCGGGCTACTACAGGGGCGTGACACCGGCCCCGTTGCACGTGACCGCTGTGGCGTCCGGCGGCTACCACACGTGCGCGGTGGTTGCAGGGCAGGTCTGGTGCTGGGGGCAGAACAAGTACGGGCAGCTCGGCAGCGGCACCACCACCGACAGCTCCACTCCCGTGCAGGTGGCCGGCGGGCTGACGAACGTGACGGCGATCGTTGCGGGCGAGTCCCACACGTGCGCGCTGACCAACGGGTCGGTCTACTGCTGGGGCTGGAACATCAGCGGCCAGATCGGCGACGGGAGCACGGCGAACCGGTCCACCCCCGTGAGGGTCGCCAACCTGACCGGGGTCACGGCCATCGCCGCCGGCGACGAGCACACGTGCGCCGTCGCATCCGGGTCCGTCAAGTGCTGGGGCTGGAACCGGGACGGCGAGCTGGGAATCAGCAGCTCGACGGCGTTCTCCACGACTCCGGTGACGGTGGCCGCTCTCAGCGGAGCCACGGCCGTCACTGGTGGATTCGGTCACACATGTGCCCTCATTGCGGGTGGGACAGTCCGCTGCTGGGGGTGGAATGCCGACGGCCAGCTGGGTGACGGCACGACCACGGACCGGTCCGCGCCGGCAGCGGTCTCCAATCTGAGCGGGGCCACGGCGATCACTGCCGGCTGGAACCATACGTGTGCTGTGACGTCAGGCTCGGTGGTGTGCTGGGGTCTCAACAGCGAGGGACAGCTGGGCGACGGCACCGGTAGGGACAGCGTGCGGCCGGTGACGGTGTCCGGAATCTCGGGAGTGACATCCCTGTCCGCGGGTGACGGCCACACGTGTGCCGTCGCTGGTGGGGCGGCGTACTGCTGGGGCGAGGACGAGAACGGCCAGCTCGGCGATGGTGGCACCACCGACCACTGGTCGCCCACCCCCGTCCTCTTCCTTGCCAACACGGTCCTGAACATCGCAGCTGGCAAGAGGCAGACCTGCGCACTGACCGCCGCCGGCGTGAAGTGCTGGGGCGACAACACGTACGGCCAGCTGGGCGACGGCACGACGACGGGCACCACAACCCCGACCTCGGTGATCGGGCTCAGCTGAGCCCAGCGGCTCAACGCTTCTTCGTCAGCTCGGTGGCCTTCGCGCGGGCGGCAGCGGCATCGGACGAGCGCCCCAACGAGTCGTACAGCTGGGCGAGATCGGCCCACGGCTCAGGGGCGCTCGGGCGCAGCTGAGAGGCCGCGAGGAACGCGGCCTCGGCCTCGGCGGATCGGGAGAGCTGGGCGAGCGCGATGCCTCGTGCGAGGTGCGCGTCGACGTTCGTCTGGTCGACCGTCAGGGCAGCGTCGGCGGCTTGGAGCGCCCCCGCATGATCCCCGCTGACGTCCGAGGCCGTCGACAGCGTGACAAGGCACTCCGTCGACTCCGGAACGCTGACACAGGCAGTGCGGAGCGGTGCGAGGACGTACGTGATGTCCGCTCCGGACGTCTCCGCGAGAACGGTCACCGTGTACGCGACACGGCGGGTGAGGTCGGGGTCCCACGGTCTGGCGGCGATCGCGCTCTTGGCGAGGCTCATGGGCGACGCGGCGGCGAGCGTCCGCGAGTACTGGACCTCGCCGATGATCAGCGACATCCCGAGCCACAGGCTCAGTGCGCCGATCCCGGCCGCGGTCGCGATCCTGACCGACTGGGGCAACGGCTCGTCGTGGCGTACGGCGATGGCGCCACCGACGACGAACGCGCCGAGAGCGGTGGTGATGGGGTCGGTGAACGAGGTCAGGTACGTGGCCAGCAGGCCGGCGGTCAGGGTCGCCGCCGTCACGAGCTGGGGTGATCTGACGGCGAGCGCGTCCCGTACGGCGACGAAACCGATGGCTGCCAGCGCCGCCAGGCCCAGGATGCCGGTCGAGCAGATCACCTGCAGGAGGAGGTCGTGCGGCGAGTCCGGCGGCGCGTACGGACCGACAGCGGCCGCCCACTGCGTCGTGTGGAACGGGTTGATCGCGTCGACGAACCGGGACGGCCCGACGCCGGCGAGCGGGTGGGCGAGCCAGAGCTGTGCGGACTCGCCCCAGAGCAGGAAGCGACCGGTGATCGTCGACTCGGCGAACGGGGAGGAGCCTGTCACCCGGGCTGCGGTGCTGGGGACGAGGATCGCTCCGAGCATGACGACGACGCCAGCACCCACCAGTGCATACCACCGAGGGATCACGGACGCACGCTTCCTCAACACGAGGGCGACGACGAGGCCGACGCCGAGGCCGACCAGGACGCCGCGGGACGCACTGAGCACGATGCAGACCGCGGCGCCGACCGCACCGACCCACAGGAGCGGGCGCGCGTGGGTGAGCAGGGACCATCCGACGACCACCAGGGCGATCAGGCCGAAGGTGCCCAGCGTGGTGGAGTTGCTCAGCAGCCCTGTCACTCGATCGCCGCCGCCGAACACCGCTTGTCCGACAGCGACGAGTCCGTTGACGACCGCCGCGAGGGCGACCGCGGAGGTGAACACCCGACGGGGTTGTGCCGAGGCGAGCACGCGGGCCCCGACGGCCAGCGCCGCGGCGTACGCGCCGATCATGGGCAACCCCTCGTACCTGGGGTAGCGCCCGATGAGGGACAACAGCGGTGTCCGCCCGACGAGGGCAGCGACGACGAACGCAGCGGCTCCAGCCCCCAGGACCATCGTCAGGCGCCTGCTCAGCCGGGCGCCTGACGGCGCGAGCATGCCGAATGCCAGAGCCGCTCCCAGGACGATGATGCGCAGCGGCATCACCGGGTCCGTGGGGAGCGGCAGCTCGGCGATAGGCAGTACGAGGCCGAGGCAGACGGCGGCCACGATGGCGGCGACGGGTACCTTCTCCGCGACTTTCGGGGCCTTGCGGGTGGTGCGCGTGGGCATCGCCGCGTCAGGTACTGATGTAGTAGCCGGCGGTGTCGGCGATGATCTGGGTGGTGCCGCTGGATCCGTTGTGGAATTTGATGGTGCGGTCGCTGCCGACCTGGACGGTGACGAGGTTGGGGATGGTGACCCCTGCGCCGCCCCAGTTGAGGTTGGACGCGGTCGGCCGCGGGTTCGTACCCGGGTAGATCGTGAGGTACCCGGGGGCTGTGGTTTCGGCGACGGTGGTGTTGATGACGACGGCGGAGACGCCGAGGGTGGGGATGCCGCCCTTGCCGAGGATTGTCAACGCGCGGTCGCTTCCGGCCGGGATGGGGGTGGGGCGGGTGTCGAGGACGCGGACCGGTGTCAGGGCGACGAAGGTGCCGGGTTGGGTGGGGGTGCCTCCGCGGTAGTAGCCGGCGACGTCGACGATGACTTGGGCGGTGCCGGGTCCGGACTGGTACAGGTCGATGGAACCGCCGGTACCGACTTTGACGGTGGCCAGGTTCGGGATGGTGAGTCCGGCGGACCAGTTCAGGTTGGAGGCCAGTGGTTTGGCGCCTCCTGTGGGGAACACGGTCAGGTAGCCGCCGGAGCTGGTCTCGGTGACGGTGACGTTGAGGACGACGGCGGACACGTTGCTGCTCGGGACGTTCCCGTGACCGAGGATGGGGATGGCACGGGTCTCGCCGCTGGCGAGTTTGCCGCCGTTGTTGCGAGTGTCGAGGATCCGGTACGGGGTCAGCGACGTGAAGCCTCCGGCTGCCGCCACCGTGCCAGCGATGTAGTAGCCGGCGACGTCGACGATGACTTGGGCGGTGCCGGGTCCGGACTGGTACAGGTCGATGGAACCGCCGGTACCGACTCTGACGGTGAC
>JBBQBP010000038.1:0-26290 GCA_038317635.1 Propionibacteriales bacterium
ATCGGCTTCCAGTGCGGCGCCATGGACCCCAACGGTGAAGCCAAGGCCTACGAGACCGTCGACAACGGCGTCCCCGGCCCACTCACCCCAGCAATCTCCGACATCCAGATCGACTGGGTCGCGCACTACACCAAGTCCTGAGGCACGACCCGCTGCTCCCGACGACGGGCTAGGAAGCCCACCTCCAGGCGATCCCGTACGCATGGCCGATGAGCAGGTCGTGGAAGGCTGCCTCGACCGTCTCGCCGGTGGCCAGGGCCTCGGCCGCCGGCGGGTCCCTGAACGAGGTCGGGAGCACGCCGTTCATGATCCACGCCTTCCCGCACGAGCGGGGCTGACCGAAGGCGACTGACACCTCGAACCGTTCCACCCGACGCATCGGCACGAACGCGGCCACGGGCTGGATCCAGTCCCGGCTCGGCCAGGTGAACCGTACGACCGTCTCGTGCTGCTCGCCCGCCGAGAGGGGGCGGGGGAGTGCAAAGCGGAGCCGCCAGCTGCTGTCGGACAGCGGTTCGCGACCCAGGTACGTACAGCCGGCGACCCCCTCGACCTGTAGGGCTTCCGGGTTGCCCACCTGGGGGACCGAGACCATCTCGTCGAACTCGTTCAGGCCGTCGAGCGTTGGTACGAGCGTGCGGGTGCTGAGGAAGATCGGTCGCTCGCCGGTGACGTCGACCTCGAAGCGGTACGACGACCAGTGCCAGCCCGGTATCGCGAGGCCCTGTCGCGCTCCGAATCGCAGGACCATCCGGTCCGCGAGGAGGTCGTCGGCCTCAGCGAGGCGCCGCCGAAGCGTGCGCTCGTCGCGTTGCAGGACGTGACCGACGGCCAGCAGACGATCGTGGAGCAGCGGCCTGCTGTCGGAGATCCCGTACGCGGCCTCCACGAGCTCGCGCAGGTCGTCCTGGAGCGCCGAGGCCTCTGCGGTGAGGAGCGACACGAGCCGGGTCCGCGCCTCGTCCTCGCGGGTGGTGTCGTCGACATCGAGGATCGTCCGGAGCGTGGGGCCGAGTACGGCGAGGAGGTCTGGGCGAGACGCTCCTCGGCCCTTGCGCAGGCGCGCGAGTTCGGCCTTGAGCTGTGCAGGGTCCACCGCGCCATTATGGAGGCTGATGCTGTCCCGCGGCGGGCGGGGCCTATACGTAGGCGTTCGTCATGGCGTTGGCCGACGGTTGCGGGGCCTTCAAGAGGCCGGCGTCGACCATTGCCTGCGACATCGCGTCCCAGGCCTTGACATCCAACGTGCCGGTGACCGTGCCGTCGGCGTTCTGGAACAGAGGAACGGTGGCCGCGAGTACCGCCTTGGCGCCCTTGGCGGTGGTGGGGTCACTGAGCCCCGGCACGTACGCCATGCTTGCCTGGAATGCCGCGTCCTGGTTCGCGACGACCCCCTGCATGCCGGCGACGGTGCCCTTCACGACGGCCTTCACGACGTCGGGGTGGGCGATTGCGTAGGCATGCGTCGTCACGAGGCAGATGCTCACCAGCGGTACGGCGCCGATGTCGATGACCTTGGCGGGGATGCCCGCGGCCTGGAGCTGGATCGGCTCGGAGTTCACGAACCCGACGATGGCGTCGACCTTCTTGGTGGCGAGCGCAGCCTGCTGGGTGTAGCCGATCTCCTTGATGGTGACGTCGTTGACGCTCAGCCCGGCGCCCTTGAGCGCGAGGAGCAAGCCGAACCACGACTCTCCGTACTTGCCGGGAATGCCGATCGTGTGGCCCTTGAGGTCGGCGATCGAGGTGATCGTGGAGTCGCCCGGGACGATGATCCGTACCGGGTACTTGCGGTAGTACGAGGCGACCGCGACCAGGTCCGTGCCTTGCTCACGCGCCTGCAGCACCTCGTCTCCCCCTGCCACGACGAACTCCTCGGTGCCGGTGGTGATGGCCGTGAACAGGCCCTCGGACGTGCCATGGTGCCGCAGCGTGACCGGCGTCGAGTACAGCTTCTGCTGCACCGCCAGGTAGAACGGGCTGAACTGCACGTTCGGGATGTACGTGAGGCCGATGACCGCTGGTTCGGCACTCGCCGAGCTGGTGGCTGTGGCCGAGGTGGCAACGGGCGAGCAGCCGACAACCGTCAGCAGGATGACGACAAGGGCCATAAGACGAATTCGCACTGGGTTCTCCTCAGGAATCACGGACGAGGGACGAGACGGTGGCGGATCGCCGCTCGAGAGCGACGAGGATCAGATAGGCCGTGGAGGCCACGCCTGCCAGAAGCACGATCGTGGCGACCATGCCGGCGGTGTCGAGCTGGTCGCGCTGAACGATGAGGACGGTGCCCAGCCCCGTACCGCCCATGACCATCTCCCCGACCACGGCGCCTGTCACAGACAGGGTGAAGCCGTTGCGCAGCCCGGAGTAGATCCAGGGCAGGGCGAGCGGCAGCTCGATGTGGACGAGGCTCTGCGCCGATGAGGCGCCGTCCATACGCGCCGCGTCCACCACCTCCTGGTCGACGTGGCGCAGCCCCGACGCGGCGGCGACGAGGATCGGGAAGAACACGATGAGCGCGCAGAGGAGGGCGATGGGTACGAGTCCGTAGCCGACCCACAGGACCAGCAGCGGCGCCAGGGCGATCGCAGGGATCGCCTGGGTCGCGCCGAGGAACGGCCGGGTCGCAGCATCGGCCCACCTCGAGCGGTGGAGCAGGATCGCGAGGGGGATGGCGAACGCGGCACCACCCAGGCAGCCGGCCGCCGCTTCGAGAAGGGTCGTCCCGAGAGGAGCCAGCAGCGTCTTGGTGGTGATCCCGGCCCAGAGCTTCACGACCACGGCGTCTGGGGTCGGGAGCACGTACGAAGGGAGGCCGCGGGAGAGAAGCAACCAGGCGCCGAGCAGGACAAGGCCCAGCATCACGGGCGCGGCCAGATGCCGTACCCGCGGTTGGACGACTGTTCCTCTGCGCCTCACGCGTCCCTCTCCGGTCACCATGACCCGGGGACGACGACGAACGTCGGGCGTACGGCATGGCCGTACGCCTCGTGCATCCTCCCATCCGGACTTTGACCGTCGGTCCTGGAGTTTCACCAGGTCAACCGAGCACCGTCAGCCGGGTGGCTGGGGCGCTCGGGTCGCGGACTATCACCGCCGGTTCGGATTTTCACCGACCCCGGAGCACTTCGCCGCCCATTCTACGTCGTCCACGCCGCGTTATGTCACACCGCCAATTCCACGTCACACCGCCTAGAACGGGTGTGACGTCGAAGATGCAGTGTGACGTCGGGCTGGACTGAGACGTGCCGAGAGCGTCCGATCCAGATGGCTACGACGTTCCCTGCCACAGGGCGTACGCCTCGTCGGCGACGGCCGGATGGGCAGCGAGGACGGGCGTGCCGGGAGGCGGGAAGGCGACAGATCTGCCCTTGTCGTCCCAGACCACTCCGCCCGCCTCTCGGACGAGCAGGACTGCCGCCAGGTGGTCGACGGCCGAGAACCTGCCGATGACCGCAGCCTGGCCCCACCCGGCGGCGATGCCCGCCAGCGTGAGAGTCCCCGAGCCCATGATCCGGGTGGTCACGTGTCGCGCGCCGGCGCGCTCGAGCATGGCCACCTGGCCGGGCCACGGCTCGTGCGCCATCAGCTCGGTCAGTACGACCCGCAGGCTGGTCGGCTCGTCCAACCGCACCGGTACGCCGTTGCGCGACGTGCCATGTCCGGACACTGCCAGCAGGATCTCGCCCGCCCACGGCTGCGTGACGGCTGCGACCAGTGGCACGTCATCGACCGCGAGGGCGAGGCTCATCGAGGTCCACGGGATGCCGTTCGCGAGGTTCGTCGTGCCGTCAACCGGGTCGACGTACCACGTGGGCACCCCGGGCAGCGCGACCCCGCCTTCTTCCTCACCGACAACCACGTGACGAGGCAGCTCGGCAGCGATCACCTCCCGGACCTGCCGCTCGACGGCCGTGTCCACCAAGGTGAGGAAGTCGGCCGGGTGCGCCTTCGTGCGGACGTGGCCCAGGGGGGCATCCCGGGTGTAGGCGATCGACCACCTCGACAGGTTCGCGGCGACGCCGAGGGACGCGGCGAGCTCGTCGGCGGGCATCGGTACGGGCGAGCTCACGGCCGGCTCTTGCGGAGCCCCAAGTACCTCCGCCAGCAGTCGTACTCGGTCGGTGGTGATGCCGTCGACCCCGTTCGCCACCAGCTGCCGCATGGTGTCCGCGTCGTTCACGGTCCACGCCCAGGCGTCGCACCCCAGCTGATGCACGCGCTCGACATGGGCCACGGTGGCGAGGACCCAGTCGCTGTTCACGACCGACGGGCGCAGCGCTCGTACGAGATCGGCGTCGAGCCAGCCCGCCCCGTGGCCGTACTGGAGGTCCGCCTCCCGGTCCGCCTGTCGCAACGCGAGCATCGCGTCGGTCTCCCCGCAGTACATGGTCCTGACCCCGGAGGCCCGGCTCGCCACACGATGCGCGGCGAGGGCGTCCGCCGGGGTGCACGAGTCGATCAGCACACCGACGTCCCGACCCCGCACCAGGTCCAGCACCTCGGTCAGGAGCGGGATCCGCTCGTCGCCGAAACCCAGCGTGCGCACCTCGGCGATGTCGCACTCGGAGACCAGAGCCCCCAGACCCCAGAGCCGCCACAGCGTCTCGTCGTGGACGACCACGACGTGGCCGTCACGCGTCGTCCGTACATCCAGCTCGAGCCAGTCGCAGCCGATCTCCATGGCGCTCGCGAAGGCGTCGAGGGTGTTCTCGAGAGAGCCGTACGAGTTGCCGCGGTGAGCGATGCGGGCGACGGAGGTCTGTGCGGTCATATCGGCACCGTAGCGACGGCAGTGAACAGACCATCGCCCTCCGGGTGAACAGTCAGGCGCTGCCCGATGGCCGTGGCTGGACATCCACCCACGGTCGGCGCCGGGTCATGCGGAGCTCGACGCCTCCTCGTGAGTACAGGTAGATCGACGTGACGATGAACGCCAGGACCACCCAGAACGCGTTGAACCAGACGGTGGCGCGTGCGCCGTACTCGCTGCCGATCCAGCCGACGATCGGCGACACGATGGGGGTCAGTCCCATGACGACTGCTACCCAGAGAGCCATGACGCGGCCCCTCAGCTCGGGCGACACGCTCATCTGCACGATGGCGTTGGCCGTCGTCATCACCTGGACGCCCGCCAGCCCCATCGGGATCTGGAGCAGGGCGAAGATGAGGAACGACGGAGCCTGCGCGGACAGAGCCATGGCGAACGCGAACACTCCGAGGCCGATGACCACATGGCGGATCCGTGGCCGGGGCCGTCTGGCGGCCAGCAGCGCGGCGATGAGGGACCCGATCCCCATGATCGAGCCGAGCATGCCGAACTCCGTGGCACCCTTGCCGAACGCCTGGGTGGTCATCAGAGGGTTGGTGACCGACTGGTTGAAGCCGAAGGCTCCCATCGCGAGGGCGACGACGAAGAGGATCATCAGCAGCGGCTGTGAGCGGACGTAGCGGACCCCGGTGATGAACCCGGCCTTCTCGGTCTTGATGTCGGGCGGACGGACCATCAGCTTGCGGTCGAGGGAGATCAACGCGACGACCTGTGCCACGTAGGTGAAGGCGTTGATCACGAAGACGGGGCCGGTACCGATGAGGGCGATGAGCAGGCCGGCAGCACCCGGGCCGAGAAGGCGTGCCGTGTTCCACGCGGTGCTGTTGAGACCGATCGCGTTCGACACCTCGGTCACGGACACCAGCTCGGTGACGATCGACTGCCGAGACGGGCCGTCGAAGGCGCCGGCGATACCGTCGAGGAGGGCAAGTACGAAGACGTGCCACAGCTGGACGTGATGGGTGAGCGTCAGGGTCGACAGGATGACGATGTCGACGAACAGCAACCCCTGGGCTGAAAGCATGATCGTGCGCTTGGAGAACTTGTCCGCCAGCGTCCCCGCCAGCGGCGTCAGGAGCAACGTGGGCAGGAACATCATCGTCGTGAGCCAGCCGAGCGCGGTCGCATCCCCGTGCGTCAGCACCTCGAGGACCAACCAGGCCTGCGCCGTACGGGTCATCCACAACCCGAGGTTCGACGCGACGTTGCCGATGAAGAAGTGGCGGTAGTTGGGGATGGACAGGCTGGAGAACGTGCGGCTCACTGTTCGACCACCTTGCGGATGAGCTGGGCCCCACGCAGCAGGTCAGTCAGCTCTTCGGAGGTGCAGTTCACGAGCAAGGCCGCCGTATAGCTGTCACGGTCCTTGCGGCCCTGCAGCAAGGCTCGGCGTCCCGAGCCAGTGAGCGAGACGATCTTCTGGCGGGCGTCGTTCGGGTCGATGGCTCGGGACACGAGGCCCCGATCCTCCAGCTCCGAGACGGATTTCGACATCGACGGTGCGCTGACGCGTTCCCTGCCGGCGAGGTCGCCCGCCGTCGCGGGTCCCTCCTCGAGCCAAGCGAGGACTGTGAACAGGTGAGGGGCCAGGGACGGTGTGTGGTCCTTGACATGTCGAGCGAGAGACTGCGCTGCGAGGCGGACCTCGCGGGCGATGGGGATCAGATCGGTGGATTCTTGAGCGCGGGCGGTCACAGTCGTCAATTCGGGAAGTTGGCGTACAGATCGTTAGGTGTTGCAACTAACGGTATCAGCGAGCGCGCCGTAGGAACCGCCTGTCTCAACGGGCTCTCATCCCCGGCATGGATATGGACGAATGGGTATGGATCCCTAGAGCCTGCGGAGGAACTCGGGGTCGTCGTCGGGTCCCAACGGGCCTTCGTCGCTGATCGCGGGACGCGTCTGTCGCCCGGTCAGGATCCACGCGACGGGACCGACGACCGGGAAGGCGAGGATCACGGCGACCCATAGCCAGCGGGGCATCACCCGGATGTGGGACGCGTCGGCCTGCAGGGCTTGGACAAACGCGTACACGCCCAGTCCGATCACCGCGACAACGAGCGCCACACGTCCCATGAGGTCAGTCTAGGCGCCGGGTCGCCGAAGCCTCGCAGGCTTAGGATCGGCCTGTGACCTACCTCCGCCTCATTCCCTCAGGTGGCGTCCCCGACGCGGTGAAGGCGGTGCTCGACGGCACCGCCGCTCCGTTCGCTCCGCTCCCGGACAGCCCCACCGAGGCTGCTCGGTGGGTCGAGGTGCTGCAGCCGGACGTGGGTGTCGAGGAACCCGACGCCGCCGTCGTGGTGCCCACCTCCGGATCGACGGGCAACCCGAGAGCCGTGGTTCTGTCCCGGTCGGCGCTCCTGGCTGCTGCGAAGGCGGCGGACGACCGACTGGGGGGTCCTGGCGCGTGGGTGTGCTCGCTGGCCCCGCACTACGTGGCGGGTCTCATGGTGCACGTCCGCGCGTACGTGTCGGGCTACCCCGCGACCATTGTCGACCAGCACCTCACCGGCCTCGCCGACGTGACGCTGCCGGATGCGCCCGCGTACATCTCGCTCGTACCGACCCAGCTGTACAGGGCACTGCGCCAGGCCGACGTCCGTGCTGCCCTTCGCCGATACACCGTGCTCCTCGGCGGTGCCGCAGCGGATCGCGCCGAGCTGGACCGCGCGAAGGAGGCCGGGATCCACGTCGTCACCACCTACGGCATGACCGAGACCTGCGGGGGAGTGGTGTACGACGGGTCACCGCTCGCCGGTGTCCACGTCGGGCTGGACGACGACGGCCGCATCTCGCTCACGGGACCCACGACGTTCTCCGGGTACCGGCTCGACACCGAGGCAACGGCACAGGTACTCGAAGGCCCGACATTCCTCACGTCCGACAGGGGCACCTGGGTGGGGGACCGGCTCGAGGTGCGCGGCAGGATCGACGACGTCGTCATCTCCGGCGGGGTCAACGTCGACATCGCCCGGCTTCAGCGCATCGTGGACCGAGCACTCGGTGTGGAGCAGGTGGTCGTGCTGGGTGTGCCGGATCCGCGTTGGGGTGCCAGGATCATCGCCGTGACCACGGGAAACCTCTCGCTCGACGCGTTGCGCGACCGCCTGGACGGGCGCGTCGAGCCTGCCGCCCTGCCGCGGGACCTGCACCGCCTCGACGCGTTCCCCCGCACCAGCAGCGGCAAGATCGACCGGCGGAGGCTCACCTCGGACTGGGAGGCCTAGTGGCCACGCCCTCCCAGTGGCTGGCAGGTGCCAGACCACGGACGCTCCCCGCTGCCGTCTCGCCCATCGTGGCCGGCTCGGGTGCCGCGTACATCGCGGGCCGCTTCAGTGCACCGATCGCGATGTTGTGCCTGGTCGTTGCCCTGGCGCTCCAGGTCGGTGTCAACTACGCCAACGACTACTCGGACGGGATTCGGGGCACCGATGCCGTCCGAGTCGGGCCGATGCGGCTCGTCGGTTCGGGCGCGGCGTCGCCGTCCGCGGTGAAGCGCGCCGCTTTCGCGTCGTTCGGCGCTGCTGCAGTCGCCGGACTGGTCGTTGTGTGGCTGTCGGGCTACTGGTGGCTGATCGTCGTGGGCGCGGCAGCGATCCTGGCCGCGTGGTTCTACACCGGCGGCAGGCATCCCTACGGCTATGCAGGGCTGGGCGAGCTGATGGTGTTCGTGTTCTTCGGGCTGGTAGCCGTCATGGGGACGACGTACGTGCAGGCGAACCGGGTGACGGTCGCCTCGTTCACCGCGGCGGTTGCGGTCGGCCTGGTCACGTGCCAGGTGCTCGTCGCCAACAACCTGCGCGACATCACTGGCGACCGTGAGGTCGGCAAACGGACGCTTGCCACCCGGTTGGGTGACCGCGGCACGCGGTGGCTGTACCTCGCGATGAGCATCGTCGTGGCCGCCGCGACCGTGCTTCTGGCGGCGCTGACGTCGTGGTGGGCGTTGTTGGGCCTCGGCGGGGTGGTCGTCCTGGGTGTTGCGACCCGCTCGGTCGTCAAGGGAGCGGCCGGGCGCGACCTGATCAGCGTGCTTCAGCTGACAGGGATGTCTGAGCTGGCGTTGTCGTTCGGGCTGGCGATCGGGTGGCTCATCAGGTGAGCCGGCGTCCGAGAGCTCAGTCCTGCGCCTGATGACGTCGCGCGGCGATGAGGCGATCGAGGTAGTCGATGTAGACGGGGTTGTCGTCGGTGGCGGTGTTCTCCATCAGGTACCGGCTCGGTGCCGACGGGGCGTGGACGAAGCGGGGCCGGCCGTACATCGTCCACAGGATCGGACCCAGCACAGGCACCATCACGGCGCGAAGCCAATGTCCGCGGGTGAAGCTGCGCAGCTCCGACTCGTACGACGAGGCGACGTCTGCCGCGGCCACCAGCGAACCCACAAGCACGATCCCCAGGATCAGCCCGAGCATCAGAACCTCCACGTTCGCGTAACGGAGCACACCGTTTCACCGGGCGTACCGTCGCGCTGGTCAAATGAGAGATCTCACGTCCAAGGGTGGCATACGGCCTTCCCGCCCTTGCCTCTGGCACCATGTTTTCGACGAGAGGAACCCCGGTGACCGACCCAACACACGGCCAGAACACCGGCACAGATGCCCCCGGCACTCCTGAGCCGTACGGTGCGCGAGGGCTCTCGACGTCCGCCCAGCCCCGCTTCGCTGCGGAGCCGCCACCCCTCGCGGACGCTCATTCGCCTGCCAGCCCGTACACGGTGACCTCCCCGCCACTGCCCGCACGCGCAATTCCGAGAGAGGACGACGCGTGGGTCGCTCCGGTGGTGCAGGCCGCGCCGGTGGTGCCGCCACTCGTGCCGGTCGTGCCCCCCATCGTTCCGGTCGTGTCTCCGCCAGCTGCGATGGCCGCTCAGCCAGATCCGGCGCCGGAGCCCGAGCCGGAGCCGGAGCCTGACGATGAGTTCATCGAGCCGCCCCTTGGCCCGCGGCCCTACGCGGTCTCGACTCTGTCGTACTCTGCTCCGACACGGTTCGGGGCGTCTCCGTCGCCGGTCCCACCGCCCTCGGACAGGGATCACCTCGAGAACTCGCATCCGTACGCCCCGTCGTCGCCCGACAACGCGCCCCCGGTGACGGCGCGTCCGTACGCGCTGCCGGGATACGGCGCGCACAACCCTGTTCCGCCGATCGGCGAGGGAGTCCCGCCCGAGTACGGCTCGGTGGACCAGTTCACGCCTTTCGGCGGACCCGTCGCGCCCGTGATGGCTACAGGATTCGGTACCGCAAGGCCTCGTACCGAGAACGTCGGCCGTGGCCTCCTGTTTGCTCTGGTCGCCGTGGTCGCCGGCTGCGTCTTGTCGGCGGTCGTCTACCACCTCGGTTACGTGGCCTCGATCGTCGCGCTGGCGATGGGTGGCGCGGGCATCTTCCTGTACGCCAAGGGGGCCGGAACGCCGCCGCGCAAGGGGGCGGTCTCGCTCGTCGTGCTGCTCATGGCAGGGATCCTGCTCGCGTGGGTCTCCTCGATCGGGACCGAGCTGTACCTCTACTACGTGGACCAGACCGGGTCGAGCGCCGGAGCGCTCGCCTTCGCAGTCAGTGGGGCGCTGTCACTCGAGCTGTTCCGGGCCACGCTCAAGGACTTCCTGATCTTCGTCGCCTTCGGCGCGCTGGGCACGTTCGGCGTCGCCAGACAGCTGCTGGTGCCCCGCAAGAAGAAGTGATCAGCGCGCCGCTTGGGGTGCCCCGTCGCGCAGCCACTGCCGCAGGGCGAAGGTAGCCCGGACATCGTCCTCGTTGTAGTCGAGCACGCGCTGCGTCAGCTCCGCGCGGACCGCGTCCGTCTCGGCGTGGACGGCATCGGCGAACCAGGACTGGCTGTTGAGGCCGCCAGGGTTGTCGTCGCGCCACGAGAATCCCGACCCGGAGTGGGCGACCTGCTTGAGCCCGAGCCCGTATGTGCCGAAGAAGTGGTGTCGCACCACGTCGAACAGGTCGAAGAACGCCTCGTCGGCGAAGCTCCTCGACCAGAGGAACGGGTCACGGCCGAAGGCCTCGGCGAGCCGCTGGATCCGCAGCACCTCGTAGCGGGAGTAGTGGAAGACACGTACTGACGCGCCGGAGTTCGTCACGAGGTCGTGCAGCCAGGTGAGCGCCTCGTCGGCCAGGCGCCGCTCGGCGGAGTCGGTGAGCTCCGAGAAGTCGGAGAACGCCACGTACTCGGGCGCCTCTCCGGTCCGCGTGTCGTGCACGAGGAAGCCCCACAGGTACACGTGGTCGTCGGCCGAGGTCTCGATGTCGAAGTCGATCTCGATGTCGGCGCGGGGCACGTCGATGGGGTCATCCGTCACGCGCTCCAGATCCACACCGGAGACCATGAGCCTGGCGCGGTGGGCCGCGATCCGCAGCCGCTCCTCACCGCCGGGCCGGTGGGCGACCTCGGGCATGTACGCGGGCAGGAGGCTCTCGAGCTCGACCGAGGCCAGGTCGGTGAGCGTGGACACTCCGAGCCGGCGCAGGACGGCGATCTCGCGCACATCGAGCGGTGACTTCGCGATCCTCAGCGAGAGGTCGTCATCGCCCAGCTGGGGCAGGCAGGTCTGCCACCACACGCACCGGTCGCACTCGCGCACGCGGATCGGCATCACCACCAGCGGGGGATCGTCCGGGCTCCCGGTCTGTCGCTGGGCGACCGTGGCGACCTTGATGCGGAAGGTGTGCTCGTGGTCGTACCGCTCGAGAGCGCTCCGCTTGGTCCAGCCGCTGGCAGCGGTGCGGGAGAACGTGCGGACCTGCTTCGCGTCGAGGCGTACCCACGAGACACCGAGCCCGTTCCCTAGCGGCGGGATCTGGTCGGAGCCGATGATGCCGCCGTACGGAGTCGCGGAGGCCGCCCGTCCGGCGGCGCCGAGCAGCCGCCAGTAGTGGGCGAGCTGAAGAAGGTCGGGCTCGCGGCTGGCGAGCCGCAGGGCGCGACCCGGTACGGCGAGGGCGTGCGCCAGTGACGGGTCGCTGAGCGCCGAGATCGGGAACGGCTCGTGGGACGGACCCGGCGTCTGCCTTTCGAGCATCCGATGCAGCTTGACCATCACCGGGTGGTATCCCGGGCCTCCGTCCTCGGCATCTTCGCCCCGTACCCACAGGTCGGCGCGGCCCGAGCGGTGGCCCTGGCTGTCGAGGGGCAGCAGGCCTCCCACGATCACCGGCACGCCGTCGGCCATGGCTGCGAGGGTGGCCGCGACCTGTACGTCATGGGGCTGGTCACGCAGCGCGCGGCAGTCCACGACCTGCCCGGCCGTGTCGATGATCTGGCGCAGGACGTCGGTCTTGAATGCCGAGCCGCCCGCGAAGAGCTCCTGCAGTGACTCGTCCGGCTCGGGTCGGTCGAGTCCGGGCAGGAACGCGTTCTGCGTCTTGACCGGACAGCTGCGCGCCGCGTAGGCGTCGAGGACGAAGTCGTTCACTTGCGCCGGCGACCCCGGTGCAGAGCGACGATGCCGCCGACGAGGTTGCGGTGCTCGACGTCCGCCCAGCCGCTGTCGATCATGAGCATGGCCAGCGCGGCCTGGTCGGGCCAGCTGACGATCGACTCCACGAGATAGTCGTACGCCGCCGGGTTCGGCGACACCAGCTTCGCCACGCTGGGGACGACGATCGGAAGGTACGTCGTGTACACCCGACGCCACGGCGCCCATGTGGGCGCTGAGAACTCGCAGATGACGAGCCGGCCACCCGGCTTGACCACCCGCAGCAGCTCGGCGAGCGCGGCCTCGGTGTCCTGCACGTTGCGCAGCCCGAACGAGACGGTCGCCGCGTCGAACGCACCGTCGGCGAACGGGAGCGCGAGCGCGTCGCCGGCGACGAAGGACAGCTCCGGGTTCCGTCTGCGGCCCACGGACAGCATGCCCAGGCTCATGTCGACGCTCACCACCTGAGCGCCGGCCTCGGCGAAGGGGACCGAGCTCGTCCCCGTACCCGCGGCAAGGTCGAGCACGACCTCACCCGGCTTCGGGTCGACCGCTTCGAGCACCGCCCGGCGCCAGGACCGGTCCAGCCCCAGGGACGCGACGTCGTTGATCAGGTCGTACCGCGACGCGAGGTGGTCGAACATCCCCGCGACGTCGGCGCGACGCTTGGCGAGCGTGGCGCGATGGTTCGTCGTCTGCACCCGGACAGCATGGCACCACCGACTGACAACTCACATCGTGAGCGCTCCGAATGCTCACTCCGCGGGGCGATTCCGCCTCGCAGCGAGATCACACCGCTTGAGACCACGTCACACCGCGTGAGGCGACCTCACACCGCTTCTGTCCGACGTCACATCGCCTTTTCGACATCGCACCGTCTGTAGCCGGTGCGACGTGCAACAAGCGGTGTGACGTCGCACCCCTGAGGGCGGGTAGGGCCGCGGGGCGGGTGATCCGGTCGCTCCCACATCGGCCCGGACGGAGTTATGCACAGGGGCGGTTGCGTACCAGAGGCGGACGCGACAAGGCTCGGACCATGGTCTATCCGCGTGCCGAGGCTGTCGCGGACGGAGTCTCCGACAGCGAGCTGAAGTCACTTCTCAAGAGGGGGACCACGTCCGCCTCGTCAGGGGTGTGTACGCGGACGCGGCCGACGCTGGCCGGTTGGGAAGAGGACCAGCACCGCACTCGAGTGCCGGGCGTGGCCAAGATCAGCAATCTCCTGGTGAGCCACGTCGGTGCCGCGGTTCTTCATGGGCTGCCCGTCCCGGAGGCGATCTCACCGAGGTGCACGCCACGCGCCTTGGCGTCGGCGGGAACCGGCACCGATCGACGCGGCACGTCCACTCCGGCATCCTCTCGAGCGAGTGGCAGACGACGGTGGACGGAGTGCACGTCACCACGGTCGCCCGAACGCTGGTCGACGTCGCCAAGACCCAGCCACGCCTGGCTGCGGTGACCGCGGCGGACGCGGCGCTTCACCGCGGGCTGTGCACGTACGAAGAGATCTCCGACGCACTGCGCTCCGCCCGCCGGCACCGCGGCGCTCCTCGAGCGAGAGCGGCGCTCAATCTGGCCGACGGGCGAGCAGAGAGCCCCGGCGAGACATGGACGCGACTTGCCCTGACACATCCGAGTCTCCCGCCGTGCGAACTGCAGATCGAGGTGTCCGACGAACATGGCCGTTTCGTGGGAAGGGCGGACGGGGGCTATGTGCAGTACGGGATCCTGTGGGAGTACGACGGCCAGGACAAGTACCACCGTCTCCTCGCCCCGCGGCAGTCAACGCTGGATGCCGTTCTCGCCGAGAAGCGGCGCGAGGGCGGTTTCACCGAGCTCGGGTGGTTGGTCCGACGAGTCGACTCCTCCGATCTGAGGCTTCCGGAGGCGCTCCGGCTGCGCGCTCTGGATGCCATCGCCCGTGCGTCCCGCCGTGGTTGGCTCCCCCTACCGGAAGCCACGTCGTGACGACTCGGAGCTCTTCGCCCGGCGCCTCTCACTCTCGGCCTGAGACGCCAGACAGCCGCCGCCCCAGGCCGTCGAGTTCGACGCACGGAACCCGCTTCCTGGTGCGGCCGAGTGTCTCGCAGCCACCATCACGACCGACGTCACACCGGCTCTTCGACGTCACACCGCCTATACGCGGTGTGACGTGCAATAAGCGGTGTGACGTGCAGACACGCGGTGTGATACGAGGGTCGCGGCGGCCGGATGCCCCTGGCCGGGGAAGCCTCGATGGGTGGTTAGACAAGGACGACGGGTCCGTCGCCGCGGCCCCGTACAAGGTTTGCCGGTCGGATACGGAAGAATCGCTCCCATGGCGAAGCAGCGCACTCCGGTGCTCAAGGTCTCGAAGCTCTCGAAGGCGTACGGGTCGAACTCGATCGTCTCCGACTTCTCCCTCGAGGTCTGGCCGGGTGACGCGATCGCGCTGACGGGCCGCAACGGTGCCGGCAAGTCGACGATCCTGCGCTGCCTGATCGGCGCCGACAAGGCTGACAGCGGCACGATCGAGATCTGTGGCAACCGGCTCCGCGAGTCCGACCCGGCCATACGTCGTGACATGGCCACCGTGATCGACGACCTCGACTTCTTCCCGGACCTGTCCGTCGTCGAACATCTCGACCTGCTGGCTCGCGCGCACGGCCTGCCCGACGCGGAGGAGGCGGTGGACGATGTCCTCCACGAGGTACAGCTCGTCGCCCAGTCCGGTCAGCTGCCGGGCACGCTGTCCAGCGGCCAGCGCCGCCGCCTGGCCCTGGCCACCGCGTTCGTACGGCCTCGCAAGCTGCTCATCCTCGACGAACCGGAGCAGCGACTCGACGTCGAGGGAGTCCAGTGGCTGGCCACGAGGCTCAAGGCCGAGCGCGAGGCGGGATTGGCGATCATCATGGCGAGCCACGAGCCGATGCTCGTCGAAGCCGTGAGCACCAGGACGATCCGGGTGGGCGCATGAGCAAGAAGTCCCGCCGTCGTCCCTCGTCGCCGTCGGGTGGCTCACAGGCGAGCCCCGAGGTCGCTGCACCGCCGCCACCCGTCGTAGCGCCAGACCCTGAACCTGAGCTCGAACCCACTCGGCCGATCCGCGTCCTCATCGACATCGAGCCCGAGCCCGTCTCGGAGAGCGCCCTACGCGCGCTGATGCGCGACTGGCGTCAGGGACGCGCCACGCGTCACCTGTGGGACATGATCCAGGACGGGTACGTGGCGGTGCTGGCCACCGTGATGATCGGCGCGATGCTCGTGTCCGTCGTGATCCGGGCGCAGGGCGCCGTGTCGGCCTGTACGTCCGAGGGCTGTCTCTCGTCCCGGACCCTGCTGCCCTGGGCGGCGCTGTGCGGAGTGCTCGCGTTGACGCTCATGGTGGCCCGCATCTTCGGCCCGGTCGTGGCGTCCGCCGCGGAGGGCTTCTGGCTCATGGACGCGCCGATCAAACGGAGGCGGATCCTCTGGGGACGTCTCATCTCCGTGATGGTCGCGGCCATCGTCGTCGCCGCGGTGTTCGGCGGCCTCGTCGCCGCGCTGAGCGGCTCAAGGTGGGCGGAGGTCGTGAACTGGGCCGTCGCCGCCGGACTCGGCGCGGGTGGCCTCACCGCCGTCGCGGCGGAGGAGCAGACAGCCGACCGTACCTGGGTGGTCCGCACGCTGCAGTGGCTCGTGGGCATCGTCGGCCTCGTAGCCCTCTTGACGGTCGTCGCCGTCGCCGCCGGCTGGCTGCCGAACGCCGGCCTGTTCACCTCGACCGAGAACCGCTTCGACCTCATTGTCTCCATCGCCGGGGCCGTCCTGCTCGTCGGCGCTGGCGTGCTCGCCATCACCCGTCTCGATGAGATCCGTCGCACCCGTCTCGTCTCGGGCGGCTCGCTGGTCGCCGGCATGCAGGGTGCGATGTACGCGATGGACATGAGCCTGATGCGCGACATCCTCGTCGAGCGGGACGCGATCGCGCGCGGACACGTGCGGCCGACCAAGGGCCATGGCTCTGGCCTGTCCGCGCTGGTCTACCGGGATGCTCAGCGGCTCATTCGCTTCCCGAAGCAGCTGATACTGCTGCTCCTCAGCGTCGTCGTCCCGTACGCGGTCGGCGCGCTCGGCCTGGGTGTCCTCAGCCCTGTCATCTCCGGGCTCGTGCTGCTCACCGCGATCGTGCCGCTGCTCGGCATGCTGCGCGTCCTGTCACGTACCGGCGGGCTGGCCCGTGCGTTCCCGTTCTCGACGGCTCAGGTTCGGACGGCGACGATGGTCGTACCGGCTGTCCTCACGCTGTTCTGGGTCGTCGCGGTGACCCCGGCCTTCACCGGCCTCGGCACCGGCACGGCCCACCTGTCGGCGGTCGACGCGTCCATCCATGCCGGTGTCACCGGTCTCGCGGGCCTGCTCGGCGCCGTGCGCTGGGTGACGGCGAAGCCACCGAACTACAGCAAGCCGATGATGCAGATGGGCGGCATCGGTGCGATGCCGCCGGGCATGATCGGCAACCTGATCAAGGGCATCGACATCGTCGCTCTCGTCTCGCTGCCGCTGCTGTTCGGCTGGTCGTACTGGATCAGCGTCATCATCGCCGGCATCTCGTTCTTCGTCCTCCGCGGCTCGATGAACATGGAGGACATCCAGGCAGCCCAGGAGGAGCAGAAGCGGTCTCTCGAGGCGACGAAGGCCGAAGCGGCCGCCGGCAAGAAGAAGATCCCCCCGCCGAGGCGCTGACTCGGCGACCTGCCACCACACCGTCGATTGCGAACAGCCAGTTATCCGTCAACTTCGATGAGGCAGTCGGCGATCACTTTCGAGGGCCGGAACTCGTCCAGCGAGGCGGGCCGGCGGAATGATGCCCAAGAGCCGAGGAATGCCTCGAGCTCCTCGATATTGCGGTGGGTCAGAATGACATTCTCGCCGATCCCCTGATACCGCTCCGTGTGCGTCCGGTGAACCGCGCACGGGATCCCCAGGGCCGCGCATTCTTCCTGGAGTCCGCCAGAGTCGGTGACGACGAAGTCGGCCCGGCCGAGGACCGGCAGAAACCGCGCGTAGGGCAGCTTGTGGATCAGGGTGAGGCTCAACCCGAAGAGGGAATCAAGTCCGAGCTGTCGCATGCGAAGTCGCTCGGATTCACCCGCCACCATCACCATGGGGAACTGGCCAGCATATTTAGCTAGGCAGCGGACTATTGCTCTGAACTCCTCGTCCTCCCGGAGCAACTCGAACCTATGCAATGTGATGAGACCAAACTGAGCGGGCAGTTCTACGTCCGCTTCTTGGCTCATCGCCAGGCGAACTGCGTCAACGACGGTGTTCGCGTGAGTCAGAATAACATCCCCGGGTGCTTTGGACTCTTGAAGGTTGCGCGCTTCACGTTCCGTCGGCGCAAAATGGAGGGTAGCGAGCCTGCCCACAATGCGACGGTTCAACTCCTCTGGAAAAGGGTTGCGAAGACTTCCGCTCCGCAGTCCGGCCTCCACATGCGCGACGCGCGCGCCCAAGAACCGCCCGATGAGACTCCCGATGACCGTCGAAAACGTGTCTCCGTGGACGACGACAACTCCGTGTCGGCCAGCTGAGCGCAGTTGCGCACGGAACTTCTTGCGGTTCCGCAGTACAGAACCAACGACCCGTAAGCCCCACATCGGGACCTGGTGCGACCGGGCCACGTGCCTCCGCTTGCCTTCCTTCACGAGGTACACATCGGGTTCCGGGACGTGGAGGTCGGCAAGAGTGGCGGCCACGCCGGTGACATGTTGCGCGGTGCTCCACACGCCGTAGCTGTGCCCTCGATCAGCGAGTTCGCGCATGACTGGTGACACTTTGATGATCTCCGCCGTGGTGCCGACAACGAAAACGATGGGCATGTGGCTGCTGCCTTCCGACGGACGCTGAACCCGGGTCAGGCTAGCAGCCGTCCGCCGGCGTGGGCGGTGAGGATCGGCGCGTAGTCTCCGCGCCAGGTTGCTTGCACCGACGGAACCTCGTTCGGCGCAGACGCCATCTTCGCAGGCCTTGTCGGATCCGGTCGTGGGTAGAGTGACCAACAACCAAGTAGTCAAGGACTGGGAGGCGAGGGGACTCGTGGTGGATCTGGCCGAACTCGGTGTCGTCATGCCCGTGTTCAACGAAGGATCCTGGGTCGACAAGTCAATCGTGGCGCTTGAGTTGGCGTCTCAGCGAGCCGGCTGGCCAGTTCGCGTAGTCGTCGTGGACGACGGAAGCACAGATTCGACGACGGCTCATCTCGATGCTCTTGCGATGGCCGGTCGCATCACGTTGATCCGCCAGCAGAACGCTGGGCGGTTCGCCGCCCGGCTTGCCGGTTTGGCCAACCAGCCGTGCGAGTACGTGCTATTTCTCGATGCCCGTGTTCTCTTGGAACCGGACGCGCTGGTAGCGCTTCGCGACCGTGTGACTGCCGACTCAGGATCGGCATGGAATGCTCATGTCCGTGTGCACGTGGAGGGCAATGTCTGGGCAGCGTTCTGGTCCGCACTCACCAAGGTCTTCTGGCGCCGATACTTCGCAAACCCAAGGCCCGTGGCCTTCGGCCTGGACGAGTTCGACCACTATCCGAAGGGCACAGGAGCATTCGCCGCGCCGCGGGCCGCGATACAGGAGGCGGCGGGCCAGTTCATCTCACTGTTCGACGAACAGAACTATTCATCGGACGATACGAGGCTCTTGAGGTCGATAGCGGCCCATCGGTTGATCCACCTCGATCCCGCCTTCTCGTGTGAGTACTTCGGCCGCGACTCAGCCTCTCGCTGGGCGCATCAAGTGTACTTCAGGGGTACCACATTCGTGGACGGGTATGTTCGGACGCGCGCCAAGGCCGCAGTTGTGTCGGCGGCTCTCGCTGCTGCCGTGGCAACCCTCGGGGTAGTCGGTTTGCGGCGTGCAGCACTCCCGGCCGCCGGTTTCATTGCAGTCGGCTGGGTGGGCGTCGGAATACTCGCCACGCGATCTGGGACCTCATCGTCCGAACGTCGGGCACTCCTGTCACTCTTGCCAGCTTTTGGTGTCTTGTTTGGTGCAGGCTTCATCCGGGGCCTGGCCCTAGCCCTTCGGAAGCGCCCTTGATGGCGGGTGTCGCCCGTAGCTTCGGCTCCATCGCAGTAGCCCTTGTCACGGCGGGTGCATTGGGATTTGTCCTGCTGGGCTTGGTCTCTCGGTGGCTGACTAAAGCAGACAACGCGGCATTCCTGACCGTGTGGGGAACGCTCTTCGCCTTGGGAAGCGTGATATCCGCCAGTGAGCAGGAGATCTCACGCCAAGCGACCCGCGCCCGACTCGGCGGCGATCGCACGCCCGCGAGCGCGTTGCAGCAATCCATCCTCGCCCTCGCGCTGACAGGCATCGGCCTTGTCGTCATTGCCGTGCTTCCGTGGTCGCGTCCGCTGGTCCATTCTTCGATCGCGGTGGCCGCCGTCATCGGCCTCGCCATCATTGGTTTCACGGGACAGTTCCTCGTACGAGGGTTGCTCTTGGGATCCGGGCGTTCCGGCACCTATGCGGGGGTGATCGCGTCGGAAGCACTGGTTCGCATCATCGTCCTGCTCGCGCTGATCGCAGTGACCTCCGGCACGGTTGTACTGGCCCTGGCAGCCACTGCAGCGGGGTGCTTCGGTTGGGTCTTTGCTGCGCGGAGGGCGTTCCACGGGCTGGAGCCGACCGCGGGATTCGAGCCCTGGCCCGTCGCCGCTCAACGCCTGGGGTTGCTGGCTGCTTCGAACTTCTTGTCGTCGCTCATCCTGACGGGCTTCCCCGCTCTGGTGACCCTCGTCATCGGGAGCCCCGCGGGTCTGGCGACGTTGTTCGGTGCCATCACGTTGTCGCGCCTGCCCCTGGTGGCGTTGTCACCCGTACAGACCCTCACGGTGCCGATGGTCGTGACGATGCTGCACGAAGGCAAGGCCTCTCGCCTGGCGCGCTTGCAGTGGGTGCTCGCGGCAACGGCTTGTACCGCTGCGGTAGCCGCGGGAGCTGTTGGTTTCTGGCTCGGGCCGTGGGCGCTGCGGCTCTTCCTCGGGTCCGGCTACTCGGCCTCCGGGTTCATGATCGGCCTCCTACTGGCCACCAGTTGCTTGGTAGCGGCCGCACTGCTCCAGCTTGCCGCCTTCGTGGCGCTCGAACGCTACAAGTTCGTCGTCCTCGCCTGGGCCGCCGCCGTCGCTTCCGCGCTGGCATCGCTGGCTTGGCTCCCAGGTTCACCCGAACAGCGTGGGACCATGGCCTTTGTCACGGCAAGCATCGTCGTGTTCGTGCTGTCGGGACTCCTGTTGCAGCTCGCGGTAAGAAGGCACCGGGAAGTCGGCCGTGAGGACCAGCCAGTCGGCAGCGAGTAGCGCTCTTGGAATCGCGTTGTCGCATCGAGATACGTATGCTGGCCCATGCTCGTCACCGACTGGAGAGGACACCGTGAAGCCCACGAAGCGGACAACCGGTGATTCCCCGTCAGACGTACCCACCCACGCCGACGTCATCATCGTGGGCGCCGGGCCGGGAGGCTCGACCACGGCGGCGTACCTCGCTCGCGCCGGACTCGACGTCCTCGTTCTCGAGAAGGCCCACTTCCCACGCGAGAAGGTCTGCGGCGACGGACTGACGCCGCGTGCGACCCGCGAGCTCGTCAAGCTCGGCATCGACACCTCCACCGAGGCCGGTTGGCTGCGCAACAAAGGGCTTCGGATCTATGGCGGCCGCGTCGAGCCCTTCGAGATGCCGTGGCCCGAGCTCGACGACTTCCCGAACTACGGCCTCGTACGTCCCCGGGCCGACTTCGACCAGCTGCTCGCGGAGCACGCTCGCAGTGCCGGTGCCACGATCCTCGAAGGCATCAACGTCACGGAGCCGGTGCTCAACGCAGCCGGCCGCATCACCGGCGTCAAGGCCAAGGACGGACGCAGGTTCGACGCCCCGATCGTCGTCGCCGCCGACGGGAACTCCTCACGACTCTCCGTCGCGATGGGCCTGGTCAAGCGCGACGACCGCCCGATGGGCGTTGCCGTGAGGACCTACTACACGTCTCCGCGTCACACCGACGACTGGCTCGAGTCGTGGCTCGAGCTGTGGGACGGCGAGCCCGGCAAGTCCAACCTGCTGCCCGGCTACGGCTGGATCTTCGGCATGGGCGACGGCACCTGCAACGTCGGCCTCGGGATGCTCAACACCTCGGCGGCCTTCGGCAAGACCGACTACAAGGACCTGCTCAAGCGCTGGCTGGACAACACGCCCGAAGAGTGGCAGTTCCGCGACGAGTTCCGTACGACCGAGGTGCGCGGCGCCGCGCTGCCGATGGGCTTCAACCGCCAGCCCGCCTACAGGAACGGACTGCTGCTCGTCGGCGATGCCGGCGGCATGGTCAACCCGTTCAACGGCGAGGGCATCTCCTACGCGATGGAGTCGGGCCGCTACGCCGCCGACCACATCGTGGACGCCGTCCGCCGAGGGCTCGGCACGGCCGGCGCCGAGCGCGCGCTCGAGGCATACCCCCGCACGCTCAAGCAGGTCTGGGGCGGCTACTTCCGTCTCGGCGGCATCTTCGTCAAGCTCATCGGCGACCCTCGGATCATGCGGCTGGCCACCACGTACGGACTGCCGCATCCGACGCTGATGAAGCTCGTCCACAAGCTGCTGGCGAACCTCACCGACCATCCCGGCCACGACTCGTACGACCGGATCATCAACTCACTCACGAAGCTGGCGCCGTCGGCATGACCTCCGGGACGCTTCGTGGTGAGATGTGTCTGCCTCTTGGTGGACCGGTGCAGGGTTCGGCAGTGTCCGCGTTCGGGGGTCATGTCGCCCATGGCTCGCCTGACACGATAGAAAAGACACCTCACCTGTTCGCGATCGGAGTACAGAGATGAATGCTTACGTACCGATCCTGGGACTGATGGCTCTCGCAGCGCTCTTCCTCGGCGTGTCCATCTTCGCCAGCGTCAACATCGGGCCCGCTCGCTACAACAAGGCGAAGTACGAGACGTACGAGTGCGGCATCGAGCCGACGCCGCAGCCCACGGGCGGCGGCCGCTTCCCGGTGAAGTACTACATCACCGCGATGCTGTTCATCGTCTTCGACATCGAGATCGTGTTCCTCTACCCCTGGGCTGTGACCTTCAATCAGCTCGGGGTCTTCGCATTCGTCGAGATGCTCCTGTTCGTCGCGACGGTGATCATCGCCTACATCTACGTGGTCCGCCGTGGCGGACTGACCTGGGAATGAGGTGAGCTGACATGGGTATCGAGGAGAACCTTCCGTCCGGTGTCCTGCTGACGACCGTCGAGGGCGTCGTCGGTTGGCTGCGGCAGGCATCGCTCTGGCCGGCCACCATGGGCCTGGCCTGTTGTGCGATCGAGATGATGGCGTTCGGAGCTCCGCGCTTCGACGCCGGTCGCTGGGGCCAGGAGGTCTTCCGCGCCTCGCCTCGTCAGGCCGATCTGCTCATCGTGTCGGGCCGCGTGAGCCAGAAGATGGCTCCCGTCATCCGTCAGGTCTACGACCAGATGCCGAACCCCAAGTGGGTCATCTCGATGGGCGCGTGCGCCTCGTCCGGCGGCATGTTCAACAACTACGCGATCGTCCAGGGCTGCGACCACATCGTGCCCGTCGATGTGTACCTGCCGGGCTGCCCGCCGCGGCCGGACATGCTCATCGACGCCATGTTCAAGCTCCGCAAGGGCGAGGTCGCCCACTACCCGATCGGCCCCGACCGCATCGCTGCGGACGAGGCAGCCGAGCAGGCAGCGCTCGTCGCGCCGAGCACGCTGGAGATGAAGGGCCTCATGCGATGACAGAGCCGAACTCCGCCGATCTCGCCAAGGTCCCGGTCGGCACGTCCGCCGGGGAACGCGTGACCCGTAAGGGCATGTGGGGACAGGGGTCGGGCGACACCTCCGGGTACGGCGGCATCGTGCGCTCCTTCGAGAGGTTCCCTCGCGCCGGCCGTCCGTACGGTTCGTACTTCGACGAGATCGTCGACCGGCTCCACGGCCTGCTGCCCGGCATCGACCTCGAGCACGTGGTCGTCGCCCACGACGAGCTGACGATCTTCGTTCCGAAGGCCGACCTGGTCGACGTGCTCTTGGCTTGCCGGGACGACGCGCAGCTGCGCTTCGAGGTCTGCGTCTCGGTATCGGGCGTCCACTTCCCCGACATGGTCGGCGATGAGCTGCACGCCGTCTACCACCTGCTCTCGATCACGCACAACCGCCGGCTGCGGCTGCAGGTCACCTGCGCCGATGCCGACAACCACATCCCGAGCTCGGTGTCGGTCTACCCGATGACCGACTGGCACGAGCGTGAGACGTACGACATGTTCGGCATCATCTTCGACGGCCACCCCGCGCTCACCCGGATCTTGATGCCGGACGACTGGGACGGGTTCCCGCAGCGCAAGGACTACCCCCTCGGCGGCGTCCCGATCGAGTACAAGGGCGCGGTCGTACCGCCCCCGGACCAGCGGAGGAGCTACTCATGACGGACGAGTCGGTCGGCACCGTCTACGTCGCCCAGGGCGGCGACTGGGACGAGATCGTGCGCGCCCAGGCGGACCGCGGTGACGAGACGATCGTCATCAACATGGGTCCCCAGCACCCGTCGACGCACGGTGTGCTCCGACTGATCCTGGAGATGGACGGCGAGACCGTCACCTCGCTGCGTCCCGGAATCGGCTTCCTGCACACCGGCATCGAGAAGAACATGGAGTACCGCACCTTCTCGCAGGGCTCCACGTTCGTCACCCGGATGGACTACGTGGCCCCGATCTTCAACGAGGTCGCGTACTGCCTCGCCGTCGAGAAGCTGCTGGACATGAAGGTCCCCGAGCGCGCCGACGTGCTCCGTGTGCTGTTCATGGAGCTCAACAGGATCTCGAGCCATCTGGTCGCGGTCGGCACGGGCGGCATGGAGATCGGCGCCCTGACGATGATGACCATCGGCTTCCGTGAGCGCGAGATGATCCTCGACTTCTTCGAGGCCGTCTGCGGCACCCGCATGAACCACGCGTACGTGCGTCCCGGCGGCGTGTCCATCGACCTGCCGGACGACGGCCTGCCGCGACTCAAGGGCGTCATCGACTGGCTGCACAAGCACCTGTGGGAGTACGGCGCGTTCTGCAACGAGAACCCCATCTTCAAGGGCCGCATGCAGGGCGTGGCGACGCTCGACCTCACGCAGTGCATGGTCTACGGCGCGTCCGGGCCTGTGCTCCGCGCGGCGGGCTACCCGTGGGACCTGCGCAAGTCGCAGCCGTACTGCGGCTACGAGACGTACGACTTCGACGTCATCACGTGGGACACGAACGACGCGTACGGGCGGTTCCGGATCCGGCTCGCCGAGATGACCGAGTCCCTCAAGATCGTCGAGCAGTGCTACGACCGCCTCTCCGAGACCACCGGCCAGCCGGTCATGGTCGACGACCCGAAGTACGCCTGGCCGGTGCAGCTCACGGTCGGCGCGGACGGCCAGGGCAACTCGAACGAGCACATCAAGCACATCATGGGCGAGTCGATGGAGGCTCTGATCCATCACTTCAAGACGGTCACGGAGGGCTTCCGGGTGCCGGCCGGCCAGTCGTACGTCGCGATCGAGTCGCCCAAGGGCGAGCTGGGTTGCCACGTCGTCTCCGATGGCGGTACGCGACCGTACCGGGTCCACATGCGAGACCCAGGGTTCAACCATCTGCAGGCGGCGCCGGCGATGTGCGAGGGAGCGATGATCTCCGACGTCGTGGTGGCGGTCGCCAGCCTCGACCCGGTGCTGGGAGGAGTCGATCGATGAGCGGCACAACAGGGGGCGCGAGCGCAGCGAGCACCAGCCACCGCGGCGAGCGGGGCCACGAGTTCGAGAGCTACTTCCCCGAGTCGGGGTCGATCGACCTGGCCGACTCCTCGACGAGCATCGACGAGACCACGTACGCGGAGCTGCGCGAGCTGGCGAGCCGGTACCCGCAGCCGCGATCCGCACTGCTGCCGATGCTCCACCTGGTGCAGTCGGTCGACGGCCGGATCTCGCCGAAGGGCATCGAGGCGTGCGCCGAGGTGCTCGGCATCACCACCGCGCAGGTGTCGGGCGTCGCGACGTTCTACACGATGTATAAGCGACGCCCCGGCGGCACGTACCACGTGGGGGTCTGTACGACCGCGTTGTGCGCCGTGATGGGCGGTGACGCGCTTCTCGACACGTGCACCAAGCACCTCGGCATCGGCGTGGACGAGACGACGTCGGACGGGTCGATCTCTCTCGACCGGATCGAGTGCAACGCGGCCTGCGACTTCGCACCCGTGATGATGGTCAACTGGGAGTTCATGGACGACATGACCCCGGAGAAGGCCATCGCGTTGCTCGACGACCTCAAGGCGGGCCAGGAGGTCCGCTCCACGCGTGGCGCGAGGATCACGAGCTGGCGCGAGGCCGAGCGGGTACTCGCCGGTTTCCCCGACGGTCTTGCCAACGAGGGCCCCAGCGCCGGCGAGCAGTCGCTGCTCGGGCTGCGGATCGCTGACGAGAACGGTTGGGCAGCGCCCGGCGACCCCAGCCAGTCGAAGCCCAAGCGGATCGGCGACATGATCGCCGACGTCGCCAAGGCAGTGACGTCCGCGACCACCCAGGCTCTGAACGAGCCGGCCGCACAGGCCCAGGAGAGCGTCGGCGGTGCCGAAGAGACCCCGGAGGCCAAGGTTCCGAGGAAGCAACGCCACAAGTCCACGAAGCCGGGAGAGGAGACCGCGAAGTGACCGATGTCCTCACGCCCGTCCTCAGCAAGAACTGGGCCGACGCGAAGTCCTGGACTCTCGCCGCCTATGAGAAGGTCGGCGGCTACGACGCGCTCCGCAAGGCGTTGACGATGACGCCCGACGAGGTCACAGGAGTCGTCAAGGACTCCGGTCTGCGGGGCCGCGGAGGCGCAGGCTTCCCGACTGGCATGAAGTGGAGCTTCGTCCCTAAGGACAACCCGAACCCGAGGTACCTCGTCGTCAACGGCGACGAGTCGGAGCCGGGCACCTGCAAGGACATCCCGCTGATGATGGCCACGCCGCACACG
>JBBQBP010000039.1:0-25883 GCA_038317635.1 Propionibacteriales bacterium
GACCTGACACTGTCGCCAGTGAAGTCCGTCTCCACGCTCTGGGCGCTCGCGCCGCTGGTCGACAGCCAGACCGTCGAACGCCTCCACCAGGAGGCCGTGGCCAAGGCGGCCGCGTACCTCGAGACCCAGCTGTACACACGCGTCGGCCCGCACGGCATTCGCAACGTCGAGACCCGCGGCATGGTCGCCGTCGCGTTCACCCACCGCGACTCGCGCGCCGGCGACCCCGACCTCCACACCCACCTCGTCATCGCTAACAAGGTCCAGACGCTCGACGGCCGCTGGTACGCCATCAACGCCAGCCTGCTGTACGAGGCGAAGGTGGCCGCGTCGGAGACGTACAGCACGGCCCTCGAACTCGGCCTGGCCGAGACGTTCGGGCTCCGCTTCGTCGAGCGCAGCACCGGACGCGGCAAGCGTCCCGTCCGCGAGATCGCCGGGATCGACCCGGCCCTCAACGCCCGCTGGTCGACCCGCCGTGGCCAGATCGAGCACCGCCGCGACGAGCTCGCCGCCACCTTCCTGGCCGACCACGGCCGACCGCCGACCGAGGCCGAGATGATCGCGCTCGCCCAGCAGGCCAACCTCGAGACCCGCGACGCCAAGCACGGGCCGCGCTCGCTCGCCGAGCAGCGGGCGACTTGGCGCACCGAGGCCGAGCAGGTCCTGGGACGCGGGGGATTGGAGCGGATGCTGGCAACCACATTCGGGTCCGGACTCGAGCCGGTCCAGCTGCCGAGCGCCGTCTGGATTACAAACACGGCCGAGCGCGTCCTCAGCGTCCTCGAGCAGGAGCGTCCGACGTGGAGACAACGCATGTACGAGGTGAGGCCCTGCGCCAGACCCGTACCGCCGGCCTCCCCGCCGCCATCCTCGACCGTGTCCTGAACGCCGTCGTCGACCAGGCCTTGGCCGGGTCCGTACGCCTCACCCGCGACGACCCAATCGCCGAGCCCGACGCGCTGCGCAGGCAGGACGGCGCGAGCGTCTACAGCGTGCCCGGCGCGACCCGGTACACCTCACGCCGCATCCTCGACGCCGAGCAGCGGATCCTCACCCACGCCGCCCTCACCAACGGCCGCGTTGTCGCCCCCGAGGTCGTCGACCTCGCCCTGCTAGAAGCGCTGGCCAACGGAACCCAGCTCACGCCCGGACAGACCGACCTCGTACGGACCATGGCCAGCTCGGGACGCCGCGTCCAGCTCGCGATCGCTCCCGCTGGCAGCGGCAAGACCACCGCCATGCGTACCCTCGGCGCCGCCTGGACCGAAGCCGGCGGCACGATCGTAGGGCTCGCACCGTCCGCGGCCGCCGCGCAGGCCCTCGCCGACCAGCTCGACGTGCCGTGCGACACCTTGGCCAAGCTCACATGGAGCCTCGACCATCCCGATCAGGTCCAGCCCGCGTGGGCCGCCGGCATCGGACCCCGCAGCCTGGTCATCATCGACGAGGCAGGCATGGCCGACACCCTCAGCCTCGACCAGGCCATCGACCACGTGATCAGCCGGGGAGGCAGCGTCCGGCTCGTCGGCGACGACCGTCAGCTCTCCGCGATCGGCGCGGGCGGCGTGCTGCGCGACATTCAGGCCGAGTACGGAGCGTGCCGGCTCACCGAGGTCGTACGGTTCCTCAACCCGGCCGAAGCCGCCGCATCGCTCGCACTCCGGGAGGGACGCACCGAGGCACTCGGCTACTACCTCGACCACGACCGCATCCACGTCGGCGACCTCTCCTCCGTGTCCGAGCAGGTCCTCGATGCCTGGAGCCACGACCGGGCGGCGGGGCTGGACGCGCTGATACTCGCCCCGACCCGGGACCTCGTCGGCGAGCTGAACCGGGCGGCTCAGGAGCGGCTGCGTCGGCAGCGGTACGACTCGTGGACTGTCAACCTCGCCGACGGCACCACGTGCACGGCCGGCGACGTCGTGATCACCCGCCGCAACAACCGACGGCTGCCCGTCGGCACCCTCGACTGGGTGAAGAACGGTGAACGCTGGCGGGTCACCCATGTGCTGTCCAACGGCTCCATCCGGGTGAAGAGCCTGCGGTCCCGCTACGCGGTGACCCTCCCCGCCGGGTACGTCCGCGACTGGGTCGACCTCGGCTACGCCACCACCATCCACGGCGCCCAGGGCATCACGGCAGACACGATGCACGGGCTCGCCACGGGGGAGGAGTCGCGCCAGGAGCTGTACACGATGCTCACCCGCGGCCGGCAGGCCAACCACCTGTACATCCAGGTCGTCGGCGACGGTGACCCGCACACGCTCGCGCACACCGACTCCGTTTACCTGCTCACGGCCGTCGAGCGCCTCGAACGAGCCCTCACCCACGACGACACCCCCGTGTCGGCCACTACCCAGCTAAGGGGCCAGGACGATCCCGAACGACTCCTCGGACCCGCCGTCGCTCGCTACATCGATGCTCTCGGGGTCGCCGCCGAGCAGGTCGTGGGGGAGAGCGTCGCCCGGCAGCTCGACGTGCAGGCCGACCTGACGGTCCTGTGGCTCAGCGAAAGCCCTGCCTGGCCGACGCTGCGCGCGGACCTCCTGGGTCTGGCAGCCGACGGGTACGACCCCGTGGCACTGCTTCGTCGCACCGTGGGCATCGGGGAGCTCGGTTCGGCGCACGATCCTGCTGCGGTACTGGATCACCGACTCCACCTCCTCGTGCCAGACGTCTCGCATGGTCCACTGCCGTGGCTGCGTGATATCCCGTCCCAGGTAGCCGACGACCCGGTCTGGGGTCCGTACCTGCACGCCAGAGCGGCACGTGTCGTTGACCTTGCTGACGCGGTACGCCAGGCGGCAGCGGCGACTCGCGTATCCCCCTCCTGGCTAGGGACGATGCGCGTTTCCCCCAACGATCCAGAGCTGGCCGACCTGGTGGCTCGCATCAGTGTCTGGCGGTCGGCGATGACCATTCCTCCCGAAGACGAACGCCCGACCGGAGGCCCAGCCCTCGGCGCGGCAGCGGCCCAATACCAGGGCGGCCTCGACCTGCGCCTCGACCACGCGATCGGCAGTCGGGGAGGGACGTGGGCCAAGGTCCTACCGACGCTCGACCCGGCTCTTGCCCGCGACCCCCTACAGTCCGCGTTTGCACAACAGCTTCACGACCTTGAGCGGCGGGGGGTCGGCGTCCAGCGCTTGGTCGCCAAGGCGCTGGCCCAGGGCCCGCTCCCCGACGACCACGCCGCAGCCGCCCTCTGGTGGCGCCTCGAAGGCCTCATGACCAGGGACGAGTGGCCCTCGGCCCCACAGCGGCGCTCGGCGCCGCACACGGCCCACCCTGTCCACCCCGAAGCCGCACGCCGGCAGAGGGTGAACCCCAACCGCAACGGCCCATCATTCGGCCGCTGAGAACCAACCAACCGAAGGAGTACCCGTGTCCACCATCGACAGCATCAAGCCCGGCGCCTTCATCTCCATGACCCAGGCCGCCGAGATGCTCAACATCAGCGTCCCCACCCTCCGTCGCCGCATCGCCGCGGGCGAGCTCCCAGCCTTCCGCAGCGGCCGCAGGATCATCCGCATCCGCATCAGCGACCTCGAGAAGATCCTCCGGCGTGTGCCCTCGGTCGACAGCTGGTGACGACATCGCGTTCAAAGCGATGCCTCGGCCAAAGCAGGGGTTCAGGGGTCCCATGGAAGTCAGCCAGGGCGTGGCCCGTCCCAACTTCCATGTCGCTGGACCCTATGGGTCCCGCAGACCCGCATTCCGTATTACACTTTGTGCTGTGAAGGAGACCATCGGTGGCGTCCCTGTGACGCAGGAGCAGATCCAGGCATGGGCAGACGAAGCCGAACGTGGCTATGACGTCGAGGAACTGCGCCGACGTGGACGCAAGCCCATCGGTGATGGCCCCGCCAAGGTCGTGCCCGTCCGGCTCGATGACACCACCCTCGCAGCGGTGGACGAGCGAGCCCGTCAAGATCACGTCACACGATCGGAAGCCATCCGGGCCGCGATCCGCGCTTACGTCGCGTGAAGGTCAACCCCTCGGCACTGAAGCACGGGGTTCGGACCGAGGATGCCCTGTACGCCGCCACTCACTGGGCCTACGCCAGCGAGCCCGACGAGAATCACCCGGCCCGCCAACTCAGGCTCGGTTTCGACACATCTGGCCGCCTGCTCGAGATCATCGTGCTCCAATTCGACAGCGGCAATGAGCTGATCATCCATGCGATGAAGGCGCGTACCAGCTACATGGACCTCTTGGACTGACTCGACCTCTTGCCCAGCCCGATCTGCGGCTACGAGAGCGGACGTTTCGAGCGCCGCGGGAGCGGACGTGGGGGGCAGCCCAAGAGGCCGGGTACGCCATGGCTAGCCAGGAGTTCAGCGATCGCCTCGGTCGCCGCAGATCCGGCTTCACTTCGGTCTGCAGACATCAGAAGCCCAGACGTTTGGAGGTACTTCTTGCCGTCTTTCATCCGGAAAGCCCAGAGGCCGCCGTTCGAGTTGAAGGAGACTCTCTTGACCTGGCCGCAGTCGACGTTGAGTTGATTCGCTGGGTCCTCACCCACTACTTGCAGCTCGTCTTCGGAAATTGTCAACGGCCTGAGCTGCCCTCACCCTTCTGAGGTTTCCCAGCCCCGCGCCAACTGGAACGAGCTTCGCGATGAGCGTGCTCATCCAGGGTCACGTGTGATTGGCGTCTCGATGAGGGATGTTATTCTCATCCACAAGCTGTACCCCCGGAAATCGTGGCATGAGCTCGAGGCTGCGCACTCCGAGATCCTTGACCAGATCACCGATCTCATCGTCAAGGGGGAAGTCGGCGGACAGCATGTTGGTTAGGACGTCGGGATGGTCGGCGAAGAATCGCGCGAGGTTATCGCGCGCCTCGTCCAGAGTTCCCTCTTCATGGAACGCGATAATCATTCCGACAGCTGCACCCGCGAATAGGATTGTCTGCCCGGAGAGGTAGGCACATGACATCGCCGTTGTCAGCCGCTGAACCGGGTGCTCCAAGCACCTGGCGAGCCACACAGACTGGTTGAGAGCGTCGCCGTGCTTCAGGTACTCCTCCAGTTCCTCGAGAGAGCGTCCGGAGAGGACAGCGCCCTCAGGCGGGTTATGGCGGCGCGCCTGTCGAGTCAGGCCGAGGTGCTCCACCAATTCAGTCACTATGGCGTGAACGAACCAGTCCCGCCAGTTGTCGCTTCCGGCCTCCAGTACCTGGGAGATGATGCTAAGTGCATCCTCGTAACGTCCGGCGTGCATTAAGCTGTCCGCTAACGCAGAACCGGCCGCCGAAAAACCACCTTTGTCGACGGCGGATCGATACGCATCCACGGAACCGGACATATCACCGGCGAACCAAGCGATCGCTCCAAGTAGCCGTTGGGGTTCCGGGCGGGACCCGTACCCCTTGGGGTCTAGGTCAAGTGCCCGTTGAATCCACTGACGGGCATCTTCGCGAGCATTCTTCTCAAACAGAAGCTGCGCGTAGTTATAGGCCCAGAATGCAGCCGTCGTCGGCTCACCGCGGTCGAGTGCCTCCGTCACGCATCGCTGGATCTCCGGCTCCAGCAGCTTACGCGTTGAGTCAAACCAGGCCTCCCCGGCCATCTGGCGCAGCGCGATGAGATGAATCTGACACGCGTCGAAGGCTTCCATCCTGAATGCTTCGACGGACATCCGGGTAAGGAGGTCATAGTCGCCAACCTCGAAGGCGGCGCCAGCTAGCTCAAGTGCCAAGTCTGGCGAACTCGATGCTCGGCAGTTGCCAACCATGCGTCGCGCGATTTGGACAGCTTCTCCGAAGCGGTTGACGCGAGCGAGCAGGCCCGCCAAGATCACCAGCGAGTCACGCAACAGATCTTCCGTGGAGCCAACAGGTCGCGAATGGATGGTGATGGATCCGATATCTGCGGGCAGGGCAACTCGGACCTGATCGGAAGCCACCGATACAGTGAATGCGAAGTCGGAGCGGTCGAGGCGCACATATTCATCGAGGCCCAAGGCGCGCACGATCCTGAAGAAGTGAAGCGCAAGTACTGAATCCTGGTCGCCATCGAATGCGACAGGGAAGGGGCGACCAAAGAGACCTGATTTCACTCGTCTCACTGCCTCCACGGTTCGCTGCAGCCGCGGGTCCCCAACACGGACCTGGTCCTTATCAGAGAAGCGGATGCGCTTCGTCTTCTGGTCCGGTTTGAGCTCTAGGTCAAGGGAGTGGATCCACCGTCCGTAGACCGTCTGCGTTGAGTGGTCGTAAGCGACGAGGAGAACCGGCACATCAAGGTGTGCCCAGTAGCGCAAATGGTCGACCTCGACATCACGGAAGGGACCGATGCGGTCTGGCTCCTCCATCCCTTTAAGTTGCACCTTGAACGTCAGGCCCGTGGCGGCCCCGTCGTCGAAAATCTCTACTTCTGCATCGATGCCGTAGTCGATCGGGATGTCGCGCACCACCCAACCGAGTGGTCCAGTCAGCTGACGACTCAACGCGTCGCGGGACAGCGCTTCGAGCACGTGATTGCGGACCCGCTTTGGCATGAGGTGACCCTATATGGAGCATCCGTCGAACTCGGGTGCGGTGAGCAGCCGAGCGTTGGGCACTGTACCGGAGGGCCGGCGAACGCTCGAACATCGGCAGTAGCGGATGTCTGGAGCCAGATGGTCGGGCGTCTGCGAGCGCGGTGCTTTACTCGCTGATGAGCTTCGAAAGGTTCTCTGCGATCAGCTGATCCCTGCCCTTCGCCGTGTGTTGGTACAGCAGGGCCGCGTTCGCCGTCGAGTGACCCAGTCGAGCTTGTAGGTCGGCCAGCGTCGCTCCCTGCTGCGCGGCCATCACGGCGCCCGTGTGGCGGAGGTCGTGGAAGCGGAGGTCTGGGCGGCCGGCGATGGCTGCGGCCTTCTTGAAGTGGGTCGTCACCGTCGAGGGCCACATCTGGCGTTTGACGTCCGAGGGGAAGAGCAGGCCCTCCTGGCCTGGCGCCGCGTGGGTTGCCAGGTGCTCCTGGATGATCGGGATCAGATGCGGCGGGATCGCCACGTCCCTGATGCCGGCCTCTGACTTCGGGAGCTCCACGCGGATCTCGCGGTGCACGAAAGTCACGCCCCGGCGTACCTGGATCACTCCCGTCCAGCGTCCTCCGACGTGGCGGAGCTTGATGTCCTTGCGGCGCAGCTCGGCGATCTCGCCGTACCTCAGCGCGCACCAGGAGGCGAGCTGGATCATCAGCTTCTCCTTGACCGGCATGTTCTCGACGATGATGTCGAGCTCCTCGATGGTGGCTGGCTCGAGACGGCGTCGCTTCGGGCGGTAGCCGGCGCCTCGGATATGTACAGGGCTGGCTTCGATCAGGTCGTCGTCGACGGCGGTGTTCATGATGGCGCGCAGCAGCCCGTATGCCTTCGACGTCGCCCGCGGGCTGTCGGCGCTGCCGTCCTGCATCTCGTCGTACCACTTACGCACCGCGCCCTTCGTGATGTCGCGCAGCCGCATCTTCCCGAAGACGGGGATGAGGTGAATCCGGAGCGTCGTGACGTACCCGGCTCTCGTACTTGCCCTCAGCGGCTCGCCCTTGTCCGTACGTCGCTTGGCGATCCACTTCGTGGCGTAGGTCTCGAAGTCGGGGACCAATTGGGTCGCCCGGGCCTTCTCGGCGCGGTACTTCGGGGGAGACCACTCGTTGGCCTCGATGAGCTTGCGCTCCTCGTGGAGCCAACCCTCGACGTCGATCTTGGCCGTGAACGTGGTCGGGGCCATGTGCCGCAGGAGGTCCGGGCCGGTGTAGATCCCCTGGTACCGACCCGACGTCAGCTTGCGGATCGAGCCGAACGCGCGGCGCTCGCGGACCATCGGGCCCTCCGATCCTTATTGCACGATGTACGCATATCGTGCAATAAGGGGGGTGTTTCGTGCAAGGGTCTGACCCCTTGCGGCTTGCGGCCAGACGAGTAAAATGCCTAGTGAACGAGCACTAACGTGCTGGTGGGGCGGGTGGGGCTCGAACCCACGACCCAGGGATTATGAGTCCCCTGCTCTGACCGGCTGAGCTACCGCCCCGGAGCGAACGTGAGTCTAGCGGCGGGGGTCGGGGGTTAAATTGACAGCACACTGTCATCTAGGTAGACAGTCTACTGTCAAGGAGGCGCCGTGACGAAGATCGTCGTGTATCTGACGGACACACTGGCCGACTGGGAGCTCGGGTACGTGCTCCCAGGACTGGCCATGGCGAACGGGATGCAGCAGAGGTTCGACGTGGTGACCGCTGGAACGAGCGCCGATCCGGTCACGACGAAGGGCGGACTGGCCGTCATCCCGGCGACACGCTTGGCGGACATCGATCCCGCGAGCATCGATCTGCTCATCATCCCGGGTGCCGACACCTGCGCCGAGGGCCACGACGAGGTGCTCGCGCTCGCAGGGGATCTTGTAGCAAGGGGGACACCCGTGGCCGCGATCTGCGGTGCCACGCTCGGCCTGGCGCGAGCAGGGCTGTTGGACGACCGCGCGCACACGAGCAATGCGCCCGACTTCTTGTCGGTGGCTCCCGCGTATCAAGGGGCCGAGCACTACCGAGTGGCCAAGGTCGTCTCCGACGGCACGGTGATCACCGCACCGGCCACCGCGCCGATCGACTTCGCCCGCGCGATCTTCGAGCGCCTCGACGCGTTCCCTGCACCGATCATCGACGCCTGGTTCGGGCTGTACACGACGGGCGAGCGTCGCTACTTCGATGCCCTCGTCGGAGGTGGACAGTGACCCGTACAGCCGAGGGCGACGCGCTGACCGCTCTGGTCCTGTCGGCGTTCGAGCTCAACGGCGAGTTCCTCGCCGCAGCCCATGACATTGCGACGCCGCACGGACTGACCCCCGCCTGGTGGCAGGTGATCGGCGCCACGCTGGACGAGGCGTTGCCAGTCGCCGAGATCGCCCGGCGCGTCGGGCTCGGTCTCGCCCGCCAAAGCGTCCAACGGGTCGCGGACATCGTCGTGGACAAGGGCTGGGCGGAGTACGTACCCAATCCGCGGCACCGACGGGCCAAGCTGTTGCAGCCGACTGACGCGGGACGAGACGTCATCAGCTCTCTGCGGGAGCAGCAGCATGCCTGGTCCAACGCGGTCGGGGAGGATGTGGGGCTTGGTGACCTCGAGCGAGCCCTCGACATCGTTTCGCGCGTAATCCGATCCTCGCGGCGCTACCGTGGTGACCACTGACGATGGGGGATCGTCATGGTGCAGACACCCACGAGTGCCTCGTGTGAGTGAAGGGATGAGAGATCTCTAGCGCCCATGAGGTATTGGCTTCGGTCGTGTCACGCTGCACCTAGCCTGGATGTGAGGAAAGAATGCCGAGCCCGTGGATTGTTGTCGTCGTAGTGGCGAGCCTCGCCGCTACGTTCGTTGTCGTCGTGCGGATCGCCCGAGCGCACGCCGAGGATGTTCGGACGCTTCCCAAGACTGTGTGGTACCTCGTCGCATTCGTGCCGATACTGGGAGCGATCGGGTGGGCCTGGCTGGGCCGACCGTACTATGCCAAGCCCGGCAAGCGCGTCGCCAAAGGCCGGGAACGCCGGGGGAAGCGACAGAAGGTCACCCCGGATCGTCAAGTGATCGTCGACAGGCTGACCAGCGATGTACGAACTCGCCAGGCCCGGACCAGCGGCCTGACGGCTGGTTCCCCGGGAAGCCCAGGAGGCCTGACCGCCCGCGCCGCGAAGTCAGCGCAGAGTGGCGTCGAACACTCGGCCACATCGCCCGCCACCGCGACGTACCGCGAGGAGTAACCGGTCCTGACGGAGTCGTCCGCGGCCTAGAGCCGCGAATTGGTCGTCGGAGCTCCCGCCTGGCTCGGCGACGCAGACCCAGACGGAGACCCGCTGTTCGACGGCGTCGGGCTCTCGGATCCCGACGGTGACGGTGATCCGGACGACGGTGACGGCGATGCTGACTGGGGCGAGGGCGACGCCGACTGCGGCGACGGGGACTGCGGCGGCGGCGATCCCGACTGGGGCGAAGACGGCGGCGGAGTCGTGGGCAGCGGCGGCGGTGGCTGGCTGGGCGGTGACTGGCTGAAGAGCAGGATCGCCAGGAGCATCGCAAGCATCGCGATGAGGATCATCACCAGCCACGACGCGAGGATCGAGACCCGCCCGGCCCGGTCGTGACGACCCGGCCAGGGCAACGGCCACAGCCGAGACAGGCCTGGCTGGATCCGGTCGATCCAGTGGAGCGCGTAGTCCGGACCCGACGGCTGACCCTGTTGGGGCAGTCGAGCGAGGCTGATCTCGTCGAGAAGCCGTCTCGCCTCGGCGGATGCCCCGGCCGTACCGTCGTACGCCAAGGCGACCCACGGGGCCAGAGGCTGCTGGCCGGGCGCCACCGGGTCGTCGTCCTCGGAGCGGAACTTGTGAGCCAGCCGACCCTCGTGCTGCCCCTGGCCACCCCGGGCGATGACCGTGTCGATGTGCATCGCGTTGACCTGGCCGGCGAGCCGGTCGCGCCCCGCCGCGTCCTCGGCCGCACCGGAGGAGAGCAGGACGAGCATGACGACGGTGCCGACCTCGTCATGGGCGAGGTACGTGACGCCGCTCGGTGTGGCCACGAGCCGCGAGTCCAGCCAGAAGTTGCCGATCTTCGGAGGATCGGTCGGTAGCAAGGGCGACGACAGCTCGTACGGCTCATTCCCGCCGGGCGGCTGCGGTGGCGTCGTCATGGTCCTCGTCTCGGTTCGGCGGCCCCGACGTCCCGCGAGGCAAAAGCAATGATGCCCATCATGCCTGAGACCCGGACCGTGACGCCCATCCCCAGCCGGTTCACAGGCTGGCTGACCCGGTGTACAGCCCATGAGCCGGTATCGTGGGCGAGGCGCCCGCCGGGCCCATCGAGACCCTTGGGGGAGAACAGTGACCAACCAGCCGCCAGCCTCTGGTCCGCTCACGACGGAGCAAGCCGCCCGACTGCTCACCGACGCCATCGCACAGGTCCAGCGCGTCATCGTCGGCCAGGAGCACATGGTCGAGCAGCTCATGGTCTCGCTGCTCGCTAAGGGTCACACGTTGCTCGAGGGCGTGCCCGGGGTCGCGAAGACCTTGGCCGTACGTTCGTTCGCGACGGTGGTCGGCGGCGAGTTCGCCCGTATCCAGTTCACTCCCGACCTCGTACCGTCCGACATCGTCGGCACCCGCATCTACTCGGCGTCGAAGGAGAAGTTCGACATCGAGCTCGGCCCGGTGTTCGTGAACTTCGTCCTCGCCGACGAGATCAACCGTGCGCCCGCCAAGGTGCAGTCGGCGATGCTCGAGCTGATGGCGGAGCAGCAGGTCTCGATCGCCGGCAAGACCTACCCGGCGAAGAAGCCGTTCATCGTCATTGCGACCCAGAACCCCATCGAGTCCGAAGGCGTGTACCCGCTGCCCGAGGCCCAGCGCGACCGGTTCCTGCTGAAGGTCGACGTCCCGTACCCGCGCGGCAACGAGGAGTTCGAGATCCTCCGTCGCATGTCCGTCTCGCCGCCTCAGCCCTCGCCTGTCCTCAACCCGGAGCTGATCCGGCAGCTGCAGGACAAGGCGTCGAACATCTTCGTGCACAACCTCGTGGCCGAGTACATCGTGCGCCTCGTGCTGGCGACGCGTACTCCGGCCGAGTTCGGCATGCCCGACCTCGTGCCCGTGATCTCCATCGGCTGCTCGCCGCGAGCCACCCTCGGCCTCGTCGCCGCATCCCGAGCGCTGGCTCTGATCCATGGCCGCGACTACGTGCTGCCGACCGATGTCCAGTCGGTCGCCAAGGACGTGATGAGCCACCGCATCGTCCTCGGCTTCGACGCCGTCGCCGACAACGTCTCCCAGGCCCAGGTCGTCGAGCGGATCCTCGCGATGGTGCCGCCGCCCACGCCGGTCTGGAACCAGCCCCAGCAGGCCGGCGCGCCGCGCCAGACCCCGGCGTTCCACAACTGACCCATGAGCCAGCCGGGCTTCGCACCGCCTACCGGGCAGCCGGCCGCCTCGGTCCTCGCCGAGCCGGCGGGCCCGTCGCTGCCGCTGAACCAGCTGGCGCCCGAGGCTGCGCTGCGTCGACTGGAGCTCGCGATCGTCCGGCGGCTCGAGGGCTTCCTCCACGGTGACCACATGGGCCTGTTGCCCGGCCCCGGCTCCGACATCAACGACGCCCGCCCGTACCAGCCGGGCCAGGACGACGTACGGAAGATGGACTGGGCGGTCACTGCCCGCACGACCGTTCCGCATGTACGGGACACGATCGCTGATCGCGAGCTCGAGGTGTGGGCCCTTCTCGACGTCACCCCGTCGATGAACTGGGGCACCGAAGGCATCACCAAGCGCGACCTCGGCATTGCCGCGATCGCGACGATCGGCTTCCTCAGCCAGCGGATGGGCGACCGTTTCGGCGGCATGATCATGCGTCCTGACGGGGTGCGCCGGCTCCCAGCTCAGGCCGGCCGTACCGCTCTGTACGGGCTGCTGCGTCGGATGCTCACCGAGCCGATCGTCCACGACCACGCGCCGGGCACGATGACGCTGTCTGACGGCATCGAGCAGATGGCCCGTACGCAGCGGCGCCGCGGCCTCCGGGTCGTCGTGTCGGACTTCCTCGAGCCCGGCGACTTCGAGCTCGACCCCAACATCGAACCCGCCTGGGAGCGGTCGCTGCGACGCCTGGCCGTACGGAACCAGATCATCGCCATCGAGGTCGTGGACCGCCGCGAGGTCGAGTTCCCCGACATCGGCGATCTGCTGATCCGTGACCCCGAAACGGACTTCCAGCGGTACGTGAACACGTCCGACGCCGCAGCACGGGCCCGGATGGATGCCGCCAGCGCCGCGCAGCGTGAGCGGATCCGCATCGCGTTGCGTCGTTCAGGCGTCGGACACATCCAGTTGCGTACCGACAGAGACTGGGTTCAGGACATCGCGCGGTTCGTCCTTGCCTACCGTCGCGTGGCCGGCCAGTTGCACGTACCGCCACAAGGAGTCAGCAAGTGAGATTGCTCGCGTTCCCGGTCACGGGGTTCCTCGACCCCGGACGACTGTGGCTGCTCGCGATCATCCCGCTGCTCGTGGCCGCGTACATCCTGCTGCTGCACCGCAAGACGTCCGCGGGCATCCGGTTCACGAACACGTCGGTGCTGGCGATGGTCCTGCCCAAGCAGTCGCAGTGGCTGCGGCACGTCACGGTGGCGCTGGCGCTGCTCAGCCTGGTCACGCTGATCGGCGCGTGGGCCCGTCCGAACGGCATGGACAAGGTGCCGCGGGAGCGCGCGACGGTCGTGCTCGTGATCGACGTGTCGCAGTCGATGATCGCGACCGACGTCCCGCCTACCAGGCTCGATGCGGCGAAGAAGGAGGCGAAGGCCTTCGTGGCCTCGCTGCCGACCTCGTACAACGTGGCGCTCGTCTCGCTGTCCGGCAACCCATCCGTGCGGGTCCCTCCGATCACCGACCGCGCCGCGCTCAACCGGGCGATCGATGCGCTGCAGCCGCAGGACGGCACGGCGATCGGAGACTCGATCAAGGCGGCTCTGGCCGCCCTCGACCAGGCACCCAAGGGCAGCAACAACACGCCGGCGCCCGGCATGATCGTGCTGCTGTCGGACGGCGCGAACAACGCCGGGCAGTCGCCGCTGCAGGAGGCGCAGGACTCCGCGAAGCGGGGCGTGCCGATCTACACGATCGCGTACGGCACCGACAACGGCTACGTCGATCTCGACGGCCAGCGCAGCCGGGTGCCGCCGGACCCCGCGACGCTGAAGGGCATCTCGAACGCGACGAAGGGCCAGGAGTACAGCGCGGACAACGTCTCGCAGCTCAAGAACGCCTACCAATCCATCAAGTCTGAGGTGGGCTACGAGAGCAAGGTGAAGGAGATCACCGCGACGGCCGCGGGCGTCGGACTCGTGTTCGCGCTGCTGGCCGCTCTCGGTGCCCTGCTTCTGGGAGCGAGATGGGCATGATCCCTACCGACTACTACTTCCCGGAGCGCCTGTGGGCGCTGCTGGCGGTGCCGATGCTCGCCGGGGTGTACCTGGTGCTGGCCTGGCAGAAGGGCCGCTCGGGCACACGCCGCGCACCGGGCAGTCTCGAGCTGCTCGTCCGCAAGCAGGCCGCGTGGAAACGTCACGTCGCCGTCGCCGCGTCGATCCTCAGCCTGGCGTCGCTCGTCATCGCCTGGGCCATGCCGCGCGGCTACACGCTCGTCCCGCGTGACCGGGCCACCGTCGTGATCGCGATCGACGTGTCGAAGTCGATGGAGGCCGAGGACGTCAAGCCGAACCGTCTCGCGGCCGCGCAGGCCGGCGCCGAGAACTTCCTGCGGATCCTGCCCCCGGGCTTCAACGTCGCGTTGGTGGCCTTCGCCGGTACCGCCTCGGTGATCGTTCCGCCGACCACCGACCGCGGCACTGTGCTCGCGGGGATCCAGAACCTCCAGCTCGCGCCGTCCACAGCGATCGGCGAGGGGATCTACACCTCGCTGGACGCGCTCGCGCTCGTCCCGCAGGACCCGAACCATCCAGGTGACACGCCACCCGCGGCGATCGTGCTGTTGTCCGACGGTGCGTCGAACCTCGGCCGCAGCTCGGCGACGGCCGCCACCGACGCGAAGAAGAAGGGCGTTCCCGTCTACACGATCGCGTACGGGACGGCTGGCGGCTACGTCGTCGACTCGCGCGGCCAGAGGCAGCCCGTGCCCGTCGACCACGCAGAGCTGCAGCGGATCGCCGACAACTCCGGCGGCAAGAAGTTCTCGGCGGCGTCGGCCAGCGAGCTCAAGCAGGTCTACGACACCATCGCCCACCAGATCGGGTACCAGAAGGTCGAAGCCGAGATCACCGAGAAGTACGCGGGCATCGCCACGATCTTCGGGATCATCGCGGCGCTGGCGGCCGTGTCGCTGGGAGCCCGCTGGCCGTGATCGACGTCGGGGGGCGGATCGACGAGGTCCGGGCACAGATCGCCGGGGCATCCGCGGCTGCGGGACGAGATCCCGCAGAGGTGCGGCTGCTCGCGGTGACGAAGACTCGTCCCGCTCAGACCGTACGCGAGGCGTACGCGACCGGCTGTCGCTGGTTCGGGGAGAACCGGCTGCAGGAGCTGCGCGACAAAGCCGCCGAGCTGTCCGACCTGGTTGATCTGTCCTGGGCGGTCATCGGCCACGTACAGCGCAACAAGGCGGGCGTGGTCGTCGACCTGGCTGCCGAGCTGCAGTCGCTCGACTCGCTGGTGCTGGCGGCCGACCTCGATCGTCGGCTCGCCGCGGCGGGACGCACGCTGGACGTCCTCGTGCAGGTCAACACGTCCGGCGAGGCGACCAAGTCAGGGCTCACCCCCGACGAGGTCGGCGACTTCACGCTCGCCCTGCGGAGGCATACCCGGCTCGTCCCGAAGGGGCTCATGACGATCGCGATGCCGTCGACCGACGACCGCGAGGTCGCGGCGTGCTTCGACGCGCTGGTGCTTGTCCGGGACAGGCTGCGTGATCGCGACGGCGGCGGCTGGGACGACCTGTCGATGGGCATGTCCGGTGACTTCCGGCTCGCCATCGCGCACGGGTCGACGTGCGTCCGGATCGGGTCGGCCCTGTTCGGCCCGCGCGCCTGAGCAGTCGCTAGACCGCGCCGCCGGGCTTGCGATAGGCGAGCATCGCCAGCGCTCCAGCCCCGAGCACGATGAGGATCCCGAGCGCGATGTGTACCGGGACGACCTTGGCCTCACCCAGCCCGATCTGCACGATCATGAGCACGGCGACGCCGCCCGCGTGCATCAACAGCCCCTTGCTGCCGCCCTTGCGGAACCACACGTAGGCGGCGATCGTCGCGGCGATCATCGAGATCAAGGAGAGGTACCCGACCATGCCGTGCACCCCGTAGAGCTTCAGGTGCGCGGTCGCGGCCACGATGACGATGACAGCCTGGATCAGCGTGAACAGGGTGGCCAGCGCTGACGAGAGGCGAAGCGCGACGAGTGACCGCGACGATTTCAGTTCCATATGACCACCCTAGCCAGCCTGCGGACGACCCATCTCGAGGTTGTCGATCGGCAGGACGCCTACGTCGCCGGCCGGGGTGAATCCGAACACCTGCCCGAGGAACGACAGCTTGGCGTTGAGCGATGCCACGATCGTGTCGGCACGGCGGAACCCGTGTCCCTCACCCTCGTACATGACGAGCGCGACGGGCAGGCCCTTCGCGCGGACGGCTTCGGCCATCTCCCGTGCCTGGCTCGGTGGGACGACCCGGTCGTCGGATCCCTGCTGCAGCAGCATGGGCGAGTTCAGCCGGTCGAGGTGGTGGATCGGGGAGCGTGCCTCGTACAGGTCCTTGCCCTCGGGCCAGGGCGCGACGAGCCGGTCGGTGTAGTGCGCCTCGAACTTGTGGGTGTCGGTGGCGAGGGTCGCCAGATCGCTGACCCCGTAGTCGGACAGCCCAGCGGCGAACACGTCGCTCGTCACGAGTGCCTGCAACGTCGTGTAGCCGCCCGCCGAGCCGCCCATGATCGCGACGCGCTGCGGGTCGACGAGTCCTCGGTCGACCACGACGCGTACGGCATCGACGCAGTCGCGGACGTCGACCACGCCCCATTCACCCCAGAGCCGGTTCCGGTATTCGCGGCCGTAGTGCGAGGAGCCGCCGTAGTTCACGTCGAGCGCGCCGATGCCACGGCTCGTCCAGAACTGGTACGCGAGGTCGAGGTCGGCGTTCGAGAAGGCCGTCGGGCCGCCGTGCGACCGGACGATGACCGGCGGCAGCTCACCCTCGGGGGCGACTGCATCGGGGTTCGTCGGCGCGTACCACCAGGCGTGCACCGGACCCTCGGGTCCGTCCCAGGTGAGCGGCACCGCGACGGAGACGAACGGCAGAGCGGTCTCCGAGCTTCGCCGCAGGGTCACAGTCGACGCGTCGTCCCAGTCGACGATCGCCAGCTCGGCGGGAGCCGCGCCATGCCCGATCCGGGCCACGGCCCGCGGACCCATGCCGCCGAACTCCACCGACGTCGCGTCGAGCGGTAGCGCGGCGAAGGTGCCGTCCGAGACGATGCCGAGCTGGGGCAACCCGTCGACCCACAGCGCGACGACGACCCGGTCGGCGTCGAGGACGCTGTACGGGGCCCCGCCGAAGATCCAGGGAGCGCCGCAGCAGTCGTACGGGTCGCGGTGGAGCGGTGTCACGCGGGACGAGTCCCAGCGGTGAAGGTTCCAGTAGCCCGTACGGTCCGAGCAGAACAGCAACGAGCCGTCTGAAGCCCACGCGGGATGGATGGCGGACTCGTCCGGCCCGCCCGCGACGATCACCGACTCGCTGCCGTCGGACTCCGCGACCACGAGGTGGGTCGCGTCCCAGGGCATGTCGGGGTGGTCCCACTCGAACCACGCGAGCCGCCCGTCGTCCGACACTGCGGGCTGCGAGTAGAAGTCCGCGCCCGACGCCACGACGGTGCCGCCGTCAGGGTTGTCGCCGTCGAGGTCCAGCCGTACGAGCGTGTTCACGCACTCGATGTCGGAGAGCGTGTGGTCCTCGCGGACCGCGTAGACGGAGCGGCCCCCGGGCGCCACGACCAGGCCTCCGTAACGCAGCGATCCCGCCGGAGTGATCGGCCGTGGCGGAGCCCCGTTCTCGACCACGTGCACGACCTGCGTGCTGAAGTCGATGAAGGCGGCGACCCCGTCCGCGACGGAGAAGGCGCCGCCGCCGTACTCGTGCGCCGCGGACCGTACGTTGTGGTCCGGCGTCAGCTCGCTCCGGACCCCGTTCGCGTCCTGTCGCCACAGCGACGCTCGCCCCTTCTGCGAGGCATGGCTCTCGACCCAGTACACGTCGTCGCCGTCGACGCAGCCACCCACGAGGCCGACGGCGTCAGAGGTGATGAGGTCGGTCGAGACGGGCGAGGGCCAGGATCCGTACGGCGCGGTGAGAGGCATGATCCGAGCCTAGGGCTGTCATCGGGAGAAGGCATTCGCCATCGCACTGGTGCTCGTGTGACAGGTGGGGCAGAATGGCCCTAGTTCCTCTCGACCCGAGGCTGCTGGGGAAGGCACACCTGGATCTTGGGAGGAACGATGAGCCTGACCCGCGGAGTGTTCTACATCCACTCCACACCGTCGGCGCTTTGCCCGCACATCGAGTGGGCGGCGTCCGGCGCATTTGGCATGCCCGTACGGCTCGACTGGATCCCGCAGCCCGCTGAGCGCTCGAGCTATCGGGCGGAGTACTCGTGGCAGGGGCCGGTCGGCACTCCCGAGAAGGTCGCGTCCGTCCTCTCCCGCTGGGACCGGATCCGCTTCGAGATCACCGAAGAGCCCACCTCCTTCTCCGAGGGCAGCCGCATCAGCTACACGCCGCGTCTCGGGTTGTTCCGCGCCCAGACCGGCCTCACTGGCGACATCGTCGTGCCGGAAGGCCGGCTCAAGTCCGCGCTCCTCGCCGATGCGCTCGGTACGAAGCCGCTCGGTGTCTCCGTTGCCGAGCTGCTCGGCGCACCCTGGGACGACGAGCTGGAACCCTTCCGCTACGCGGGCGAGGGTGCCCCGGTGCGCTGGCTCCACCAGGTGGTGTAGCGCGCACTAGGCTGCCGCTGTGGAGTCACGGCGCATCGAGTTCGCGAGCCCCGACAGGTTCGTCGCCGGCGCGGCGGGAGACGGGGAGCAGCGTCGGTTCTACCTCCAGATCCGCGAGGGGAGCCTGCTCGCCACGGTCGCCATCACGCGGGGCCAGCTCACGATGCTGTCACTGCACCTGGGCACCGTGCTCGACGAGGTGAGCCGTCTGGCCGCGGTCGATACCGCAGAGGCGGACCGTACGGTCGACGTGGGGCCGCTCGAGGTTCCGCTGTTCGCCCTGTTCACCGCCAACCACCTGCAGGTCGGGTGGGATCCGGTCGCCGGGACCGTGCGGGTGACGCTGGAAGACCCTGATGTCGAGCCCCCGTACAGCCTTGATGTCCTTCTCACGCCGAAGATGGCCCGCCGGTTCGGCGCCCGGGCGAACCGGGTGATCCGGGACACTCCGGCCTGTCCGCTGTGCGGCCAGCAGATCGCGCCCGAGGGGCACGTCTGCCCACGACTCGACGGTTACCGGGCCGTTCGACTCTGAGCGCTAGGATCGCCCGCGTGAAATCGTGGCCGTCGTCTTCCCTGCCGTCGCCCGTCCCTGGCACCGTCGCGGCGGTCACCGCCTACGACACTGCGAGCGGCAGCGTCGTCCCCGTCGGACCGGCGAGCGGGACGGCGCGGCTGTACGTGTGTGGCATCACGCCCTACGACGCGACCCACATGGGGCACGCGTTCACGTACGTGACGTTCGACCTCCTCAACCGTGCGTGGCGCGACGGGGGCCTCGAGGTCTCGTACGCGCAGAACGTCACCGACGTCGACGACCCCCTCCTCGAGCGCGCCGCCCAGACCGGTGTCGACTGGATGACGCTCGCCGAGGACCAGACCAATCTGTTCCGCGAGGACATGACGGCGCTGCGGGTGATCCCGCCGAAGACCTACTCCGGTGCGGTCGAGTCGATCCCCGAGGTGGTCGCGCTGATCCAGCGCCTCGCCGATGCCGGCTACGTCTACCAGGTGGACGACGAGTACGCCGACTGGTACTTCACGACCAACCGTGTCGCAGGGTTCGGCGAGGTCTCGTCGTACGACCGGGACCAGATGCTCGAGGTCTTCGCCGAGCGTGGTGGGGACCCCGACCGTGCCGGCAAGCGCGACGCGCTGGACTGTCTCGTGTGGCGGATGGCGCGTGACGGCGAACCGTCCTGGGACAGCCCACTCGGCCGAGGCCGTCCGGGCTGGCACATCGAGTGCACCGCGATCTCGCTGGAGTCGCTCGGCGAGACCTTCGACGTACAGGGCGGCGGCAGCGACCTCGTGTTCCCGCACCACGAGATGTGCGCCGCGGAGGGGATGGCTGCGACCGGTCAGCCGTTCGCCAAGGCGTACGTGCACGTGGCGATGGTCGGCCTCGACGGCGAGAAGATGAGCAAGTCCAAGGGCAACCTCGTCCTCGTCTCGCGGCTGCGCGCCCACGGCGTCGACCCGATGGCCATCCGGCTCGTCCTGCTCAGCCACCACCACCTCACGGAGTGGAGCTGGACGGACGCCGACCTCGAGGCGAACGTCGAGCGGCTCGAGCGTTGGCGGCTCGCGGTGTCGGGCGACACGTCGGTCGATGCGGCGGAGACGGTCCAGGCGGTACGTGAGGCTGTCGCCGACGACCTGCACGCCGATCGCGCTCTGGAAGCGATCGACGCCTGGGCTGCCGCCTCGGTGGTAGCTGACACGGATGCGGACGGAGCCCGGGACACGATCCGTACCCTCGTCGACGGCCTGCTGGGCATCGCACTGTAGCCGCGGGCGCTCCCTCGCAGCGCGGGGCGTACCTGGATCATCAGTCGATCGCTGCCGCCCGTCCGGAAGGAACGACCTCTACCAGACGGACAGGCAATCGGTGCTCCTGTGGCACGACACGCCGTGCAGTCCGCTTGTCCGGCAGGCTTTTGCCTGTCTCACAGTCGTGTTTCGCGCCGATTCCGTACCCCTCGTCCTTGCTCAGCTCCTCCGGATCCCGTCGACCATCTGATCCGTACGTCCTCGGGCTGAATCCTTTCCGCCTACGCGTGCGGGGGCTTCGACTCCGATCGGCGGATGACGGCGCGGCCCACCTTCATGGCGATGCCGCCCCCGGGCACGAGGAGGTCGACCGCGTCCGCTCCGATGTCGAACAGGAGCTCCTTCGAGAGACGTCGCGACACGCGGGAACCCACGCCGGTGTTCGTGGTCTTGGACTCACCTGTCACGCCGTCGATCTCCAACGACTGGGTCTTCGACTTGCTGCGCCACAGGAACTCGAACGCGTACACCGGCCGGAAGAACAAGGCGATCGACGTCACGTCCACGACATCGGTGATGATCCGGTCCGCCTGCACCGCGGTCATGAGCTGACCCAGCTCCTGACGGACCAGGAAGGACGAGCGGAACTCCGGCGCCCAGACGACCGCGTCAGCTGGGGCGAAGGAGTCGACCTCCCGCAGCTCGGTCATCGGGCGCGTGAGGTTGTGGGCCAGGTCAGGACGGGGCTTGCCGGTCATCCCGTCCACCACCTCGTCCTTGCGCTGGGACTGCTTGCAGCGGGAGAGCGCGGTCAGCTGGATGCTGCCGTCCCGCACCTCCAGCTGAGTGTCGGGAGCGAGGTCGAGACACACCCACTCAGTGCCGGCGTTCTTCACAGGGAGAGTGAGCGTCTCTTTGACCTCGTACTCCAGTTCGCTGTGGCAGGCGATGTGCCAGAACGGCTCGTACCGGAGCTCGCTCTTGGTGATCTGTACGTCATCGGCGGCGGGCCGGAACACGAGGTTGGACAGGGCCCCGAAGACACTGGCCTTCTGGCCCCACGCCTTCTCCTTCGCGGCGTCCCAGGTCACGCTGGGCGTGACCACGAACACGCGTTCGGAGGCGACTCGGATCTCCATCGACGCCTCCCTCCGCCATCGGCCAGGCTCACCCTAGCCTGGACGGCGGGCGCGTACGAGCCCTCGCACAGGGTGGGTGGCTGGCCCTCGGGTGGTGGGCAAAGGGCAGTCTCGGCGGCTGTCGGCCCTAGGATTCTGCCCATGTCCACAGTCCTGAACGACCTGCCCGTCGGCGAGAAGGTCGGCCTCGCATTCTCCGGTGGCCTCGACACGTCCGTGGCTGTGGCCTGGATGCGCGAGCACGGTGCCGTCCCCTGCACGTACACCGCCGACATCGGCCAGCCCGACGAGCCCGACGTCGCGTCCGTACCGGGTCGCGCCGGAGCGTACGGCGCGGAGCTCGCGCGACTCGTCGACTGCACCGAGCAGCTCGTGTACGAAGGCCTGGTCGCTCTCCAGTGCGGCGCGTTCCACATCCGCACCGCCGGGCGCTCGTACTTCAACACCACCCCGCTGGGCCGGGCCGTGACCGGCACCATGCTCGTCCGGGCGATGGCCGCCGACGACTGCCATATCTGGGGCGACGGCTCGACGTACAAAGGCAACGACATCGAGCGCTTCTACCGCTACGGCCTGCTGGCCAACCCGAAGCTGCGCATCTACAAGCCGTGGCTCGACGAGAAGTTCGTCACCGAGCTCGGCGGCCGCGCGGAGATGTCGCAGTGGCTCATCGAGCGCGGGCTGCCATACAGGGACTCCAAGGAGAAGGCCTACTCGACCGACTCCAACATCTGGGGCGCGACCCACGAGGCCAAGGATCTCGAGGAGCTCAGCGCCAACGTCGAGCTCGTCGACCCGATCATGGGCGTGCGGTTCTGGGACGAGAGCGTCGCGATCGACACCGAGACCGTGACGATCACGTTCGAGAACGGGTGGCCGACGGAGATCAACCACCAGACGTACGGGACTCCCGTAGCGCTGGTCCGCGAGGCGAACGCCATCGGCGGCCGCCACGGCCTGGGCATGAGCGACCAGATCGAGAACCGCATCATCGAGGCCAAGTCGCGCGGCATCTACGAGGCGCCGGGCATGGCCCTGCTGTACATCGCGTACGAGCGGCTCGTCTCGGCGATCCACAACGAGGACACCATCGCGAACTACCACAACGAGGGCCGCAAGCTCGGACGGCTGATGTACGAGGGGCGGTGGCTCGACCCGCAGTCGCTGATGTTCCGCGAGTCCCTGCAGCGCTGGGTCGCCTCGGCCGTGTCCGGCGAGGTCACCATCAAGCTGCGCCGCGGCGACGACTACTCGATCCTCGAGACGGCCGGCAGCGGCTTCTCGTACCACCCGGAGAAGCTGTCCATGGAACGCGTCGAGGATGCGGCGTTCGGACCGACCGACCGGATCGGTCAGCTCACCATGCGCAACCTCGACATCGCCGACTCTCGCAGCCGCCTCGAGCAGTACGCCTCGCTCGGACTCGTCGGTGGCCACATCGGAGAGCTCGTCGGGGTCGAGGACAAGCGCCCGGCGATCGCACCCGGAGAGGCCCGCAAGTGAGCAAGTCGTTCGAGGACCTGTACTACGAGCTCCGCGAGACCGCACGCACGCGGCCCGAGGGCTCCGGCACCGTCAAGCGCCTCGATGCCGGCGTGCACGAGATCGGCAAGAAGATCGTCGAGGAGGCCGCCGAGGTGTGGATGGCCGCCGAGTACGAGGGCAAGGACGCCGCCGCGCTCGAGATCAGCCAGCTGATCTACCACCTGCAGGTACTCATGGTGTCCATGGACCTGGACCTCGCCGACGTGTACGAGCGGCTCTGACCGAGCCTCGGCGGTCCGGGTAGGGCAGCGTCGCCCTGTCGCGGACAGGCAATTGGGGCTGGTGGGGCATTCGTACCGGTGCGTCGTGTCACTGGCACACCAATTGCCTGTCGGGTGGATCGCGTCCGCGACCGCGTTGAAGTCGAGCGACGAGCCAGGCGGCGGGAACGGTAGAACCCCCAGATGCCAAAGACGGTAGATTTGGCCGTCGTGACCGACGACCGTGCCCTGCTCAAGATCGCTGTCCCCAACAAGGGGGCTCTGGCCGAGCCCGCGGCGCAGATGCTGCGGGAGGCCGGGTACCGCCAGCGCTGGGACCCGAAGGACCTCGTGCTGACCGATGAGGTCAACGGTGTCGAGTTCTACTACCTGCGTCCCCGTGACATCGCGGTGTACGTGGGGGAGGGCATGCTCGACATCGGGATCACCGGCCGAGACATGCTGCTGGACTCCGCTTCGCACGCCGACGAGGTCCTGCCGCTCGGTTTCGGGGGTACGAAGTTCCGCTTCGCCGCTCCTGCTGGTGCCTCGACCGTCGCGGACCTCGCCGGACTCCGCATCGCGACCTCGTACCCCGGCCTCGTCGCCTCGTACCTCGCGGACAAGGGCGTCGAGGCGCGACTCATCCACCTCGACGGAGCCGTCGAGAGCGCCATCCGGCTCGGTGTCGCGGACGCCATTGCCGACGTAGTCGAGACCGGCAGCACCCTGCGTAAAGCGGGCCTCGAGGTCTTCGGCGACCCGATCCTCGTGTCCGAGGCGATCCTCATCCGTCGCCGTGGGGGCGACGAGCCCGATGGGATGGAGCAGCTCGTGCGGCGCCTGTCCGGCGTCATCGTGGCGCGCGACTACGTGCTCATCGACTACGACATCGACAACACGCTGCTCGACGCCGCGATCTCGCTCACACCTGGGCTCGAGGGGCCGACGGTGTCGCCCCTGGCCAAGCAGGGCTGGTCAGCCGTACGGGCCCTGGTACCGCGACGCAACGCCCAGCCGCTGATGGACAGCCTCTGGGACGTCGGGGCGCGGGCGATCCTCATCACCGACATCGCCGCATGTCGCCTGTGACGTCGTTCGTCGCGTTCCCGCGGGGCCCTCGGTACGCCGCCGTGGGGTTCTCCGCCGTGCTGGTCGTGGGAGCGCTTCTCGCGGCGATCGCGCTGGGCGCCGATGTGCGGTCCCGGTTCACGGCGTTCCAGGTCGTCACCCTAGTCGTCTTCCTCATCATCATGATCACCTTCATGTGCGCGCTGGGCTTCAGCACGGTCCGCGTGACGTCCGAGGGTCTGTGGTTCCGCAACGGGCTGCGTACGCATCAGCTGCCGTGGTCCGACGTCGGCGCGATCCGTTTCGGTGCCGGCGCGCCGTGGCCACTCGTGGTTCTGGAGGGTGCCAGCGCCGAGAGCGACCACGACACGATCATGCTCATGGGCATCCAGGGCAGCGACAAGGCGTACGCACGGGCCCAGTACGAGGCGTTGCTGGCGGCCATCGCCGCCGCACGGCAGACCCAACGTGGGGCGACGGATGAGTGACGCGCACGACGGCCGACGCACCCTCAGCCAGCCCAACGCTGCGTTCCTCGGCGACCACGGTGACGCGGATCCGACGGTCCGCGCCTTGATCGAAGGGGCCGCCTCGGACCCTCCGACCAGCTACCTGCGTGCCGTCGCCGCGCTGTGCGGTACGCGGCTGCTGCTCCCGATGGTGGCCAGCGGAGACGACTCGACGGACGGTCCCGATCCCGACCGCCACGCCGAGCTCGCCGCTGTCTCGATCGCTGCGGCCGATGGCCGGAAGGCCCTGCTGGCGTTCACAGGTCTGGATGCGCTCGTCGCCTGGGAACCGCGGGCACGACCCGTACCGGCCACTCTCGACGACATCGCCGCCACGGTCCTGGAGACCGGTGACGACGCGTTGCTCGTCGACTCGGCCGGCCCCGTACCGTTCGTCATCGGCGACGACCTCATCGCCCAGCTCGCCCAAGGCCGTCGCCTCGTGGAGCTCGAGGGCGGCGGCTTCGGCTGGGCCTACCTCGACCCGAGTGCCTGAGGCCTCGCCGACCCACGATTTCGCGCCAGCAGGACCCTCCGCATAGACTTACCCGGTCGGCTCGTCGAGGGCCGCGCGGAAGTGGAGGCCTGACCTCCCACCTGACCGCCTCACGGTGGCAGGTCATCACAGAGTGCGGCGCTTCGGCGTGAGCCTCAGGTCAGGTCTTCGCGTACGCGCGGAGGCCCTTTTCGTTTCGGCACCCGTACAGATCCTTGGAGGACACATCAGCACTGAACCCCGTGGCGGACATGTCAGCAGTGAACCGCGCATCAACGACCGCATTCGCGTTCCCGAGGTCCGACTCGTCGGCCCGAACGGAGAGCAGGTGGGCATCGTCCGCATCGAGGACGCCATCCGCCTTGCCCAGGAGGCCGACCTCGACCTCGTGGAGGTCGCCCCGGGCAACCGGCCGCCGGTGTGCAAGCTCATGGACTACGGCAAGTTCAAGTACGAGAACGCGCAGAAGGCCCGTGAGTCGAGGCGCAACCAGACGAACACCGTGATCAAAGAGATGAAGCTGCGGCCGAAGATCGATGCTCACGACTACGACACCAAGAAGGGCCATGTCATCCGCTTCCTCAAGGGCGGCGACAAGGTCAAGATCACCATCATGTTCCGA
>JBBQBP010000040.1:0-23990 GCA_038317635.1 Propionibacteriales bacterium
CACGTGTCCGGGTAGGCCTGCAGCACGCCGCCGACCGTACGGGGGAACACGACGCGCGGGATGAGCATGCTGACGGGCTGGCCGAGCATGGCCGCCTCCGCCTCGATGCCACCCACGCCCCAGCCGACGACGCCGAGGCCGTTGACCATCGTCGTGTGCGAGTCGGTGCCGACGCACGTGTCCGGGTAGGCCTGCAGCACGCCGCCGACCGTACGGGGGAACACGACGCGCGCGAGGTGCTCGATGTTGACCTGGTGCACGATGCCGGTGCCCGGCGGGACGACCTTGAAGTCGTCGAACGCCGTCTGGCCCCAGCGGAGGAACTGGTACCGCTCGACGTTGCGTTCGTACTCGAGCTCCACGTTGCGGCGGAACGAGTCCGACGTGCCGAAGACGTCGGCGATGACCGAGTGGTCGATGACGAGCTCTGCGGGCGACAGCGGGTTGATCTTGGCGGGATCGCCGCCCAGCTCGGCGACGGCCTCACGCATCGTGGCGAGGTCGACGACGCAGGGGACGCCCGTGAAGTCCTGCATGATGACTCGGGCCGGCGTGAACTGGATCTCCTTGTCGGGCTCCGCCGCGGGATCCCACGAGGCGAGGGCCGCGATGTCGGCCTTGGTGATGTTCGCCCCGTCCTCGGCTCGGAGAAGGTTCTCCAGCAGGACCTTGAGGCTGTACGGGAGCTTGGCCTGCCCATCGACCGCATCCAGGCGGAAGATCTCGTAGGCAGTCCCGTCGACGGACAACGTCGACTTGGCTCCGAAGCTGTTGACACTCATGAATGCTCCTCCGGCGATGAGGGCGGGACCATGATCCCATTTACCTTGACGTCAAGATACCACGGAGATCCCGATCGGGCCACGATGAATACCCCATCCTGCCAAGCGCTCGCCAGAATCGCGAAGGAAACGCAGCACTTCGGTTCAGGCCTCGAGGATCGCGACGCACTCCACGTGGTGGGTCATGGGGAAGAGGTCGAACGCCCGCAGGGACCGCAGGTGAAAGCCGGCCGCCGCGAAGGTTCCCACGTCACGGCCCAGTGCGGCGGGATCGCACGCGACATACGCGACGCGCCGCGGCCGCCGTCGTACCACCTGCTCCGCGACGACCTTGCCCACGCCTGTCCGCGGCGGGTCGCACACCACGAGGTCCACCCTGGTCGGCCAGTGTCGTACGACCTGCTCGACGCGTCCCGCCTCGAACCTCGCCCCAGGCACGTTGCGGCTTGCCTCGCGGACCGCCCCGCGGGACTGCTCCACGCCACGTACGGACACGCCCGCGTCGACGAGCGGGCCGGCGAACAACCCGACGCCGCAGTACAGGTCCCATGCCGTCTCACCATCACGCGGCTCAAGCCCCGTCATCACGGCCGTGACGAGCGTGTCGGCGGCTGCCTCGTGCACCTGCCAGAAGCCGTCCGCAGACACTCTCCACGTACGTCCCGCGGCGTGTTCGACGATTGTCTTGGCACCTTCGACGAGCTCGCCGTCGACCAGTACGGCCGAGCTCTCGCCCCGGCCCGCGACCACGACCTCGGAGCCCGACACGTAGTCCCCCGCCGGTACCAGCTGGTCGGGATGGGCGAGCAGGCACCCCTCACGAGGCAGCTCGACCACCGCATGCGACCGGTGGGCGCGCAGCCCGAGCCGGCCGGAGGTCGTCACCTGGTACCGCATCCGAGTGCGCCAGCCGAGGCCGGAGGCGGGCGGTACGGACTCGACCTCGCCGGTCCACTCGTACCCGCCCAGTCGTCGCAGCTGTTCGGCGACGATCTGGCGCTTCAGCTCACGTTGGGTCGCAAGGTCGGCGTGCTGCAGGTCGCAGCCCCCGCAACCACCTGGCACTGCCACCGGACACGGTGCCTCCACCCGACCGGCTGCGGCCTCGAGCACCCGGACGGCGTCGCCCCGCGCATACCGATCGTGCGTGTCCTCGGTGATCGACACCTCGACGACCTCACCGGGCAGCGCGTGCCGGACGAACACGACCTTGCCGTCGACGCGTGCCACGCAGTGTCCGCCGTGCGCAGGAGGCCCCACGGTCACGGGGCCGATGACCGTCCCCGTGGCCCACGTCACGTCAGGAGCCCTTCTCGACGCGATCTATGTCGGACTGGCTGAGGCCGGTTCCGATCCGGCGCCACGCCAACGGGTCCTCGCGCTGCAGGCGGTCGACGGCTGCCTGAGAGGAGTGCAGCTGGTACGGCACGGAGATGACCATGATCCCTGGCGTGAAGTGGAGCCTCGTTCTGACCACCAGTGCCGTCTGGTTGTGCAGGATCTGCTCCCACCAGTGGCCGACGACGTACTCGGGGACGAACACGCAGACCACGTCCCGGGGGTTCGCCGATCGCACGGACTTCACGTAGTCCACGAACGGGTTCGTGACTTCGCGGAACGGCGACGCGAGGACCTTGAGCGGGACGGGGTAGTCCTGGGCCTCCCACTCGGTGATCACTCGGGACACCTCGGCGGTATCGACGGAGACGATCACCGCTTCGAGCGTCGTCGGCCGCATGGCGCGGGCGAACGCGACTGCTCGTGCGGTCGGCTTGTTGACGTCGCTGAGGAGGATGATCGCGCGGACCCGGCTCGGAAGAGCGGAGTCGCTGGTCCCTTCGAGCTCGACCTCGTGAGCGACATTCGCATAGTGGCGCTTGACGGCCCTCATGGCGAAGAAGACGACCACCATGGCGATGATCGCGAGGTACGCGCCGTGGGTGAACTTCGAGATCAGGACGATCACCAGGACGACGCCGGTGAACGAGAGTCCGATGGCGTTGATGACGCGGCTGCGCTTCATCTGGCGCCGTACCTGCGGGTCGGTCTCGATCCGCAGGTGCCGGGTCCAATGCCGAAGCATCCCGGTCTGACTGACAGTGAAGGACACGAAGACGCCGACCACGTACAGCTGGATCAGCGCGGTCACCGACGCGTTGTAGACGAGCACCAGGCTCACGGCGACAAGGGCGAGCGCGACGATGCCGTTGGAGTACGCGAGCCGGTCACCACGCGTGTACAGCTGACGTGGCAGGTAGCCGTCCTTCGCCAGGATCGAGCCCAGCACCGGGAAGCCGTTGAACGCCGTGTTGGCGGCGAGCACGAGAATGACAAGGGTGCAGGCCATCACGAAGAAGAAGCCGGGCCTGAAGCTCCCGAACACCGTGGAGGCGAGCTGTCCCATCACGGTCGAGACGTCGCCCTCGACGCGCACGCCGTCCTGGGTGAAGTAGGCGGCACTGTGTGGGTCGATGAGTTTGGTCCCCGTGAGGTTGGCGAGGAAGAGAATGCCGAGCAGCATCGAGACCGCGATCCCACCCAGCAGGGCGAGCGTGGTCGCGGCATTCTTCGACTTGGGCTTCTGGAATGCCGGGACGCCGTTCGAGATCGCCTCAACACCGGTCAGGGCTGCACAGCCCGAGGAGAACGTACGAGCGAGCAGTGCTATGGCCGCGAACCCCGCGAAGCTCGAGTAGCCCGGGTCGGCGACCACCCGGTAGGTGCTCGTCTCGGTCTGGAGGTGGGTACCGAGCACGAGGATCTGGAACAGGCCCCAGAGGACCATGACGATGACGCCCAGCATGAACGCGTACGTCGGGATGGCGAACACGCCTCCGGACTCGCGGACACCGCGGAGGTTCATCGCCATGAGCACGAGGATCATCCCCGCGGCCCAGAGGCCCTCATGCCCCTCGGTGATGAACGGCAGGAACGCCTTGGCGTTCTGGATGCCCGAAGAGACGGAGACGGCCACCGTGAGCACATAGTCGACGAGCAACGCGCTGGCGACCGTGAGCCCGGCCGTCGGACCGAGATTGACCGTGGCCACCTCGTAGTCGCCCCCACCCGAGGGGTACGCATGCACCGTCTGCCGGTACGACGTGACGACCACGAGCATCACCGCAGCGACGAGCAGTCCGATCTTCCACGAGAACGCGAAAGCCGACATGCCCGCGAGGGAGAGCGTCAGCAGGATCTCGTCCGGGGCGTACGCGACGCTGGACAACGCGTCGGACGCGAACACCGGCAGCGCGATCCTCTTCGGGAGCAGGGTCTCACCGAGCTGATGGCTGGCTAGCTTCCTCCCGATGAGGATGCGTTTTGCCGCTTCAGTCAGTTTCACTCTGCCGAGAATACGGCCTGTGTGGGCTGAAAGGGGTTCGCGCCAGTAGCGTGGACCCGTTCACTGTGAATCGTCTGCGGAGGTGCACGTGCACTACGTGATCATGGGCTGCGGCCGAGTGGGATCGAGCCTTGCCCACAGCATCGAGCACCGTCACCACACGGTGGCCGTCATCGACGTCGACGTGGAGGCCTTCCGTCGGCTCGGACCGGACTTCCACGGCACGACCGTGAAAGGTGTCGGCTTCGACCGCGACGTGCTTCTCGCCGCCGACATCGAGCACGCGGACGGCTTCGCGGCCGTCTCGAGCGGTGACAACTCGAACATCCTCGCGGCGCGCGTCGTCCGGGAGAGCTTCGGGGTCGACAACGTCGTCGCCCGCATCTATGACCAGGGCCGCGCCGAGGTGTACGAGCGGCTCGGGATCCCCACCGTGGCCACCGTCCGATGGACGGCCGACAACGTCCTGCGGCGGCTGGTCCCGGACGGCATCGCCGGGCTGTGGCACGATCCGTCGGGCAACGTGCAGCTGGTCGAGGTGCCCTGCCACGTCCGCTGGGTCGGCCACACGATCCGGGCGATCGAACACGAGGTCCGCACACCGATCCCGGCGCTCACCCGCTATGGCCGCGCGATGGTGGTCGTCGACTCCACCGTCCTGCAGTCCGGAGACATCGTGTACGCGATGGTCGAGTCGGCCAGGATCGACGACGTCCAGACCACGATGTCGACCCCGCCGCTGGAGCACTGAGGAGAGACATGCGCGTCACTATCGCCGGGGCCGGCAACGTCGGCCGCTCCATCGCTCGGGAGCTCATCGCCAACGGCCACAGCGTCCTGCTGATCGACCGTGCCCCGAGCGCCATCAAGCCTGCATCGGTGCCCGAGGCCGAGTGGCTGCTGGCCGACGCCTGCGAGCTCAACTCCCTCGCCGAGGCCCATCTGGACACGAGCGATGTCTCCATCGCGGCCACGGGCGACGACAAGGTCAACCTCGTCCACTCGCTGCTGGCGAAGACCGAGTTCGGGGTTCCCCGTACGGTCGGCCGCGTCAACCACCCGGGCAACGAGTGGCTCTTCGACGACATGTGGGGCGTCGATGTAGCGGTCTCCACCCCCCGGCTCATGTGCGCCCTCGTCGAGGAAGCTGTCACGGTCGGCGACCTCGTCCGGCTCATGACCTTCAAGAAGGGCAGCACCAACCTCGTGGAGATGACTCTTCCCGAGAGCTCCCCCACCGTCGGCCGCAGGATCGGCGAGATCAACTGGCCTGGCGAGACGGTGCTCACCGCCATCATCCGGGACGGTCGCGGTATGGCCCCCGACCGCGACGGTGCACTCGAGGCCGGCGACGAGCTCCTGTTCCTCATCGACCCTGACCACGAAGCCGAGCTGTCACGGTTCCTGTCGCCTCGCGCGCACGTCGGCACACAGCCTCACGAGCTCGATCATCGCGCTGCTCCTGTGAGTGACGCGCCCGAACCGGCACGTCGTCCCATCGTCCCCTCTGGGCCCGTGGCGCCGGCGCCGCTCAAGGTGCTGGTCGAGGACGAACCCGAGTCGACCGCGAGCGCTGCTCCGACCACCCGCGAGCCCGCCACGGACGAACCGGATCTCCCCTTCGACGAGTAGCCGCGAGGGCCCGGTCACGGATCGAGCTGGTACGCCGGGTTGAAGATCACCCGGCGGCCCTCAGAGATGGTCAGCGTCCCCCAGACATCGATCCGTCGACCGACCTCGATGCCTGGAATCAGGCGTCGGCCCATCCAGACAAGGGTGACGCTGCCCGTACCGTCGTCCAGCTCCACGTCGAGCCCTCCCCTGTCGATCTCAGGGCTCAACGTGATGGACTGGATCGTGCCGCGCAGGTGCACGTGGTCGCGGATCCTCGCCCGCTGGATCTGCTGGCAGCCTGCGACCTCCGCGTCGTGGGCCAACTGCTCGGAGACCAGCTCGGCGTTCGACGAGGTCAGGCGGCGGACGAGCCGGCGCCAGAAGCCTTCGCTCTGCTGGGTCGTGCTCATGCTCACCCCTCTGGCACCTTCAGCGGGACGGTCTGGCCAGGAGCCATGGGCTCGTCCCCGCGGCGCACGATCAGGTTCCGGAAGGCTTCTTCGAAGGGCCCGGACGCACCGTCACCGCTCACGTCGATGGCCGCGTCCCCCATCATTCTCGCCACGAGGAGCCATCTCGGACCCTGCACCAGCCAGTCACGCAGCGGCGCGAACGAGTCCTCGCCGTCAGACTCGACCGGTACGACACGGCGCAGCTCGGTTCCGTACGGACCCTTCTTGCGCTCGGCGCTCCCTCCCGCCGATAGCGTCTCTTCGATGATGTCGTCTCGCACCTCGGCGGCGAAACCGCCGCTCTGAGGAGCTGCCTTGACCTCCACCTGCATGGCTGCCCCGTCGAGGCTCAGCACCAGCGCGAGCCCGTCACCGGTGCCTGCATCCGCGATGATCTGGATCTGCATGCCCTCTTCAGGGGTGACGATCAGCGCCCCGAGATCCAGGCGCGGCACGTCGTCGGCCTCGAGATCGACCTCGTCGATGTCGAACGGGCCCTCCTCACGCCAGTCCTCGGACTCGTCGAAAGCGATCCACTCGTCAGCCTCGATGTCGACCACCTCGTCCTCGTCGTCGAAGTCGGCCTCCTCCATGGAGTCCAGCTCGTCGTCGGTCTCCTCATCGTCGGCGTCGTCCTCGGGCTCCTCGTCATCAAGCTCGTCAGCGAGGTCCACCGGGTCCGGTTCCGTGGGGCTCGCCTGCTGCTTCTTGCGGCCGAAGATCACGATCACTCCTGAGAAGAGGGGGAAAAGTCCGTACCAACGCTAGTCCACCCTGCGACTCCGCCGCTCGACCCGTGCCCCTGCTCGCCGCGTACGGAGTCGGCGAGCTTGTCTGCGGCCTCGAAGCTGGCCCAGCCCACTCGCTGGAACACGAGCTGGCCGACGTTGTCGCCGCGCCGCAGCCGTACGGTCGCTGACGTGTCGGTGTTGAGGAGGTTGACCTTGATCTCCCCACGGAATCCCGAGTCGATCGTGCCGGGCGCGTTGACCATCGTCAGCCCGTACCGTGCGGCCAGCCCTGAGCGCGGATGCACGAGGCAGACCCAGCCGTCCGGGATCTCCACCGCGATGCCCGTCCCCACCAGGACCCGCTGGCCCGGCGGGATCTCCACGTCGTGCGCGATCGCCAGGTCTGCACCCGCATCCCCTGGATGCGCGTACGACGGCAGCTTCATCTCCGGGTCGAGCAGCCGCACCCGCACCGTTACCCGCTCAGCTGTCATGGCGCACCCCTCACCTTGTCGGTCGAAGCCGTGACCCTCGCGGTCTCGACGACGGCCGAGAGCTTCGCAGCATCGTGCGTCGACACCATCCAGTACGGGTGGGGGTCGGCCGGGTCATCGACCGCGATCTCGACCGCCTCGTCCGCGTAGGAGCGGTACATGACGAAGGCGCGCGGATCTGCGTCCGGTCCCAAGCGCCTGCGCAGCTCGTCCTTGCTGAGCTGGGTCGTCGAACCCATGTAGGCCCACTCGAGGGTGGCGCGAGCCACCCGTAACCCCTCAGGAGTCACGCGTACCGTTGCCGTGAACGCCACCATCAGGCCGACGACGACGGCCACGGCCACGGCCAGGCTCACGAGCACGACCCATCCGGGCAGGAAGACGGCAACCGCCACGACGAACGTCGCCGCGAGGAGCGCCACCACGATCCACCACAGGATCGGGGGCTTCAGCCGCTCGGCGTACGTCACGGCGTCAGAGTACCGGTCGCCAACCGTCGGTTCTGCCCGCGCGAGTGCCCGATCCACCTAGGATTGGCTCCACGCGACAGGAGGCTGCATGAACGACAAGATTCTCGAGAAGGCGTACCCGGCGATCGTCGGTGCCCTCACGACATTCGTCGCCCAGTTCGTGGTTCGCAAGGTATGGCAGGTCGCCACCGGCGACACGCCACCCGATCCGCACGATCCTGACGTGCCCACGCGCGAGGCGATCACCTGGTTCGTCGCGTCGTCGATCGGCGTCGGCGTCGCCCAGATGCTGATGGGGCGCTTCGCCAACCGCAAGATTCGCCAGTGGCAGTCGGGATCGGACTCCTGACGGGGCTAGACGCAGTCGACGCAGTAGGTCTTCCCGTTGCGTGTCTCAGCGATCTGGCTCCTGTGCTTCACGAGGAAGCATGATGCGCACGTGAACTCGTCGGCTTGGCGCGGGAGCACACGCACGGTGAGCTCTTCGTGTGAGAGGTCAGCACCGGGCAGCTCGAACGCTTCGGCAGCCTCTGCCTCGTCCTCATCAACCTTGCCGGAGTTCTTGTCGTTGCGTCGGCTCTTGAGCTCCTCGAGGCTGTCCTCGTTCGAGTCCTCGTCGGTCTTGCGAGGCGCGTCGTAATCGGTCGCCATGTTCCCTTCCGTGTCATGCAGGTGGCGTCGGCACAGCTTGCGCGGTGCGACTCGAGGGAATGTGTACCACACCCCGCAAGGCCGTCACTCTCCGGCTCCCCTCTTGGTTGGGCTCCCGCCGCACTGACGACGTCCAACCGCTGGGCGCATGGGGGTTGTAGGTTGAGCGAAAATACCGGAACGAGAAACGGCCACACATGAGGAAGGCACGGCCCCTCGGGCTCACCGGCGACGGTGCGTCGCTCCTCGTCGTGACGGATGACGGAGAGCAGATCGCCGTCCCGGCGGACGAACGTCTGACGGCCGCCCTCCGAGGGGACCGCGCACGACTTGGCCAACTGGAGATCGACATGGAGAGTCAGTTGCGACCGCGCGAGATTCAGGCGCGGGTTCGTGCGGGCGAGGCCGTCGAGTCGGTCGCGCAGGCCGCCGGTGTGCCCATCGAGCGGATCGAGCCGTTCGCCGCACCCGTGATCGCGGAACGCGCGCACGTGGTCGGTATGGCGATCGGCGGGACAGTTCGACGTCGCGGTGAGGCCGCCTCGAACCGTGGCCTCAAGGCCACCGTTGCCACGCGACTCCTCCAACGAGGTCTCGACTTCGATGACGTCGAGTGGGACGCGTGGAAGCGTCCTGACGGACGCTGGGTCCTGCAGGCGTCGTACGCCTCGGGCAGCCGCCATCACACCGCCACGTTCTTCTTCGACGTCGCAGGTCGCTTCTCGGTCGCCGATGACGACGAGGCCCGCTGGCTGATCGAGGAGAACACTCCGGCTCACGGGCCTCAGCCTGGACGTCGGCGACCAACCGACCCGGACAACGAGCCGACGATCGACCTCGACGACGAGATGGCTCTGGTACGGGCGACCCTGACAGAGAGCGGTCCGGATGCGTACGGTCTCGCGACCGGCCTGCAGGACGTTCACGACTACGCGCCTGCCGAGCTGGAGGAAGTCGACGGCGTGTACGACCTCGTGCCGCCGCGCACCGAGATGGATGTCCTTTACGACATGATCTCGGGCATCGACGAGGACTCGGTGCGGATCTACAAGGGTCTCCAGCAGCCGGTCACGCCCCGCGAGGAGCCCGAGCAGCTGTCACTGTTCACCGAGCAGGCCGACCCCGCCCCGGTCATGCCACGGCTGACGCAGAAGGCCGCTCCGACGCCTGAACCCGATGTGACAGCAGAACCGCCCGCCGCGGAGACGCAGCCTGCGGCTCCGACCAAGCGCAGCCGCAGCAAGAGAGCCTCCGTCCCGACCTGGGACGAGATCATGTTCGGCCCGAAGGACTAGGTCCGGTCAGGCGTTCGGCAGCGAGCCTGCGTCCGGCCCGGTCGCGACAGGTCGGGTGGGATCGGTGATCCAACCCGAGAAGGACCCGGTGAACAGCACAAGGTCCGCGATGCCCACCTGCTCCGCCGCCAGCATCACAGCGGCCGCGGTGATGCCCGACCCACAGGACAGCACGTCGCCGGCTCGGAGATGACGCAACTTCGTGGCCAGCTGGCCCCGAGGCACGAATCTGCCGTCGCGCACCAAGGTCGCCATGGGCATGCTCACGGCTCCCGGGATATGTCCGGCGACGGGGTCAATGGTCTCGTTCTCGCCTCGGTACCTGTCCTCTGCCCGCACGTCGTAGAGCGCTCCACCGTCGCGTAGGTGCTCGATCACCCCGTCGGTGTCCACCACTCGCCGGTGGCCGGGCTCCGTCACGAATGTCCCGCGCTTCGGCACCACGTCGCCCGCCTCGATGGGCATTCCCGCGGCGATCCATCCTTCGTAACCACCGTTGAGCACCCGTACGAGCCGGTGGCCCGCGTCGCTCAGCATCCACCACAGGCGCCCGGCGCCCAGGCCCGAACCCCCGTCGTACACCACGACTTCCTGATGTTCCTCTACTCCGACCCGCCGCATCGCCTCGGCGAAGACCTCGGCCGACGGCAGCGGGTGGCGCCCACCGGGTCCGGGCAGAGCGGTCAGCTCGGTCTCAAGATCCACGTACACCGCGCCCGGCAGATGGCCCGCCAGGTATGCGTCGTGGCCGCTGGTGTCGCCGAGCGACCAGCGGACGTCCAGCAGGGTGAACTCGGAGCGGTCCAGAAGCTGTGCTAGGTGGGCCACGTCCATGATGGGGCGCATGCCCGAAACCCTAGTCCCCGCAGCATCGGCTACTCGCAGATGAGCGGGATCTCCATCTCGGCGCGGGTGAGGGATCCGTGCATGCCCACAAGGCTGAACTCGCCCGGGACCTCGCGGGTGAGCACCGCCCAGTCGTCCCGCATCGCGACCAGCACGTCCCCGAACTGGTCGGCGACCCGCGGAGCGAGCTTTCCGAACCAGCCCTCTGCGTATGCCTCGTCCCGGGTCCGCACCCATGCCAGAGAACCGAGCCGGTCCGCCCAGCGCGCCGCGACGGCGTCGGGGCTCGGCGTGTACAGCTGGCGCAGACGCGCCTCGCCACCGATGAGGTCGACACCGGCCATGAGCTCGGGCTCGTCCTCCATGACCAGGCGATGGTCCTCCGGTACGTCGACCATCCCGTGGTCACCCGTCACGACCAGCCGTACGTCGTCCGGGAGCCGTTCTCTCAGCGCGTCGGCAAAGGCGTCGATCCGTACGAGCTCCTCCACCCACTGGTCCGAGGCGAGGCCACGACCGTGGCCGACGTGGTCGAGCATCCGCTCGTACACGTACACGAGAGAGGACCCGCCTGCCGTCGCCGCGCGCAGCGCCTGCCCGAGCCGGGCCTCGTCGTCCTGCTCGTCGACAACGCCCTCGAAATTGCCGCCGCGAAGCGCGACCGCGGTCAGCCCGCTCCCCTCGAACCGCGCCGGCAGGACGGACGTCACCGTCACGCCCTCGCTCTTGGCGCGCTCGAAGATCGTCGGCATCGGCTGGATGGCCAGCGGGTCGGTCGTGGGATCCCAGGTGAGAGGGCTGAAGATCTTGTGGGTGTGCGGGTTCCGGAACGTGTAGCCGGCGATGCCGTGCTGGCCCGGGCTGAGGCCCGTACCGAAGCTGGTGAGCGACGTGGCCGTCGTCGACGGGACGCCCGCAGTGATCGCCCGAGCGTGCCCGATAGCCCCCGCCAGGAACGGTGTCCGGGCCATGGCGGCGCGCGTCTGCTGCCACCCGAGACCGTCGACGAGGAGTACGACCCAGCGCCGTCCGTCGGGCAGGTTCAGGACGTCCTCGCGGCATCCCGGAAGGCCGAGATGGCTCCCGATCCCCGACAGCACGTCACCCAAGGAACCCGACCGATAGGCCGGCAGGAGGAGTTCGCTCATCGCAGCGCCCTCGTCGTCATCGCGGCGCGACCTGTGCGACGCTGAAGCTCGACGCCGAACTCGACGAGCCGGGCGACATTCTCGACGCCATCCGCCGCTGCGCTCATCCGTATGGTCAGGTCGTCGGCTGTGAGCGTTCCCGTGTAGCCGTGGTCGGCTTCACAGCTGGGGTCACCGCAGCCCGCCGGCTCCATGTCGGCCCGCCGCATCGTGCCCCAGCCGACCGCCAGCCACGCCTCTTCGACGCGCGAGGCGTGCGAGCCGAACTTCTCCGGATGGCTCACGATGCGCGTCAGCGACACCGAGGTGAACGCGTCGAGTGACACCACCTCGGTCGTACTGGCTGCCTGCATGGGTCCGAGGTCGATGGTGTGCTCGTCGGTGTGGGACACGACGAGCCGGCTGTCCGTCAGCCCCAGAACAGTCAGGTGCCGGTGCAACGAGTCCTCGCTGAACGTGGCCTCGTGATGCACCAGATGGCGTACCAGCGGCTCGTCGCCGAGGGCGAGCTCCATCCCATCGCTGATGAGATCGGGGAAGTAGCCGCACGCGGCCACGTCGTCACGCATGGCGGGAAGCGAGTCAGTCACGCCTCCCATCCTCCCACGTCGGCCGCGCGGGCCGTCTTCCAGCCGTGACGAGTACCTGCGGATGACGCGAGCGAACCCGCTCGTCTCGTAGTCTCTATCCCGTGCCGAACCGGACATTCATCGCTGCGCGAGTCGAGGCGCGGTTCAACCGCGCCGTCGAACGCATCGCCCGACGGGCCGGTTGGCAGGAGCACATCATCAGCTACGTGGGGTACGGGAACCACAAGCGGATCCGCGTGCTCGGACGACTGGGCCTCCAGCCGCGCCCCGTCGAGGGCATCGTCGGCCAGGAGGTCGAGCGACTTCTCGTCCGCCGCGGCTGGCGCAACTTCTTCACCGTGGCCTGCGTCTCGCGGCCGGTGAAGATCTCGCTCGACGACCGCGAGTACGAGGTCGTCACGGACAACCAGGGCTACATCGACACGCAGATCTCCGACCATGGGCTCGCTCCTGGGTGGCACACCGTGCAGGTCTCGACCCCCGAGGCCGACCGGACCGCGGCCGACGTGCTGGTCGTCGCGAAGGATGTGACGTTCGGGATCATCAGCGACCTCGATGACACGGTCATCAGCACGTACCTTCCCCGCCCGCTGATCGCCGCGTGGAACTCGTTGGTGGTCACCGAGAACGCCCGCCAGGCCGTGCCCGGCATGTCCGAGCTGTACCGGTCGGTCCTCGACGACCACCCCGGGGCACCCATCATGTACGTCTCGACCGGCGCCTGGAACACGTTGCCGTTCCTTCGCCGGTTCCTGCATCGCCAGCGCTTCCCCTCCGGTCCCCTGCTGCTCACGGACTGGGGTCCGACGAACACCGGCTGGTTCCGCAGCGGCATCGAGCACAAGCGGAACGCACTACGTCAGCTCGCGCGCGACTTCCCCAAGATCTCGTGGCTGCTGATCGGCGACGACGGCCAGCACGACCCGATGATCTACGGCGAGTTCGCCGCGTATGCCCCCAAGCGCGTCAGAGGCATCGCGATCCGCCAGCTGAACCCTGTGGAGCAGGTTCTGGCCCACGGTCTTCCCCTCGAACGCCTCGACACGGCATGGTCCGAGGACATGCCGTCGACGGTCCCGCGGATCGAGGGTCCCGACGGGTACACCCTCCTCGACAAGATCGACCACGTCACCGGATCCGACTAGCCTCGTCGCGCCTCGGCCACGTGCTCGGTCCGAGGCGGCAGAATGCTTTCGGACAAATGAAGGAGGCCCATGGCCACGCGCACGCCGGACGTGGACGACGACAGCACCGAGCGGATCGTCGACATCGACGTCTCCTCGGAGATGGAGTCGAGCTTCCTCGAGTACGCGTACTCCGTCATCTACTCCCGCGCGCTGCCGGACGCCCGCGACGGGCTCAAGCCGGTACAGCGCCGCATCCTCTACACGATGGACGAGATGGGGGTCCGCTCGGACCGTCCCCATGTGAAGTGCGCCCGCGTCGTCGGACAGGTCATGGGCATCCTCCACCCGCACGGCGACGTCGCGATCTACGACGCGCTCGTACGCCAGGCGCAGCCCTGGGCGATGCGGTTGCCTCTCGTCGACGGACACGGCAACTTCGGGTCGCTGGACGCCGGTCCCGCAGCGATGCGCTACACCGAGTGCCGGATGGCGACCCCCGCCCATGCCATGACCGGCGGCCTCGACGAGGACACCGTCGACTTCCGGCCCAACTACGACGGCAAGGGCTCGGAGCCGGTCGTCCTGCCGGCCGCGTTCCCCAACCTGCTCGTCAACGGGGCGACCGGCATCGCCGTCGGCATGGCCACGAACATCGCGCCCCACAACCTCGTCGAGGTCGTCCAGGCGCTGAAGCACCTCCTGCGTAACCCGCACGCCAGTACCGAGGACCTCATGCGGTTCATCCCCGGTCCCGATCTGCCGACCGGCGGAAAGATCGTCGGTCTTGAGGGGATCAAGGACGCGTACGAGACCGGCCGCGGCTCGTTCCGTATCCGTGCCACCGCCCGCATCGAGCAGGTGTCTCCCCGCCGCAAGGGCATCATCGTCACGGAGCTGCCGTACCTGGTCGGGCCCGAGAAGATCATCGAGCAGGTCAAGCAGCTGCACCAGGCCAAGAAGCTCACCGGCATCGCAGACATCAAGGACCTCACCGACCTCGCGAACGGCCTCCGCCTCGTCATCGAGGTCAAGAACGGCATCAATGCCGACGCCCTGCTCGAGCAGCTGTACAAGCTGACGAAGCTCGAGGACAGCTTCGGCATCAACGCTGTCGCACTGGTCGAGGGGCAGCCGCGAACGCTGTCACTGCGTGACCTGCTGTCGGTGTACCTGCAGCACCGCCTCGACGTCACGCTGCGACGTACGAACTTCCAGCTGGGCAAGGCCCGGGACCGTCTTCACCTCGTCGAGGGTCTGCTGATCGCGATCGTCGACATCGACGACGTCATCGCGATCATCCGCTCGTCCGACGACGTGGCTGCCGCTCGGACGCGCCTGATCGAGGTCTTCGACCTCAGCGAGGTTCAGGCGAACTACATCCTCGACATGCAGCTGCGTCGCCTCACGAAGTTCTCGACGATCGACCTCGAGGCGGAGCGTGACGAGCTCAACACCCGGATCGCCGAACTCACGGCGATCGCCGAGGATCCGCACCGGCTCGCACACGTCGTCGTCACCGAGCTCGACGAGGTCGCGAGAACGTTCGGCACACCGCGCCGCACGGTGCTGCTCTCCGGCTCCGGCGCGGCCGCCACGGCGGCCAGTGCCACTGCACAGCCGCTCGAGGTTCCTGACGGACCGTGCCGCGTCATGCTCTCGTCCACGGGGCTGCTGGCGCGTCTGGACGGCACCGAGGCTCCGGGATCGGGTGGTCCCCGCGTCGCCCACGACGTGGTCGTGTCGGCCGTCCGGACCACGACGCATGGCGATGTCGGACTCATCACCACCCGTGGCCGGGTGATCCGCATCGCCGCGATCGACCTGCCCGCCGTACCGCTGCTCGCGGCCGCACCGAACCTCCAGGGCGGCTCTCCCGTCGCCGAGCTCGTGGCCCTGGAGACGGGCGAACGCGTCGTCGCCCTGTCGCGCCTCGACACGACCACCGGCATCTGGGCCCTGGGCACCGAACGCGGCATCGTCAAGCGGACGAATCCGGAGGTCATCGGCAAGGACTCGTGGGACCTCATCCGCCTCGACGAGGGCGACCAGGTGGTGGGCGCGGTGGAGCTCGCGTCCGAGTCCGCCGAGCTCGTGTTCATCTCGTCCGACGCCTCGCTGCTGCACTTCCCCGCTTCAGCTGTCCGCCCGCAGGGGCGGTCCGGAGGCGGGATCGCAGGCATCAACCTCGGCAACGGCGCGAAGGTGGTCTTCTTCGGAGCCGTCCTTCCCGACGACAGCGAGGTGGTCACCGTCGCGGGTACGTCGAGCGCGCTGCCCGGCACCGACGCGGGAACCGTGAAGGTCACGGCGATGTCCGAGTACCCGGCCAAGGGGCGCGCCACCGGCGGCGTCCGGTGTCACCGCTTCCTCAAGGGCGAGGACATCCTGCAACGTGCATGGGTCGGTCCGGCTCCCGCCGTGGCCGCGGCCGCGTCCGGCTCCCCGATCACCTTGCCGACGCCGGACTCGCGCCGGGACGGCTCTGGCACCCCCGCCGCGCAGCCCATCGACGGCCTGGGTTCCCGCACGATCGACTGACCAGCCGGCGCCCGCTAGACGAGCTGGCGCAGGAGGCCGCTGTCCACGTCGTACATGAAGCCTCCGACGGCGACCCGGCCGGCGAGGGCGGAATGGCTACGCAGCAGCTCCACGTCCTCCGACAAGGCGCCCTCCTGGTCGGTCGTGGCGCCTATGGTCAGGTCTCCGAGGTCCGCGCCGGTCGCGCTGAGAACGCGCTCGCGGATCTCGGCGTCCGAGCCGCTCGCCATCGCGCACCGCGTGTGCGCCACGACGAGGATCCGGTCCACGTTCAGCAGGTGTGCACCCAGGATGCATCCGATCAGCGCGTCCGGCGTGACCCGCCCACCGGGCGTACGCAGGATCTTCGCCTCCCCGAGGAACAGCCCGAGCATCTCCAGGGGCTGCAGGCGCGAGTCCATGCAGGTCACCACCGCGATGCCCGCGTGAGCGATGCCGTCGAAGCCGCGCGGTGCCTGGGTGGCGTAGCGCGCGTTGGCGGCGATCAGGTCGTCGAAGTCTCCAGTCACCGGACCGTCCTATCCGTCAGGGCACTCCCCTGGCAAGTGGCTGTCTCTCCCGACGGTCAGGCGTCGATGCGCTCAGCGTCGAGGGCGTACGCCCCCTCGATGATGAACTCCTTGCGCGGGGCGACGTCGTTGCCCATGAGCATCTCGAAGGTCAGTGCCGCGGCTTCGGCATCGTCGACCGTCAGCCGTCGCAGCGTGCGATGGCGCGGAGACATCGTCGTGTCGGCCAGCTGGTCGGCATCCATCTCGCCCAGCCCCTTGTAGCGCTGGGGTTCCTTGAACGCGATCCCCCGCTTCGTGAGCTCGGCGGCCTTCCGCTGGTACTCGGCATCGCTGTATGTGTAGATGTACTTCTCCTGCCCCTTCTTCGGGTTGGAGATCTCGAAGCGGTGCAGCGGCGGTACGGCGGTGTAGATGCGGCCCGCCTCGACCATCGGCCGCATGTACTTGAAGAACAGCGTCGCGAGCAGGCAGCGGATGTGAGCGCCGTCGGAGTCCGCGTCGGCCATGAAGATGACCTTCCCGTACCGGGCCTGCTCGAGGTCGAACGTGCGGCCCGAGCCGGCCCCCACGACCTGGATGATCGAGGCGCACTCGGCGTTCTTGAGCATGTCGGTCACTGATGCCCGTTGCACGTTGAGGATCTTGCCGCGGATGGGTAGCAGTGCCTGGATCTCCGAGGTACGCGCCAGCTTGGCCGTGCCCATCGCCGAGTCGCCCTCGACGATGAACAGCTCCGTACGGTCCGGGTCGTTCGACCGGCAGTCCGCGAGCTTCGGCGGCAGGCTCGACGACTCGAGCGCGTTCTTGGCCCGCTGGGCCTCCTTGTGCGACCTCGCCGCCACTCTCGTCCGTGCGGCGTTGACGACCTTCTCCATCACGGCCCGCGCCTGAGCCTTGGTGGCGGCCTTGGTCGACGTGAGGTACGCGGCGAGCTCGGTCTCGACGATGCGTGCGGTGATGCGCGAGACGGCAGGCGTACCCAGCACCTCCTTGGTCTGGCCCTCGAACTGCGGCTCGGCCAGTCGGACGGTGACGACTCCGGTGAGGCCCTCGAGGATGTCGTCCTTGAGGAGCTCCTCTCCGGACTTCATGATCCGCGTTCCGTCGAGGCCCCTGAGGAAGGCCTTCACGAGGCCGCGCTCGAATCCTTGCTGGTGGGTGCCGCCCTTGGGGGTCGCGATGATGTTGACGAACGACTGCAGGATCGTGTCGTAGCCCGTGCCCCACCGCAACGCGATGTCGATCTCCAGCTCCCGTTCGACATCCGTCGGGGTCATCGACCCGGAGTCGTCCATCATCGGTACGGTCTCGGTGAACCTGTCGCTCCCCTGCAGGCGGACGATCTCGGAGACCGCCTGGTCGTGTGCCAGGTAGTCACAGAACTCGGCGATCCCACCGTCGTGCTTGAAGACCTCGGTGACGGTCTCGCTGCCTCGGGCATCGGTGACGGACAGCTCGAGACCCGGGATGAGGAAGCTCGTCTGGCGTCCCCTGTTCAGCAGCGACTCCCAGGCCAGCTGCGCGTCGGGCAGGAAGATCTGACGATCCGGCCAGTAACGCACCCGCGTCCCTGTGACCCCCTTGCCGACCTTGCCGACCTTCCGCAACGACGAGTTGGGCGTGAACGCGGCGGTGGGGCCGTCACCGTCGAAGGTGCCCGGCGTGCCACGGCGGAAGCTCATCGCGTACGTGGCCCCGCCGCGGTCCACCTCCACGTCGAGGCGGCTGGACAGCGCGTTGACCACGGATGCGCCGACGCCGTGGAGCCCGCCAGTGGCGCTGTACGCACCGCCACCGAACTTGCCGCCGCCGTGGAGCTTCGTATAGACGACCTCGACTCCGGACAGCCCCGTGCCGGGGTGGGTGTCCACGGGGACACCGCGGGCGTGGTCGGAGACGAAGATCGACCCGTCGTGCCGCAGCTCGACCTCGATCTTGTCGCCGAAGCCGGCGAGTGCCTCGTCGACGGAGTTGTCGATGATCTCCCACAGGCAGTGCATGAGGCCCTTGGTGTCGGTGGACCCGATGTACATCGCGGGTCGCTTCCGTACGGCCTCAAGCCCCTCCAGGACGAGCAGGTGGCGCGCCTCGTAGTCGTGCCCCAGCGCCTGGGGAGCGCGCGACCGCGCGCGGGAAGACAGTTCGGAACTCACTCCTGTGAGGCTAGTGCGCGCCGCTGACGAAACCTCTGCGGCACGCCCGGCCCGCCCTTGTCTGGGTCCACGGTGGAGCTAATGTTGAGCGCGGTAGACTCAGGTTTGCAAGACTGACGTAAGCAAACTGGAACAAACTCGCAACGTGAGCACGTTCTCCAGATACATCGGCTGTAACCATGCTGGTGCCAAGATGGATATCAAGGAAGCAAGCCCCGAGGACCGCCACCAGGCTGGGGAAGAGAGGCACTGTGAGCACCACGCTGTACGACGAGTCGCTGACCGCTTCTGACCGCTGCGACCGCTGCGGTGCGCAGGCATACCTGCGCGTGAAGTTCGAAGGCGGCGGAGAACTGCTCTTCTGTGCCCACCATGCGAAGGCCCACTCCGACAAGCTCAAACAGGTCGCACTGAAGATTCATGACGAGACGGGCACGATCGTCTGACCCGTTCGCCCCAAGACAGTCGCCCGGCCCCTGGCCCGCACGCGCGGGACCAGGGGCCCGTTGCGTTTCCGCGGCGGGTCCGGCGCCACTAGGTTGTATCCATGCAGGTGGTGTCGTTCGCTCCTCGGTACCTCGACTGGGTGCTCGCCGGGACGAAGACCATGACCACCAGGTACGGGGAGAGCGTGGAGCTCGGGCCCGCGATGTTCCGCTTCGAGTCGGCTCCCCCGGTCTGGGTCGACGCCTCCATCACCAGCGTCCACGAAGTGCAGCTCGCCGAGCTTGCCGACGAGGACGCCGCCGCGGAGAACTTCGCGGACGCGGACGCGCTGGTCGAAGCCCTCCGTCATCACTACCCCGGGCTGCCGGGGGACGCCGCAGTCGCCGTCGTAACGTTCGAACTGATCTGATCGAGAGGAATCACCATGGAGAAGCGCAGACTCGGCCGCATCGGCCACGAGACGACCGTCCTGGTGTACGGAGCCGCAGCGCTGGGCGACGTCACGCAGGAGACGGCCGACGCCTCGCTGGAGCAGGCTCTGGACGCTGGAATCAACCACCTCGACACCGCTGCGTCGTACGGGGAGGCGGAGCTGCGAATGGGACCGACGGTCGAACGGGTGCGTGACCAGGTCTTCCTCGCGACGAAGTCGACCGAGCGCCGGGCTGAGGACGCGTGGCGCGAGCTGAACCGCTCGTTGGAGCTGCTCCATACCGACCACATCGACCTGTGGCAGATCCACGCGGTCTGCGACCTCCCGGAGCTGGACAAGGTCTTCGCCCCCGGCGGCGCCATTGAGGCGTTCGTCCGCGCCAAGGACGAGGGCATCGTCAGCTGGGTCGGCATCACCGGTCATACCGAGCAGGCGCCTGTCGTTCACGCCGAGGCTCTGCACCGCCACGACTTCGACTCGATCCTCACGCCGGTGAACTACCACCTGTACACGGCGGACGACACGTTCCGCGCCAACTTCGACATCCTCTACCAGCTCGTCCAGGACCGCGACGTCGCCCTGCGCACGATCAAGGCGATCGCGCGCAAGCCGTGGGTCGGGAATCGCAAGCTGGCGACCTGGTACGAGCCGTTCACCGAGGCCGAGGACATCCGCGCAGCGATGAGCTGGGTGCTCGACACCTTCCCGTACATCGCAGGTCTGGCAACCGCCGGCGAGACCACGCTGCTCGGCAAGGCCATCGCCGCCGAGGCGAACCGCATGGATGTCGCCGAGGCGTCCGCCCACCTGGCGCTGATGGACGAGTACACGACGATCTTCGTCTAGCACGCATCCCCGCCCCACCGGATCGATGCCGTCGCGCGGGTCATCCGGTGTCGGCGCGCGGTTCATCCCCTGCCGTCGCGCGGTTCATCATGTTAAGTGGGTGAGTTGTTGCTTCTCATGGCCAATCGGCCATGAGAAGCAGTCAATGACATGGTTAACATGATGAACCGGCAGCGGCCAGCAGAGGGCCAGCGACTGCCCCGATGGTACGGATGGTCAGGCCGCGCGATAGATCAGGCGACGTAGCCGGTCGGAAGTGGCCACTGAGTGGTCATAGTCTGACCAGACAAGGCGAAGCATGGGCCACCCCGTGATCTCGCGTAGCTCGTCCTCTCGGCGCTTCTCACGGAAGACGGCATCCCCGGGCGACTCACCTGGCTTCAGAAGCCGTCCGTACTTCACGCGGCCATCGAACTCCCCCAGAAGGCCACAGTCGCGCCAAGCCCAGTCGCTGATACCGGCAACGGTGCCGTCCGGTCGGAAGACCGTGTACTGAAGGGTGGGCGCCGGGAGCCCACATGCTCTGAACAGCCACCGGCCCCGCGACTCGCCCGGGCCATCCGCTCGGCCATCCGCCATCCGGATCGGGATGTGCAGATGCCGTGTGCGTGGCCAAGGGCGCATGGACTCGAACCGCCTACGCAGATCGTGGTGCTCGCCAAGACCACGGTGCAGGAACGAGTCGAAGAGAACGAGCGCCTGCTCCGACGTGGCCACGCTTGCGGCCTCGACGACGCAGCGATCGGCTGCGAACGAGAGGAGCCCGTGCACGTCCTCCGTCACATCCGTTCCCGCGATGCCTACGTGATGGATGACATCGCCCTCGACTCGGCCCGCGCCACGATCCAGTCGCGTCACGTGTACGCGCGACAGGTCGGGCCCCCACACTGCGATCCCGTGCACAACAGCACCCGATACATGGCTGAGCACGACCGCGGGGCCCAAAGAATGTTGCACGGCGCGGGCCCTCACCACATGCTGGCCGACCTCATCGAGGGAGTCCCAGAGATCAGCGTACGTGTAGTAGCCGCGCCGGAATCGCACCAAGGCGCGAGAGCGAATGGCCCCGATGAGGTCTTGGTCCTTGCTACCGGCGTCGAGAGCTTCCGCTCGCGTGAAGAAGCCGCGAGTCTCGGCGAGAAGTCTGATGAGGTCCACGCACGGACCATGTGCGCTGGACGTGCGTTTCCGTCACCCGGGTGTTGCCCTGTGGAGAACTTCTGCGACCCCGCCTGCGCCTGTGGATCGTTCTGACGAGGCGATCGTCCTGGCCTCCGGTTCATCATGTTATCCCGGTGAGTTGCTGGTTCTCATGGCCGATCGGCCATGAGAACCAACAACTCACCTACTTAACATGATGAACCGACGAGCGCCGGCACGCCTGTCTTCAGAGCCGCATCGGGTTGTGCCGCTGGGCTGCCATGACGTACCACGCGGTCGCGCCGATGTGCTGGACCTGGAAGTAGCCGAACCCGAAACCCGTATCGATCAGGCTGGTCGCCGCCACGAGCCCACCCACGCCGAGGGCAGCTCCACCGACATGTTGCCCGCCACCGAGTACCTGCTGGGCGCGCGCCAGATCGGACAGCAGGGACCGGGCCGTACCGTTTGCGCGGTTGCCCGCGCGCTGCTGCAGGGCGCAGGCCAGCTGCCCGCTGCCCTCGCACCAGACGCCGTGGGGGTTCACGGTGGTCCCGCTGTACGCCGCGGTCGAGGTGAGGCTGGCCGACGAGAACGTCACTCCGCTGAACCTGGTCCCCGCAGGCAGCTGGCTGTGCGGCTGTCCCGCTTCGTCGGTGGTCCACAGGTGGTCCGCAGCCCACAGGGGTGCCTCCAGGTAGCGATGGTCGAGCATGGTCAGCCAGCTCCAGGTCTGCGGGTCCAGGGGGATGGGCGACGTGTTGATCGTCGACCCGTCGTTCGAGCCCGTGTAGAAGAAGCTGCCGTGCCACATCTTCCGCACGAACACACGAGCCAGGTCCGCAGCGCCGGACCAGTGCCCCCGGTCGACCCGATCGAGCATGGTGAAGAAGGCGACGCAGTCGATGTTGTGCTCAGTCGAGACATTCGGGATCGGGTCGTCCGTCGCCGTGGTGCCGAACCGGAAGCCACCCAGCGTGCCCGGGTTGACCGCCTTGCTCGTGATCCAGGTCGCGATGGCGCGGGCGCCCTCGAGATAGCGCCGATCGTGGGTCGCCGCGTACAGACGCACCAGCGCGATACCGGGCCACGCCATATCGCCCACGGCGGTGCCAAGGAAGCCGAACTGCCACCCGATGTTCGCGGTACCGTCCGGCAGCACGAGCCCGTACGGACTGGGGTTGCCGTCGTAGAAGACGTACGGCCCGACGTTGTACCCTTGCCGCAGCCGCCCGTCGTGGTAGACGGGGTCATGGTTCTGGGCGAACAGCAGGCCGTCCCCGATCCGACGCGCAAGGGCGGTACGTCCGACGGCCAGGGCAGCACACACGGTGACCGCCGCGTCATACACGAAGCCGGTGGAGAACAGGCCGAGCTCGTCGGCGTAGCTCTGGGGCAGGTTCGGCGTGCCCGAGGCCGGGTACGCGGTACTCATCGTGTCCAGGAACGCGACGGCCTGGGCGACCGATGAGTGGCTGCTCGAGGTCCCGGCGTGGGCCGGAACGGCTGGCAGCACCGCCAGCGCTCCACCGGCGAGCGCTCCTGACAACACGGCACGGCGGCTTGGATGGGTGAGTGGCATGGGGGGTCTCCTCTCTGCCCGCCACGTCGCGGGCACGGACCTTCACCCTGCCACGTGAACGTCCGGTTTGGCGATGGCCGCGGTCCCCTGGGGTTGCGCCCGGCCAGCCAGACGAGGGATGTCGTCGAACAGGCATCTCCCCCGACGAAGCTGCCAATGGGGAGATCCCGAATGTTCGCGATTCATCACGTTATCCCGGTGAGTTGGAGGTTCTCAGGGCCAATTCGCCATGAGAACCTCCAACTCACCCACTTAACATGATGAACCTACGAGCCGTCACCGCTCTGCTCCAGCCGGACCCAACGTCCCTTGGTGGTGTCGAGACCGGAGACGAGGAGTCGGGTGCCGTCCGGGGCGAAGCCGTGTCGGCGGTAGAAGCTCTGAGCCCGGACGTTGCCGGTCAGCACCCACAGGTACGCCGGCGCGTCCCCGATGGTCATGGCGAGCAGGGCATCGACGACACCACTCCCCTGGGCCGCTTCGCGTAGGTAGATCGTCACGAGCTCCAAGGGCGTCGGGGCGTCGTCGTCACGTCCGACACTCGCATGGGACGCCGACGATCTCTCCGCCGTCATCGACGACCAGCCACACGTAGCCACCGCTGTCCAGCACCCCACGCCAGTGGTCCGCCGCACGCTCCAGCCTCTGCGGTTCGAGCTGCCTACGCAGCGCCTCGTCCGCGACGACACCGCCAAGTGACTCGCCCCATGACAGGGCCTTCGCCCGCGCGGCCGCCGCCAGGTCGGCGTACCCGGCCTGGCGGATACGCCAAGCCATCAGTCCAGGTAGTCGCGCA
>JBBQBP010000041.1:0-23862 GCA_038317635.1 Propionibacteriales bacterium
CGAGGAAGGCCTGGGCGTCGAGGCGCTCGTCGACCCGAACCAACTCTCCGACGCCCAGATCCTGGCTCGGGTGGACCGGTTGCGGACGCTGCTGGCTCAGGCCGCCCGTCTGAACGTCATCACCCCGTTGTTGGCAGATGCCTGGGCCGCGTTGGTGCGCCAGGGGGCGACCGCGCGCGGCGTCGACGCCGACACCGTGGAGCCGGGCCAGGACTCCGACATCCTCCGCGACCTCGACCCCGCCCACGGTCTCGCCGCCTTCGATCCGGAAGATCCTTCCGCCCGGGCAGCGTTCCTGGCGCGCTTCGGCCATTTGTCCGACAGCCCCAACGACTGTTCCCGGCCCACATGGGCGGAGGATCCCGAGGCAGTGGTGCGCCTGTTCGCCGCCCGGTCGGCCGCCGCGCGCCTCGGCCCTCCGGCGTCCGGCCGCGCGACGCTGATCGCGGCGACGCCCACCTGGCAGCGGCCACTGGTCGCCTGGCAATGGGACCGGGCCGCCGCCGTCCGCATTGCTCGTGACCGGGTGGGCCACACGTACGCACGCGTGTACGGGCTGTTTCGGCCGACGTTCCTCGTCGTCGGCGACCGGCTTGTCGCTCGCGGCCTGATCGAGGCGCGCGACGACGTGTTCCTGCTGTCGTGGGCCGAGGTGCGCACTGCCCTGGGCCGTCGGCTCGACAACGCCGCCCGCCTGGTGGCCGAGCGACGAGCCGAGATGGCCGAGGCTGCCGAGCTGACCTGGCCGGAAACGATCATCGGCGACGACCCCGTGCCGATCCGGGGGCGAAGTGGCGCACGGGCCATGCACGGCGTGCCGACCTCGCGTGGCCGTCACGTCGGCGCCGCCCGAGTGGTGACGTCGATGGCCTCTGCGCCTGAGGTCTTCCCCACCGATGTGCTGGTGCTCGCCGCATCCGACGTCACGTGGACCCCCCTGCTGCTGCGCGTAGGCGCTGTCGTCACCGAGACCGGCGGCATGCTCTCGCACGCCTCGATCATCGCCCGCGAGCTGGGGATCCCTTGTGTGGCGTCGGTGGCCGGGGCGACCAGGATTCCGGAGGGAGCGCGAGTCGCGGTTGACGGTGGCGCCGGCGAGGTGCTCGTACTGGAGGAGCCATGACCGGTCAGGGTACGGGCGGCCGGCTGCCGCCCATCGCGGAGATCGCCATCGGGGCGGTGGCGGGCTACCTCGCCGGGTCGGTGTCGTTCTCCCAGATCGTGGGCGAGCGAGCACTGCCCGGCCAGGACCTGAGCAGGACCAACATCTACGTCCGCGAGACCGGCACCACGGTGGAGTTCCACGGCGTCACGCCCACGAGCGTGAAGGAGCACGCCGGCGGGCGGGCCATGATGGCCAGCATCGGCCTCGAGGCCCTCAAGGCGGCGGTTCCGACCCTTGCCATGCGGCTGATGCTCCCCGGCACTGGGGCCGCGGCCGCAGCGGCGACCTCGGCCGTCGTCGGCCACGTCTTCCCCGCGTGGAACGGCTTCCGCGGCGGCTACGGTATGTCGCCGATGATCGGCGGGCTGGCCGTGCTCGACCCTGCGGGCCTGCTCGTCACCACCGGGGTCGTATCCGCCGGCATGGGCGTGACGCGCGACCGGCGGCTGATGCTGCTGTGGCCGGTCACCATCCCGGCCTGGGGGGCGTTCCGGCACCGTCGTGACGTCGTCGCGTTCGGTGTCGCGGCGAACGTCGTCTACTGGGCGCGGCTGGTGCCCGAGCTGCGTCGCGGACTGCGCTCAGTGCTCACGGTGCGACGCAACACGTCCAAGGACTGACCGCGCGTGCCCCTCAGGCCTCCTGCAGGTCGCGGCGGGCGAACACGAGGCCGCCGACCACGGCCGTGACCACCCCGATGCCGACCAGGAGGCCGGCGGCGGGCCAGTCCGGGTCCACCGCCGGGGCGGGGGCGACGTGGTGCAGGACCGACAGGTTCAGCAGCCACCCGGGCAGCTCGACCGCCGCGCCGACGGTCTCGAGCAGGAACGAGCCGGCCACGTAGGCGTACGTGACCGCGACGGCGAGCCGGGGGACCACCCCGAACAGCAACACCCCGAGCCCGAGCACGAACACGGCGGCCGGCACCACGTTCGCGCCCGCGACGATGAGATCCCCCGTGGCGACACCGAGGTCTCCCACGCTGCCGGCGACCGCGGTGCCGAGCACGACGGCGGCCGCCGCCAGCACCAGCACACCGCAGGCCACGGTCCAGCGACCCGCCAGCCAGCGCCACCGACCCACCGGCCGGGTCAGCACCGCGTCGAGGCGGCCGCTGGCTTCCTCGTCGCGCATGGTAGCGACCTGACCGGCCGCGACCAGGCTCAGGGCGAGGGTGGCGAACACGAACGAGACGCCGGTGTACGCGCGGGCACCCACGTCGTCGACCCCGAGTCGGCTGAGCACTTCGGCACCGGTCGACGACGCCATCGCATCCGATGCGGTGCGGGCCACCAATCCGATCAGCCCTCCAAATCCCGCCAGCCCGAGCGCCCACGACACAGCCTGCCCCCGCGCCAGCCGCACCGCGAGGCCGAACGGACCGGTGAGCAGCACGGTGCGCGGCCGTGCCGTAGCGCGGACGCCCCACAGCCCTTCGCCGGTGTCACGGCGAGTGACCAGCCCCACCGCGACGACTCCCAGCACGACGGCGAGCAGCCACATCAGCACCAGCGGCAGGACCACGGCCCCAGTAAGGGGCCGGACCTCCTCCAACCAGCCCAGCGGGGTCCACCACCGCCACCACCGCAGGTCCGGTGCGGAATCGGCGACCACCCGGATCCCGTAGCTGACGCCGAGGACGACGGCGGCCGTGCCCGTCACCGCACGTCGGGTCGCCAGGAGCTGCGAGGCGACGGCTGCCACGCCGATCATCACGACCGCCAACGAGGTGAGGGTCAGGCCCAGCAGTGCGGCGGGGCCAAGGCCCAGGTCGCGCCCGGAGGCGGCCACCAGTCCGATCACGGTGATCGCAGTACAGAGCAGCCACGCCGCAGCCAGCCCCGCGAGCGTTGCGGCCGCGGCGCCGGTCCGGGTCACCGGGCCGGCGAGCAGCACCTCAGCACGGCCGGCATCCTCCTCGCCACGCAGCACCCGGGTGGTCGCGAACATGCCCCAGATACCGCCGACCAGCGCCAGCGAGAGCACGACCCGCCACTCGGTGAAGCCCGCCATCGTCTCCAGCGACCGCGTCTCACCGAAGATCGCGTTCAGCCCCGGGTTCGACCCGATGCTGCGGGCCACGGTGACGCGGTCGGCGGGGTCGGGGTAGGCCGCGGCGTAGCCGAGCACCGCGGTCACCGTGACGAGGAGGTTGGCCGCGCCGAACCCCGCCGCCCCTTTCCATGTGCGCCGCCAGGTCAGCCCCGCGATGAGGGCCAGCGGAGAGGGAGTCGACCTTGTCGGGAAGGCCGCGACGCCCTCGGGCGCGCTCACGGCGACTCGTCAGCGGCGTCGCCGTAGTACTGGAGGAACAGCTCCTCCAGATTCGGCTCCCGGCTGATCAGCCGGGTAGCACCCGCCGCAGCGAGCAGTCCCAGGAGCGGGGCGACGGGGCCTTGGACCCGGCAACGTAAGGTTCGCCCGTCGACCACGGGGTCGGCGACCCCAGGCACGCCAGTGACGTCGGGCACCGCGCCGCCGTCGAAGGACGCCTCGACGTTCACCGACGCACGCAGCCGCATCGAGTCCAGCGATCCCACCTCGACGAGGCGGCCGGCCCGCAGGATGCCCACCCGCCCACACAGCGCATCCACCTCGGCGAGCACGTGGGAGGAGAGGAACACCGTCTGCTCGCGGGCCTGCGCCTCGCGGATGCAGTCACGGAACACCTGCTCCATCAGCGGGTCGAGCCCGGAGGTCGGCTCGTCGAGCACCAACAGCTCAGCGCGGGTCATGAGCGCGGCAACCAGCGCCAGCTTCTGGCGGTTGCCCTTGGAGTAGGCCCGCACCCGTTTGCCCGTGTCGAGCTCGAACCGCTCGACCAGCGCGGCGGTGTACGCCCTCTCGACGCCACCGGCCATCCGGCCCAGCAAGTGCAGCGTCTCTCCGCCGGTGAGCCCCGGCCACAGCGCGGCCTCCCCCGGGACGTAGGCGAGCCGACGGTGGATGGCGACCGCGTCGCGCTCAGGGTGCCCGCCGAGCACCTCGGCCCGACCCGACGTGGGGCGGGCCAGCCCCAGCAGCACCCGGATGGTGGTGGTCTTGCCCGAGCCGTTCGGCCCGAGGTAGCCGAACACCTCGCCCCGATGCACCTCCAGATCGAGGTCCGCCAACGCGCGCGTGCGCCCGTAGGTCTTAGTGAGGCTCGTCGTCCGGATGACCGCCACGTCCTCCGTTCTATCACCAAAGCCCGAGACGGGCATCGCATGGGTCCTGACGGGTGTCGCAGTCCCAAGAGGCCACTGCTCCCTGCCGGAGCTCGTCGCGCCGGCCGACGGCCTCAACCACGCTCTGCTAGTCGATGCCGAGGCCGAGAGTGCTTACCCGAAACTAGTGGCGAGCGGGCTGCTACGGCAGCCGTCGGACCTGGTGTTCGAGCTCACCGACGATGGTTCCGAACTCATCGCACGTCGCCACGGCAACCACTTCACACAAGTGAACTCGGTCCTCTCGTTCCCGGAGGCGCTGCCAGTGCGGACCATCGACTTCCAGCTGCCTTCCGGGGCACTGGACAAGGCGACGGCCGCTTACTTCGCAGAGTCTCGACGGCACTGAGGCATCTTCCGCTCATCGAAGGATCTTGATGGCCGAGTGCGTCTCTTCGCCGCGTATGACGTGATTCTTCCGCTCGGGGGTCGGCTTCGACGGACATCCGCTCATCAGCGTTCCGCACGTCCCGGCGCCACGCACGGAGGGTGGGGGCATTGAAGTCGCGGGGACTAATAGGGTCGTCGGGTGAGCCAGAGTCGCCGCGTCGCCCTCGTTCTGATCCTGAATCTTGCGATGATCGCGGCGCTCGTGTTCGCCGGGCTCGCGGCTCACTCTCTGGCTCTGGCCTCCGAAGGAGCCGACTTCTTCGCTGACTCCGCAGCCCTGGGCCTAGGGCTCATGGCCATCCACTTGCGAGACCGACACCGCAACGAGAACGCCACCACCTGGGTCGCGCTCATCAACGGGCTGTGGCTGGTGCTGCTGTCAGTGTGGGTCGCAGCCGCAGCAGTCTTACGGCTCGTTCACGGCAGCCCCGAAGTCCACGGCTTGCCGGTCCTGATCACGTCAGCGATCGCTGCGGTCGTCATGTTCGTGGCAGCGGTGATCCTTGGCGCCGACGCAGGCAGTGAGGACCTGCACATGCGCTCGATCCTTCTCGACACCCTGGCGGACGGCGCAGCCGCCGCCGTCGTCGCGATCGTCGGAGCCGTGATCGCCATCACTCACCGGTGGTTCTGGCTCGACGCCGTCGCCGCAGGCCTGGTCTCCGTCATCGTTGCCGTCTCCGCGGTTCGGCTCCTCGTCGACGTCGTGGCGGCTCTGGTACGTACGGGAGCCCCGTACGTACCAGAGGACGACTAGCGCCCCCCTCGGCACCTGCGCCACTCGTCGACGCACCCGGAACGCATGCAAGTCTTGGCTCACGCGGAGACCTACTCGGAGTGGGTCAGCGCGGCGAAGCCAGAGCGCAGCCGTTGGCGGCTTCGCCAGCCCGATAAGGGGCGGTGGGGAGATCCGGCTTCTAGCAACAAGCCTGCGAGGCCGACGGAGCTGGCAGAGACGACTCGAAGCCCATGAAGGCGGCCCCTGAACATCCGGCTCTGCCGCTCCTCGCGTGGTCGAATCCGTCCGGCAAGGCTCAGATCGGTACGCCCGAGCTAGGGCCGCTGGAGTGCCGTGGCGGTTCCTGGTGAGGGTTGTGCCTTGGCGTTTCGACGACTTCCCAGCGGCCTGCGTTGTCTGTCGGTTCCCCGGGTCGACTCTCCAAGACTTGCTGGCGCCATGTCAGTGATCGTTGTTGGATCGCTGCAAGTGCATCGGCGCTGACGCCGTACTCGGCGACCAAGGAGGGGCGCAAAGTCGCCACCAGGCCCTGTTGGTTGGCGAACATGAGCAGGTCGAATCCGGGATCGTGTTCGGCGGCGAGGTGGAGGAGTTCCTTGTCGGTGAAACGTCCGGACTGGCGGATGGCGTCCACGTCCAGGAAGTCACGGGCCGCCGCTCGGCTGTAGAGGGCGCCGACCTAGTTCGCGACCGCGTCGGTGAGCGCCAACACGGCCCGACCTCAAGCCAGACGGGATCGTGAGCTCGCCAATCGACGCCGAAGTCGACCTGGAACGGGTAGTCGTCGCTCGCAGTCACCGCCAGCCGCGCGAACTGGGCAAGACGCCTGACAGGGACAACCTGGTAGCCGTGCCGGATGAGGGTCGCGATGGTGCGCCCCACCGCCCCTTGGAATCGCTCGGTGGCGGCGTCGAGGGTGAACACGTCGACGTCGTGGGTCGGCCGATCGATCAGCCCGTGCTCGCGGAGGGCGCCAGACCCAGCCAGAGCGAAATCATCGCCGCTGATCACGCTCAGGATGAGCACCGCGACGGCGCGCTGCCTGCTCGACAGGGGACGGCATTACCGGGCGGCGGCCAGTTCCGTGAAGCGGGTCTCCCACAGGGTCCGGCAGCGTTTCGGCAGGCGCAGTTGTGGCCAGACTCGAGCCAACAGGTCAGCGTTGAGGAGTTTCTCCTGTTGCTGGCGCGTGTCTTCCCGGACCACGTGCTCGTAGGCCTTCTCGAGCCCGTCGGCGGTGGACAGGTCCGCAGTCGCGTCCGGGCCCCAATGGACCGTGATCGGCAGGATCAGCACGCCGTCGGCGGGTCCCCTTAGCGAGTCGAAGCTGGAGGGCGTGTCGTAGGGGATGACGTCTTGGTACAGCACTCGAATCGTCATGGCTCGTGATCCTCCTCCCTGACTCGTTGCCAAGGGTAACCGCCCCAGCGGAGAACCAGCAGAATCCCCCCGGGCGACACCGTCAAGCAGCCCTTTGACGGGCTGAAGTGGAACATCCTCAATGTCTCGCCGCGAGCGGGTCGATCTTGCGCTAGAGCCGGCTGCCCGAAGTTGTTTTCGAATCGTCGCAGCGGTGTTCAATGTCGTCGTAGGTCACACCGTCACCATCCTAGAGAGCGCTTCTGCAATCTCCTGGTCACGGTCGCGCGCCGCATGCTGGTAGCGCATCGCGGCGCCCGGCGTCGAGTGGCCGAGACGGGCCATTAGCTCAGCCAGAGTCGCGCCCGTCTGTGCCGCAAGGACGGCGCCGGTGTGTCTGAGGTCATGCAGCCTCAGGTCGGGGCGTCCCGCGGTCTCACGCGCCAGGCAGAACCCCGTCGCGCTCTCGTTGACGATGCGGCCTTTGATGATGCGTCGGTGGGACGGCTTGCCGTTCAAGGTCGGCTGCGACAAGTGCCTACCGGACACCGCGGGGAACAGCAGACCTGCCGGCCCCGGTTGGGCGTGCTCGTCCAGGTGGGCGTGGACCACGGGCAAGAGGTGAGGCGGGACGTGATGTACAGGCCGAGGTGTTCGACGCCCATAGCCGAGCGTCCGGTCACTGACGTGGCAGGCTGCCCGAACTGGCACCGGGTGTGTAGCAGATCGGGTTGTTCGCGTTACCCCTCCTGATGGCTGGCCGGAAGGTTCGGGACATCGGATCGGAGCCGGTATCGGGCAGTGGGCCCAGCAGCAGGCGAGTGGGGCCAGGACTTGGAGTCGGCGGGCGGCGAGATGAGGGTGGTTGCCGCCCGACCTGACGGTCGCCCGCAGCAATGGCGCCGTCGAACGACGGGTCGACTCATGTCCGCGCGAACGTCGACACCACCCGGTCGATCGGCTGGATCAACGTCCCTTTCCACCGAGGGTAGGTTTCCTGCATGCTGAGCCGCGCCGTCCACGATTGGTCGCTCCATCGAACGCTCGGTCGTTTTGTGTCGACCCAGGCGAACCCTCCCGGTGCGTCAGGGGGCCTGCAGCCCCGGCCGGCGGCTGACTCGGCCCTGGCTCTGCTGGATCTCCCGGGCGAGCTCGCCACCCGGGGATATGACGTGGTGCAGTTGTGCCACTTCCATCTTCCGAGCCGCGACCCTGCCTACCTCGCCGAGCTGCGCACCTCGCTCGCCGACGCGCACGTCACCCTCGACGCCCTCCTCATCGACTCCGGGGACCTCGTCCATCCCACCGACGCAGATGAGCACGAGGCATGGATCGCCGGATGGCTGGAGGATGCTGGAACCCTCGGGGCAACCCGAGGAAGGGTGATCGCGGGCCAAGCCGACCCCACCCCGGAACGCCTGATCCAGAGCGGACGTCGCCTGCGGCGTCTGGCTGCCGGGTCGCCGGTACGAGTCGTCACTGAGAACTGGATGGCCTTACTGCCGACCGCCACCCACGTTCATCAGCTCCTGGAGGCCGCGGCGGGTGAGATCGGCCTCCTCGTGGACCTGGCCAACTGGACCGGACCTGATCGCGACGTCCAGCTCGCCTCGATCGGCGCGCTTGCAGAGACCTCGCACGCAAAGTGCACTACGAAGGCCGATGGCAGCCTGGACACCGATGACTTTCGTCGAGCGCTCACTGCGGTCACGGCGAGCGGGTTCACAGGACCCTTGTGCCTGGTCTACGACGCCGCACATCCGGACGAGTGGGACGGACTCGCCACATGCCGGAGGGTAACCGCCGACTTGCCGATGTAGTGATCAATCCGGACGCAACAGAGCCCGTGGCGATTGGGGCGACCTGATCTCTCCACACGCCATGTTCTTGTGCAACGAGTCCTTCGCCTGCACCAACGAGCGCGAGGGGTCCCAGATCGCGCCAACCTCGTGAACACTCTCAATGATCACGAGACGCGCGTCATGTACGTCACGCACATGTACGCCCTCGCGAAAACACTTGCCGACCAGCGAAACGGCACGATCGTGTTCCTGAGGGCGGAGCGACTGGAGGAAGGTCGCCGCACGTTCCACCTGCGTCCCGGCATGCCACAGATGACGAGTCACGGCCCCGACCTCTATGACCAGGTGTTTGATGGGTAGGCATACTCCCTGCGGTTCGGAGGCTTCCCCTCACTTCGCGGCACGGTGCTACTACACTGCAGGTGGGCGATGGATCCCGCCTGGGTCGGCTCGCTCCACCCGTACCGCCGCCAGGCTGATGGTTCCTGCTGATGATGAGGCGGTGACATGCGGCACGGGTCCGAGGATGTGCAGCCGGTCACCCGCCACCTCCAAACCCGGCGGACGACGCCTCGTAGGTCGAGACATCGGATTCCTCGCACGTTGGGGACTTGCTCCGCTTCGCGCCGGCATTGCCAGCAACCAGCCGAAAGGACGACCCAGCCATGACCATCGATCGTTCCGATGAGCATCGAGCGGTACCGCCGGTTCCCGAGAACGTGCAGTTCCTGCTCGTACGGCACGGCCAGACAGCGCTCAACGCGGCGGGTCAGCTCCGAGGTCGGCTCGACCCCACCCTCGACGAGGTGGGCACGGCTGAGGTGGAGCTCCTGGCCGCAGCTCTCACGTCGTACAGGCCCCAGCTCATCGTGAGCAGCCCCGTACGACGCGCCATCCAAACCGCGAGCGCAATCTCCCTGGCTACCGGTGCAGGCCTTCTGATCGACGGAGACCTCGTCGACCGCGACTACGGGCAGTGGGCGGGTCACCCCAAAGACGACGTCACAGCCCAATGGGGCAGCATCGACCAAGCGCCCGGCGTGGAGACCCTGGCCTCCCTGACCCATCGCGCCGTCGGGATGCTCCACAAGGAGTTCCCCGCCTACCCGGTGGTCCTCGTCACCCACGATGTGGTGCTGCAGGCCATGCTCGCGCACATCGACCCGGCCGTGGCGACAGCCCCCCAGGACCTCGCGTCCTGGGATGTCGTCACTCGGGACGACTCAGGACACCTGCTGCTCAACGGAGCCGACCTCCGCGCGAACCAGGGCCGTTCGGATATGCCCGAGCTCAACACCTGACGAACGAGCGACCGCCTGGAGTGGCACCAGTATTCGTGTCGAGGAATTTCGAGGTTCGGGAAATCGAGTGCCTCTCTGCCGACTCAAAGACAACAAAAGGGGTAAATTGCGTATGACGGTTAGCGATTGACCTCGCCGGCCGTGCGCACCCTCCCTGCTCGTTGAGCAGGGGCACCCAGGAGCTGGTCATGAAATCACCATCAACCAGAAGAACTCATTTCCTCACCGCAGCGGGTAAGAGCGCGGTGGCCCTCGCCATCGTCCTGATGCTCTCCGTGCTCGGATCCAACGCAGTAGCTGCACCTACCGCAGTAGCCCTGGGCACGGCGGACAGTTTCGCCGTCCTCGCCGGCTCAGGCATCACCAACACCGGCCCGACCGCGATCACTGGCGATATCGGAACGTTCCCGAACACCTCCATCACCGGAGTCACATCTCTGACTCTGACCGGCACCAACCACGCCGGGGACAGCGTCACCCAGGGCGCAAAGACTGATCTCGTCACCGCATACACCACGGCTGCCGGGGAGGGGCCGACCACCGCAATCTCGGCAGATCTGGTCGGCAGAACTCTCCAGCCCGGCGTCTACAACTCCGCCTCCGCGATCGGCCTTTCCGGGGTCTTGACCCTTGACGCCGCCGGCGACCCGAACGCCGTCTGGGTGTTCCAGGCCGGTTCGACCCTGATCACTGCTTCAGGCAGCAGGGTCGTCATGCTCAATGGCGCACAGTCCTGCAACGTCTACTGGCAGGTTGGCAGTTCTTCGACCCTTGGCACCAACTCGACCTTCATCGGCACGATCATGGCGCTGACCAGCATTAGCCTCCAGACCGGAGCAACGCTTGACGGCCGCGCCCTGGCCCGCAACGGTGCCGTAACGATGGACACCAACACCATCACTCGCTCGGTCTGCACCACGTCAACTGCGACACCAACACCAACGGCAACGTCGACGTCGTCACCAACGGCGACAGCGACATCGCCATCGGCTACAACCGGGCCGTCTCAGATCACTGTCGTCCCGCGCGGCCCTGTCGGGACCGGTGACGACAGCATCGGCTGAGTCAGGCGACATCACCGCAATGACACCGCGTCCACCGGGCGCCGGCCCACTGGCTGAACAGCCGGATCGGGCCGGGGACCCGGTCTGCGGTTGACCAAACGAGGCGCGACGATGCGAGGCAAGCAGAGCGACCACAGCGTCAGCGTGGCTGCGCGCCGTCTGACGACTCTGGGATCGGTCATCGCCCTCGCTTGCGTACTCACCATCTCCGGGTCCTCGGCCCGGACCGCGACAACCGCCCCGGTAGCTGCCAGCCCTGGCCCGACTGCCGCAATACCGGCGCCGGCTGTCGCAACGCCTTCACCGTCTGCCGCAACACCTGCACCGTCCGAGCCTTTGGTCAGGTCCCCCACGACGGCATCTACCGCCGCCACTCGGCTTGCTCCCACGCTCATCAGGATTCCGGCGATTGGAGTGAACTCCACCTTCGTGAGGCTTGGCATCGCCAAGGACGGCACCCTTGAAGTGCCGACAACAGCCATGACCGTCGGTTGGTACACCGGCTCCCCCGTCCCGGGACTCGTTGGTCCCTCGGTGATCGCCGGCCACGTCCACTGGAACGGGGTACCCGCTGTGTTCGCCCACCTTGCCGACCTGGGGCGCGGAGACCTCGTCATCATCTCCCGCTCCGACGGCACCACAGCCACCTTCGCCGTCGATCGAGTCGCCACCTATCCCAAGACACAATTCCCCACCGCGCTGGTGTACGGCGACCTCGCGTACCCAGGCCTGCGGCTCATCACCTGCGGGGGATTCGATCCCGTGGCCCGCGCGTATGAGGCAAACGTGATCGCCTTCGCCACGCGCGTAAGCACCTGAGGCCGTCATGCCGGCACGTCACTTGCGCCAGTAGACACTGGCCCGCCTGGGCTCATCCCCGGACAGCACACTGTCCCCGGCTCGGCACTCGCCGATACGGGGACAGCTGCGATGACAGATCTCCTAGAACCCGTGCGCCGCTCGGCTGGCTTGCTCCTGGGCGCGGAACAGGCCGAAGCGCGGCAGGTACTTCTCCCAGTCGATGGAGTGCGCGTCGATCTCGGGACCGTCGATGCAGGCGTGCTTGCGGACCAGCTGGTCGCCCTCCCTGACCGGGACCATGCAGGCGCCACACATGCCGGTGGCGTCGACCATGATCGAGTTCAGGCTGGCGACGCAGTGCACGTCGTACGGCTTGGTGAGGTCGGCCACACCGCGCATCATGAGCGGCGGCCCGATGGTGACCACCTCGGCGATCTGCTTCCCCGTACCGTCGCGGTGCGCGTCGAGCATCTCCTTGAGCGGCGCGGTGACGAAGCCCTGGACTCCGTACGAGCCGTCGTTGGTCGCATAGATGACGTTCAGCTGATCGCCGTACTCCGCCTCGATCATCCCGATCCGGTCATCCAGGCCGTCCCAGAACATCAGGTCACGGCTGCGGAAGCCCGAGATCAGCGTGACGTGGTTCCCCATCCGCAGGTGCTCGCGCATGATCGGGTAGACCGGCGGCAGACCAAGACCGCCCGCCGTGAACACGACGGTCCCGTCCTCGTACCGCGTCAGCTTGCTCGGCTGGCCGAGTGGCCCGGCGACGCCCGCGAGCGCCTCTCCGACCTGCATCTCGTTCATCTGGAGCGTCGTCGTACCCATGGCCTGGATCACCAGCGTGATCGTCCCCGCCTCGGCGTTCCAGTCCGCCAGCGTCAGCGGGATGAGCTCGCCGTTCGGGGTGGGAAGTACGCGCACGAACTGGCCGGCCTTCGCCGACCGGGCGATCACCGGGGCCCGGACCTCGAACTCCTCGATACCCGGGCTCAGGTGGGTCTTCTTGACGATCACCGGGAGCTCGGACGCCACTTCCGTGTACGTGAGCGCACGGTTCACCCGGTCGGAGATGTCGCGGGCCTCCATCGTCGCCATCGTGCGGACGATCTCGCGTGCCGCCGCCTGACCATCGCCGGCCGCTCGGATCGCCGTCGACCCACCGCGGGCTGCGTCACCGCCTGTGTAGATGCCCGGGATGGAGGTCTCCTTCGAGCCCTGCTCCCCCGTCTGCTCAATCGTGCCCCACTTCGAGACCGAGAGCTTCGGCTCGGAGTCCTTGATGATGGGGTTCGCCGAGTTGCCCAGTGCCATGATGACGAGGTCGGCGGCGATCTCGTCCGTACGCCCCGTAGGCACGGGGCGGCGACGCCCTGAGCTGTCCGGCTCGCCCAAGGCGATGATCTCCACGGTGGCGCTGGTCACGAAGTGCGTCTGTGGGTCGCCGATGAACTCGATCGGAGAGCGCAACACCTCGAGGTCGATGCCCTCTTCCAGAGCGTGCTCGAGCTCCTCGACGCGCGCCGGCATCTCGGCCCGTGTCCGCCGGTAGACGATCGAGACGTTGCCGCCGAGGCGACGAGCTGTACGTGCGGCATCCATCGCGGTGTTGCCGCCGCCGATGACGAGCACCTGCTTGCCCCGGACCTCCGGGAGCGGGGTCTCGCGGTTCGCGCGATGGCCCTGCATGAGGTTCACGCGCGTCAGGAACTCGTTGGCCGACATGACGTTGAGCAGGTGCTCGCCCGGTACGTTCAGGAAGCGCGGGAGTCCCGCACCGCTGCCCACGAACACGCGCAAGAAGCCCGCATCGCGAAGCTGCTCGAGCGTCGCTGTCTTGCCGACCACGAAGTTGGTCACGAAGCGCCCGCCGAGGCCACGGATCTTCGCCACGACGTCGTCGATCAGCTGGTTCGGCAGCCGGAACTCGGGGATGCCATAGCGCAGCACTCCCCCCAGCTCGTGGAACGCCTCGAACACCGTGATCGGGAAGCCCTCGGCGGCCAGAAGGTACGCCGTGATGAGCCCGGACGGACCGGAACCGACGATCGCGACGGGCGGCCGCACGGCCTTCTGCCACGGATCGTCCAAGCCCCTGAACCGCGCGGCGAGCCCGACCGGATCCGCGAGCTTCTCCCACTCGGGCAGGAACCACTCGAGTTGGCCGATGCTCATCGACTTCTTGTGGAGGCACATGCCCTGGCACTGCAGCTCCTGCGGGCACACCCGGCCCGTCACGTTCGGCAGCGGGTTGCAGGACTCCAGCATCTCGAGCGCCTCGCGGAAGCGGCCTTCGCCGATCAGCTGGAACATCGTGGGGATGTGGATCTGTACCGGGCAGCCGCCCTGCGGCTCAACATGACCCGGGATGAGCACACCAAGCTCGCACGGTGCCTCGGCGCACTGCTTGTCGCGCAGCGCCTCCAGCCAGACGAAGAGCTCCACGTCCCGGCGTGTGTAGCCGAGGTCCATGTAGCCGAGGAACCCCTTGTTGACGAGCTCGAAGTCCTCCGAACGCTCCTCGGCCCCACGGATGTACGGCTCGATCGCGTTGCCAGCCGGCCAGTTCTGGCTGAGTCCGGCGAACATCGGGTACTTCTCGGACAGGTGGGCGTCCAACGCGCGCATGAACATGCGCTTCTTGCCCAGCGGCATCTTCCAGAGGAAGCGCATCATGACGCGGCTGGCATCGTCATCACGGCTCAGCACGTCCCAGAGCTGCCAGATGAAGTCGTGACCCAGGTCCGGCTGACGGAACTCCCAGGCCACCGCCTCCATACCATCGGCGGTGAACAGATCTCGGAATGCGCGGGGATCGGCCGTCAATCGCCGCTCGAGCAGACCCAGCTGGTTGGTGAATCCGGGGGCGTTCACTGGACGATCTCCGCGTCGCAGGTCGCCTTCACCCGTGCGATGCGCGCAGCGAGCTCGTCGGTCATGACCAGTCCCTCGAGGGCTTCCGGCATCAACCGGCCGACGGTCCGCGGCTCGTCGTCCACGACGATGGTCGCCTTCTCGAACAGCTGGGGCAGCTCCTGGTAGCAGGTCGCACAGTCGTTGCACTTCGAGAGGTCCGCCGGATCGAGCCAGATCGGCCGGCTCGTCGTTGCGGTCGCGGCCGCGGCCGCATCAGGCTCCGCCGAGGACCCGGGAGACGACGTTCCCATCAGCCCGAAGTTCAGTGGCCCACCAGCCGGTGCGCCACTCGATGTGGCAAGGTCGGCCATGGCCTGCGCGATGGAGTCCAGCGTCGACTCACGGGCAACCAAGGCCTCGCCATACTGAGCGCGGAGCGCGTCGACCTCAGCCTTGTGCGAGGCGGAGAGCTTCGCTTCGGCCTGACCCACGAGGAACTGCAGGGTCTGCCAGTAGTGCTTGCGGTCCTCGACCATCGCCACGACCCCAGCCGAGCAGGCCATCTTGACCAGGTGCTCCTGCCGGTCCGTCGTGTACACGAAGGGTGTGCGCGCCACCCGTTGGGGAACAGGTAGCTCCACGTACTCGGCGATCGGGACCGCCCCGTCCTCCTCGTGAGCGGCCAGCCACCGGAACTGCTTGGCGAACCGGCCCTCTCCCAGCGCGAAGTCGGCGGGGGTGTACGGCTGCTTCATCACCTGGGTGTGGCCGTCGGCGTCGCGATACGTCAGCGGCTTGGTGACCCACAGACCCGTCGGCTCGCGGTTCCCGTCGATGCTGAACCTCTCGGAGAGCGTGCTTCCCTTCCGCGGATCATGGATGAACAGCGGAGCGACCCGGCTGTCCACCGCGAGCCGCGACCTGGAGTTCGCCAGGTCCTCGGGCATCCCGTTCTCGGTGTCGCACGGTGTGTACACGACCATGAGCGACGTGCCCTGGTCGTAGCCGAGCATCTCGCCGCTGGCGCGGAGGAAGTGGCCGTAGTACGCGGTCGACGTCGAGCACACGTAGACGTTCGGGTGGAACGCGGCGAGCAGCCCGAGCTCCTTGCGGGACTCCTGCTTGCCGCCGTGCGTCTTGCCGAACCGTGCGAGGTCGGCGTCCTGTCCGGAGAAGCTGGCTGTCGAGGCCTGGCCACCCGTGTTGGAGTAGCCGCCCGTGTCGAGCACGATCGACTTGATGGGTGTGCCGGCAGCCAGCACGCGTGACATCGCACCGAAGCCGATGTCGTACGCGGCGCCGTCGCCGCTGATCGTCACGACCGCGGGCACCAGCGCCAGTTCGGCGGGGGTGAAGTCGCGCCATGACAGGGTCGCAAGCTTCGCGTCGTGGACGCTCGGGTCGTAGGCGTCATCCAGCTCGAGCTGGGCCAGCCGCAGGGCACGGACCTCCTCGATCAGCCCGGAGACCAGACCCTCGTAGAGGCCGACAGCCAGCGGCTGGGCGTCCTGGAACAGGCCGTTGACCCACGGGTCGAGGTACGGCGTGAACGGCATCGTCGACGCGTAGACGCTGGAGCAGCCGGTGGAGTTGGCGATCACCGTCGGTGCAGGACCGTTGCCGGTCGGGCCCGACTCGTACAGGTAGAGCCGCTGTTCGAGCTGGGCCATCGCCTTCTCGACCCGCGCACGCCGCGGGCTGCCCTTGGGCAACGTCTCGACCAGCGCTGCCAGCTTCTCGGAGAAACCGTCCAGGTCACGCATGTGCGCCTGGCGCTGGTCCTCGCCGATGCGGTGGGTCAGAGAGTTGAACAGGTGGATCGCAGTGACCTCGCCGCAGCCGCGGCAGGCGCCGTGACCACCGGTGATCGAGTAGTAGTCGTCCCGCGCGAGCAGGATGCGCTTGATGTCGCCACCCGGCGCGGTTGCCCCGGCCGTGATCCGCGCGGGCGTGTCCGGCAGCGCGGTGAGCCGCTCGAAACGGCCCTCCAGCATCTCGAGCAGCTCGTCGTCCTGCTCACGGCTGGTCAACGCCTCAGGTCCACAGACCTCGACGCACTGCATGCATCCCGTGCACTTCCAGGGGTCGATGACGACGGAGTACAGCGCACCGGATCCGGTCGCGCGCTTCTCCTCGGCGTCGAAGATCGGACGGGTACGCGCCACCGGGAAGGACGCGATCGCCGCAACGATCTGGTCGAGCTCTGCTGTCGGTACGGACTCCTCGGCCAGCGCCGAGGCAGCCTGCGTGGCGACGGCCGCCAGATCCTCGGCTTTCGACGATGCCTTGAAGACCCGCCGAACCTCGTCGGCCCAGGCCGGCACGAGGTCGTACCACGCGGCGCGCTTCGCCTCGATGAGCCCCGATGCTGTGATGGCAGACGTCAGCAGGTCGCTGATCTCGTGTCCCGCGTTGGGGATCGCGTTGTCAGGGCACGCGATGGTGCACTCCATGCACGCCGTGCAGGACGTCGGGTCGAAGACCGGCACGTTGCGGCGGAAGATGCCCTTGTCCTTGGCCGCCGCGGTCCCGGAAGGCATGAACATGCCGGTGCCCGGGATGACCGGCGCTTCGTCGATGACGCCCTCACGGAACGGCTTGGCGACGATCTCCTCGTAGTAGGCGGGATCGAACAGTCCACTCGTCCGACCGGTGGCCACCGACGGCGTCATCGCGGGCGACAGGATCCGGCGACGCTCCCGTACGACCTGTGCCTCGACAGCCTCGAATGCGGGATCGTCGAAGTCGACCTTCACTGCGGCCGTCATCCCGTCACGGATCACCGCCATGTTCGCATCGACGACACGGTCGCCGCGGCGTCCGAACTTCTTGGCCAGCTCGGCGCGCACCTGCGCCTCGGTCTCGGCAACGCCCCCGTCATGGGCGACGGCCTTGACATTGCCGAGGATGGCGCCGATGAACGCGATGCCCATCATGCGGGTCTGCAGCTCGGGCGTGGGCGCATGGCCCTTGGCGATGGCGAACGCGTCGAGCACGTAGAACTTGATGCCGCGCTCACGGATGGTGCGCCGCGCGAACGCCGGCAGCTCCTGCCAGACGGTGAGCGGCTCCTCGCTCGACTGCATGATCAGGGTCCCGCCGTTGACCAGGCCCTTGAGCGGGTTGGTGTGCGAGAAGACCTGGTGGTCCGGCGCCACGACGACCTCGACGTCCTCGAGCTCGGCGTTCGTGATGAGGACGGGATCCGGAGAGAGAGTGATGTAGTAGTTGGTCGCCGCTCCGGACTTCTCGGAGCCGTACTTGGGAGCCGACTTCGAGTGCATGCCCAGCAACGAGCTGAGCAGGTCGGTGAGCAGCTTTCCCGTCGCGACGGTGCCGTACCCGCCCACGGAGTGGAACCGGATCCGCAGGGCGTCCTCGGGAAGGACTCGCGGGTTCGGGCCGGTCTCCAGAGCCATCAGCTCGGTCTCGGGGTAGGCGCGGCGCAGCTTCTCCTGCATGGCTGCGATGGCCGTGGTCGGGTTGGCGCTGAAGAACTGCGACCCGAGGTAGATCAACGGCGCGGGGTTGCCGGAGACCATGTTCTGGAAGCCGGCGACGATGTGCCGCGGCTGGACGTCGTGGCCACCCAGGCCGAAGATCGCCGTGGTGAGGCGCGGGATCACGGACAGAGCCGGGACGCCCGCGTACAGCTCGACAGTGGACTCGCCGTTGGCCCGCGCGTGGAACAGGGCGCTGGTGACGGCGCGGGTGAGGGCGGTGTCGTCGGAGCGCTCGAGGACCGTGACAGCCTTCGCGTTACCCAGGGCGGCGATGAGCTCGGCCTCGGGGAACGGCTGCAACAGCTTGATCGAGACCACGCCGGCCTTGATCCCCTCGGAGCGCAGGTGGCTCAGCACGGCTCGTACGTCGTCCGTGATCGAGCCCATGCCGACCATGACGTAGTCGGCGTCCTCGCACTCGTACGCCTGGACGGGCGAGTACTCGCGTCCGGTGAGCTCGGTGTACTCCGCCATGGCCTCCCGAACGATCGCCGGGACGGCGCTCGCGAAGTGCGTACGGTGGTCGGCCGAGCCGGCCTGGAAGTCGGGCTGGTTCTGCACCGGGCCGGTGAGGCCGGGGTTGTGCGGGTCGACCAACGCCGGCACGAGCTGGCGGGTGCCCTTGGCGAACGAGTTGTGCCACTGACGGCGCCACTGGTTCTGGAGGCTGGTCGGTACCCACGCGAGCGTCGTGGCCAGCAGGCCCTCGTCGCTGGACTCGACGGCATCGACCTGCTTGGTGAGCTGGGCGCGTAGCGCAGCCAGGTCGTCGGCGTCGAAGTCGCGGGCATGACGGTCGAGGAACCGCTCGAGCTGGAAGGCCCTACCCTTCGCACCGAAGAGCAGCTCCTGGGCGACGGTCGGACACGGGATACGGCCGGCCGGGTCACCCAGGTAGTCGCGGAGCAGCTCGGGCTCGGGCAGCAGCACCTCGCTCATCACGTGGCTGGTCGCGAAGCCGTCCATGCAGTTGGCCACGGGGAGGAGCGAGAGGGCGGACGCGCGATAGGAGATGGCCGCGAGATCGGCTGCCTCCTGCGGGTTGGAGCCGAACAGGACCGTGTAGCCGCTCGAAAGCAGCGCGTACACGTCGTCGTGTCCCGCCATGACGTTGAGCGAGTGCTTGCTCACGACTCGCGCAGCGACCTGCAGCACGAAGCCACCGATCTTCTTGCCGACGGTGACGTAGTGCGACTCGAGCCCGTACAGGATGCCCTGGCTGGAGGACGCGTTGGAGATGTAGTTGCCGCCGGTCAGCGCCGCGCCCATTGCCCCGCTCTGGGCAGAGTGCTCACCTTCGGTCTCCACGAAGAAGGGATGCTTGCCCCAGGCGTTGAGCTGACCTTCAGCGCGCGCTGCCTCGAACGTCTCCGCGATCTCAGTGGATGGCGTGATCGGGTAGCCGATCACTCCACCGCACACGTGCTTCATCACGTGGGCGACAGCGCCGTTTCCGTTGATGACCTCGGGGATACCGGGGTAGGTATGCGCCTTCGATGACATGCCACGCTCCCTTTCAGCGCCTCGTGCCAGGGAGCAACGCTCCCTGAGCCGCCGAGGCAGCGTTGCCAGGGCTTACTCGCATTCTGCTCCCACCGCTTTTTGGGGGTGGCGCCGACCCCCCAGTTAGTGCGACTTGCAACGAGTTGAACGTCTCACAAGCCCGCGATCCGGACGGGCTCGGATCGGTCTGGTGCCACAGTTGGCCACCGTGAACACTGCACGCCGGTATCTCCCCGGGCTGATCCCTCCCCTGCTCATCGGTGCCGTGGCGTACGGCATGGGGCGCCTGGCACCGGTGCTGGGCGGACCCATCGTCGCCATCCTCCTGGGCCTCGTCGTGGGCCAGGTCGCCGGACAGCGAGAGAGCTGGAAGCCGGGTACGACGTTCGTGGCGAAGAAGGTGCTGCAGGGCAGCATCGTGCTGCTCGGCGCCACGATGTCGCTGGGCCAGGTCGCGAGCACCGGGGGCCGTACGCTTCCGGTCCTGCTCGGCACGCTCGCCGTCGCACTCATCGGCGGGTCGCTGCTCGCACGGCTCCTCAAGGTCGAGCACATCACCGGGCAGCTGGTGACTTACGGGACGGGAATCTGCGGTGCCTCGGCGATCGCCACGATGAGCGCGGTGATCGGGGCACCGGCCACCTCCATCGCGCTGTCGGTCACGGTGATCGTCGTCTACAACGTGCTCGGAGCCGTGTTCTTCCCACTGCTCGGCCACGCGATGGGCATGTCCCAGGAGGCGTTCGGTCTGTGGGCCGGTACCGCCATCAACGACACCTCGTCGGTCCTCGCCGCAGCCACCGTGTATGGGACGACAGCCGCAGCGGTCGCGGTCGTGGTCAAGCTCACCCGGACTCTCGCGATCGTCCCACTGGCGCTGTACGAGTCGTGGCGGGCGCACCGGAAGTCGGAGGCAGGCACCCGCCCCGTCTGGTGGAAGCTCATCCCGACCTTCCTCGTCCTGTTCCTGGTCGCCGCCGCCGCGCGTTCCGTGGGCATCGTGCCGACGGCCTGGGGTCCTGCGATCAAGGAGACCGCCTACATCGGCACGACGGTGGCCATGGGCGCCGTCGGCATGGGGTCGTCGCTGCGTCACATCAAGCAGGCGGGATGGCGTCCGGTCGCGCTGGGCGGACTGCTGTGGATCCTGGTCGCGGGATCGTCACTGCTTCTCCAGCGGGCAACCGGCACTATCTAGCTCTCGGCGGCACTCCTTTCTAGGCCGCCGCCAGCCGCGCGAGGCCCAGGCGCAGCATCGTGAGGGCGCGCGCCTCCGTCCTCCGTACAGTCGCCTCGCTCACACCAAGCTCCCCAGCCAGCTCCTGTCGCGATGCCGGCGGCCCCTCGAAGCCGAACCTCCGCCTCAGGACCCGGCGGTCAGCCGCGGGGAGCCTGTCCAGGAGCCGGAGCAGGTCGGAGACGGAGCCAGGATCGAGGTGGTTGCTCGCCGACTCGTCCGGGACGTAGAGAGCGGCGGCGAACGGTGCGGGCGTCATGATCGCGTGGACCGCGGCAACGCCGTCCCCGTTACCCCCCGGGACCTCAGCTGGGCCGACCGACCGCCCGAGGCACTGCACGAGGTCCATCTCAGCGCGGCGGACTGCGAAGTACCGGGCCATGTCTCGCGCCGGCACCCCCACCCGACCGCACTGCGTCGAGACAGCCCCACGGACGCGAGCACGGATCCACGCTGCCGCGTACGGCCCGAACCGTCCCCGCCGGTGGTCGTACCGGACCAGCGCCTCCGCGAGCGCCAGATAGCCCTCCTGGACGACCTCGGCGAACTCCGCGGGAGACACCCCGAACTCGCCGCGCGCGATCGTCTTGACCAGGCCGACGTTGGCCATGAGCAGCCGGTCCCTGGCGGCGCGTCCCTGTTGCACGAGGAGGTCGAGCTCGTCGGAACCGGCATCGACCGCGAACCCGCCGCGGAGCGCTTCCTCCGCGAGGACCCCGATCTCGACGGCCGCCGCGAGGGCGACCTCCTCCGCTTCGGTGAGCAGCTGTGTGGTCGTCATGCCCGGACCATGCACTCCCGAGGGGCGCCGTCGTCAGCCATCCACAGATCGCGCCGGACAACACCGCGACAACACGGATTCCGGCGAACCGCTCACAACCTCACTCACCGGTCGACGCGACCAGCAGCTCCTTGCGGGTCGCCTCGAGGGCGATCATCGTCGTGAACATCTGGTTGTACGCCGCTTCGTCCGTCACCGGGTTCGTCCGCTGGAGCTTCGACTTGAGCGTGGCGATCGTGTACATCACCTTGAGCAGGCGCAGCTTGGCCACGTACGAGATCGCGTACGACCTGGTCACTGTCATCGGGTGCGGCTCGACCGCGAGCTGTACGGCCAGCTGGCGCAGCGCGTCGTCGTCGAGCCCTTCGATGATGTGTCGGGACCAGTCGGAGTTCGGCACGCCCTGTGGTGACTGCGGCGCGATCGCGGCGAAGAGCGCCCGGTAGGCGGGGTGCGAGTAGTCGTCGGGGCTCGCCCCGTGCCATCCCTCGACGAACGCGTCCGGGTACTGGAGCATGAGCTTGAGCGTGTCCCGTTCGACGGTCAGCGCGCGGTCGTTCGGGTCCGGCAGCTCGTACGTGATGAGCGCGTCCTGCGCCGCGTCCTCGGGAGGTGGCGTGGCGGGGCGCTGCTGCGGCGACGGTTCGCTCGGGCGGCGACCGGACGCCCTGCTGACCACCTTCCGGACCTCCTCGACGTCGGTGCCGAGCATCGTCGCGAGCTCGCGGACGTAGCCGGACACGAGGGAGTTGTCTCGAATGGAGGCGACCAGCGGCGCGGCCGCCCGCAACGCCTCCAGTCGGCCGTCGACCCTCTCGAGGTCGTACTGGGTGAGGACGTTGTTCATGACGAAGCGGTACAGCGGCTGGCGGCGGGCGACGAGCTCCCGTACCGCCGCGTCGCCATGCTGCAGCCGCAGGTCGCACGGGTCCAGGCCCGTGGGCTCGACCGCCACGTACGTCTGGGCGGCGAAGTGGTGGTCGCCGGAGAACACCTTGAGCGCGGCCTTCTGTCCCGCGGCGTCACCGTCGAACGTGAAGATCACCTCGCCGTGGAACGCGTCGCCGCCGAGCAGCCGCTGGATCATCCGCGCGTGGTCGTCTCCGAAGGCGGTCCCGCACGAGGCCACGGCGGTGTCGACGCCCGAGACATGCGCGGCCATGACGTCGGTGTAGCCCTCGACGATCACCGCCTGGCCCTTCTTGCCGATGTTCGCGCGCGCCAGGTCGAGCCCGTACAGGACGTGTGACTTCTTGTAGACCGGCGTCTCGGGGGTGTTCAGGTACTTCGCCGGCATGCGGTCGTCGTCGAACAGCTTGCGGGCGCCGAAGCCGAGCACCATGCCGCCGGCGTCCTTGATCGGCCAGATCGCGCGGCCCTGGAAGAAGTCCCAGCCGCCCTGGCGCATCAGCCCGGCGCCGATGAGCTCGTCCTCGCGGAAGCCGCGCCCCCGGAGATGCTGTCCGAGCGCTCGTCCCGAGGTGGGCGCGAACCCGAGGCCGAACATCTCGGCCACCTCCCGACCGAAGCCGCGTCCCTGAGCGAACTGGCGGGCGATGACGGCGTCGGGGGTCAGCAGCTGCTCGGCGTAGTACTCGGCCGCAGCCGCGTTCGCCTCGAGGATCCGGAGCCGGCTGCCGGGGTTCTCGCGCTGGCCGCTCGCGCCTTCGGCGTAGCGCAGCTGGACACCGTACTTGTCGGCGAGATGCTCCACGGCCTCGGCGAACGACAGGTTGTTCACCTTGCGCACGAACGTGATGACGTCGCCCGACTCGCCGCATCCGAAGCAGTAGTAGAAGCCACGCGACGGCGTGACCTGGAAGCTCGGCGTCTTCTCGTCGTGGAACGGGCACAGCCCTTTCAGCGAGCCACCGCCGGCAGGCTTGAGCGACACGTACGCGGCGATGACGTCGTCGATACGCGCACGGTCGCGTACCTCCGTTATGTCCTCGTCGTTGATCAGCCCCACCACGCTGTGAGTCTAGGGCTCTGTACGGACACGGCCCGACGCCGGCGAGCGCGACCTTGTCGGGGTTGTGGCAGCGGGCCTGGCTCGTGCGACCTGCCGACGCGACGTTGTTCGGGCTATGAGGTCCGATCTGGGTCGGATATCCCGAACACCTTCGCTGTGCCGTCACAAGCCCCTCCCCCACTA
>JBBQBP010000042.1:0-23611 GCA_038317635.1 Propionibacteriales bacterium
GACTGCAGGTAGCGCCCCATGGCGCCCTGCCCGGGTACCTGGTAGCCCCATCCGTACGCGACCCACTTCGTCTGGTCCATCGGCACGTTGAAGTTGTCGACCCAGTCGGCCGTCCACCCCGCATACGTGCCGGCCGTGGACTTCGTACCCGTCGACTGTGCCTTGGTAGTGGGGTCAGGGGTGGACGCGGCTGCTTGGGTCGATGCAGCGGCCGCGGGCGTGCTGGCTGTCGTTGCTTGTGACGACGGTGTCGTGGACGAAGGGCTCTGGGTCACCGTCTTGGACGCAGGGCTCTGGGTCACGGCGGTCGGCGTCTCCTTCAAGGGGGTCAACGTTGCGGCGGCGGGCGTCTGGGCCGATGCCGTCGAGAGAGTTGGCTCCGCCGACGCGGCCGTGGCCGTCTGACTCGCACTCGTCGCCTGAGCAGCCAGGCTACCCGTCGACGAGATCGACTGGGCCGCAGGTGCAGCAGCAGCCTGAGTGATCAGTAGACCGAGCCCGATGGCGGCTGTCGTCACTGTTTTCAGGCGTGGCGAAATACGCGAAACTGGCATGTCTAGGTTCCCCCCTATGGCCGTTCTGCATAAAGGACGCTACAGGTGACGCGTCGATCAGCCCGGCTCAGATGAGGGCTTCATCACATTGCTGAGGGAATGCTCAACGTCCCTTGTCAGTGACACCTGACAAGGGACGTTGAGGGTGGAGCGGCTGGGAGATCAGGCCGTCGCGTAGTGGGCCACCCAGTCGATCTGGATGTCGTTGACGGCCGGGGTGAGCGGGCCGGGAACGCCGTTGTCGACGGTCTCGTATTGGTTAGCCGAGCCGTTCGGATCCATGGCGGCGCACTGAAAACCGAGCCACATCTTCTTTGTGGTGACATTCGAGTTCTTGATCGTCACCCAAGGCTTACCGTCGAACGTGTAGGTGATGGTGCTCGATCCGATGATCACGCCGTACGTGTGCCAGCCGCTCATGTCGGGGTTGTTGAAGAACTGGGAGTCACGGTTGTTGCTGCTGCCCCAGTGGTAGGTCGACATGACTTGAGGCCCGTTGACGCGGCCCTCGGCCAGGTCGATCTCCGGCGGCCACGAACCGTCAGCCGGCCACAGCAGGAACACGTAGCCGACGCCCTTGGCGACCGGGAACTTCGCACGAATCTCCCAGCGACCGCCCGAGGCGGAGTAGAGGTCGCCGCTGCTCACGCCGGCGCTCGACCATGCACCGCTCTGGTACTGCGTACGGAGGATGAGCTTCCCGTTCGAGGTGAACGCGTTCGACTGCTGGTAGACGCCCATGGCGCCTTGTCCGGGCGCCTGACCGCCCCAGCCGTACCGCGCCCACTGGGTCTGATCGAGCGGCGTGTTGAAGTTGTCGGACCAGTCCACCTTCCAGCCGGAGTACCCGGGCGGGGTGGTGGCGCTCGCCGCGTAGACCGTCGGCGGAGTGGTGGACTTCGACGCGGACGCCTTCGCGGTCGCGGAAGTGGCAGGCCGGGCCGCTGTCTGAGCCTGCAGGGTGGACGCCGATGCTGTGTGGCTGGCGGTCGCAGACGTGGGGTCGGCAACCGAAGCCGAAGCCGAGGCCGACGGGCTCGGCGTGATGGCAGTGGACGGGGAGTCGGGAGAGGGCCGCTGCCTGCCCCAGTGCTGGGTCAGCTCGTCGATCTTGTCGTACGTGCCGGTGGCGGGAACGGCAGCGCGGGCGGTGGGGGTGCCCTGCGAGCCGGCGCTGCTCGCAGCCGAGGAGACGTTGACGAGGAGAAGCAGACCCATGGCGGCGGCGCTAGCCATCGACGCACGGGCACGTAGCGGACCTGACATATATTTGAGTCCCCCTTAGGGGTTTGGGGTCGTGCGCGCTACAGTCTCCGTTGGGGAATCGGGTTGGCATGACTGCTTCGACCCGTGGGTTGGGAGGTTCTGTGACGCCTGAGGTGTCTGTGTGTGTGCCAGCCTACCGTGCGTCTGAGATTTTGCCGGCAACTCTCAGATCTGTGATAGCCCAGGATCACCCCTCATTTGAGGTTGTCGTCATCGACAACGCGTCGGGGGACGGCACAGACCGCGCGGCACGTCCCTTCACCTCCGATCCCCGCGTGCGGTTCACCGCTTTCAGCGAGTATCTGGGTTTGGCGGACAACTGGCGGCGTGCGATGGACCTCTGCAGGGGGGAGTTCGTCAAGCTGGTCTGCGCCGACGATCTCATCCATCCCACGGCTCTCAGCAAACAGGCGGCCGTTCTCAGGAATGACCCGTCAGTGAGCCTCGTGGCCAGCCGTAGGCACCTCATCGACGGGGACGGGTACGTGCTGGCCCGGTCGAGTGGGCTCCACCAGCTCTCCGGACGCCACACCGCCGCCGATGTCGCGCGCCAGATCGTCAACTTCGGGATCAACCCCATCGGGGAACCGGGCAGCGTCATGTTCCGGCGCAGCGACTACGAGGCCGTCGGCGGCTGGGATCCCCAGCGCCTGTTCAACATGGACATCGACCTGTTCCTGCGCATCCTCGGCAGAGGGGACCTGTACGGGCAGAAGGAGTCGCTCGCCGCATTCCGCGTGTGGACGCAGTCCTTGTCCAGCCATCATGACGAGGAACAGTTCCAGGAGAACCTCAGGTTCATCCAGCGGGTGCGCGACGAGTACCGCATCCCCGCGCCGGACCAGCGCATCGCCGCACTGACCAGCCTGTCGTGGAAGGCATGGGACCTGCGTCGCAGGGTGTGGGCACGCCTGCCGCGTCTCTGGTCGAAGCCGCTCGTCGCCTAGCTGCGCTGGAGGTGGCGCAGCGACAGCCAGAACGGCACGAGGCACACGGTCGCCACGCTGAACCGGATGATGTTCCATGCTGCTGTCTGCGGCAGCAGTACAGAGCCCACGCACCCGACGACGACGAGCGCGATGAACACGAGCACCAGGGGCCGAGAATGCGCCACCCCGTGCCGACGAGACACCGCGAACCGCAGCACGATCGCCTGTGCCAGAAGAGCCAGCAGCGTCCCCACTGCGGCACCGTTGATGCCCCAGACCGGCAGCAGCCCGACCGTTGCGACGACCTTGACCGCCACCGCCGCAGCTGCCCCCCACGCCAGCGGGCTCGACCAGCGGATCGTCACCAGCTGCTGGCCGCTGGCCACCGACGCCGCGACGGGTAGGGCACCGAGACCCACCACAGCGACCACGGCCAGGAGGGTGTCCAGGCCGTACGACTCGGGCGCGAACACCCTGAGCAGCGCGGGCGCGGCGATCGTGATGCCGAAGGCCGCCCAGCCGGCCAGCACGTACACGCCGTCACGCGATGCCCCGATCACCCTCCAGCGTTCGTCGGGGTCGACGATGCTCTTGAGCCGGGGAAGCCACGCCCGGTTGGTGAACGTCAGCAGCAGCGTGACGACGTTGCCCACGGTGAACGCCACCTGGTAGCGGGCCACTTGGACGGCACCGAGCCAGCGTTGGATGAGGAACCGGTCGCCGGCTGTGAGCACGTACTCGGACATGCTCGTCAGCACGAGCGGCATCCCCAGCTGCAGCGCACGCTTCACCGAGTCGAAGTCCAGCAGCCCACGCCATCGGGGCCTCACCCAGAACAGTCCGACGGCCAGCGCCGTACATTGCCCGACGACTCCGCCGACGGCGTAGGTCTCGGCGGTGCGGCCGACGACGAACAGCAGCGTGATCCCGACGAGCTGGCTGCCGACGGTCGAGATCAGGCTCACGACCGAGAACCGCCGCAGCCGGTCCTCCGCCTGCAGGAGCGACAGCACCAGCAGGACGGCGGCGCCGGGCAGAGTCCAGCCGAGCGTGAGCAGCAGCAGGTGCTGGCTGGTGAAGCCGAGAGCCGGTCCCCACCACAGGGAGGTGGCGCCGGCCAGACCGGTGACGATGATGCTGGCGACCAACCCCGACGCGACAAGGCCGCGGGCGCGCCGGTCGTCGTCGACGTCCTCGACGCGCTGTACGGCGAGTGCCTGGTCCAGGCCGAACACGATGACGATGAGCAGCAGCTGGTACAGGGCGATCGCGGCGGCCAACGAGCCGAACGCCGCGATCGGCAGGACGTGTGCCAGTACAGGTGAGACGACCGTCGCGACGACCATCTGCATGGACCAGACGACGACGTAGATCATGCCGCGGCCGAAGAGGTCGCCACGGCTGCCGCGTTCGCTGCTCATGAGGCCCGGAGCTCCGCGTCGATCGCGGCGAGCACCTCGGTGGCCGACTCGTCGAACTTCCTCGCGAACAGCGCCGGGGTGCTCCGTCGCCGGGCGCCGACGAGGGCCGGAAGGTCGTCCATACCCAGCCAGCGCGGGCTGGGGCTGGGCTTCGACCCCCAGTCGATGTACCAGGCGGGCAGCCCTGTCACGAGCTCGCCTCCCAGGTCGATGCCGCTGAAACGCGAGCTGAGCAGACTCGGCACCATCGTCTCGTCGGGAACCCACACGTCGTGGAAGTACGAGACGAGGTCGGGCCGCTCGCGGAGGACGCCGAGCAGCCGTTCGGCATGGTGCCGCGCGAGGATCTTGAGCTGCGAGCTTCCCGCGGGGCGCAGCCCCCTGGGCCATGGACGGGGGATCGGCGACCACTCCCGTGACCGATCGCGTACCCGGTTGCGCCACAGGAACCGGTCGTAGCCGCGCAGCGGTCCCCAGTCCTTGATGGGCAGCGTGTCGATCTCCATCCAGCTCAAGCCGGCATAGCCCTCGAGGGTGGCCGTGATCTCGTGGGCGCTGGCGAGCGGATAGTCCGCGCCCGTACACAGCACGAGGTGGTTGGCGTCCGTCTCAGCGAGCGCGGCGCGGTACCCGGACAGCTCCGCCTCGACCAGCTCGTAGGACGCCCATCCGGTTCTCAGCCGCGGCAACAGCCGTACGGTGTCGGGCAGTCCCTCGAGCATCGCCGCCAGCATGTCGTCGGCGGTCGCGGCATCCACGTGCAGGAACACAGGCATCGGATGCAGCGCGGCGACGAGCCGGTGGAGGTGCGCAGGGTTCCCGTGCGCGAGGATCACGACGGCCGGAAGACTCACGGAGCCACCCCGAGGAACTCGTACACCCTGGCCCCGGGTTCGTCGTAGACCACCTGCCAGCTCACCGTGTTGGCCCGCAGCTGTGCCTCGAGCCGCATCTGGTCCGAGGCGAGCTGCTGCCCGTACCGCTCGTCGAAGATGCGCATCTGGTCCGTGGCCAGCACATACACGTGCTGCGCCCCCGGCTGGGAGGCCCAGACATCGGTCAGCATCGCGAGGTCCGCCTTGGGGTCGTACGCCGCCCCGGTGGCCGTGGGATACACCGGAGGAGTCTTCTTGAGCAGGGTCTCGCGTGAGATGTACGGGAGCAGCCGGCCCGTGACGAACAGCGGCTCAGCAAGGTCTGTGCCCAGCATGAAGACGTAGCTGCCCTGAGGCACGGTGTGTTCGATCCAGGTGATCACGGCCACGTCGTCGGGCCGCACGACCCGCGAGTAGTCCATGCCGGTGCAGCCGATGACCTGCACCAGGCTGAGGAGGAGCACGGCGATGATCCGAACGGGATGCAGGTTGAGCATCCAGAACCGCCTGCCGGGTTCGGGCAGCAGGTACACGACGAGGATCGAGAGCCACGGCAGCGCGAACAGCGCGACCCTGAAGACGCCCTCGTTGCCGTAGCTGGATCCGAGGAACAGCGCGACGGGGCTGGCGGCCGCGACGCCGAGTGCAATGATCTGCCGCGTCCGGTGCTTCCAGATCACGACCAGGGCCAGGATGCCGATTGCGGCCAGCGCGGCGGCGGGGACGTCGAACGTGATGCGGTTGATCAGCGACGGTTCGAGCGCCGAGGACGTCGAGTGGATCGGCGGCCGGAGGTTCTCGAGGAACTGGCCCAGGTCTCGCGACGAGATGAACGGGCCGAGGACGTCACGGTTGAGGTAGGCGAACAGCACCGCCGGGACGATGAGCAGCAAGCCGGCGGTCCAGCGCGTGATCATCCGGGTGATCGTGAGCGCTGCCACCGCAAGGAAGGCGAGGTACGGGCTCAGCTGATGCGTCACCGCGACGGCCGTCGCGATGATGACGACACCATCGCTGATCACGTACCGCCCGTAGCGTGGATCACCCATCCGGAGCATCAGCACGATGATGACGAAGGCACCGATGAAGCCGAACATCTGCGGCGCGAAGAACGTCGTGTTGAGCGACGAGGCGAGCCCGAAGACGAGTGCCGCGGACCATGCCCGCTTCTCGCCGTGGAACTGGCCCGCCACGGCTCGTACCGCAAGAACCATCACGGCCGCCGCGACGGCGCCCCAGACGGTCGCGTACAGGAGGAGGTCGTTCCAGCCTGAGGCAACCTTGACGAACGCGGCCGACGCGAACAGGCCGGACCAGGCCTGGTAGATGTCGGTCGAGGGGAAGACCTTGCCGTGAGCGACGATGTCCTCGGCGATGCCCACGTGCCGCGCGGCCACCTGCACCGTCGGGAGCCCGTAGCTCATCGCCTGCACGCTCTGAACGACGCAGCTCAGCAGCACCACCGCCCACCCGGGTCCTCCGCCCCCACCGCCGAAGGACCACGTGACCGCGCCGACGATGAGAAGCAGCCCGAGCCAGCAGATAGGGCCGGCTGCGACGATCGCTCCGAACCGCTCGGGGAGGCCGTGCCTGGCGGCGGCCAGGGTGAGGGCGAAACCGATCGTTGCCAGGCCACCGGGACCGAACGTCCAGAGGCGGATCCGGCGCGCGATCTCGGGTGCGGCTCCCCGGTCGATGCGGCGCACGTCCCCTGACGTGATGACCGCGCCGAAGCTGGACGTGGCGAGGAGAAGCACGGTGGCCACCGGCCGTACGTGCCACCATCCGAACCACGCCATAGGCAGGGCGATGATCACCAGGGCCGCGGCGCTGCCGAAGAGGGTGGACAGAGCCAGTGCGACGCCGCGCAGGTGGAAGTAGAGACCGATCACCGCGCCCGGGACGAGCTGCAGCGCCAGCGTCACCCACAGGCCCGCGATGCCGCCGCTCGGCGCCTGCCACACGAGGATCGTGGCCACGCCACCGAAGATGAGGATGGCGATGCCGGCGAGCGTACGGACGAGGGACTCGTCGATCGGTGGGGTCACGGGCGCCGCGCGGAACGTCGAGCTCATCGGCCACCGCACGTTTGGTGAGAGGACTCTGCGGCCCCTGTCCGCTCAGGTATGTTGAGCGAGTGCTGGCGCGTCCGATGTCCCCCTGGGGGAAGCCTGAGTGGCCGGGCGCTGTCTGGATCGGGGATTGCGACCGAGCCGATCTCGAGGGTGCGGAGCCGCTGCCGCTCGAGGGTGCCGACGGCTATCACAGCGCCCGACTTCTCATCCGGGACGGACGCACGGTGCTGGGCTTCGTCACAGTGCCGGTCACAGAGGGAAGTGTCTCCCGCGACGCTGTGCGTGAAGCGGTCGCCACCCTGCCCGAGCGGACGCCGGAGTCCGCGCCGCCCACCCCGCCGATCAGCGTGGTCATGTGCAGCCGCGACCGGGCCGCGCTGCTCACGGACGCGCTCGCTTCCGTGCTCGAGACCGACTACCCGACGTTCGAGGTCATCGTCGTCGACAACGCCGGGACCACCGACGAGACCCGTCAGTTCGCGGCGAACCATCCCGACGAGAGGGTCCGGTACGTGCCGGAGCCACGCGCCGGTGTGTCCCGCGGTCGGAACCGTGGCCTTCGCGCGGCTGCGTACGACATCGTGGCGTTCGTCGACGATGACGTCAGCGTCGACCGGCACTGGCTCACAGGCCTGGCGGCTGGGTTCGCCCGCGCCGACGATGTCGCGCTGGTCTGTGCACTCGTCGCCTCGGGCGAGGTCCGTACGCGTCCGCAGGCATGGTTCGACAACCGCGTGACGTGGGACGACGCGAGGACCCCGCGCCAGTACCGGCTCTCCGACCCGCCCAGCGACGTCCCGCTGTTCCCGTTCCAGGTGGGTGCATACGGTACGGGCGCCTGCTTCGCCGTGAAGCGCCGCGTCTACCAGCAGGTCGGCGCGCTGGACGTCGCCATGGGACCCGGAACGCCGACGATGGGCGGCGAGGACATCGACCTGTTCGTACGCATCATCTGCTCCGGCTGGGCGGTCGCCGTGGAGCCTGCCGCTGTCGTGTGGCACCGTCACCGCGCTGACATCTCCGAGCTCAAGGCTCAGGCCCGTGGGTACGGCGTCGGCCTCGGCGCGTGGCTGACGAAGACGGCGCTCAACCCCAAGCTGCTCCGCCTCGCGCTGCCGCTGCTGCCTGCCGCCATGGGCCGGATCCGTACCCTCGCCACGGGGGGCTCGGCTGATCCGGAGCAGGTCGACCGTGAGTTCGGGCTTCCCAACGGCTACACACGCCACCTCGGGCAGCTCGAGGTGCGTTCGGCGCTCGCCGGACCCGTCCGGTACGCACGAGCCGTGGTCGCTGCGTTCCGTCCCTGAGTCAGCCATCGACGTCCGTCTGTCGTCCCGCCTGGGGATCGGGCAGATCCGAGACGAGATGACCGGCCAGCGCGGGGTACGCCTCGAGCACCTCGTCGTGAAGGTCGGAGAGCAGTAGCAGCACCTCGTCAGGCTCGGCGGCGAGCAGCTCCTCGGGGGAGATCACCGGGATGCGGCTGACGGGGAGGCAGCGTCCCTGCTTCGCCGGTGAGGCGTCGGCGATGGCGGTGAGCGCGTGCGTCGCGTCGCCCACACCGGCGAGCAGCGCGATCGACCTCGACGGCGCACCGTACGCGTAGAGCCTGGTCCCTCGAGCCGCGTGGCCATCGAGGTAGCTGCGCAGACGCCCGATGCTCGTGCCGATGCTGTCGCGCAGCGATGCGAAGCCGGCCGGTGTGGTGAGGCCGGCCTCGGCTTCGGACTCGTAGGCCGCACGGAGCGCCGCGTCGGGCTCTCCGCCACGCTGTGCAACGACGACCGCGGTGCCCCCGTACAGGTCGTACCTGCGCAGGCGGATCGGTACGAAGCCGACGCGGGCGAGGGCGTTCCGGAGCGCGGTGATCGAGTAGTACGCGACGTGGCCGTGCCGCAGCGCGGACCACTGACCGCCCGCGATGATGTCGTCGGCCGGCTGGATCGTGAAGACGAGGATCCCGTCCGGTGCGGTCGCTTCGGCGCGCGCGGCGAAGGCCGCAGCCTGGTCTGCGTCATGCATGATGCCGAAGGTGTCGACGACGACATCGGCGGGCCCGTCGACCGTCGTCAGCCCCCACTCCACGTACGGGGAGATCCCGGAGCCGTCATGGGGCGAGGCGAACGCGTGGATGCTCGTTCGTCCGGCCAACAGGTCGGCCAGGTCGGCGATGGCCCGGTGCTCCTGGTGGACCGCGGCGGCCAGCTCAGCGACCTGGACCTCCGGCTCGTTCGTATCGTCTTCCTCCAGCTGAGCAAGCCCGCACGATGGGCAGACCCACATTGCGAGGGGATGAGTAGGGTCCGGTAGGGGGTCGGTCGCCAGGGGATAGTGCCGCATCGACGGCTGGAGGCCGAGGTCGAGGGCGACATCCTCCGGGCGACGCGGCGTCGCGCAGAGAGCGCATGTCGGTGTCATGGCAACCTCCTTGGCACAATGGGACCATGGAAATGCGACCGACGTCTCTGGCAGGCGTTCTGACCTTCCACCCGAGTCTGCCCCAGCGTGACGAGCGCGGTCTGTTCACGCGGACCTTCGACGCCAGCATCGGCGCCCGCCACGGCGTGGAGTTCGGCTCGTTGGCCCAGGACTCCCAGTCGCGATCGCTTCCTGGCGTCCTCCGGGGCCTGCACGGACGCGTCGGCCGCGGTGAGGCGAAGCTCGTGCGCGTGGCTGCGGGAGCCGTGCTCGACGTGATCGTCGACGCGCGACTGGAGTCGGACACGTTCGGCCAGCACGTCGCGCTGGTCCTCGACGACTGGGACTTCACGGCCGTGTACGTGCCGCCAGGTTTCCTCCACGGCTTCCAGGTGATGTCGAGCACTCCGGCCGATGTCGTGTACCGCATCGACCGGCCGCACAACGCGGCAGAGGACGTCTCGGTGCGCTACGACGACCCGGATCTCGGCATCACATGGCATACCGGCAGCCCGATCCTCAGCCCCCGCGATGCGGCGGCCGGGAGCTGGGCGGAGCTCGTGGCGGCGAGTCACGCGGCCCGCAGTTTCGCGTCGAGCACGCCCGTCTTCTGAAGCTCCTGGATCCTGGAGAGCCGCACGAACGTCTCGTCGAACGCCTGCCGCGTCATGCCGTACTCGCGGTAGGCCGCGGCGAGCTCGCGAGCACCGTCGGCGATGCTGCGGTGCACCCTCACCGTCGGCAGCGTCTCGCGCAACAGGGAGAAGTCGACGCGGTACGAGCGGGGGTCGTTGCCCGCCTCGCCGGTGATCCGCACAGTCGCACCCGTCTCGGCTGTGACGGCATCGGCGATCTCGGCGACGGTGACGTTGTTGCTCTCGTCACCGACATTGAGGGCCTTGCCCTGGACGCTCGCGGCCGGCGCGACCAGCGCTGCGGCGAACACATCGGCGATGTCGCCGGCATGTACGAGCGGCCGCCACGGCGTGCCGTCGGACTTCACGAGCACTTCGCCCGTGAGCAGGGCGTAGCCGATGAGGTTGTTGAGCACGATGTCGGCGCGCAGCCGAGGGGAGAAGCCGAACGCCGTGGCGTTGCGGAGGGACACGGTCGTGAACGAGTCGTCCGCGAGCTCGAGCAGGTCGGACTCGACCCGTACCTTGCTCACCGCGTACGGGGTGACGGGCGCCAGGTCGGCGTCCTCGCCGACGAGACCCGAGCCGGCCGCTCCGTACACGGAGCACGTCGACGAGTACAGGAACCGGCCGACACCGGCCTGTTTCGCCAGCCTCGCCAGACGGGATGCGGCATGGTGGTTGATGTCGTACGTGATCTCGGGCGCGAGCGAGCCCAACGGGTCGTTGCTCAACGCGGCAAGGTGGATCACCGCGTCGAAGCCCTCGAGGTCGGCGACGTCCACCTCGCGCAGGTCGCGCTTGATCGTGGGCGGGTCAACGGGACGGGGGCCGAGCACGTTGTCCGCGAACCAGCCGGTGTCGAGGCCAGTGACCTCGTGACCGGCGGCGGCGAGCACCGGCGCCATCACTGTGCCCAGGTAGCCCTGGTGCCCTGTCAGCAGAACCTTCATGCGTGCTCTCCGATCTCGATGACGTTCTTGGCGACGACGTAGCCCTCCGCGTAGCGCGCGTTGCACTGCGCACCGCGGACACGCATGAGGCCGAGGAAGGCTTCCTCGTCGAACCACGTGTGGCCCTGTTGGCTGGGGTAGTGCTCGTGCAGGAGCGAGCTCTTGGTGGTGGCGTGGGCGTCCGACACCGGGACGTAGGTGGTGATCTGGGGGAGGTCCGACTCGTACTTGAGGATCTCGTAGCCCCAGATCGGCTGGGAGCGGAACTCGGTGACCAGCAGCTCGGCGAGCAGCCGGTGGTCCTGGTGCGCGTCGGTCGCGTGCGGGCCGATGACGAGGTCCGCCGGAGACGGCAATAACTGCTTGAACGTCGCCAGAGCCTGTTTGGCCGCGAGCCAGTGTGCAGGGGTGAGAGCGTCCGGCAGGTCCTCGATCGTCACCGAGACGCCGGGGTGGAAGGCCCCCAACGCGGCTCGCTCCTCGGCCTCTCGAGGAGTACCGGCACCGGTGAGGACCAATGCTGACACCTTCACATCGGGGAACGCGTCCCGCAGCGCGAGCAACGTCGCACCGCACCCGATGGCGATGTCGTCGCAGTGGGCCCCCGTGACGACGACGTGCCGGATCCCGGACAGCGTGACACTCATGCAGGAATTCTCCCCCAGGGCGCGTGCCCGTCCACCCAGAGCTCGTGAAGCATCGCGCGTTCCTTGAACGTGTCCGCCGGCATCCAGAAACCGTCGTGGTGGTAGCTGGTCAGGCGCCCGACCTCGGCGAGCTCGGCGAAGACCGTGGGCACGATGTCCTTGCCGTTCCCGAGCCGCTCCAGGACCGCGGGCCGCATGAGCAGGTAGCCGCCGTTCGTACGGATCGGCAGCTCGCCGATCGAGTAGACCTTCGTGGCCCTCCCATCGGCGTCGGAGTCGATGATGTGGAACGAGCCTTGCGGCTTCACGGCGAGGAACATCGCGTCGGTCTCCGGCTCGCCCTTCATCCGGGCCACCATCGCGTTGAGGTCGACGTCGGTGAGCACGTCGGAGTAGTTCGCGAAGAACATCTCCTCATCCGCCACCGAGTCCGCGACGAGGTGCAGCCGCTCGCCGATGGGCGTGTCCAGGCCGGTGTCGACGCAGTTGATCCGCCAGTCGTGCGCGAAGTCCCACAGCTCCTGGGCGTCAGCCACAGCCGACCGGATCTGGTCCGCCGCATACCCGAGGCAGAGCGTGAAGTCCGTGTGCCCGTACGAGGCGTAGTACTTCATGATGTGCACCACGAGCGGGATGTCGCCGACGAGCTGGAGAGGCTTGGGAAGTCCCTCGCCGTCCCAGCCACGCATCCGCATGCCGTAGCCACCGCAGAACAGTACGACCTTCATGAGTCCACCCCCACCGTGACGATGTCGAGCTGGGGCAGCGGGAACACCAGGCGAGTACCTGGCCTCAGCTCCGCGGCCAGCTGCGCCGTGATCTCCGTGCGGAGGTTCCACGGCAGGACGAGCACGTCGTCGGGAGCATCCTCGACCAGGTACTCGGGCCGGACGACCGGGATGCGGGCGCCCGGAGTGAAGCGGCCATGCTTGTACGGGTTGCGGTCGGCCAGGTACGCGACGAGGTCGGGTCGGATCCCGCAGTAGTTGAGCAGCGTGTTCCCCTTGCCCGGAGCGCCGTAGCCGGCGACGCGGCGTCCTGCGCGGCGAGCCTCGATGAGGTAGGCGACCAGGTCGTCGCGTACCCGCGACGTCTCCCGCGCCAGCCCGAGGTAGCCGTCTGTCGTGTCGAGGCCTGCCTCGCACTCGGTCTGGATGACCTCGGCGACCCGCGGCGACGGGGTCACGCCGGCCTCCGTGGGCGCGGCCCACAGGCGGATCGAACCGCCGTGCGTGTCGAGGAGCTCCACGTCGACCAGGCACAGCCCGCCCCGCTCGAGCGCTCCGCGGGCGGCGAGGACGGTCCAGTACTGGAAGTGCTCGTGGTAGATCGTGTCGAACTGAGCCTTGGTCACGAGCGACAAGGCGTGATGCACCTCGATGGAGACCCGCCCCGTGTCGGCCACGAGGGCCCGCAGCCCACGGGTGAAACCGATGATGTCGGGGATGTGCGCCCAGACGTTGTTCGCAACGACCAGGTCGGCGGGCCCGTGCTCGGCCGCGATCTTCGTACCTAGGTCCTCGTCGAGGAAGGCCGTGACCGTCGGTACGCCCTTCTCCACAGCGGCCGCGCCGACGTTGACGCTGGGCTCGATGCCGAGGCAGCGGACTCCCTTCGCGACCACGTGCTGCAGGAGGTAGCCGTCGTTGCTGGCGACCTCGACGACGAAGGAGTCGGGCCCTAGGCCGAGCGAGGAGATGCTCGCGTCGACGAATCGCCGTGCGTGCTCGACCCAGGTGGTCGAGAAGGACGAGTAGTAGGCGTAGTCGGTGAAGGTCTCGTCGGGCTGGATGAGCGCCGGGATCTGGAGGAGACGGCACTCCGGGCACAGCCTCAGGTGCAGCGGGTAGGTGGGCTCGGCGAGGTCGAGCGCCTCGGCCGGCAGGAACGCCTCGCAAGGCGGGCTGGCCCCCAGATCAAGGACGGACACCAGCTCCGTGTGACCGCACAGCCTGCAGGTCATGGCCATCAGCTCTCTCCCCCTCCGTCATGGGCTCCGCGGATCGCGAGTCGTCCGACGACGTATCCCACCAGTGTGACGACGAAACCGGTCACGATCGCTGCGGCCCCGGCGGCGCCGCGCGTACCGCGCCGCGGCAAGGTGCTGAGCTCACGCACGACACCGCGCGGCAGCACGTGCGTCGTGTACGTGGTCTCGGTCGAGAGTCCCTCGCGACGCGTCGTCCGGGCGACCACAGCGGCCTTCGAGATGCCCTCGGCGTAGCAGCGGCGCCACAGGTACGACCAGGTTGTGCGCTGCGGCGTCACGCGGTGCCGTACCGACGAGGCAGGCTCGAACATTATCCGGCTCCCGGGCATGTCGGATGCCCTGATGCAGAGCTCCGTCTCCTCACAGCCGTACGGGACGGTGCCGACGCGGCCCATGTCCTCGCCGAAGAGGCCCGCGGTCGAGAAGACGTCGGCGCGCATGGCCATCGAGCAGCCCATGACGTTCCGTACAGGCGACAAGGTCCGTGGCTGGCCCGCGTACGTACAGCCGATCACCCAGTCGAACTCCCCCCGGTCGCCGTCGGCGGCGGGCAGCATGGAAGGCCTGCCCGCGTCGGGCCAGCGAGGGATCGCCGCGCCTCCGGTGATGATGACGGACGGGTCGTCGAACGGTGCCATGATGCCTGCGAGCCACCCTGGTTCGGGTACTGCGTCGTCGTCGAGGAACACGTACACGTCGGCGTCCACGCCCCGGATGCCGGAGTTCCGGGCACCGGACAGCCCGCGTTTCCGGCTGTTCTCGAGGATCCGCATGTCGTCGCCGACGGAGAACTCCTGCGCCCGCTCGTACAGCTCGGGGGAGTGGTCGACGACGAGCACGACCACGCCCGTATGCCGCGAGTCAGCCAGCTGGCGCCGAGCCTCGCCGATACCAGACACGATGTCGTCCCACCGGGCAACCGTGTAGGCACAGACGACGATCGCTATCCGCATGTGTGAGCCCCCGGCTGCGACGGACTCATCTCCGTCGCTGCCATGACTAGGCGGCGAAGCCTGTCGCGTCCGCAGAGCTCAGACGCGTTCGGAGGATGCAGTCGGCGAGGTGTCCGGACCGCGGAGACGCGACCGTCAGAGCGTCCTGTTTCGCTCGGCCGCCGTTCATGGTCTCGACGGCGATCGTACGGAGGACCCGCCGGCCGTCGGCGAACGTCTGGAGGTTGCTCTCGCCGAAGATCCGGTCGAGCTCGAAGCTCGGCACCTCGGTGACCCGCAGGTTGTTCTGGACGACGCGGATGGTGATGAGGGTCTCGATCTCGAACCCGTCACCCCAGACGCGGGATCCGTCGCCAGGCGCCGGGAGTCCCGGATCGGGCAGGCTCAGCATGGGGACCACATCGCGCCACATGGCGTTGTAGCCGTAGCAGAGGTCTGTGAATCGCGTGCCGAGACGCAGGTTGCTCAGCAGGTTGAGGCCGAGGTTGCCGGCCCTGCGCAGCGCCGTCAGGTCATCGCTACCTCCCCCCGGAAGGTAGCGGGAACCCTTCGCGAAGTCGGCGCCGTTCACGAGAGCCTCGACGAATGCCGGAATCTCGCACGGATCAGCGGATCCATCCCCATCGAGGGTCACGACGATGTCGCCGCTCGCCGCCTGCATGCCGCACACGAGGGCGTTGCCCTTGCCGCGGCGCGTCTGCTGAAGGACCCGCACGCCCGGGATGAGATCGCGCGCCACCTGGATGGTGTCGTCAGTCGATCCGCCATCCACGAGGACGACTTCACAGCAATCGGACAGGTCTGGGAGGAGGACCTCCAGATTTCGTGCCTCGTTCAGTGTTGGCAGAACCACAGAGACGGTTGGATGTGCAAAGTTTCTGCCACCGAGCATGGCTACTCCTGTTAAGACTTCCCCAAGTCACCGCCCCCCACAGGCGGTATGTGAGCAACGTACTCGACATCTGGAGATTCTGAAAGCCCGGATCTCACGGGAATATTCGCGCAGGTCAAGGACTTACACAGGTATTTAGGCCGTCAGGCGCCTGAGCGGACTCCGTTAAGAGGTCCTCAACGAAGGTGGCGCAGGTTCTCGTAGAACAGCGTGGCAACAAAGCCAACGAGAAGGACCGCAGCGGGCAGGACGACGGCGTCGCTGAGGGCCGCGGACAGGCCGGCCCTGACGAAGGGGGGCATGGTCGCAGTACCGAACGACAGCGACGGACTCTGTGCCCCGGGGAGACGTTGGGCGATCCGCGACTCCATGAGCACCGCGATCGCGGCTGAACCGATGACGGAGCCGACCTGACGCACGGTGTTGTACACGCCCGAACCCGAACCTGCCGACTGCGGTGGCAGGTTGCGGTTGGCTCCGGTCGCGAGAGTGCCCCAGACGAACGAGCTGAAGATGCCGAGGAACAGGGCGGGCAGGAGGATCTGCCAGGTCGCGGAGTCCGGCGTCATGACGCGGGAGAGCCAGTAGATCGCGGCGGCCTGGCCCAGGAGGCCGGTGCTCGCGAGGTAGCGAGGATGCACCCGGTCCACCAGCCTGCCGGCGATCGGTGCCATCACGATGCTGGCGACGGCCTGGGGGGCCATCAGCAGCGCGGCGTGCGTCGGGTCGAGCCCGCGCACCACCTGCGCGTAGATCATGAACGGGAAGATCATCGCGGTGATGCTGAAGCCGACGGCCGTGATGGCGATCGACGAGACGCTGAAGTTCCGGTCGGAGAACAGGCTCAGCGGTACGAGCGGCTCGCTCTTCTGGCGCCACTGCCACCCGACGAAGGCGACCAGAAGCACGGCCCCGAGCACCAGGAGTGCCGGCACGCTGATGATGCCGGTGATCGTGCCCCAGCTGTAGGCCTCGCCTTCCTGGATCGCGAACACGACGCAGAACAGGCCGATGGCGCTGAGGGCGACGCCGATCCAGTCGAACGTATGGGTGTGGGTGGTGAGCTTGGGGACGAGCCGGGCGACCAGGATCACGGTGAGGATGCCGATCGGAACGTTGATGAGGAAGATCCACTCCCACCCGGCGGAGTCGATGAGGATGCCGCCGAGGATGGGTCCGACGAGGGCCGCCACGCCGGCGGTCGAGCCCCACAGCGCCATGGCGCCACCGCGGCGTTGGGGCGGGAAGATCCGTGCGATGACGGTCATCGTCTGCGGCGACATCATCGAGCCTCCCAGGCCCTGGACGACGCGCGCCACGATGAGCCAGCCGATGCCGAGGCCGAGGGTGCCGGTCAGCCCGCACCAGGCCGACGACAGCGTGAAGACCACCAGCCCGATCATGTAGACCCGTTTGGGCCCGATCCGGTCGCCGAGGCGGCCCGTGATGAGCATGGGTACGGCGAAGGCCAGCAGGTACGCGCTGGTGACCCAGACCACCGTGTCGATGCCCGCGTTGAACGCGCGCATGAGCGCCGGGGTGGCGACGGAGACGATCGTCGAGTCGACGAGGATCATGAAGAACCCGAGGACGAGGGCCCACAGTGCTGGCCAGGCGTTCTTGGGTACCTCCACCTGGTCGGGACCTGCAGATGCAGAGGTGGGGTCGTGCGTCGTCACGTCGGCGTCGGCCATGCGAGCTCTCCTGTCCGGATGCGGTCGCGCAGCTCGGCGATCCATTCTCGTTCGTGGCATTGCTGAGAGGTCTTGTACCTCCCGTACAACAGGTAGATGTCGGCGACATTCCGGTCGCGAGAGGCCTCGGAGAGCACGGCGGCGTGCTCCTCGAGCTGTCGGTCGAGCGCGGAGAGCCGGTCGTCCAGCGCCTGCAGCGCGTCTGCCATCGGCAGGTTGTGCAGCTCGCCGAGCCCGGCGTGGTCGGCCGGGGAGATCGCCGTGGGGGTGGAGAGGAACTCCGCCACGCGCTGGCGCATGATGTCCCGCCCGCTGTCAAGGATCTCGTACGTGGTCCGCTCCGGCCTGTTGCCCACCTGCTCGGTCGTCACGGGACGGACGTGCTCGTGCTCCGCGAGCCGGGAGACCGCGTGGTAGAGCGATCCGACGCTCACCGGCACCACGATGTCCTCGTGCCGTTCGCGCAGTGTCTGATACATCTCGTACGGATGCATGGGTCGTTCCGACAGCAGGGCCAGGACGGACACGCCGACGGCCGGTAGCCCTTTACTCGTCCCGGAATGTTCCACGTGGAGTATTCAACGCGGAGGTCCGTGAACTGTCAACCTCTGGACGGGGCTGGTCCCGACGGGCCCGCCCTGCGGCTCGGCGCGCAGAACGAGATCGGGGTCCCCAGGCCGACGCACTAGGGTTTCCCCCATGACCTCGCACGTTCTTGCTGCCGTCGCATGGCCCTATGCGAACGGCCCCCGCCACATCGGACACGTGTCCGGGTTCGGCGTCCCCTCGGACGTCTTCTCCCGCTACCAGCGGATGATCGGCAAGAACGTGCTGATGGTCTCGGGCACCGACGAGCACGGCACGGCGATCCAGGTACAGGCCGACAAGGAGGGTCTCACGCCGCGGCAGACGGCCGACCAGTACCACGGCGTCATCTCCCGCGACCTGCAGAACCTCGGCCTCACGTACGACCTGTACACGCGGACCACGACGAAGAACCACGCGAGCGTCGTGCAGGAGCTGTTCCGGGCGCTGCACGCCAACGGCTACATCGTCGCCAAGACGCAGCTCGGAGCGATCTCCCCGTCCACGGGTCGTACGCTCCCGGACCGCTACATCGAGGGCACCTGCCCCCATTGCGGCTACGACGGGGCGCGCGGCGACCAGTGCGACAACTGCGGCCGTCAGCTCGACCCGATCGAGCTCAAGAACCCGCGCTCGCGGATCAACGGCGAGACGCCCCAGTTCATGGAGACCGAGCACCTCTTCCTCGACCTGCCCGCCCTGTCCGAGGCGCTGGGCTCGTGGCTGGAGACGCGCCGGGACTGGCGGCCGAACGTCCTCAAGTACAGTGCCAACCTCATCTCCGAGCTCCGCGCCCGGCCGGTGACGCGTGACCTCGACTGGGGCATCAAGATCCCGGTCGATGGCTGGGACGACCAGGCGATGAAGCGCATCTATGTGTGGTTCGACGCGGTCACCGGATACCTGTCGGCGTCCATCGAGTGGGCCCGACGCAGCGGCGACCCGGAGGCCTGGCGTCAGTGGTGGCAGAACCCCGATGCGGCCGGCTACTACTTCATGGGCAAGGACAACATCACCTTCCACTCGGTGATCTGGCCCGCCATGCTGCTCGGCGCGAACGGGCAGGGGGCCCGCGGCGGCACCCCGAGCGCGTTCGGCACGCTCGCGCTGCCGACCGAGATCGTGTCCAGCGAGTACCTGACCATGTCCGGCTCGAAGTTCTCGACCTCGCGCAGCACCGTCCTGTACGTCGGGGACTTCCTCGCCGAGTACGGTCCCGACGCGCTGCGCTACTTCATCTCCGTTGCCGGTCCCGAGAGCCAGGACGCCGACTTCACGTGGGACGAGTTCGTTCGGCGCACCAACACTGAGCTCGTCAACGAGTGGGGCAACCTCGTGAACCGCTCGATCTCGATGGCCCACAAGAACGTGGGGAGCATCCCCACGCCGGGCACGCTCACGGACTCCGACGCCACGCTGCTCGCGGCCTCGGCCGGCGCGTTCACGACCGTCGGCAACCTTCTCGAGCGCTGTCGGTTCAAGGCGGCGATCACGGAGTCGATGCGGGTCGTGAGCCTCGCGAACAAGTACCTCTCCGAGCAGGAGCCCTGGAAGCTCAAGGACGACACCGCCCGGCGCGACACCGTGCTGAACACCGCACTCCAGGTGGTCTCCGACGCGAACACGATGCTCACCCCGTTCCTGCCGCACGCCTCGCAGAAGATCCACGAGGCGTTGGGAGGCACCGGCGTGTGGGCCGCGCAGCCCGACCTGGTCGAGGTCGACGAGGACGGCGGGCCCTCGTACCCGGTCCTCACCGGCGACTACACCAAGCAGCAGGCGAGCTGGACCTCCACGCCGCTGCCGGTCGGCCGCCCGCTGTCGAAGCCGAGCCCCCTGTTCACCAAGCTGGACGAGGCGTTGGGCGAGACAGGGCCGAGCTGGGCCCCGATCGGCTGAGCGGTGGCCATCCCCGAGTTCGTTGCCGCTCTGCGCGAGAAGGTCGGTACGGCGCCGCTGTGGCTCTCAGGCGTGACGGCCGTCGTCGTCAAGGACGACCAGCTCCTGCTCGTACGCCGAGCTGACAACGGTTCATGGACACCCGTCACCGGCATCATCGACCCGGGCGAGCAGCCTGCCGACGCGGCGGTACGTGAGGTGGCGGAGGAGGCCGGTGTGCGGGTCGTGCCCGAGCGCCTTGCCGGGGTGGGTGTGACCGACATGGTCGTCTACCCCAACGGCGACCAGTCGTCGTACCTCGACCTCACCTTCCGGATGCGCTGGGCCGAGGGAGACCCGTACCCGGCCGACGGCGAGAACACTCAGGCCGAGTGGTTCCCGCTCGACGCCCTGCCGCCGATGTCGCAGGAGATGACCGGACGGATCGACGCTGCTCTGTCCGAGAGGCCGAGCGCGCTGTTCCGTTGTGACGGAGAGGCCCTCGGGGGCTAGACGCGTTCGGCGAGCCAGGACGCGTACGAGATCAGGGCGCTCTTGTAGGGGCTCCCTCCGGTCGGTTTCGACGTTCGGTTCACCGTCACCAGCCGGCCGTGATGCACGTAGCTCACCCATTCGCCGGGGGTCTCGTTGGTGGTGGGGCAGTACCAGCCCGTCACGGAGCCGAGGTCGACCGCCTCGCCCTTGCCGTACGTGGGCAGGCACGTCGTCGTCTGCCGTGTCGTGAAGAACGGGCTCGTGTCGGGCATCACGAGGATCGTCGCCTCCTGCTCGGCGTCCGGGCTTGCGTACAGGCAGCCGAGTCCTGGCCAGACCCTGTCCTCCTCTTGCGCCTGTGCCTCGGTGGTCGGCATCGGTGCCGTCGACTCGGGCGTGATCACGGTGGTGGGGCTGGTCTCCACGTCCAGCAGGGACAGCAGCTCGACGTCGGTCAGGGAGGAGCAGCCCGCGGGGAGATGGCCGTCAGCGAGCGCTTGTGTGGCAGGAGCCGGCGTCGTCGAGGTTGTACGGGTCGTGGCAGCGGCAGAGGTCGTGTGGGTCGTGGCAGCGCCGGAGGTGGTCGTAACCGTCGGTGCCGTCTCCGACGTGCCCGAGCTGCAACCTCCCATCGCGGCCAGCGCGAGGCAGGCGGCGACGGCGACGAGGCTGCGCATCATGAGGACGAGGCTAGTGCCGAGGAGCGAACACGCTCTTGCCAGGGTGGACGACCCGCATGTCGAAGAGACGTAGCTCCAGCTCGTTCGTCTCCCCAGTCGAGTCGTCGTCCTGGGTATCAGGGCGGGCCCCCGGGCGCTCCTAGAGACGAAGGACCCGGGTTGGGCGAGCGCCAGGAGGAGCCATGTCTGCACGACCAGGCTGGTGGGTGAGCCCGAGCACCTCGGTTCGCGCACCAGGCCCGAGTGCAGCGATTCGCCGTCCGCGGAGTAATGAGTGAGGAGATCGACGTGAGGTACTTGGTCGCACACGAGAGTCTGGAAGGCCACGCCGACGACGGTGCGCCGGTACTGGCGGCGGTGGTCAACGATCACCAGGTGCGTGCGGCTGCCGGAGTGACGATGGCGCTGGGCGCCGTGGCGTTCTCCTACGCGTACTTCGAGCATTGGTACGTGGGACTGCAAGTCGTGTCCACGATCTTCTTCGCCGAGTTCCTCGTGCGGGTGACCGTCGGGATCTCTCGTAGCCCGGTCGGTCTGCTGGCCGGGTGGATGACTCGGAGGCGGCCTCCGGACTGGGTATCGGCCAAGCCCAAGCGGTTCGCCTGGACGCTCGGCCTCACGATGGCCGGGACGATGATGATCATCACCAACGTCGGCATCCGGGGCTGGCTGCCCAGGTCGATCTGCCTGGTGTGCCTCACGCTGATGTGGCTTGAGTCGGCTCTCGGGATCTGTCTGGGCTGCGAGATCCACGGACAGCTGGTGCGGCGCGGCTGGGTAGACAAGGACGAGGCGTTCGAGATCTGCGCGCACGGTGCCTGTGACGTCGTGCCTCGGGTCGGGTCCACCGGGTTGCGCGACGGCGCGCTGTCAGTGACAGTGCCGAAGTCAGTGACAGTGCCGAAACGCCTCACCTAGAGGTCAGTGCTCTGACGGGGCGCCGGCGAGATGTCTCACCGAGGACCCGACCTACGCCCGCCACCTCTCAGGACCGCGTGGCGGGGAGAGCGCGCGAGCTCACACGTAGGACGGCCCCCCACCGTCTGGGGTCCACGAGGGGATCGCCGCCTGCAGGGGTTCGTCGATCCACAGGAACTCACCGTTGGGTGTCCCCCGCTCGTCCGTCGCAACTCGCAGCACGAGGTCCACTGCCTTGCGTGGTGGGTCGCCCCCCGTTCGCTCGACCCACTGGACCCAAGGGTCGTAGTTCCCCGCGGCCAGCGCACCGGCCTGCTGCACGCCCTCTCGGACGTCCTCGAACATCTGCGTACGGACATCGCCCGGATGGAAGACGTTCGCCGTCACCCCGGTGCCCTTGAGCTCGGCGGCGAGGTGACGCGTGAACTGGTTGATCGCCACCTTGCTGGTCGAGTACGCGCTGTTGAGGGGGCCCGGAGTGTGAAGGGACGCAGCGGAGGTCACGTTCAGGACGCGTCCCCAACCCTGTGCGATCATCCCGGGAACATAGCGACGGCACATCAGGTACACCGAGAACTGGTTGGTGCGGATGGTGGCCAGCCACGCCTCGACGTCCGATTCCGCGATGAGCTGCATGGGTCCGAAGACGCCGGCGGCGTTGACCAGGATCCCGACCGGAGGCCAGTCCGGCGGCGATGCGATCGACGCAACGCCCTCGGGGGTGCTCACGTCGGCCGCGGCGACGGTCGCCCTGCCGCCGTTGGTCCGGATCTCCGAGGCGAGATCTTCGAGAGGCTCACGACTTCGCGCGACCAGCGTCACGAGCGCCCCTTCCTCCGCGAGACCCGCGGCGACCGCTCGCCCGATTCCGCGACCCGCACCGGTTACCAGCGCGTGTCGCCCTTCCAGCTTCTTCACGACACTTCCTCCAGACCATCCGTACTGGCCGCCTGCAGCGGCTTTGATCGGCCGCCATCACCGGCGATCTCACAGTAGACGTGGCTCTGATGCCCAAGACCTCCCGCGTGCGGCACTTCCGCGAGCGGCGCGCGATGAGGACCAGTACCGGCCTGACTCCGCTCTCGACGAGCGCCCTCGCTTGCGCACCGGCCGCGGTCCATCCTGCCAATGAGCGGTCGAACCGAGGGGGCTTCTCCGGCGCCCCGCACGACTAGGCTGCGGCCATGTTCCGGGAGGCAGGGCGAAGCGACTTCCTTGCGATCTCCCGTCTCTACCGCCAGCTTCACCCCGACGACGCCGTTGTTGACGATGGGTCTGACAGGGCAGCATTCGATCAGATCCTCGCGACTCCGAACCTCATCCTCTTCGTCCTAGAACGAGGTGGCTCTGTGGTCGCGACGACGTATCTGAATGTCATTCCGAACATGACACGCTCGGCGTCCCCGTACGCCGTGATCGAGAACGTCGTCGTGGACGAAGGCCTTCGAGGGACGGGTCTCGGCAAGCAGATCATGGCCGCAACCCTGGATGCCGCCTGGCAGGCGGGCTGCTACAAGGTGATGCTGCAGACTGGTTCTCGCACGTCCGCTACCCATGCCTTCTACCGGGCGTGTGGATTCTCTGGCGACGAGAAGACTGCCTACCTCGCTCGCCCTCCGCGCCCTTGACCAGTCGTCCCGCCCAGCGCGAGGGGACACGCACAGCCCCTGAGCGGCCTCGAGCTTTGTAGAGCGGAGCCGAACGTCCGCGGCTGGATGCGGTGAGTCCGCCCCCCCCCCCCCCCGCGCCGCGG
>JBBQBP010000043.1:0-23601 GCA_038317635.1 Propionibacteriales bacterium
GTCGCGGTCCACATGATCGGCAACCTGAAGGCGTTCGGCGGCGCCGAGGGGTACAACGCCTACTCCCACTGGCTTCGTACCGCGTTCTACCCGCTGCTGCCGCACGACGGGCTGCTGTGGATCCTCCGGGTCGTCCTCGCCGGCAGCCTGGTACTGCACGTCGGGGCCTCGGCGCTTTTGTGGGCGCGCGGACGCCGTTTCCGCGGCCCGTACCGACGCTGGGCCTACCGGGCGTGGGGCGCGCGCACCATGCCCTGGACCGGGATCCTGCTGCTTGTGTTCATCGTCTTCCACGTGCTCGACCTCACCCTTGGTGTTGCAGGACCTGCCGCTTACCAGCAGGCCACAGCCACGGCGTCCTTCGCGTACGAGAACACAGTCGCCAGCCTCGCCCGTCCGCTGGCTGGCGGGTTCTACCTGGTCACGATGGTGGCGCTGGCTGTGCACCTGGCGCACGGACTGTGGAGCACGACGAGCGACCTCGGCGTCACGGGAGGCCGTACCCGAGCCTTATGGCTCATAGGTGGCTACGTGATCGCGTTGGCGGTCGCTCTTGGCAACGCCTCCCTGCCGATTGCCGTCTGGCTGGGCGTGTTGACATGACTCTGGATGCTCTGCGCAGCCTCGGCGCCGACCTTGACCCCCGACTGCCGGACGTTCCGCCTGCCGGGGCGTGGGCCTCCCGCAAGCTCGAGTACCGCCTCGTCTCTCCGCTCAACCGGCGCGCCTTCCGGGTCATCGTCGTCGGCACCGGCCTAGCGGGGTCCGCCACCGCGGCCACGCTTGCCGAGCTCGGCTACCGCGTCGACTGCTTCACGTTCCACGACACCCCCCGGCGGGCCCACAGCGTCGCCGCGCAGGGCGGCATCAATGCCGCCCGCGCCAGGGCCGTCGACAACGACTCGGTGGCCCGCTTCGTCATCGACACCGTCAAGGGGGGCGACTTTCGCGGACGTGAAGCCGACTGCTTCCGCCTCGCCGAGGAGTCCTCCCGGGTGATCGACCACCTCAACGCGCTCGGCGCGCCCTTCGCGCGCGAGTACGGCGGCGCACTGGCGACACGGTCGTTCGGCGGCGTCCAGGTGTCCCGCACCTACTACACGCGCGGGCAGACGGGCCAACAGCTGCAGGTCGCCTCAACCCAGGCGCTGCTACGCCAGGTGGACGCCGGGAGAGTCCGCCTGTTCACCCGGCACGAGATGCTCGACCTCATCGTGGCCGACGGACGCGCCCAGGGCATCGTGGCGCGCGACCTGGTAACGGGCGAGATCCGCCCCCATACCGCTCACGTCGTGGTGCTCGCCACGGGTGGCTACGGCTCGGTCTTCTATCAGTCCACGCTCGCCCGCCACTCCAACGCGACCGCCGCGTGGCGGGCCCACCTGCGGGGCGCCCACCTGGCCTCCCCGTCGTTCGTCCAGTTCCACCCCACCGCGCTGCCTGCAGACGCCCCACACCAGTCGAAGACGACGCTGATGAGCGAGTCGCTCCGCAACGACGGGCGGATCTGGGTACCGGCGCGGATCGGCGACGACCGGGCTCCCCACGACATCCCCGAGCCCGAGCGCGACTACTACCTTGAGCGCCAGTACCCCGCCTTCGGAAACCTCGCCCCCCGCGACATCTCCTCCCGCGCGGCCCGCCGCGAGATCGAGGCCGGACGTGGGGTCGGACCGCTTCGCAACTCGGTCTACCTCGACTTCTCAGACGCCATCGGGCGCCTGGGCCGCGCGACGATCGCCGAGCGCTACGGGAACCTCTTCGACATGTACGCGGACGTCACCGGCGAGGATCCGTTCACCGAGCCCATGCGGATCGCGCCCGCCGCCCACTTCACCATGGGCGGGCTGTGGAGCGACTTCGACCTGATGACGACCGTGCCCGGCCTGTTCGTCGGTGGCGAGGCCGGCTCGAGCTACCACGGCGCCAACCGGTTGGGGGCGAACTCGCTGCTCTCGGCCTGCGTCGACGGCTGGTTCACCCTGCCGCTGTCCGTGCCCAACTACCTGGCCGGCGTCCCCCGGCAACCCCTCCTGCCCGCGGACTCCCCCGCCGCGGCGTCCGCGGTCGCCGAGGTACAGGCCCGGGTGGACGGGCTGCTGGGCGTCGGGGGCGCCACGCGGGCGTCCACGTTCCACCGGGAGCTCGGCCAGATCCTCTACGCGGACTGCGGCGTCACCCGGTCGGAAGCCGGCCTGCGCCATGCGCTCGAGCAGGTGGCCGACCTGCGGGACAGGTTCTGGAACGACCTTCGCGTGCCGGGTGAAGGGGATCGGCTGAACCAGGAGCTGGAAACCGCAGGACGGGTGGCCGACTTCATCGACCTCGCCCACCTGATGTGCGTCGACGCCTTGGACCGGGCGGAGTCGGCGGGCGCGCACTTCCGGGAGGAACACCAGACGGACACCGGCGAGGCTCGCCGCGACGACCGCCACTGGTGCTTCACCTCGGCGTGGGAGCACGGCGCGCCGCCGATCCGGCACGCCGAGCCGCTCCGGTTCACCGCGGTCGCCCTGCAGGAGAGGGACTACCGATGAGGCTCACGATCGAGGTGTGGCGGCAGCCCGGGCCCGCCGCGTCAGGGCGCTGGGAACGCCACGAGCTCGATGGCCTCACGCCACACGATTCGCTGCTCGACGTGATCGACCTGCTCAACGACCAGGTCGTCACGGGGGGCGGCGAGCCTGTCGCATACGAATCCGACTGCCGGGAAGGGATCTGCGGTGCCTGCGGCGTCCAGGTCAACGGGGTCCCCCACGGGCCGGTACCGCGGACACCATCGTGCCGTCAGCACCTGCGCGCCTTCGGCGACATCACCCGACTGCGCATCGAGCCGCTGCGCTCGGCATCCTTCCCCGTCATCCGCGACCTCGTGATCGACCGCTCAGCCCTAGACCGCCTCGTCACCGCCGGCGGCCACGTCGCAGTAAACGCTGGCACTGCCCCAGACGCCGACGCCCTACCGGTCACCCACGCGGACGCCGAGCTCGCCCTCGACTTCGCCGCCTGCATCGGCTGCGGAGGGTGCGTCGCCGCCTGCCCCAACGGGTCGGCGCACCTGTTCGCGGGGGCCAAGCTCGCCCACCTGGCCCTACTCCCCCAACCGTCGCGAGAACGGGGACGCCGCGTCCGCGCCCTGATGGATGTCCTCGAGGCGGAGTTCGGGCCGTGCTCCACCTACGGCGAATGCGTGAAGGTCTGCCCCGCCGGCATCGACCTCTCCGCCGTGGCGGCCCTGCACCGCGAGCGCCTTTGCGGGTTCATCCGCGGACGCGAGGACTGACTGAACGCATCCCGCCCAGCTGGGCACCCAAGTCACGACGTGCTGAGAAGTCGCGACGCACCTACCGGATGAAGGACTCTGAGGAACTCTGCCTAGGCCGACCAATCGGGTTAGGGCAGTCGGAGCGTCAGGAGGAGAACCAGATTGGCTGCGTACACCGCGAGGATCAGGGCCGCGTCCCAGGCGAGGAGGAAGCGCTTGCCGCGGGTGCTGTAGGTCAGTCCGATGATCACGATGGCCGACATGGCAATCGTCGACAGGACCGACACGATGTGGATGTTGGCGGCGTCGCGCAGCAGGAAACCCCGCGTGTAGGCGATGTCGCCGACCGCGAGGATAAGGATGTTGAACAGGTTCGACCCGAGGAGGTTACCCACTGCGAGATCGACAGCTCCCATCCGAACGGCGGCGAACGAGACCGCGATCTCGGGCAGGGAGGTCGATGCGGCCAGAAGGAGGGTGCCGACGAACGACTCCTGGAGGCCGGTTACTACCGCGATCCTCTCCGCGAGCGGGGGCAGGAGAGTCGCTGCGGCGACGATGACCACGGCGTAGAGGGTGTAGCGGAACGCCACCTGCCGGGTCGACAGAGCGAGGAGCGCGGCATCGGAGCCGGACGGGAGTTCGCCTTCGAGAGTGGGCTGGATCGACCCGTCCGCGCCGGTGTTCCGGGCGTGAAGATGGATCAGTCGGACCGAGCCCAGGTAGACCCCGATGAACAGCAACGAAGAGATCCCGATCCAGGGTGTGAGTTCGGTTTCGTAGGGATCGACCAGGCCGATCCCGACGACGGCGAGCAGGATGATCCCCAGCGCCGCGGCGAGCACGTGCGAGGCCGACGCGACGTTCAAGATCGGCCGTCGCGCCGGGACGAAGGCGTCCAGCCCGGCAAGGATGATCAGGTTGAAGGCGCAGCTGCCGATGATGTTCCCGACTGCGAGATCGGCAGAGCCCACTACCGCCACCGAGCTGATGGACACCATGAGTTCGGGCAGGGAGGTCACTGCCGCCATGAGGATGAGCCCCACCCAGGCGCCACCCAGGCCGCTGATCGCGGCGATCCGATCCCCATACCTTGACAGGCCACTACCAGCGAACAGGATCACGCCCATGCACAGCGCGAAGCCGAGGAAGACCACGACGTCACCCACGCGCACCACCCAACCCCATTGGCGGGATGTCGGAACGATTCACCCGTCGGCTCCGCGGCGCCGTTCCCGGCCTCCGCGGTTCTTCGGCTGCACTTGTGTGAAACAGCCAAACGTCGCGCCGCGCCCGTGCGGTGACGGTGGCAAACGAGACCCTCATCCGCGCCTCCCCATAGCCCTCTTGCCATCGTACGAGCCCGCCTCCCTGGTGGGAGGCGATGGCCGGTGATTGCCTGGCGAGCGTTCCGCACAGTGGGGCTGGGAGAGCCCAACGTGGAGTCAGCACCCATTCATCTCGGCGGACAGGGCATTGCTGCCGGCACGCACCCAGCGTCCTGAACCCGGCCCCCCACAGCCATACCGGCGACGCTACGGACCCCGGCCCCAATAGCCGAGGCCGGACCCTTCAACCACAGATGCACCGGGTGTGTGGCAGATCTGGTTGTCTGCGTTTCCCCTGTTGATGACTGGTGAGAAGGTCGGGGACATCGGAGCCGGAGCCGGTCTTGGGCTGTGGGTGCTGCAGGGCGTGGAATGGCGTCGGGCACTTGGAGGGGCCAGGCGGCGGTGGTTGACGCGCCGGACCAGACGGTCGCCTCCGGCACGACTGCGGCTGAACGATGTACCAGCCCTTGTCCCACAGAGAAGGCGTCGAGCGGGTGCGACCGGCGATGGTGCAGGTGATGTCGACGTTCGCGCGGACATAATGACGACCCGGATTCAGGCTGGCCCGACCCTCACAGTGTGCGGCGACGTGATCGCCAGGGCGGGCGTGTCAACGGTCGCCTCGAAACGACTGGGGGTTATGTGGGGATACATGCCTTTGACAAGGCCTTTCTCCCCAGCCCCAGGCTCTGCAGACTGCCCTTGACAGTGTGGGTGGGACATCAGAGACAACGTGGGCGTGCTCTGTTGATGTGAGCCGGTCGATCGGGTCGGTATCGGTGGCGAGAGCGGGGGCAGACGTGGTGTCCACGACCAGGAGCGACAGCGGCTTACTGGATGTCCCCCATGTCTCAGGGTCTCCTAGTCGCCCGCTGTCCGCGAGCGCCGGTGATGGTCGCTTCTGGAGGGTGAGAGGAGGCACGGTGGCGATCGGGATGCAGAAGTTGTCGGCGGGTTCGGGGTATGAGCACCTGACCCGCCATGTCGCCGCCCTGGATGCGACCGGCCGGGTTACTCCACGCTCTCGGACTACTGCCGCGGCAGGGGCAAGTCGCCCTGCCACTGGTCGGAGGCGGTCTGGCCGGGGTCGGCCTGGACCGAGGCGATGAGGTCACCGGTGAGCAGATGAAGATGCTGATCGGCGCCGGCAAACTGCCCGCCTCCCGCTTCGGGCGCAGACTCATCCGCGTGAGGATCGCCGACTGGAGTGCCTGTACCGGCCCGTTCCCGCGGTCGACGACCTCGCCAGATGACGACAGGCCTAACAGCCCAGCCCGTGCTGTCGTCACCAGCTGTCTGCAGATAGGAGTAGCTGCCAACGTTTGGTAGCCCTCGGCCATGGATGTCGAACTTGCGGAAGGGCTCGATGCCATAGTCTGCTATGACGCGTTGCGTTATAGTACGTGAGTGATCAGATCCTTCGGGGACTCGGCAACCGAACGGCTCTGGTCACGTCAACGAGTCAAGAGCATCGACCCGCGTATCGAACGAGTCGCGCTCCGAAAGCTAGTGATGCTGGATGCCGCCGAAACACTCGATGACCTCCGCGTACCTCCCGGTAACAGACTGGAAGCACTCCGCGGAGATCGGGCAGGGCAGCACAGCATCCGGATCAACCAGCAGTGGCGGGTCTGCTTCATCTGGACCGACGCCGGACCCGCCGACGTCGCGATCGTGGACTATCACTGAGGAGGTGCCACCCATGACGACCATCACCCCTATTCACCCGGGCGAGATCCTGATGGAGGAGTTCCTGGAGCCGCTGCAGGTCAGCCAGAACCGGCTCGCCGTCGCCATCGGCGTGCCACCGCGTCGGATCAACGAGATCGTTCACGGCAAGCGCCGGATCAGCGCCGACACCGCCCTCCGGCTCGCCCGCTACTTCGGCACCACTGACCGCTTCTGGCTCAACCTCCAGGTCCGCTTCGACCTTGAGGTCGAGCGGGATCACCTCGGCAACGCGCTGGACGGGATCGAGCCACTCAAAGCTGCTGTCTGACCACTTGCCAGGGACGGCGTGGTCGACTCGAGCCCGCGCCGTCACGCGCTGTCTCCCAGCCATCGTCGTTGGTCGTTGGGGTCCCGAAGCGGTTCCAAGCGGCCAAAATACGCCTCAGATGTTGTGCATATGTTGTGCAGTGGCGGGGGGTTCGCCTGCGGGAGTCCGCATAATACCTTGTCAGATACACTTTCGGGAGGGTGGAGCTAAGGGGATTCGAACCCCTGACCTTCTCATTGCGAACGAGACGCGCTACCAACTGCGCCATAGCCCCTTGCGGCTGCCAAGACTAGCACAGCGGCCCTGCTGGAAGGGAACCTCACAGGGCGCCCGCAAGGCCTCTGGACACCCGTCGAGAAGCCACGGTATGCGACGGTTCGAGACGAGTCTCGGCGCGTCATGACCCCTCGATGGCGAGGCCGGTCGAGGGGTCAGGAATGCGCCGGGAGCGCTACTCCCCTGAGGCCCGACGGTGCTCGCGGATGTCCGTCTCGAGCCCCTCGTCGGCGGTCACCGGGACCACCGGACCTGGTGCGTGCGGAACGGAGAGATCGATGGTGCGTACGGTGCGCGGCGTGAGCGGGCGGGAGACGTACGTGATCGGCGTGACGGGGATCGGGTCCCACAGGCTCATCGTCGGTACGGGTCCGGAGATCTCGACGGAGAGCTCGTGCTCGGCGAGGAGGTCGTCCTGGCCGAGCGACGCATCGGGGACGGCGATGGTGATCGTCTCCTCGTCGTCGCACAACTCGATGTCGGCGAGCTTCGAGTCGAGTCGTCGGTAGACGAACCCCATGCTCCACCGAGAGGCGACCAGCCATCCCACCAGGGCAGCGGCGCCCGCGATCACCGTCCACCAGCGGGTCAGCCCGAAACCCGACGTGACGCCAAGGAGCACCACGGAGAGCAGCAACAGTGCGAGAACGCGGCGACGGCGACGAGCCGCCTTCAGAGACCGTACGTGAAGCTCTCTCTTCAGCGCGGCCCGCAGCAGGGGTGTCGAGACGTCAGCCGGCTCGGCCGTCTCGAGATCTTCGCTGAGATGCAGCAGCTTCGCGTCCTCGGTGAAGTTCAGCGTGTGCTCGACGTCGATCGGCGTCTGGTCACGGTGACTCAGGTACCAAGGCACGAGGTAGGCCAACCAGGCAGCGACAAGGCCGCCGAAGATCAGCCCAGTAGTGCCCATGTCGACGAATGTACGGCAAGCCCGTGCGGGACCGACGTGGAGCCACGCCGAGGATCACGAATACCGCCAGACACCTTCGTCACCTGGGGCTGCCCCCACGGCTCAGCCGAGCCTCGGCACTCCCGGACCAAGCCTCTCCCACATCCCGCCGGGCACCTCCTCGGCGTTCAGCGCGAAGCACTCGTGGTCGCGCCAGTCGCCGTCGATGTGGAGGAACCGCGGGCGCAGGCCCTCGTGGCGGAAGCCCAGCTTCTCCACGATGCGCAGGGACGCGGCGTTCTCGGGCCGGATGTCGATCTCGACACGGTGGAGGTTCATGGTCTGGAAGCAGTAGTCCGTCGCCAGGGCGACTGCCGCCGGAATGATGCCGCGACCGGCCCAGCGCTGGTCGATCCAGTAGCCGATGCTCGCCCACCGTGCCGCGCCGTACCGGATCGCCGACACCGTGAGCTGTCCGACAACCTCGAGCCTGCCGTCGCCTGCCGGGTCGACCCACACGAGCCAGGGCAGCATCTCTCCACGTCTCGCCTCGTACGTGAACTGGCCGATCATCGACCGCGCCGCGAGCCTCTGACCGCCTGGCGGCGTGGTGGCGTCCCACGTCCGCAGCCACGCCGAGTTGCGACGCCGCATGGCATCCCAGGCCCGTACATCGCGCCTACGGAAAGGGGCGAGCGTCACGCCGTTGTACGAGATCGTGGCGGGCCAGCGATGTTCCGCCGGGTAGATGGGCCCGGTCATGACGAGTGCTCAGTCGTCCAGCAGCCAGATGTCGACCTCGTCACCAGCTGCGACGAAGTCGGTGTCCGGACCCAGCAGTACAAGGGCGTTCGACTGGGGAAGCTCACTCACCATCAGGGGCGCATGGGGGGCGCCCACGAGCGACACGACCAAGCCGGCCACGTTCTCTGTCGCGAGCCCGCGGCGCAGCTCGAGCACACCCGCTGTGGAGGTCATCCCCATCGCGGCCGTGGCCACGTACGTCTCGGGCAGAACCGGCTCCGCACCCATGAGCTGGAGGACCGCGGGTTTGACGAACGCCTCGAACGCGACGAAGGCGCTCACCGGCTCGCCAGGCACCATGATGACCGGCACCTCGTCGTCGCCGAGGAGGCCGACCCCCTGCCAGCCGCCCGGTTCGAGCGCGACCTCGGCGATGTCGTACGGCCCGAGCTCGCGGATCGCCGAACCGACCACACCGTCCGGTCCGTACGAGAGACCACCGCTCACGACGATGAGGTCAGCGCGGATCTGCTGGTCGGCCAGCACCTGTCGTACTGCTGCCGCATCGTCACGGACCACGCCCACACGCCACACCTCGGCGCCGAGTGCCTTGGCAGCCGCGGCCAGCAGGTTCGAGTCGGCGTCGAACTTCTCCCCAGGACCCAGCGCACGGCCCGGCGCAGCCAGCTCGCTGCCGACGGCGATGACGACCACGCGCGGGCGGGGCCGAATGATCACCTTGTCGATCCCGCTCGCCGCGAGGACCGCCACGAGGGTCGGGTCCAGGACTGTGCCCTTCTCCACGAGCAGGGCACCTTCTTCGATGTCCGAGCCCTCCTCGCAGACGTTCTGCCCGCGGAGGGCGGTCGCCGAGATGGTGACGCTCTCCGAACCGCCGTCGGTCATCGCGGTTGCCACGACCGTGTCAGCGCCGACCGGCAGGCCCTGCCCAGCACGGATCATGCGCGCCGTCATCGACGGCAGCGGATCGTCTCCGATCCAGACCCGACCGTCGACGGGAAGCCGTACGGGGGTGCGCTCGTTCGCCCCCCGGACGTCAGTGGCGCGCACGGCATAGCCATCGACCGCAGCCGCGTCGAAGCCCGGTACGGACGACTCGGCGTGGATGTTCTCGCTCACCTGGAGCCCGACCGCGTCGACCAACGCCATCCCGAACGGCATCAGCGGCTGGATCAGGCCCAGGAGGAACTCACGATGCGCGGCCATGCTGCGCGACGGACCGAGATCAGGCGCGGGCGTCGAGAGCGGCGGCCACACCGTCTCCCGTACTGGCGCAGGCTCATCGGCCTTTCGACGGAACAACGGCATGGTCCTTACGATAGGTCAATGGCCTCCCTTACGCCGGGCACCGGGCGGGCGATCCCGCAAATCGTGCAGTCGGCCAAGGATGCGATCCGCGCGGCAGTCCGCGCCTCACGAGCGGCGCAAACGGGTGAGGCCCGGCTCACCCACGACTTGGCGCGTACGGAGCTGCTGCTGGGCGCTCTCGGCGACTGGACACCCCGCATCGTGGCTGCGTACGCGAGCGCCGGCAACGAACCAGGGACGTCCGACCTGCTCGACGCGCTCCTGACGCGGGGATCGACCGTGCTGCTGCCTGTGCTTTCGGCCACCGCAGCGGGCAGGCGCCAGACGGCGGAATGGGCTGTGTACGAGGGGCGCGCGAGTCTTCGGCACGGTCTGTGGGGCATCCCGGAACCTACGTCCGAACCCCTCGGCCCCGCCGCGATCGAGCAGGCACAGCTCGTGATCCTGCCGGGCATCGCGGGCACGCTGGCCGGCGACCGGCTCGGGACCGGCGGTGGCTGGTACGACCGGGCGCTGGTCGGTACGAGCTCCCCACGCTGGATGCTGCTGAACGACGACGAGCTGTACGAGTCGGTGCCGATCGATCCATGGGACCTACCCGTGTCCGCGGTCGTCACCCCGTCGCGCGTGGTGTGGTGTCGCTGAGCGCGTCAGTCCACCCGGAATCCAGCGCCCCGGCGGTACGTTGAGCAGGCGGTACCATTTCCAGGGCTCGTCAGCCAGGTTGCCGGGCGACGACCCGTACGCCCGACTTGGAGGATTCACAGATGCCCACCTACCAGTACCGCTGTGTCGACTGCGGCAGCGAGCTGGAGACCGTGCAGAAGTTCTCGGACCCCTCGTTGACCGAGTGCCCCGAGTGCGAAGGGACGCTGCGCAAGGTCTACTCGGCCGTGGGCGTCGTGTTCAAGGGCTCGGGCTTCTACGCCACCGACAACCGCACCAAAGGCAAGGCTGCCGCGGCGAGCCCCGCCCCGAACACCTCCGGCGAGAAGTCGTCGGGGTCCGAGAGGTCGTCCAGCGGCGAGAAGTCGCCGTCCACGTCCGGCTCGAGTTCCTCGTCGACGACCTCAGCAGCCTGAGGTTCTCCACAGGGCATTTCGTCGCCACGATGTCTGGGGACAACTGACGGATCCGCGACCGGACGCCCATTGTCCGGGGTGTGGACCTCAGCAAAGATCATCAACCTCATCCGCTGGCACAGGCGCGGCGTCGCCGCGGTACTCGCCGGGGTGAGCGTCTTCGCCGCCCTCTCGGCGGTGACCGGCAAGGACTCGGCCGACCTCGTCACAGCTGTCGTGACGAGCCGCCTGGTCTCCGCAGGCTCCACGGTGACCGACGGCGACGTGAAGCTGGCGAGGATGCCGCGACGAGCCGTGCCTGACGGCGTGCTCACCCGGACCCAGGAGGCGGTCGGCAAGGTGGCGGGGACCGGCCTCCGGTCCGGCCAGATCCTGACCGACCTCACGCTCGTCGGTGGTGCGACGACCGACGGGACGGTCGTGCTCAGCGTGAAGCTCGACAACCCCGAACTCGCCTCGCTGGCACCGGCTGGGACACGCGTCACCCTGTACGCGACGACGTCGGCACAGCCGGTCGCCTCGCACGTGCTCGTCGTGGCTGTGCCCGCGGTCAGCGGTGGAAACCTTCTGGGCGGCACGAGTGCGACGGTGCTGCTCGTACGGGTCACGGCCGCGGAGGCTGGTGCCATCACCATGGCGATGGCGTCGTCGACGTTGACGCTGGCGATCGGATGAAGGCTGTGTGCTACCCATCAGCGGCACAACTGCCACCTCGTGTAGGGGGCGCCGCACCATCGGCGAGCGCCCAGAACCGTCGGCTGTCCCTGGTACGTTCTCCCGGAACCGTGGGGCCTTGGGGGCTCTGCGACCCGCCTCCGAAAGGGCACTCCCATGCAGGGATTCAAGGACTTTCTGTTCCGCGGCAACCTGATCGAGCTGGCCGTCGCCTTCATCATCGGTGGCGCTTTCGCGACGGTCGTCCAGGGCTTCACCAAGATCATCATCGAGCTCCTCGCCAAGGCCGGAGGTTCGCCCAACTTCGACGCCTTCACGCCCGGTGGCCTCACCAGTGTGGGTCCGTTCCTCACCGGGCTGGTCTCGTTCGTGATCCTCGCGGCGGTCGTCTACTTCGCCCTCGTGAGGCCCTACGAGTCCTTCAGGGCTCGCTTCAAGAAGCCGACCGCCGAGGGGCCCGTCGTGCCGACCACCGAAGACCTGCTCATCGAGATCCGCGACCTGCTGGCGGCGCAGAAGTCCATCTGACCTTTCGGTCGAGGCATCAGCAGCCTCAGCTTCCGCGGCCCTCCGACTTCTGTCGGGGGGCCGCAGTGCGTCACCAGTGAGGCGGTACGTCGCTGAGCAGACGACGTTCGTCCGCAGTGAGAGCAGTACGTGTGGCGGGCGCCTGCACGAGGCCGTCGAGCCCCAGCAGCGAACGAGCCTCGCCCACGAGCGCGTACCACTGCGCCGCACCGACGGCCACGACCTCTCTGGCAACCGGGAACGGCCACGCCTCCTCGGCGTCGAACCGCGCACGGGCGATCGCCACGATCCGCGATGCCGGCCAGCCCTCCTGCTCGAGCGCGGCGAGCACGGCTCGGGCGTGCGGCGGTGTGTCGGGAAGATCGACCGGTTCACCCACGAGGCAGGTCGCCAGTGCTGTCGCCCAGTGACTGGAGCTCATAGCCGCATCGTAGGCGAACGCCCGTGTGGTGGCCGGACACGCAACAAAGGCCTGGTCCGATGGACCAGGCCCAGACAGTCGAAACACTGAGGGTGAAAGATGAGAGCGGCGCCAAGCGAAGGGCTGAAAGCCGTCTACCCACCCCCAGGAGACATCATCGTCGGCGCCGCTCTCGAGGGATAACTGTAGGTCACTGACGCCTCGGCCACAAGGCCAGGTGAGAAGACTCACATAATGGTGGAGAAAGCCACAGGGTCCCGGGTGTCACTGGTATGATCTTCGCCCGCACGCCAGACCTTCCACGCGACTCAGAGGTCCTTGACGGGTGGACCGGGTCGCGTCGACGGACCCAGTCGCGACCTGTCAGAATGGCAGGGCCGCCAGGCCCTGTAGCTCAGGGGATAGAGCAGAGGTTTCCTAAACCTTGTGTCGGAGGTTCGAATCCTCCCAGGGCCGCCCGGACCCGGAATGAACACCCTGGCCGAGTGGTTGGGGTCTGCGGAGGTATTGGACACATGGCAACTGTTGAACTCACCAGCGCAAACTTCTCTGAGACCGTCGAGACGTCCGACGTCGTCCTCATCGACTTCTGGGCGGAGTGGTGCAGTCCGTGTCGTCGCTTCGGCCCGATCTTCGAGGCCGCGAGCGCGAAGTACCCGGACCTCACGTTCGCGAAACTCGACACCGAGAACAACCAGGACATCGCGGGGGCGCTCGAGATCACGAGCATCCCGACGCTCATGGTCATCAAGGGCGGAATGCTCCTGTACCGCGAGGCCGGTGCACTCAATGCCGCACAGCTCGACGGGCTCATCACCGAGGTGGAGAAGGTCGACATCGAGAAGCTCAAGGCCGAGGCCGAGGCGGGCGCCCAGACCAGCTGACGACCACCTCTGCGCAAGGACCTGCCCAGCAGGGTGACGCTCGCTACTTGAGCGCCACGATCCGCCGCATCGGTACGGCCAGCTCGACCTGTCCGGTCTTCCGGACCTCGTGCTCCAGGTACGCGATCGCTGCCTCCAGACGCGCCGGGCGGGTCGCCGGCAGGTACAGCGCGGCGACCATCAGCTCGGCATCCGCCCGGGAGTGGATCGCGATCCGGTACCGCTCGCGCCCGTCCTCGTACTTGCGCATCCCGTGGCTGCGCAGCGTGGCAGCGAAGTCGGTGAACTCCAGCGGGCCGGGGAACCGAGGCGGCGTCCGTAGGCGCGAGGCGAGGTTGACGCCGATCCGTACATCCCCGGGCGACACGGGTCGTACGGTGGGCGCGATGAACGCGAGCATCCCGCCTGGACGCAGCACTCGCGCCACCTCCTCGAGCAGCCGGGACGTGGGATGGACCACCACCATTCCCATGCTCGACACGACGGCGTCGAGGCTCTCGTCGGCGAACGGCAGCTGCAGGGCATCCCCTCGTACCCACGGGCCCTCGCTGCGGTGCTGAGCCAGCTCCAGCTCGGCCGACGAGATGTCCACGCCGACGACGAGCCGCCCGGGACGTTCGAGCTCCCGTATCATGGCGCCGGCCCCGCATGCGACATCGAGCACCGTCGTAGCTCTCGCCGACACGGCGCGAGCCAGCCAGCGGTACGGGGTGTGGTGCCCGTTCAGCGCCCTGCTGAGCACCTGCTCGGTCGCGCCGGGACGCTCCGAGTGAAAGCCTTGCAGGTACGAGTCCCAGTCGATCCTGATTCGCCGTGCCACGTGATCATCCTCGCCCCAGGGGCACTGCCGCGTCGATCTCCGCCGAGATCTGGTCCCCGATCGTACGGACGATCCGGCCCGCACCGATCGGTCGCCCGGCCACCGCGGACACCAGCCGGCTCATGCCCGGCAGTGCCTCCGTGGGCTCGCCCCGGTCGGAGGCTACGTTCCCCTGGAGCGGGTTCGACCCGTCGGGCCACGGGGCGTTGAGCCGCTCCCAGGTGGCCAGCCAGGCCTCGACGATCTCAGCGGTCGACGGCACACCGAAGAAGTGCCCCACGGGCGCGTGGTGGCGCAGTCCGACGATCGCCGAGTCCTGGTACATCAGCGCCAGCCGGACACGCGCGTCCAGGTCGAGACGCTCAGCGAGCTGCCCCCGTACAGCCCAGCTGCACGGCGTCGGACAGGTCGTACCGACATCCGGCCGCTCCCCCGCCTTGACCGTCTCATGGTTCATCGCACACACCGCCAGGGCGTTCCCGAGGCGAGAGTGGAACTTGTCGAGGTACGCGGTGTAGCCGACCGCGTCTCCATCGCACGCGTTCAGCGCCCGCTTCGCCGCGGCACGAGCCGTCGACGGGTGGACACAGCCGGTGCTCGCCGTCCCCCACCGCTCCCCGACGGACTCCCGCATCCTCAACGGGTCGCCGGCGTGCCCGAGCCGGGTCTCCCATGCCAGCTGCGGCAGGTACTCCCCGATGAGGTGTGCCGTCACCACCACCTGAAGCGGCTCGTGGCGACGCGCTCGCAGCTCGAGGACCTCGAGCATGAGCTCGTACAACCCACCCAACGACGCGAGTGCACCTCGCTGCGGGTCTCGGGGCTGAGCGGGGAAGGACGCCTCTTCCAGTGACCGCGCCCAGTCCGAGGCGAACTCGGAGCCGATCTGGCCGAAGTCCTCGGCATCGAGGTCGAGGATCCGCCTCGCCGCCACGGCGAGCCGTTCGGCGTGCTGCAGGCGCGGGTCGCCGGAGCCCTGATCGTGGAGCACAGCGACCACCGCGTCGTACCAGTGCCCGCGAAGGAGCGATCCGAGCGAGGCGTCCACGTCAGATGCTGACGAAGAGGTGCTCAGCAATCGCGTCGGGCAGCACAGCCTGGCCCTTCCCGGTGGAGACCTCTACACCGTGGCGTGTGGCCACGACCGTGACCGTCGCGCCGGGCGTGATCCCGAGCGCGAGCACGGCACCGAGCTCCTGCTCCTGCTGCAGGTGCTCCCCGATCCGCTGGATGGTCACGGTGAGGCGCTCTTCAGTGACCAGCTGGGTCAGGGGTCTGTTGCCGTCACGGAACGCGTACAAGGCCCCTGCACCTCTGTCGCCCGTCTCCGGGATGGGGTTGCCGTACGGGGAGGTGTGCGGATCACCGAGGAGGACAACCAGTCGCTCCTCCACCGCCGGCGACACGACGTGCTCCCAACGGCAGGCCTCGTCGTGCACGAGTGCGATGTCGAGACCGATGATGTCGAGAAGCAGCCGCTCGACGAGACGGTGCTTGCGCATCACGTCGACGGCCGCCGCATGGCCCTCGGGGCTGAGCTGGATAAGCCGCTCGTCATCGATCGTCAGGAGGCCGTCCCGCTCCATCCGCGCGACGGTCTGCGAGACGGTGGGACCGGTCTGGTGGAGCCGCTCGACGATCCGTGCCCGACGAGGGGTGATTCCCTCCTCGAGCAGCTCGTAGATCGTGCGGAGATACATCTCCGTCGTGTCGATCAGCTGACTCATCTGACGTGCCTCCTGCCGGAATCCTAGTGGTGGAGGCCGGAATCCTAGTGGTGGAGGCCGGAAGCCACATGGTGGAGGCGATGTGCCGATCGTCGCCTCAGTTGTCCTCAACCCCCTGGGGGGCCAGGGTAATACCCATGAGCCACACCGTGTCCGTCCCGCCGGGACGCATCGAGAAGTGGCTCGACACGTTCTGGATCCGGCACGGCAAGGGCTCTGTGACGGGCTCCGCGGACGGCGTCATCGCCGCCGGCACGGACGGTGCCAGCGCGCGGATGCGACTGCTGTGGCCCGGTGCCGAGCTCGGCGACGACCTGCTGGCCGACCTCATCACGGCCGCACGATCGCCACGTCGGCTCGGGCTGCTCGCCGTACGTGCGGACGGTCACGCCGTGGGTCTCTGGGACGGCCAGGCCGTCACGGAGTCGAAGCGCAGGGGCCACTACGTACAGTCCCGAACCGCGGCCGGCGGCTGGTCGCAGCAACGGTTCGCGCGGCGGCGGGAGAACCAGGCCAAGGCAGCGTACGAGAAGGCTTCCGGGGACGTCGCTGCCCTCATCGAGCCGGTCGCGCCCACACTGGACGGCATCGTCGCGGCGGGGAACCCGAACGCGATCAAGGCCGTGCTGGCGGACCCACGCTGTCGTCGTACAGCGGCTTTGGCAGCAGCCGTTCCCCTGCCTCACCTGGAGCTGCGGGACACCTCCCGCGATGCGTTGACTGGTCTTGCGGTACGCCTGCTCTCCGTGATCATCACGATCGACGGGCAGGACTAGCGGCGGTACTGCAGGACTAGCGCCGGGCGAACGCCACCACTCCAGCGATGAGCGACAGGACGAGTGCCCCACCGAGGGCGACACGGGTGCCTGCTCCGAACAGCTGGTCCGCGTGGAAGGACGATGTCGCTGCGGGGGTGGTCGTGGCCGACCCGCTCGGGGAAGCGCTCGGAGTAGGGGCGTCAGACGTGGTCGCGGACGGCGTGCTCGACGTCTCACTCACCGACAGGACGGTGCTCCCGGACCCCTGACCAATGAGCAGGTACGACTGGTCGTCGAGCGCGGAGGTGATGCCCCGGGCACCTGCCTGGGCCGGAGCCGGGATCGTACGGATCGTCGCGAAACTGACCGGGTCGGCCAAGACGATACTGGTCGCCGTCCTCAGGACCACCGCCTGGTGGGCCGCGTCGTAGAAGCCGCCCGTGACCCCCGCGATGCCGTCGGAGATCTTCGTGAGCTTGTGGGTGCCCACGAGCGACGGCTTCGCCGGCGCCTTGTAGACGTGGCCGGACTGAGCCACCACGTAGAACTGGCTGTCCGGCGCCACGATCAGCGCCGCGATCGTCTGCCCCGACTCGGGCAGCACGAACTCGTAGAAGTGGAACGGCAGAGAGCCGTCCACCACCAGGTTCGAGAGTGTCATGTACGCCAGGCGCAGCGTGTTGGTCTTGGGGCTCTTGTCGAGCGTGTACACCCTGCCCGAGTCATAGCCGACGGCGATGAGTCCGGTCGTGGCCTGGGGGTACGTCAGCGTCGCGCGGACGCGGCCAGCCGGGTCCACCGCGTACACGGACGACTTCTTGTCGGGGTTGGCGTTGGCCGTCCAGTACAGGGAGTGATCGTGGTCGGTCGCCAGGCCCACCGGGTCGGTGATGACGGCGTCCGACCAGGTGAAGGCCACAGTGTCGGCGAAGGCCCCTGGGGCAGCGAACGCCCACAGCAGCAGCAGCGCGGTGATCACACCTGCGGCTCGACGTAGGGCTGGCACGTGGGGCAGCCTATTGCCTCAATGGAACAGGGCCGAAAGTAGGACCACGACGATCAGCCCGGCAAGCACCGATGTCACGATGATGCGCCGGGTTCGAGGAGTCACGATCCCCACACTACGAGGTGGCGCCGAAGTCCTGCGATCACGAATGCCTGCCGATCGAGCCAGGCTGGGGTTACGTTAGGGTCGTGGCCGAGATAGCGGGTGGAGCGTCGGGCACCGCGAGCGGTGTACGGCTCTGGGCGGTGAGCATCACCGATGTGCGATCGCTGTTCCATCCCACCGGCGACATGGCGGACAGGCTGCGCGGCGACGTGCCGTTCCACGTCCTCAGTCCCCCCAAGCAGAGCTGGTTCAAGCCTCTGTTGAAGCATGACCCCGGCGCGCCCCTGCTCGCCGCCGACTCCCCGCTCCCGAGCGACGTGGACAAGCTGCTCCACGGCCACTTCGTACCGCCGGACCGCCTCGTCCCCAGCTGGCAGATCGTCAGCCACTGGCTCGATGGGCTCTCGTCAGCGAACCTCCGGCTCAGCATCGACCACGCGACAGCCGAGAGGCTGGACTTCGACCTCGCCCGTGCCGGCGTCGCGTCCCACTTCGCCCTGCGTACGTTGTGGGCGCGCGACGCAGCGCTGCCCCTCCGGCCTCCTGCCGGCAGCGAGGTCGGCTATCAGCGGTACGCCGTGGCGGTCGAGGCGGGCGAGGCATGGCGCGCGAGCATCGGCGCACTCGAGGGTTCCGCCGACCTCGTGGAGCACGTCAGTGACTGGCTCCGACGGCTGCCGGCCTGGGCCGAGGACGCCGAAGGGGCCGGTCGCCCGGCCCCCGACGTCTTCGCGATGACGTTGCCCTGACTCAGGACAGGTTCATCCAGTGCAGGATCACGCCCTGCGAGAAGTACACGAGGAACAGCGCCGCGATCACCCACATGAGCGGGTGGACCTGACGTGCCTTGCCACGGAAGAGCTTGATGATCGTGTACAGCAGGAAACCCGCGCCGATGCCGTTCGTGATCGAGTACGTGAACGGCATGAGCACCATCGTGAGGAACGCCGGGATGGCCTCCTCCAGATCGCGCCAGTCGAGCTCGGCCACCTGCTGCATCATGAGGAAGCCCACGAGGACCAGGACCGGTGCGGCAGCCTCTGACGGCACGACGTTGACGAGCGGGCTCAGCAGCAGCGCAACGGCGAACCCGAGACCTGTCACGACCGAGGCCAGACCCGTCCTGGCACCCTCACCGACACCCGAGGCGGACTCGATGTAGGACGTGTTCGACGAGACCGAGCCGAGGCCACCGGCGACGGCGGCGAGTGAGTCGACGATCAGGATCTGCTGCATGTACGGCGGGTTGCCGCCCTTGTCGAGCAGTCCGGCTTCGCTGCCGACGGCGAAGATCGTGCCCATGGTGTCGAAGAAGTCGCTGAGCAGCAGCGCGAAGATCGTCATGACGACGCTCAGGACCACGGTCGGACCACCGGAGAAGGCACCGAACATGTCGACGCGGAACAGCAGGTGCAGGTTCGGGAGCTGGAAGATGTTGCCCGAGATCTCTGGGACGTTGAGCTGCCATCCGGTCGGGTTGACGCTGCCGTCCGCGCCGAAAGCCGGCCCGTTCTTGACGATCGTCTCGAGGATGACGGAGAAGATCGTCATGCCGAGGATGGCGATGAGCAGCGAGCCCTTGACCTTACGGACGAAGAGCACGATGACGAGGAGCAGGCCGAGGCAGAAGACCAGCGTTGGCCAGCCGAACAGGTTGCCGTTGATTCCGAGCTCGACGGGCACCGAACCCGCTGGCTTGCGGACGAAGCCGGCGTCCTTGAGGCCGATGAGGGCGATGAACAGGCCGATGCCGACACTGATCGCAATGCGGAGCGATGTGGGTACGGCTCGGAACACCGCCTTGCGGAAGCCGGTGAGCACCAGCAGCGTGATGATGATGCCTTCCCAGACGATCAGGCCCATGCCCTGCGCCCAGGTCATCTTCTGCACGATGCTGGCTGCGAGGAGTGCGTTGATGCCGAGTCCCGTGGCGAGGCCGATCGGAAACCGGGCGTACACGCCCATGAGGATCGTCATCAGTGCTGCGATGAGGGCCGTCGCCGCGGCGACCATGCCGATCGCCGCGCCGATGTTCGCCCCGGACACCACCCCGTCGACCTTGTAGGGCGCTCCGGAGATGAGGTTCCCGTTGACGTCGGGCACCGTGCCGATGATCAACGGGTTCAGGGCGATGATGTAGGCCATCGTGACGAAGGTGACCAAACCACCGCGGATCTCCGCGCCGATCGTGGACCCTCGCCGACTGATAGCGAAGTAGCGGTCAAGGGAGCTCCTCTTGGGAGGGAGCGCGGCAGGAGTGGTCGCTGCCTTCGGGGACTTCTGCACCATGGCGCGCAGCCTAGGGAAAGCCCGGAGGCAACCCTTACTCGGGGTACCAGTTGTCCGTAGAGTGGACACGTGGACGACCTTGAACATCACACGCTGGTTCAGGCTCCGGTCGATCCGGTAGACGAGGATGGCGTCGCAGCGGCTTACGTCGGCACCGGCGTCTCGGCCCTCGCCACGGTCCTGCTGTGGTGGCAGTACGCCTGGCTGCAAGCCCAAGGTCAGGGCTGGTGGCTGTGGGTCGCGCTGACCGCGACCGGTTCGGGCGTGCTGTTCAGCACGTACACCCGGTACCGCAAGCGCCGGAGGCTGTCACCGACGACGCAGCGGCCGTCAGTCGAACAGTGACATCTCGTCGCTGATCGTGTCCCACAGCGCGTCAGGCAGAGGCGCTGCGGCCTCGGCGATGACGTCGGAGTGGGCGCCGCACCCATGCTCGAGGCTGACGACATGTCCGTCCGAGGGCGATTTCTCGTTGGCGCAGGCGCCGAACGCGACGCCGAGCGATCCACGGAGGCGTACGAAGAAGGCGCAGGTGCCGCAGGGAGCAGGAGCGAGCTTCGAGGACGGCGCGTCTGGACCGTACTCCCCGTCGTACCAGCGCTGGGCCGCGAGCGAGTGGCCGAACTCGCTCAGCAACCGCTCCCGTCCGAGCCCGAGCTCATGGACCACGGCGCGGACGGCGAGGGACTCGTCGTCGTTCTCCGTACCACCGGTGTAGCCCGGGACGACCCGGGGGTCGTTGTCACCGAGCGGCAGCAGCATGCCTGGCGCAAGGTCACCGGGGCCGATGCGCTCCGCCCACGGGACCCATGCCTGCGCGAGCAGCGCCTCGTTGCTGGGGAGCAGCACCACTTCGTCGACGGTGGGAGCCTTGGCGCGGGTGGCGCGGGCCAAGGTCACGGCCCAGTGCCACCCGACGTAGCCGGGGTGCGGACACACGAACGCGTGCGTGACCAGCCGCTCGCCCTCGGCGACGACGCCTAGGAACTCGCCGACGCCGAAGTCACCGGCGGCTGCAGCGGCCTCTTCGGCCGCTGCGCGCGCCAAGTCGACGGCAGCGGCTGTCACCGCATCGAGCTTGCTGACGGTCATTGCTGCATCATCCCACACGGTCCGGGGGCCGTGACTCGCTTTCCTGGGCTCCGGCGGTACGCGCCGGGCCGGTCGAACCACGGACGGTGAGGGTGGCCGCCGTCGCGATGTCGCGGGGCTCGGAGCCCGGGTCCTCCAGCCGCCGCAGCATCGCTGCCAGTGCCTCCGCCGCGTTCAGATCGGCGTCCTGCCGTACCGCGGTGAGGTCGTGGTACGAGAGGGCTGCGATGTCGCTGTCGTCATAGCCGGTCACCGACACGTCCTCGGGGACACGGACGCCGGCGCGGCTGAACACCGCGATGAGCGCGGCTCCGACGTGATCGCTGCACCCGATGACGGCTGTGGGCAGCTGGTCGCGCGCGAGCACGAGGCGTGCGGCCGCCGCACCGTCCTCCTCGCCGAAGCCGACGGTGAGGAGGTCGATGTGGTCGGTAAGACCGGCTTCCGTCATCGCCTGTCGGTACGCCTCGGCGCGGTCCGGGCCGACTCGACCGCCCAGGCCACCCGCGTACGCGATGTCACGGTGCCCGAGCCCGACGAGGTGCTCGACGACGAGGCGGAGCCCAGCCATGTCATCGCTGTGGACGGCATCCACCTGCCCATCGACGCTCCTCTCGCCCAGCCAGACCACGGGCAGCCTGCTGATCGCGGTCCTCAGCGCCGCCGACGACGGGTCCGGGTTGAAGCAGCCCAGCGCCTCGACCCGATGCCCGAGAAGCTCTTTGACCACCACCTCTGTGGTCCGCTGCGATGTCACGGGTCCGAGCACCACGCCCAGACGCTCCCGCGCCGCCCGTTCCAGCAGATGCTCGACGAAGCGGGACTCGAACGTGATCCTCGGTTCGAACATGACCCCGATGAGCCGCGTGCGCTCCTGCCGCAGCAGCTGTGCGGACATGTTCGCCTGGAAGCCGAGCTCGTCGACCGCGGCGAGGACGGCGGCACGCGAGGCCGCGCTCGGTCCCGGGGCATGCCGGAGGACGAGCGAGACCGTCTGCCGCGACACCGCGGCCAGGCGAGCCACCTCGCTCATCGTCGGCGCCCGCCGGCGTGGCGGTTCGGCCTGGGTCGTCATGCACCCCGCGGGGTCGAGGCAGCAGCCAGCTGTGCGCGTGCCTCGTCGATGGTGGCCATTACCGCGACCAGCTCGTCATGGGGATGCAGCGGCGACTCCGTGCGCCCCTCGGCGACGTACGAGGCGAACGCGATGGACTCGCCGCACATCGCGTCGTACCTCCCTGGGAACCGCTCGTCGTGCCAGGTCGCCACCTCGGCGGGCGTGGACTGGCCAACCGTGACCTCGACCCCCGACGGCCCGAAGAACGGGCTGAGGACCTTGAGGCGGCCCTTCGAGCCCATGACCTGTGCCTCGATCGGCAGAGTGGTCACGAGCGACGTCGAGAGCAGTGACGTGCCGCCACCGGTGTACGAGATGGCCATGCTCGCTCGCGTGTCGACGCCGTTCTCCAGCGTGGCGCCGACGGCATGGATGACCGATGGTGCACCAAGCACCGACGACGCGAACGAGATGGGGTAGACACCGGCGTCGAGCAACGCACCACCGCCGAGCGCCGGGTCCCAGAGCCGGTGGGTCGGGTCAGCCGGCGCGACGAAGCCGAAGTCCGCCTGGACGAGGTGGACGTCCCCGAGGAGCCCGTCGGCGACGACCTGGCGGACGATGTCGGTCTGCGGCAGGTAGCGGGTCCACATCGCCTCCATGACGAGAACGCCCGCGCTCCGCCCGGCGTCGGTCAGCTCCCGCGCTTCTGCGGCGGACATCGCGATGGGCTTCTCGATGAGGACGTGCTTCCCATGGGCGATCGCGGCGAGCGCCTGGGCATGGTGGAGCGGGTGGGGCGTGGCCACATAGACGGCGTCGACGGCCGCGTCGGCCACCAGGGCGTCCACCGTCGCGTGCACGGTCACGATGCCGTGCTTGGCGGCGAACGCCGCAGCCCTCTCGCGACGCAGCGAGGTCACCGCGACGGCCCGTTGCGGTGTGTGAGAGTGGAGCGCCGCGACGAAGCGCTCCGCGATGCCGACGCCGATCACCCCCCAACGCAGAGCCGGTACGGACTCGGCCTCGATGATTCGGGGGGTTGGCAACGTCAGTGTCATAGTTTTCCTAGGTCTACTTAGCACGTGCTAAGTGATGTCAGGACGGTATCGGGCGGCCAAGGTGACGACAACGGCTCCCGCCAGCGACACCGCTGGTCAGGTGACGCGGGCCGGGGCCCTGCGCTAGGAGACTGCTGAACAAGTCGTGAATCTTGGTCGTGCTTGGTTGTGGGCGGCGGTTGGGACGCTGCCAGGGCCGTCGAGCGGTGATGTTGGGTGAGCACTCGAGGGTGTGACAACGGGGTCGCCGCGCCCGTCTGAAG
>JBBQBP010000044.1:0-23150 GCA_038317635.1 Propionibacteriales bacterium
GACACGAAAGGGAGACGCGATGGCCGCGATGAAGCCGCGAACCGGTGATGGACCCATGGAGGTCACGAAGGAGGGCCGCGGAATCGTCATGCGCGTTCCCGTCGACGGGGGAGGACGTCTCGTCGTCGAGCTCAACGCACAAGAGGCGACCGACCTGCTCGAGGCCCTGCGAGGGGTCGTCGGCTAGGACCTCATTCAGTTTTGTCGCAGCGCCCGCCCGGACCAGTCCCGGCGGGCGCTGTTGCATGTCACCTCGTCTTGTAGGCGGCGATCGCCTTCTCGTACACGGCGACCGTCTGCGCCGCGATCGTGGCCCAGGAGAACTCGTCGATGCAGCGCTTCCGACCCGCCAGGCCCATGGCTCGCGCACGGTCGGGGTCACGGGTGAGGGCATTGATGCTCTCCGCGAACTTCGCCTCGAAGTCGGCGATGTAGGCCTCGTCGTCCGCACGGTCCGGTTCGTAGGCGACCAGTAGCCCTGTCGTACCGTCGACCACGACCTCGGGGATGCCACCTACCGCGGACGCGACCACGGCTGTCTCGCACGCCATCGCCTCGAGGTTGACGATGCCGAGCGGCTCGTAGACCGAGGGGCAGGCGAAGACTTCTGCGTGGGTGAGGACCTGGCGCACGGACTCGCGGGGCAGCATGTCCCGTACCCAGATCACCCGTCCCGGCCGAGCCGCCTCGAGCTCGCGGAACGCCTCCTCGAACTCCGCGGCGATCTCCGGGGTGTCGGGTGCGCCTGCCAGCAGGACGAGCTGGGTGTCGGGGTCGAGGTCGCCGGCCGCGTGGACGAGATGGACGAGTCCCTTCTGCCGGGTGATCCTGCCCACGAACACGACGACCGGGTGGTCGCGGTCGATCCCCAGGGAGTCGACGACATCCGTGTCGTGGTCCGGCTTGAACTCGTCGGGGTCGATGCCGTTCTTCACGACGTGGATCCGCTCCCGCTCGACGCCCGGGTAGGCGGCCTGGATGTTGGCGATCATGGCCTCACTGACCGCGATCACCGCATCCGCCTGCTCGTAGGCCGTCTTCTCGATCCACGAGCTCACTCGGTAGCCGCCACCCAGTTGCTCGGCCTTCCACGGCCGGTCAGGCTCGAGCGAGTGCGCGGTGACGACGGTGGGGACGTCCAGCAGCCGTCCCGCGATGAGGCCGGCGAACTGGGCGTACCAGGTGTGCGCGTGGATCACGTCGACCTCGGGAACAGCCGCCGCCATCGAGACGTCGGCGCCGAGCACCCGTACCGCCGGGTTGGCCCCCGGAGGGTAGTCCTCGGCGTGCGCCACGGCGCCATCCCGTGGCTGTCCCATGCACTGGACGTCGACGAGGTCGCACAGCTTCGCAAGCTGCGGGACCAGCTGGCCGACATGGACCCCGGCGCCGCCATAGATGAACGGCGGGTACTCACGGGTGAGGATCGAAACACGGATGCTCATGATCGCGAGCCTGCCACAACCAAACCATTCTTGGACAGGTTGGCGGACCTTTCGTGAATCCTGGGCGAATGGGTGTTCTCCAGACGCGCTGCCTCACTAGTCTGTCGTCATGGTAACGAGGCCGAATGCGCTGTCCATCGTGCTCGCTGGTGGAGAAGGGAAGCGGCTCATGCCGCTCACCGCTGATCGTGCGAAACCGTCAGTTCCCTTCGGCGGGACGTACCGGCTCATCGACTTCGTCCTGTCGAACATGGTGAACTCGGACCTGCGTCGCATCGCCGTCCTCACCCAGTACAAGTCGCACTCGCTCGACCGGCACATCGCGCTGACGTGGCGGATGTCGGTCCTGCTCAACAACTACGTGACGAGCGTGCCGGCGCAGCAGCGCACCGGAAAGCAGTGGTTCCAGGGCAGCGCCGACGCGATCTTCCAGTCGATGAACCTCATCGACGACGAACAGCCCGACTACATCGTCGTCTTCGGTGCCGACAACATCTACCGCATGGACGTCGAGCAGATGCTCGAGGCGCACATGGACTCTGGCCTCGGCTGCACGGTGGCGGGGATCCGCGTCCCGCGGGCGAGCGCGTCGGAGTTCGGGATCATCGATGCGGCGCCCGACGGGAAGATCCGCGCTTTTCTGGAGAAGCCGGCCGACCCGCCCGCACTGCCGGGCTCGCCCGACGAGTCGTTCGCCTCTATGGGCAATTACATCTTCTCCTCCGACGCGTTCGTGGAGATGCTCCGCGCCGATGCCGAGCAGGAAGGCTCGCGCCACGACATGGGCGGCAACATCATCCCCGCGTTCGTGGATGCCGGGGACGCGCAGGTGTACGACTTCACGACCAACTCGGTCCCGGGTGCGACCGACAAGGACCGCAACTACTGGCGTGACGTCGGCTCCATCGACGCGTACCACGAGGCTCACATGGATCTCGTCTCCGTTGTTCCCGAGTTCAACCTGTACAACCGGAAGTGGCCGATCTGGACGAGCCAGGCGCAGGTTCCGGGCGCGAAGTTCACGCTGCGCGGTACCGCCGAGGACTCCATCGTCGGCTCGGGCTGCATCATCTCCGGCGGCGACGTCGACAGGTCGGTGCTGAGCCCGAACGTGCTCATCGAGAAGTGGGCCAAGATCGAGGAGTCGGTCATCTTCTCAGGCAGCAGGGTGGGCCGCAACGCGGTGATCCGCCGCGCCATCCTCGACAAGAACGTCGTGGTGCCGGAAGGCGTGGAGATCGGCGTGAACCACGACCACGACCGGGCCCGCGGGTTCCATGTGTCCGAAGAGGGCATCACTGTCGTCCCGAAGAACACGAAGATCAGCCAGGACTGAGGCGGACCTGTAGGGCTGCGGTCAGTGCTTGACCGCAGCCAGGATGCCGTCGCCGACGGGCAGGAAGACCGGCGTGAGGTCGTCCATCCCCGCAACAGCCTCGAGCACGTCACGCGTGATGAGCGTCTCGTCGCCTTCGTTGGTCGGGTCGGCCACTGTGCCACCGAGCATCGCGTGCGACAGCACGAGGACGCCGCCGTGCCGGAGGAGCCGGATCGCCTGCTCGAGGTGCTCATGGGCGTCGAGCGGCTCGCCGGCGATCAGCACGAGGTCGTACGCGCCGTCGCTGAGCTTGGGCAGGACCGTGAGCGACGCGCCGGCGATCGTCCGGAGCCGCTGGGAGCGGATCCCTGTGTCCGCGATGATCCGGCGCGCCACGTTCTGGTACTCCGACTCGGCGTCGATCGTCGTGAGGATGCCGTCAGGATGCATGCCCTCCAGCAGCGCCAGCGACGACACGCCCGCGCCAGTACCGATCTCGACCACGGCCTTGGCAGCGAGGATGCGGGCGAGGAAGGTGAGGGTCTGTGCGGCGCCACGGCTCGGCGACACGAGGCCGAGGTCTCCTGCTGCAGCGCGAGCGGCCATGCCGGCCGGGGACTCGGGGACGTAGTCCTCGGTGTGGGCCCAAGCGGCGGGCTTGGGAGCGTGCTTGCCGGACAACGCGGCGGGTGTGGGACTCACGATCCCAGCCTAGTGGCTTGGGGCCCTACGATGAGGCCCATGAGTCACACGGTCAGTGCCGAGATCGTCGCAAATGTGTTGTCGGTGGATGTCGCCGTGGGGGACACTGTGGGTCCCCTGGACTCGGTGGTCCTGCTGGAGTCGATGAAGATGGAGATTCCCGTGCTGGCTGACGTCACAGGGACTGTGGTCGAGATCGTCGTCGCGCCAGGCGACGTGGTCACCGAGGGTGATCCGCTCGTGGTGATCAAGGAGTCGTGACGTGACGCAGCCTCCCTTCGGTCGGCTCGTCACGGCCATGGTCACGCCGTTCGCCGCCGACGGGTCCCTCGACCTCGACACCGCAGCGGACCTGGCCACGTACCTCGTCGACGAGCAGCGCAACGATGCGCTGGTCATCAACGGCACGACGGGCGAGTCGCCCACGACCAGCGACGACGAGAAGCTACGACTGCTGCAGACGGTGATCGAGGCGATCGGCGACCGTGCCCAGGTCATCGCGGGCGTCGGTACGTTCGACACGTCCCACACGATCCACTTGGCGCAGCAGGCGGCAGAGGCCGGCGCTGACGGCCTCCTCGTCGTGACCCCGTACTACTCGCGCCCTCCGCAGGACGCGCTCGCCGCCCACTTCCTCGCCGTCGCGGACGCGACCGAGGTGCCCGTGATCCTCTACGACATCCCCCACCGAGCCGGCGTGCCGATCGAGACAGCGACGCTGCTGAAGGTGGCCGAGCACCCGCGCATCGTCGCGGTGAAGGATGCCAAGGGCCTCCCCGTACAGTCCGCTCTGGTCATGGCCAACTCCGACCTCGCGTTCTACGCCGGTGACGACGCGATGCTGCTCCCGCTCATGGCAGTCGGGGGTGCGGGAGTCGTCGGCACCTCCACGCACTTCTCGGGTGCTCGGACAGCCGAGGTGATCGCCGCGTGGCTCTCCGGTGACACGCAGGGAGCCATCGCCCGCTACCGGGCCCTCCTGGGCGTCTACCAAGGCGTCTTCGCCACGCAGGGCGTGATGCTGGTCAAGGCCGGCCTCGCGGCTCGAGGACGGGGCGCAGGAGGCGTACGAGCGCCGTTGCTGAACGCCTCCGAGGAGCAGACTCGAGCCTTCGTCAGCCTTCTCGACGCCGCCGGCCTGTAGCCATTCTCGGTCCCGGTACAGCAGCGTTACCGCAGGCGGGCTATCCTTCCGGACGTGGATCTGGGCGCACCCGAAGTCATCTGGTTGGTAGTGCTCGCTGTGCTCATGTTCGGGCCGGAGAGGATCCCCGGGTTCGCTCGCAAGGCGGCGCGCGTCTACAAGTACCTCATGAACATCGCGAGCGGCGCGAAGGATCAGCTGGCCAGCGAGCTTGGTCCCGAGTTCGCGGATCTGAGCCTCGCCGACCTCAACCCCAAGACGTTCATCAGCAAGCACCTGCTGGACACCGAAGAGATCTCGGCGTTCCGCGAGACGCTCGCCGAGACGAAGCAGTCGCTCTCAGAGACGAGCAAGGAGCTCGCGGCGGCCTCGGCGGGAATCACCGCAGCGGGCATGGAGCTCGTCGGGGTGCTCAACGACTCAGGCTCGTCGGCGCCCACCGTGGCAGGTTCCCCGATCGACCTCGAGGCGACCTAGCCGACGGGGATCACGCCGAGCTGCTGGCCCACGAGGCTGCGACGGCTGGCGATGAGGCGATCGGCGAGGCTGATCACGGCTGCAGAGCTCGGACGCGAGTCGTCGAGCATCACGAGCGGCGTACCCGCATCTCCTGCGGCACGGAAGTCAGGCTCCAGCGGGATCTCGGCGAGCAGCGGCACCTCGTACCCGAGCCTCTCCGTGAGCCCGGCAGCAACCTTCTGACCGCCACCCGAGCCGAAGACGTTGATGCGGTGGCTCTTGTCGCAGTGGGGACACGTGGTCTCGAGGTACGCCATGTTCTCGATCACACCGATCACGCGCTGCTCCATGATCCCGGCCATCGTGCCAGCCCGCTCCGCGACCTCGGTCGCCGCCTGCTGTGGAGTGGTGACGACGACCACCTCAGCGTTGGGCAGCTTCTGGCCGAGGCTGATCGCGATGTCGCCCGTACCGGGAGGCATGTCGAGGACGAGGTAGTCGAGATCGCCCCAGTACACGTCGGCGAGCAGCTGTGTCAGAGCCCGGTCGAGGATCGGGCCACGCCACGCGACGACCTGGTCCCGCGACGGCTTCATCATGCCGACGCTGATGACCTTGATGCCCTGCGTCTCCACGGGGAGAAGCAGGTTGACGTCCTCGAGGGCGGTCGGTCCCTCGTCCTCGGCGAGGCCGAGCAGGTCCGGGACGGAGTGCCCGTACACGTCGGCGTCGAGGAGGCCGACGCTCTTGCCCTTGGCGGAGAGTGCCAGCGCCAGGCTGACGGCGATGGACGACTTGCCGACGCCGCCCTTGCCGGAGGCGATCGCGAGCACTCGGGTGTGGCTCGTGGCCTTGGCGAACGGGATCTCGCGCTCGGGGACGCCGCCTCGCAGCATCGCCCGCAGCGCTCCCTGCTGCTCGGCGTTCATGACGCCCATGTCGACCGTGACGCCGGAGACGCCTTCGACGGCGCCGACGGCGGCCGTCACGTCGTTGCGCAGCCGGTCTCGCAGCGGACAGCCGCCGGTGGTGAGCAGGATCCGTACGATCGCGTGGCCAGCGTCATCGACGTGGACGGTGTCGACCATCCCCAAGTCGGTGATCGGGCGATGGATCTCTGGATCCTGGACCCCGTGGAGGGCGGCGCGGATCAGGGGCAGAAGCGGGTTCTCGTCAGGCACCAGGCCAGGCTACCCGTGCTGCCGGGTGCGACGCGCCTCGACGATCCTGGTGGCCAAAGGTTGGAGCTCCGGTACACGACCGAGGAGGCGTTTGGCCTGGTATGCGATGGCGTAGCCCAGGCCCCGGCTCCCACCGGTGATCACCGCGACCTTGCCAGCCAGCAACGAGCTCACAGCGTCTCCTCGGCCTCGTCTCGGAGCAGGCTCTCGTCGGTGCGCTCGTCGAGGTCCTCGAGGAACTCGCGGAGCTCGGAGCGGATGAAGTCGCGGGTCGCCAGGTCGCCGACCCGCATCCTCAGCGAAGCGATCTCGCGGGCGAGGAAGTCCATGTCGGCGCGGGACTGGGCCGCCTGCTTGCGGTCCTCCTCCTGCGAGATCCGGTCGCGGGCCTCCTGCCGGTACTGGGCAAGCAGGATGAGGGGAGCGGCGTACGAGGCCTGGAGGCTCAGGACGAGCGTGAGGAAGGTGAACGAGTAGGGGTCGAAGTGCCACTCCGTCTTGCCCAGCGTGTTCCAGAGGATCCACGCGATGACGATGACCGTCATCCATCCGATGAAGGCGGCTGTGCCCATGAACCGCGCGAACTTCTCGGCGAACGCCCCGAAGATCTCCGAGTCCAGGCGCACCTGTGGCACCCAGGTCCGCTTTGCGGGCCCGGGTGAGTTGAGACGGTCGACGTCGACGCGCTTGCGTGCCCTAGCCACGTCGATCCTCTTCGGGGGTCAGGGCGCCCTCCATCTGGAGGCCGCGCCAGTCCTCGGGGAGCATGTGATCGAGCACGTCGTCGACAGTCACCGCCCCGAGCAGGTGGTGCTCGGTGTCCACGACCGGGACGACGAGCACGTCGTACGTCGCGAAGTAGCGGCTGACCGTCGCCAGCCCCGCTGAGGGCAGCAGAGGCCGCAGATCGTTGTCGATGAGGGCCGAGACGAGCGTCGACGGCGGCTCCCGGAGGAGCCGTTGCAGGTGGACGCCACCGATGAACCGTCCGGTGGGAGCCTCGAGCGGCGGACGGCAGACGAAGACCATGCCCGCGAGGGCCGGCGGGACCTGTTCGACCCTCGCCAGGGCGAGCGCGTCGGCGACGGTCGAGTCGGGTGCGACGATGACGGGCTCCGGCGTCATCATGCCGCCGGCGCTGTCGTCCTCGTACGCGAGCAGGTCACGGACGTCCTGTGCGTCCTCGGGTCGCATGCGCTCCAGCAACGTCTCGGCGACGTCGTCGGGGAGCTCAGCGATGAGGTCGGCGGCGTCGTCGGGTTCCATCTCCTCGAGCACGTCGGCGGCGCGCTCAGGGTCGAGCAGGGTGATGAGGTCGACCTGCTCGTCCTCGGGCAGCTCCTCGATCGCGTCAGCCAGCTGGCGGTCGTCCAGGGCATAGGCGACCTCGACGCGGCGCTCGGGAGCCATGTCGTGCAGCTCGCGCGCGAGGTCGGCGGGTTTCATGTCGAGCATCTCCGCCAGAAGCGCCTCATCGCCCTCCAGACCGCTGAGGCTGAAGTCCGGTACGTCCTGCCAGGGCACGATCGTCACCGGCACGCGGCTGGAGAACTGCAGCGCCTTGGGGATGTCGCGAAGGGCGACCTTGGTGACCTCCCAGTCGTCGCCGCGGCCGGCGTGCATCGCGACATCGAAGACCGTGGTGGGGTTGCTCGTCCCGCGGCGCACGGCACGGCGCCCGACGAGATCCTCGAGCACCAGCGTCTCGCCCTCTCGGCGGTGGAACCGGCGCGTGTTGACCACGCCGGAGACGACGATCTGGACGGCGTCGATCGAGTACACGCGCTCCATCGGCAGGTATGCCCTTCGGCGTGCGAAGAGCTCCGCGACCAGGCCCTTGACCCGCGGCGATCGGCCCTGACCGCGCACCTGGATCACGACATCGTGGAGCTTCCCGATCGAGTCCCCGTCGACGTCGATGATGGGTAGCCCACGGAGCCGTGAGATGTACATCGTCGTCGGAGTGGCCACGCGAGAAGGGTAAACCGCTCACGCCCTCCGAGCACGCTGAAACCCTTGAGTGGACTCAGACATCCGCGTCGATAGCGGTGATCGCCTCGTGGAGCGCGAGGACGCGTTCGGCGGTGGCGACGTGGAGGTTCTCGACCATCCGACCTCGGTACGTCACCACGCCCGCCCCGGCGGCCGCACGCCAGGCCTGGAGCAGGCCGTGGGCGTCCTCGATCGCCGCGGCGCTCGGTGCGTACGCCGCGTTGGCGTCGTCGATCTGCTTCGGATGGATGAGGGTCTTGCCGTCGAAGCCGAGCGCACGTCCCTGGCGGCACTCGGCGAGGTAGCCGTCAGCGTCGGTCAGGTCGTTGTACACGCCGTCCAGCACGACGACGCCGGCGGCCTTGGCGCCGAGCACGGTGAGCCCGAGCGCTGTCTGCAGCGGGAGCCGTCCCGGGACATGGTCGACACCGAGTTCCTTGACGAGGTCGTTCGTACCGAGCACGAGGACGGTCAGTCGGTGGGACGCCTCGGCGATCTCCGCAGCGTGCAGCACCGCGACCGGCGTCTCGACCATGGCCCACAGCGCGGTCCGTTCCGGGGCGCCGTGCGCTTCAAGGGCCGCCGCCAGCTCGCGTACGGTCTCGGCGGAGTCGACCTTGGGTACGACGATGGCGTCCGGTCCGGCAGCGCATGCTGCGGCGAGATCGGCCTCGTGCCAGTCCGTGCCGACCCCGTTGACGCGGATCGCGAGCTCGCGGCGCCCGAAGCCTCCCGCCCGCACCGCCGCGGTGGCAGCCTCGCGCGCGGCGTCCTTCGCGTCGGGGGCGACGGCGTCCTCCAGATCCAGGATGACGGCGTCGCAGGGTAGCCCTTTCGCCTTCTCGAGGGCACGGGAGTTCGAGGCGGGCAGATACAGCACCGAGCGGCGCGGACGGTAGGCGGCCATGGCGGGACGGTAGCAAGTGAAAGCGCTCGCTGTGGCGGCGGGGATGTCCCGCATAGGCTGGAAGATGATCAAGGATCCGGAAGGAGCCTCCTCATGACTCAGAACCCGTTCGGTCGGCCGCTGGTGGCTAGCCCGCACGCGGGCAGAACCGCGAGCATGTTCGACCTGGCGTACCCACGCTCGGTCGGCGTGTTCGACACCTACGCGGCAGCCGAGCAGGCCGTCGACTACCTCGCTGACAACGGTTTTCCCGTCGGCAACCTCGCGATCGTCGGTACGGACCTGCGCACCGTGGAGCGGGTGCTCGCCCGCAAGACGTGGCGCAGCGTGCTCCTGGGAGGCGCGGCTCAGGGGCTGAGCACCGCGCTGATCCTGTTCCTCGTCATGTGGCTGTTCATCCCGGGCGCGAACATCCTGGCGCTTCTGATCGCCGCGCTCGCGTTCAGCGTTCTCATCAGCATGACGTTCGCAGCCTTCGGTTACATGCTCAGCCGCGGGGCGCGTGACTTCACCTCGGTCCAGCAGACCGTGGCGACCCGCTACGAGGTGCTTTGCGAGCACAAGGTCGCCGAGCAGGCCCAGGAGCTGATCGCGGGCATGATGCCCGCGAGCCTCTAGCTCGCGTCGATCAGCCGAGCACGGCCAGGACGGTTTCGCTGCCCACCGTCCGCTGACCTGTGGTAGGCCTGATCTCGGTTCCCGCCGGCAGGTAGAGCTCGACGCGCGACCCGAACCGCACGAGGGCGTACGTCTCGCCGAGCGCCACGTCGTGGCCGGCCTCCACCTCGCAGGTGATGCGACCCGCCAGGGTGGAGGCGGTCTGTACGAGGCCGATCTCGGAGCCTTCGGCCGTCTCGATCCGTACGGCCGACCCGTCGGCGGCAACGGCCGCGATGTGGCCCGCCACGGGAGCCCGGAGCACGTACGGGTCGAGCACCGACGCACTGATGCTCACGCGGGGCAGCGGTGCGTCGCCGAGACCGAGATCCTCGGGCGGTACGGCCTCGTCCACGTCCACCACGACGCCGTCAGCCGGTGCGACGACGGCGCCGACCAGCGTGGGCGGGACACGCTTCGGCTCGCGGAAGCACAGCGCCAGCGCGGTCGCCGCAACCAGCGACGTGCGTCGTGACCAGCCGTGCCGCCACCCGAACAGCCCGAACGTGAGTGCACCGGCCACGAACGGGCGGCCCGCGGCGTGCATCGGCGGGACGACGTTCTTCACCAGCCCGCGGACGTGCTGGGGGAGCGGCGCGACGCGAGAGCTGGGGGTAACGGGTCGTCTGGCCATGGTGCGAACCTACTCAGGAATCGGCCATGCGCCCGGCCAGGAACTCCTGGTAGGCCGGGAGGTCGAGCTGTCCGGAGCCCGAGACACCGATGAGGATCACCGGCGAGGTGCCCTCTGCGGTGGCCTTGCGGGCCTCGCGGACCGCTCCGGCAATGGCGTGGTTCGACTCGGACGCCGGCACGATGCCCTCGGCGCGGGCGAACAGCACGCCCGCTTCGAACGACTCGAGCTGGCCGATCGCGACGGCGTCGATCAGGTTCTCGTGGTACAGGTGGGAGATCAGCGGTGCCATCCCGTGGTAGCGCAGACCTCCCGCGTGGACCGCGTCCGGCACGAAGTCGGCGCCCAGCGTGTACATCTTCAGCTGCGGCGTCAGGCCTGACGTGTCGCCGAAGTCGTAGCGGTACTCGCCCTGCGTCAGCGACGGCGCGGCCTTCGGCTCGCAGGCCACGATGTGGGTCTCGGCGCGGCCCTCGAGGTTCTCCCGCACGTACGGGATCGCGATGCCACCGAGGTTCGACCCGCCACCGGCGCAGGCGAACAGGTGGTCGGGAGCCTGCTCCTCGAACATCGCGAGCTGCTTGATGACCTCCTGGCCGATGACCGTCTGGTGCAGCAGCACATGGTTCAGCACGGAGCCCAGGGAGTAGTTGGTGTCCGACGACGTCGCGGCGACCTCCACGGCCTCCGAGATGGCCATGCCGAGCGAGCCCGGGGTGTCGGGGAACCGCTTCCGCAGCTCACGGCCCGCGTTGGTCAGCTCCGACGGCGAGGAGTGCACCGTGGCGCCGAACGTCTCCATGAGCACGTGACGGTACGGCTTCGAGTCGTACGTGCTCCGGACCTGGAACACCTCGCACTCCATGCCGAACGCCTGGGTGGCGAACGCGAGCGCCGAGCCCCACTGGCCGGCGCCCGTCTCGGTCGACAGCTTCTTGATGCCGGCCTGCGCGTTGGCGTACGCCTGTGCCACGGCGGAGTTCGTCTTGTGGCTGCCTACCGGCGACGCACCCTCGTACTTGTAGTAGATGCGGGCGGTCGTGCCGAGCGACTCCTCGAGGCGGCGGGCACGCGCGAGGGGAGACGGACGCCACAACCGGTACAGGTCGCGGACCGGGGCCGGGATCTCGATCCAGCGCTCGCTGGACACTTCCTGCTCGATGAGCGCCATCGGGAACAGTGGCGCCAGGTCGGCCGCCTGAAGGGGTTCCTTGGTGCCAGGGTGCAGTGGCGGTGGCGGTGGCGTCGGCAGGTCCGGGACGATGTTGTACCAGTGCGTCGGGATCTCGGTCTCCGGCAGGACGGCGTGGGTCATGTCGTTGCTCACGGTCTCGTACGCTAGCGGGCTGAGGCCGTGATCCGTAGGGCCTGTCTCAGGCTGGGAGCACCTGCATCTATTCTGCGGGTGTGGACCTGTCCAACCTGCGGAAGAGCTATGAGAGCGGCAGCCTCGACGAGGCTGACGCCGGGAGCGCCCCGCTGGCGCTGTTCCAGCGCTGGTTGGAGCATGCGGTGGCGGCGAAGGTGCCAGAGCCGAGCGCGATGACGCTGGCCACGGTCGGAGCGGACGGCCGTCCGTCCACCCGGATCGTGCTCATCAAGTACGCCGACGAGCGGGGCCTGGTGTTCTTCACCAACTACGAGAGCCGCAAGGGCCACGAGCTCGCGGCCAACCCGCAGGCGGCACTGCAGTTCCACTGGGTCGATCTCGAGCGGGTGGTGCGGATCGAGGGCCGGGTCGAGCAGACCTCGGCGGAGGAGTCCGACGCCTACTTCGTCACCCGCCCGCTGGACTCCAGGATCGGCGCCTGGGCGTCCCCCCAGAGCCAGGTCATCAGCTCACGGGCCGTGCTGCTGGCGAACGCCGCGAAGGCATCGGCGAGGTTCGGCCTGAACCCGCCGCGCCCCAGCCATTGGGGCGGCTACCGCCTGGTCCCTGACGCCTGGGAGTTCTGGCAGGGGCGTAGGAGCCGCCTGCACGACCGCGTCCGGTTCCGGCTCGACTCAGGTACGTGGCGCAAGGAGCGCCTGGCTCCCTGATCGCCTGCCCTCGAGATTCGCAGCGTGACCCTGCTCATCCTCGGGTTCCTCGTCGCCGAATGCCTCATCGAGCGCGGCCTCGGTGAGGCGGCGCCCGAGCCCGATCATCTCGGCTGCCCGGTGGAAGTCCAGGACCTTGGCCGAGTCACCGGGGACCGTGACCAGGACGTCGGGGGGCAAAGCGGCCAGCCGGTAGCGCGTGATCAACGACCCCATGGCATCCAGCGACATCCAGGTGATGTCGGTGATGCCGAGGCCGGGGGGCAGCGGATCGTAGTCAGGACGGTCTGCGTCGTCCGTCCGCGAGAACCGGGCCAGGATCGAGGTGACGAAGTCGTTCTCCCAGACCCCTGCGGCGGTGCGGCGGAAGCCATCGAGCCACTCATGGGGCGGGCGCTGCTCGGCGGACTCCCGGGTCGGTGAGTTGCTGAAGTGGTGGATCTTCTCACCGCTGAGGTTGATCGCCATCGTGAAATCGGCGTCGACACCGATGACGGGCTCCATCGGTACCGGGTTGAGCACCCCGCCATCGACGAGCAGCCGGCCGTTCACCATGATCGGCGCGATCATCGCCGGGATCGCGATCGATGCCCTGATCGCCGTCTCGAGCGGACCACTCGTGAACCACACCTCGCGGCGGGCGCCGAGGTCGCTGGCCACCGCGGTGTACGGGATCGGCAGGTCTTCGATCTGGACGCCGTCGAGGTACTTGGTCATGTGCGCCAGGACGCGTTCGACCCGCAGGACACCTGGGCCCGTCAGCGACACGTCGAGGAACCGCAGCACGTCGCGCTGGCTGAGGCTGGTGACCCACTCGGTGTAGTCGGGCAGCCTTCCCGCCGCATGGAGGCCGCCGACGAGGGCGCCCATCGAGCTGCCTGACACTGCGACGATCTCGTACCCACGTTCATGCAGGACCTCGATCGCGCCGATGTGCGCGTACCCCCTAGCGCCTCCAGAACCCAGGACGAGTGCTACCCGTTTGCCGACCATGCTCCCATTATGCGCAGCGGTGGTCGGGCCCCCGGACGGGGTCACCTGAAGGCGAGCACCGCGAACGCAGCGAGCCAGTGCTCGGCCATCCAGGCATCGTCGCTGAGTGCGGCGTCGGCGGCCTGCTCGTGTGCCCGCAGGCTCGCCTCGAACAGCTTCCGCTGGGCCGCGTTCGCGTACGGAAGGAGCCGTCGCAGGCCACGGATCCGGTAGAGGTTGAGCCCGTGCAGATGGGCTCCCTGACCGTCTCGCGGGTCTGTCACGACCGCCGGCATGAGGAACGTCTCGGGGAACTCGGCGGGCGCGAAGCGCGACCACCACGGACCGAAGTCACTCGCGTCCAGCACCTCCGACATGAGCAACGCCTCGGTGAAGAAGGGTGACAGGAAGTCGGAGCCCGACGGTTCGTAGCGGACCGCGAAGTCGGTGTCGTCGCCGTAGTAGTTGCGTGCGACCCGGTCGATGGCCTGCCTCAGAGTCGGGTCGGGCCACGCGAGGGCCCGACCCAGGCTGAACGCCGTGTTGCCGTGGGTTCCGGAGCGATCCGGGTACGACAGGCGAGGCAGCCAGGCGAGCAGTGCCTCTGCGAGGTACTCGGCGAGCGGACGAACGGCCGCTGCCCAGCGGATCGCGTCCGGGTCGCCCGTCGCAGCCCACTCCTCGAGCTCGCCGGCGAGCTGGAGACCCCAGCCCCAGCCGTACGGACGCTCCCACTCGGGATGGGCCGCGAGGTAGGTGACCTCGGCGGCGATGGTGGACTCGGTGAGGTGGGCGTCGATGACCGATCGGATCTCGTCGGCCGGTACATCGTCGGGCTGGACACGCAGGAGGACGATCAGCGCCCAGTGCATCTCGACGGAGGAGTGCCAGTCGTAGCAGCCGTAGAACGCCGGGTGCGCCCCTCGCGGCGTGATCTGGTCGGTGTCGTCCTGCATGACGTGACGAGGGGCGTTCGGGTACTCCTGCTGGACCGCAGCCAGGATCGTGGCTGCACCGTCGGCGATGCTGCGGAGCGTGCTCATGATGCCGACCAGATGCCGTCGATCCAGGCTTCCACGGCGTCAGGATCCCGTGGTAGCTGGTTGGACAGGATCTCGCAGCCGTCGGAGGTGATCGCGATGTCGTCCTCGATGCGGATGCCGATGCCGCGCAGCTCCGGCGGGACGAGCAGGTCGGTCGACTTGAAGTAGATGCCCGGCTCGACCGTGACGACCATGCCCTCGGCGAGCACGCCCTCCCGGTAGTTCTCCTGCCGCGCCTGAGCACAGTCGTGGACGTCGAGACCGAGATGGTGGGACGTGCCGTGCACCATCCAGCGCCGATGCTGTCCGCCCTCGGGAGAGAGCGCCTCGGCGGCCGAGACGGGGAGGATGCCCCATTCCTCGAGCTTCCGGGCGACCACCGCGATCGCGGCGTCATGGATGGCCCGCATCTTCACGCCGGGCCTCGCGGCATCGATCCCGGCCTGCTGCGCCTCGAGCACGGCTTCGTACACCCTGCGCTGCTCGAACGTGAACCTCCCGGAGACGGGGATCGTACGGGTCACATCGGCTGTGTACAGGGAGTCGAGCTCGACACCGGCGTCCATGAGCATCAGGTCGCCGTTGCGGAGGTCGCCGTCGTTGCGGATCCAGTGAAGGGTGGTGGCGTGGTCGCCGCAGGCGGCGATCGTGTCGTAGCCGACCGCGTTGCCCGCGTGGCGCGCGTGCAGCCCGAAGACGCCCTCGACCCAGCGCTCGCCGCGGCCGGCGGCGACAGCGTGAGGCAGCTCCGCCACCACGGCCTCGAAGCCAGTGGCGGTGGCACGGCAGGCGGCGCGCAGCTGCTCCAGCTCGAACGGGTCCTTGACCAGCCGCAGCTCGCTGAGGGCGACCTGGAGCTCGATGTCGCAGCCGTGCGACTCCGCAGCATCGCCCCTTGCCGCGTCGACGATGGCCGTGATGTCGGGGTCGGCATCGCGCAGGACGCGCACGCGGACCGTGTCGGCGTTCTGGCTGATCGCGTCGACGAGGTCGCCGATCGGTGCCGTGGGCAGCCCCGACATCGCCGACATCTCGGCGAGCGACTCGCGCTGTCCGACCCACATCTCGCCGTACCGGCTGGAGGAGTAGAACTCGGGATCCGTACGAGGTGCGCGAGGGCTGAAGTAGATGCAGGGCTCGTGGCCGCCGGCCGCCGGTTCGAGCACGAGCACGGCGTCGGGCTCACGGTCGGTGCCCAGCCCAGTGAGGTGGGCGAAGGCGGAGTGCGGCCGGTAGCGGAAGTCGGTGTCGTTGGACCGTACGCGATATCCACCCGCCGGGATCACGATGCGCTCACCGGGGAACATCTCGGAGACCCTGTCGCGTCGTGCTGCTGTGTGGGCCGTCGAAGGGAGAGCTGCGGGCATCTCGTCGCTGTACGGCTCCCAGTCCGTGCTGATGAACTCCGTGAACGCCTTCGAGAAGGGGATCTGACGGTTGGGAAGCACCGGCTGCTGGTCGCTGGACATGGGTACAGATACTAGTGCCGCGGTGCCCGATGGGTTCAGTCAGAGGGCACTTCGCCGTACGCTGCGAGGCATGACGGATCTGTACCTCGTCCGGCACGGGGAGACCGAGTGGTCCAAGTCTGGCCGGCACACGTCCGTGACGGACCTCGACCTGACCGAACGGGGGGTCCGTCAGGCTCAGGCTCTTCGGCACACGCTCGACCCAGCCGACTTCGGGCTCGTGCTGTCCAGCCCGCGGCTGCGCGCGCGACGGACGGCCGCCATCGCAGGTTTTCCGGACCCGATCATCGACGACAACCTCGTGGAGTGGTTCTACGGCGACTACGAGGGCCGGACCTCGGACGAGATCCGCGCGGAGGTTCCGGGCTGGCGCATCTGGAACAGCCCGCTACCCGGCGGCGAGACCAAGGTCCACGTGATCGCCAGGCTCAGCGAGGTCGTGACGCGGGTGCGCGAGTCCGGCGTCGACAAGGCGATCTGCTTCGCACACGGTCACTCGTTGCGCGTGTTGGCGCTGTGCTGGCTCGACATCGACATCGCCCGTGGCCAGTCGTTCCCGCTCCAAACAGGGTCACTCTCGATCGTGGGCTATGAGAAAGAGTCACCAGCGATCGTCCGGTGGAATGCGTGACGTGCCCGCATCGCCGAGGTCGGCGGCTCTGACTGGGTAGAGTGCCGAGCGACATGATGAGGGAGTACGCATGAAGGCTGACCCCGGCGCGCAGCAGCGCCTGTTGGACCTCCAAGCCGTCGACACAGCCATCGGACAGCTCGACCACCGGGTCAAGATGCTGCCCGAGCACGCGCTGCTCGCGGAACGGCAGGCGCGGCGGCAGGCATTGGGGCAGGAGCTGGTGGCCGCCGACACGGCTCTCAGCGATGCGACAGCGGCGCAGACGAAGGCCGAGGTCGACCTCGCTCCGGTGCGGGAGCGTCTCGCACGCGACGAGCGGACCGTGGACGGTGGAACCCTCTCCGATCCCAAGACGCTACGGAGCATGATCGACGAGATCTCCCACCTCAAGACCCGGATCTCCACGTTGGAGGACGAGGAGCTCGAGCTCATGGAGGCTGTCGAGACCGCCCAGGCTGAGCGCGCCCGGGTTATGGCGGACCGGACGGCGATCGAGGACGAGATGCGCGCGCTGCTGGCGAAGCGCGACGCGGCTGTCGCCGACCTGCAGGCTGATCTCGCCGACCGTCGATCGGCGCGGGCCGCGCTGCTGGCCGAGATCCCCGGGCCGCTCGTCGACGCGTACGAGAAGGTGCGGGGTCGTTCCGGCGGTGTCGGAGCGGCAGCGCTGCAAGGCAGGCGTTGTACGGGCTGCGGGCTCGAGGCCAACCCGAGCGACTACGAGAAGTACCTCGCCGCCGCGGCGGACGAGGTGCTGCGCTGCGAGGAGTGCGACCGGATCTTGGTGAGGACGGAAGGCTGAGATGCCGTCCCGCCACATCGCGGCACCGGTGGTGCCCGCGCTCATCCAGCCGGGGCTGATGAGGCTCCGATCGGAGCTTGAGGTGCCCGACGGCTTCCCGCCGGACGTGGTCGCCGCGGCGGAGGCGGCCGCGAAGGCGCCTGCGGCCTCTGACCGGGTGGACCGTACGGACATCGAGCTGGTGACCATCGACCCCGAGGGTTCGATGGATCTCGACCAGGCAGTGCACATCGCCAAGAACGGCGACGGCTACACGGTGCACTACGCGATCGCCGATGTGGCCGCGTGGGTCGAGCCCGGTGGACCGGTCGATGAGGAGACCCATCGTCGCGGCCAGACGTTCTACGCGCCCGACCATCGAGCCGCGCTGCACCCGCCGTTGCTCAGCGAAGCGGCCGCGTCGCTGCTGGCCGACGGGAAGCCACGACCCGCGCTGCTGTGGACCGTCGAGCTCGACGCGGACGGCAACCAGACGTCGGTCCATGTCGAGCGCTCGCTGGTGACGAGCCGCGCCCGCCTCTCGTACCACGAGGTCCAGGAGGATCTCGACGCCGGTGAGGCGACCGACTCGCTGCACCTGCTCGAGATCGTCGGGCGGCTCCGCCAGGCGATCGAGGCCGAGCGAGGTGGCGTGAGCCTCGAGACGCCTGAGCAGGAGATCACGGCCGACGGCGACGACTGGCGGTTGGAGTTCCGGGCCGGCCTCCCCGTCGAGGGCTGGAACGCGCAGATCTCGCTGCTCGTCGGAGCCGCTGCCGCGGAGATCATGATCGCAGGCAAGGTCGGCATCCTTCGGACCCTGCCTCCGGCAGAGCAGTGGGGGACCGACAAGCTGCGGCACACGGCGAGAGGGCTGCACATCGCGTGGCCCGGCAACCTCCCGTACCCCGACTTCGTCCGAACTCTCGACCCGCAGAAGCCCTCCCACCTCGCGATGCTCACCGCCTGTACGGTCCTGTTCCGGGGCGCTGGCTACACAGCGTTCGACGGGTCCCTGCCGGACACGAACCTCGTCCACGGCGCACTCGCGATGCGCTACGCGCATGCGACCGCGCCGCTGCGGCGACTCGTCGACCGGTACGTCGGGGAGACCTGCGTGGCGCTGTGCAACGGTACGGACGTGCCCGCGTGGGTCCGGACCGAGCTCCCGGGCCTGCCTGCCCTGATGGCTCAGTCGGACACCCGCGCGAAGAAGTACGAGCGGGGGATCATCGACCTTCTCGAGGCTCTGGTCCTGTCGACCAGGGTGGGTCAGACCTTCAAGGGGACCGTTGTCGAGATCGGCAAGGACGGTACGGGCGGCATCCTCGTCATCGAGGATCTGGCCGTCGAGGCGCGCGTGACGGGTCAGGTGCGGCTGGGCGCCGAGATGTCCGTCAAGCTCGTCACGGCGGACACAGAGACCGGAACCGTGACGTTCGAGGTCGCCTGAGCCGGGTGCTACGTCGGGTCAGCAGTACTCGTACGGAAGGCTCAGTGTGCCGGAGTCGACGGTGAGGCTGATAGTTCTCACGACATCGGTCGGAGCGGCTGTTCCTGCATCGCTCGCGAAGTAGAGGACCTTGCCCTCTGATCTCAGCACGTACGCGTCGATCGTGTGCGTCCCACTCTCGCGCGTCAGCGTCGCCTTGATGGCGTCGGGATAGGCCAAGGCGACCCCCGCCATGGTGTCACCCACGACAACGCCGGACTGGGTCTTGTGCCCGATCCCAGAACTTGCAGCCGCCGCCAAGTTTCTCAGAAGTGCACCTCGTGCCGGGCCGTCAGCTGAGGTGGCTGATCTCCTCGCGGATGGCGTCGACGACCTGCTGGCCACCGATCATCCCGGCGCCCATGACGAGAGCCTGGTTGGCGGTCATGCCCTTGGCCATGCCGATCATGGGGTTCTTCGTGATGCCGGGCGAGTGAGTCTCGAGGATCGCGACCACTTCGGGGTCCTTGAGCATGGTGCCGAGTGTCGTCTTGTCGGGGTCATAGCGCATGGCTTCACCGTACTCATCGCCGCCCAAAACGTGGGTTGTTCTTCTTGACCTCGTGGCGTCGGGCAGCGAAATCGCGACCCACGACCTTCTCGTGACGTCGTCGAGCCTTCTCGTCCTGACGGAGCTCGATGCTGTCCAGCTCCCGAGCCAGGGTGAGGTAGCTTCCGAACCGCTCGGCATCGAGCTCTCCAGAATCCACCGCCGCCCGGACTGCGCATCCCGGCTCCCCGCGATGGGCGCAATCGGGGAACCGGCAGCCCTGTGCGAGGTCGTCGATCTCGTCGAAGGTGCGGTCCAGGACTTCCCGGTCCGCCCACAGGCCCAGCTCCCGCATGCCAGGGGTATCGATGAGAAGTGCACCGTTGGGCAGCCGAACGAGCTCTCGGGCGGTGGTGGTGTGGCGACCTCGGCCAGCGCGGACGCTGCTCACCGCGCTCGTGTCGAGGCGGTCTTCGCCGAGCAGGGAGTTGATCAGGGTTGACTTCCCGACACCGGATGATCCCAGGAGGGCGATCGTGAGGCCAGGCAGCAGGTAGTCCTTGAGCGAGTCGAGCCCTGAGGGGTCGACTGCTGTCGTGGTCACGATCGGGACACCTGGTGCGACGGCTGCCGCGGCCGCTACGGCTTCTGCGAGATCCGGCGCGAGGTCGGCCTTGTTGAGGACGATGACAGGCTGTGCGCCGCTGGACCAGGCAGTGGTCACGTAGCGTTCGATGCGTCGTCGAGCGAAGTCGCCATCGAGTCCGCTGACCAGGAGTACGACGTCGACGTTCGCTGCCACGACTTGAGCCTCGACGGCATCGCCGGCCGACTTCCGCGAGAAGGCGGTGCGACGAGGGAGTAGCGCGTCGATGACCATGTGCCCGTCTGGCGCACCTCGGAGCGCGGCCCAGTCACCGACCGCTGGGAAGGCTGAACCAGCGAGCGCGGAACGCCGGAATCGTCCCGACACATGGGCATCCCGTTCGCCCTCAGCTGTCAGCACCAGAGAGAGGTCGCGGGACTGCCTGGCGATGCGACCTGGCACGAGGCCGGCCTGGCCATGAGGTCGGAAGGCGGCCTCGACGTCGTCGTTCCATCCGACGTCGGTCATCTCCATCACAGAACCTCCCACCGCGCTTCGACACTAGCGGTACGTCAGCGCAACGTGGGTGGCATTTTCGTGCGGCAAGGATGAGGGACGAGCCCGCCGGCCGACCTTCCGCGTCGATCGTGGCCTTGAAGGTTTCCGGTGCACGGTGCAGTCTGGGCCAGTGTCGACGGAGGCTGCCGATCTAGGGGCAGATCATGGCACCCCGAGAGATTGTGAACAGATGCAACCAGTACGCGTCGGAATTGTCGGTATCGGAAACATAGGCACCACGCACGTCGAGCGCTTCCGGCTGGGAAGAATCGACGGCGCTGAACTTGTGGCGATCTGCGACACGTCGCCGGCCGCCCTTGCCCGCCACCCTGACATCAAAGGCTATCGTGACAGCGCCGACCTCATCCGGTCCGGCGACGTCGACGCCCTGATCATCGCCACCCCGCACTACTCCCACACCGCGATCGGCATCGACGCGCTCCAGCAGGGGCTGCACGTCCTTGTCGAGAAGCCTCTTTCCGTGCACAAGGCCGACTGTGAGCGACTACTTGCCGCGCACACGGACCCGCGACAGGTGTTCGCCGTGATGCTCGACACCCGCACGGAACCGCGCTATCGCCAGCTGCGCGAGCTCGTCATGGGCGGGGAGCTCGGCCGTATCCGTCGCATCAACTGGATCCTCACCGGCTGGTTCCGTTCCGATGCCTACTACGCCTCCAGCGACTGGCGTGCGACCTGGGACGGAGAAGGCGGCGGGATGCTCGTCAACCAGCTCCCCCACGACTTGGACCTGTTCCAGTGGATCTTTGGCCTACCGAAGCGCGTGCGCGCGTTCTGTCCGATCGGGAAGTACCACCCGATCGAGGTCGAGGACGAGGTCAACGCCTTGCTCGAGTTCGCGGACGGCACCACCGCGGTGCTCGTCGCGACCACCGGCGAAGCGCCGGGGACCGATCGCCGGGAGGTCATCGGCGACAACGGCCGGGTGCTCGTCCACCCGGACCGTCTCGAGTTCACCCGCAACGTGGTGCCCACTTCCGAGTTCAACCGCACGACGACGGAGAGCTTCGCAAGTCCCGACTCGGAGGAGATCCAGATTCCAGTGCTCGGTTCGGCGGGCCGCCACACCGAGGTCATCAACCGATTCGTTGGTTCAATTGTCAACGGGACCTCTCTGGTCGCGGAGGCGGCGGAGGGCACCGCCTCAGTGGAACTCGCGAACGCGATCATTCTCTCGTCCCAGCTCGATCGCACGATTGAGCTGCCACTCGACGCCACCCTGTTCGAGGAGTGGCTCACCACCAAGCGGGCCACGTCAAGCTACGTCCCCGGGAGCGGTACCGCGTCCGGAGTCGTCGCCGACATGGGGACATCGTTCACGCACTGAACTCCGACAACCCCTGAGCACACTGGAACAGAGGAACCACCTATCTCACGTCCACCCGCAGGATCAGCGATCTTTTCCCAGCCGCCCGGCATGGTCTCGTACACCTATCGCCGCGAGTTTGAGGAGGATGTTGCCTCAACTCTCGACCGGATCTGCGCGCTCGGGACCACCGACATGGAATTCTCCAGTCTCTTCGGGTGCTCGGCCGAGGAGATCCGCATCCTCCTCGACGAGCGCGGGATGGCGTGTTCGACTTACGGGGTGAGCTACGCCAAGGTCCAGGAGGACACGGCCGAGGTCGCCCACGAGGCCAAGGCCCTTGGCGCAGACTTCGTCAGGGTCGCGTGGATTGATCACAAGTCCCCGTTCTCCCCCGCCGCCGCCCAGGCCGTGATCAAGGCCTTCAACCGCGTCGGGCAGTGTCTCCGGGCAGAACACGACCTGACCTTCGCCTACCACAACCACGGATTCGAGTTCGTCCCGCATGGCGACGGAACGCTCTTCGACCTCATCGTTCAGCAGACCGATCCCGAGGCTGTGAGCTTCGAGCTGGACATCTTGTGGGCCTTCTTCCCTGGCCAGGACCCGGCCGCGCTGCTCCGGAAGTATCCGACCCGTTTCCGCCTCATGCATCTCAAGGACCTTCGCAGAGGCGTCGTGGGGGACCTCACTGGTGGAACGGCCCAGGAGAACGATGTCGCTTTGGGAGACGGCCAGCTCGACCTGCCCGCGATCTTGGAGGCGGCGCATGACTCGGCTGTCGAGCACTACTACATCGAGGACGAGAGCCCGTCGGCTCAGTCCCAAGTTCCCCGAAGCATCGAATATCTGGCCTCGCTCGCCTGGGCCTAGTCAGAGCCAGTTGAGGGGACGAGTCGGCCTATAAGCCGGACTCTGTGCTGCGCCCTGTGAGCGGGGAGCCGGGCACGTTGGCCATGTTGGCAAAGGCCTGCTGACTAGGGGTTTTACGGTTGCGTTGGTTGGGGGTCTTTGGCGCCTGCTGGAGATTCTGCGGACTCCCTCCGGACTCCCAGCCCAATCTCAGGTCCGCTGCCCGACCTCTATCGCAGGGGTGGTTGAGGGCGGTCCGCTCCAGGCCGTCTCAGCAATGCCTCCAGTGGCCGTCCTGCGGCTCTCCCCCAACACGGCTTTGAGCAGGAGCAATGATCAGAACCTGTGGATGGTCTTCGGCCTGGTGAGGTGAAGGAGCGCACCTTCCCGAGGATGATCTGAAATCCAAGAGGTCTGATCAGGACCGGCGTTGACGCGCTGGTTCGGGAAGGTACGCCCATGCTCAA
>JBBQBP010000045.1:0-22562 GCA_038317635.1 Propionibacteriales bacterium
TTCGGGGCATGTTCGCGATTGCTGTTCGGTTCGATCTGAAGGATGAGGACGCCGCACGCGTCTTCGACTCGCTGGTGACGGAGATGCTTGACGGCATCAAGGAGCTGGAGCCCGAGACCCTGGTCTACGCGGTCCACACGGTCGAGGATGCCCCGCTCTCCCGCGTCTTCTACGAGGTGTACGCGAGTCGAGAAGCCCACGCGCACCACGAGGTGAACCCGTCCACGCACCGGCTCCTGTCTCAGGTCGCTGCACTCACCACCAGCGTTCGCGCGGAGCACCTCGGGGCCCCGACGGGCAAGCTGTTCTGATCGCGCCCTCGCTCAACTGCTCAGACACGTTGTGCAGGGCTCAGACGTAGCCCGCGCCGGATCCCACCCAGGCATGCATGATCCGGAACGCGTTGGCGAAGATCGTCAGCACCGGGTTGACCCCTCCGTTGGTCACGTTCAGCGACCCGTCGATCACCCGCAGGTTGGGATGGCCCCACACCCGTCCGTACGCATCTGTCACCGACGTGGCCGGATCGGTACCCATCCGGCACGTTCCGGCCTGGTGCTGACCGCTGCTGACCGTGTTCTGCGGGCTGGAGCCGTAAGGGATCACGGTGGAGGCGCCGGCGGCGCGAAGCCAGTCCGCGGCGCGCTCTCCCATCAGCCGCTGCACCGCCAGGTCGTTGGCGTGCATCCGGCCGCTGAGCCGGGCGACCGGGATGCCCAGGCTGTCGACAACTCCAGGGTCCAGCTGAACCCTGGAGTCGGCAGACGTCATCTCCTGGATGGGGCCGACGACACGCTGCATCCTCTTCAGCAGGTGGCGCATGCCCTCTTTGGCCGCCAGACCGTGAGGTGGGATCAGACCAGCCTGCCGCAGGTAGCCGAAGGCGCCGAGCGGTGTGGGGACGAACTCGTTCGCGAGCATGCCGCCCCCGACCAGGCCGTCGTTGCCGTGGCGGAACTCGTGCGTCGAGATCGATGGCCCAGGTCCCACCAGATCGCTGACCTCGTCGTCGAAGATCCCGATCGCGCCGCCGTACAGGTGCCCTTGCAGGTGGCGTCCCACCTGATCGTGAGCGTTGCCGAGGCCGTTCGGCTCTCGGTCGCTCCGGCTGGCGAGCAGCAGCCGTGCTGACTCGACAGCGCCCGCCGCGATGACGACATCGGCGGCCATCACGGTACGAGGCCGGCGCGAGCCGTCACGCTCTCCGACGAGGTCGATGCCGATGACCCGTCCCGTCGCGTCGGTGGCGATGCGTTCGGCACGGGTCGCGAGCAGGATGCTGAGGTTGCCCGTGGCAGCCGCCCGCGCGAGCACGGTGTTCGCCGAGCTGTTCTTGGCCTCCACAGGGCAGGCGAATCCCACGCACTGCCGGCACCGGGCACAGGCTGCCCGACCGTTGTACGGCGTCGAGTTGATCGCCAGCGGCACCTCGACGGTGGACCACCCCAGCGCCCGGGCGCCGGACAGCAGCCGGCGGGCAGGCGACGTGAGCGGCATCGGGGCCATCGGGTAGGGCTTCGACCGTCGGCTCGACCCGGCATGGACGGTGGGGGAGCCGCAGACCCCGATCTCGTACTCGGCCTGGGTGTAGAACGGCTCCATCTCCTCGTACCCGATCGGCCAGTCCGCAAGCTCGCTGCCGATCGGCACCCCGTAGGTGGTCGCCATCGTGAAGTCCTTGGGCACGAAGCGCCACGCCTGCGCGCCGTACACGCGGGTGCCGCCTCCGAAGGTGTCGGCGTTGTTGCCGTAGCGCGGGTCCCACGCCGACATGACCACCGAGTCCTCTCCCAGTACCAGCGTGCGGGGGTTCTCCGCCGACGAGCGCAGCGTCCGGTGGTCCAGTCCGATGGTGGTGCGGGCATTGCGCAGGTGATCCTGGGCCAGGTAGTCGGTGTCCGGGTAGTCGCCGCGCTCCACCAGAAGCACCGACCGTCCAGCCTGCGCCAGCGCCCAGGCGGCGACCCCGCCGCCGGCGCCCGAACCCACGACCACGGCGTCGTAGCGCGCGGCCACCTGGTCGTAGGGGATGATCGCGCCCCGGTCCGGGACCCAGCGGTCCTCGTGGGGCCAGCCATCCGCAGGCGTGGGCGACCAGCCCAGCATCCGCCAGGACACGGCATCGTCGTTGCCGCCGTTGGCGGGGTCGGCATAGAACCCTGCGGTCACCAGCTCCGCGAACCAGGCGTAGTCCGGGTCGTCACCCAACCCGTCGAGGACTGCTTCGCGGGCTTCTGCATCCAAGGCCACGAACCGCCCGCCCGAGCGAACGTCGACCAGGTCGAGCACCCGTGTCACCCGGTCCGCCCACTCCGGGCGTTCGGACTCTGTGAGTCGAGCCCAGAAGCGCAGCCCACCGGCCTGCGAGGCCGAAGGGAAGTCGTCAGCCGGGATCACAGAGTCGATCGCGGCCCTGAGCCGGTCCGTTTCACTCTGCGGCGAGGTCATCCTCTGGTCCTCTCCATGGTGTGCGTACTGCATCCGGGCACCCGTGAGAAGGCGAGAGGGCGATGCGGCCCGCGGTCGCCGTCGGTCACGGGACAGAGACAGTCGGGGTGGGCGGCGTAGCGACCACGCGCCCGTGCACGTCACATGCCGCAGCCAGGGTGTTGTACACCGTGCCGAACTGGCGCAGGTTGCGGTGCACCAGGTCGACGCGGTGCTGGTTCTCGTCGGTGACCAGCCGCAGCTCGTACTCGATCTCGATGAACTGCGGCGGGACGTCCTGGTGCTGGGCACGGACGTCGATGTCCGCACGCTGGTAGCGGAACGAGAGCAGGGCGCTCGATCGCTCGAGGTTCTTCATGAGGCACGCGGCGAACGCCCCGGCGAGGAGCTCGGCGGGGCCGGGCGCGTCGGCAGGCTCGACTGCCGCCCAGGTGGCGTCAACCGGGATCGCCTGGTTGCCGGCGGTGACGGTGGCATGCCCACCGGCGGTGACCTCAGCGTGGACGTGATAGCTGTGCGGTGGTGTGCTCACAGTCGTTGTCTCCCTCTCGGGTCGGTCAGGGTGCGGGTCGGACCGCTAGGGCGTCAGGAGGCCAGTCGGGCGAGGATCTCGCGGATCTGGGCAGCGCGGGGAACCCGCCCGGAGAACAGCACCGTCTCGTCGACGACCAGCGCGGGGGTCGACATCACGCCGTAGCCCATGATCGTGGGGTAGTCCTCGACCTTCTCGACGGTCGCGTCCAGGCCGAGTGCGGTCACGGCCTCGCGCGTCACGCGCTCCAGGGCCACGCAGCTCGTGCAGCCGGGGCCGAGGACCTTGATGATCACTGGGGCACGCCCGCCGCAACCGGACGAGCTGGCGCGGAGCCTGGCAGAGCCGCAGCCAGGCGGTCCAGCGCGTCGTCAGCGAGGGAGTAGTCGATCCACCGGCCCCGACGCTTGGTGGTCACCAGGCCGGCCTCGCGCAGCACCTTGAGGTGGTAGCTCAACAGGTTGGCCGCGATCGGGATGTGCTCCTGGAGGTTGCACACGCAGGACTCGCTCGCTGCGAGTTGCTGGAGCACCGTCCAGCGGACCGGATCGGCGACGACCGTGAGCAGGGCGACCGACCCTTCGGCGTCCGCGCGACGCGGGCTCGTCAGGACGATCGGGTGTGCACGGGTGATGGTCGAATCAGTCACGTTTGAAGTGTAGGCCGCCGTAGCGACGGGGCCAGCCCCCCGACAGATCTCGAGCTGTCGGTGCCGATCTCAGGGGCGACCGAGAGGTGTCGCAGCCCTGGGTGTTACCCGCGCAGCGAGTGCTACAGTTCAATTGAAACTGATGCAATGGATATTGAAATGGCAATGGTCGGGGTGGTCGTGTCGTGAGCGTCGCACCCACTCCTGCCAGCGCCCTCGGCGATCCTTCGTCGCGCGTGGGCGACCCATGACGGCACTGTCCGCACCGAGCAGTGACTGAACACCTACCGAGAGCAGAGAGCGACCATGACCACCCACGCCACCGGGGAGAGCCTCCCCGCCGCCGTCCCGACCTCACCGGTCGGTGCACGTATCCCCGCGCCGAACCTGGTCGCGCCCCACTCCCGGGTGCGGGATCTTCACCCGGGGTGGTTCGCGTCGGTGATGGGCACCGCGATCGTCGCGGTCGCCACCTACGACAACCCCGGGAACCTGTCCGCGTTGCGCGGCGTCGCCCACGGGATCGGGGCAGGGGTCGCCGTCGCGGCCTACGCACTCGGCGCCGTACTGGTCGTGGCCTACGCGTTCCGCTGGGTCCGGCACACCGCTGCTGCCCGGGCCGATCTGCTTCACCCGGTCATGGGCGCGATGCACGCGACCGTGCCCGGTGGTCTGCTCGTCCTGGCCGTCATGACCTCCGTCGTGGGCCCCGAGCTGATCCCTGCAGGGGTGGTCACGGCGGTCATCGCGACTCTGGCCGCCGTGGGCGTGACGTTGGGCCTGGTGATCAGCGTGGCCTTCGCCTACACACTGTTCATCGGCGAGCATCCTGCGGCCGCGGTCAACGGCGGGTGGTTCATCCCACCGGTGGTCACGATCATCATCCCGATGGCCCTGACTCCGCTGATGCCGCACGTCGGCGAGGGCACCGCGAGGCTGCTCCTCGCCTTGAGCTACGCGACCTACGGGATGGGGTTCCTGCTGTTCCTGTTCACGATGGGAATGCTCCATGACCGCCTGGTGCTCCACCCCCTGCCGCCCGCCGCGCTCGCGCCCACTGTGTGGATCGGACTCGGGCCGGTCGGCGTGGGCGCCCTCGTGCCGCTGGTCCTCGCCCGTGCCGGACACGAGGTCTTCGGCGCTGCCGCACCCGCCGTCACCATGATCAGCCAGCTCTTCGCCACCGCGACCTGGGGATTCGGCCTGTGGTGGCTGGCCATCGCCGTGGCACTGCTGGTGCGCTACCTGCGCGCCGGGGGGCTGCCGTTCCACCTGGGCTGGTGGGCCTTCACCTTCCCGCTCGGGGCCTTCACCGTCGCCACCGTGACCCTGGCCCGCGCCTGGCAGACGCCCGCCCTCGAGGCCGTCGCCGCACTGCTCTTCATGACCCTCGTCGGCTTCTGGGTCGTCGTGACCGTCCGAACCGTCGCCGCGACCCGCACCGGGCGGATCTGGCAGCGCTGACGGTGACGGAAGGCAGCCAACGCCGCGGCAAGGCCGCGGCCCACAATGAGAACCGAAAGAAGATGCGCGATGACAGCGAACGAGCACGTTGACGTACTAGTGATCGGTGGCGGCCCGGGCGGCACCCCGGCGGCAATGGCGCTGGCGGGCGCCGGCAAGCACGTGCTACTCGTCGAAGCCGGTCGTGGTCTCGGTGGCACCTGTCTGTTCGAGGGCTGCATTCCGTCGAAGATCTTCCGCGAGACCGCCGCCCGGCGGCACGAGATCCTCCGGGCCAGGGACTTCGGTCTGCGACTGGGGACCTCGGGCCTACCCGACATCGACTGGGCCGGGGTCCAGAGCCGTCGACACCAGATCCTGTCCGGCCGAGCGCACGGCGCCTTGGCCCACACCAAGGCGATGCCCTCACTGGAGGTCGTCTTCGGACGGGCACGACTCACCGGTGCCCGCTCGGCGCTTGTCGATACGCCCGACCTGCAGCGCAGCGTGACGTTCGATCAGGCGATCCTTGCCACCGGTTCGGTGCCAACCTCCTTGCCGATCCCGGGCGCTGAGCTGCCCGGCGTGATCGACTCCACGCAGCTGATCGAGATCGGAGCCATTCCGCAGTCGATGGTGCTGATCGGAGCCGGGCCCATCGGCGTCGAGATGGCGCAGATCTTCGCGATGCTGGGTACTCGCGTGACCATCCTGGAAGCCGCGGATCGGATTCTCGGCCCTGTCGACGCTGTTCTCGCTGAGCGGCTGGAGAAGCGCCTGGTACAGGACGGGATCGAGGTGCACACTAGGGCGACAGTTGCCTCGATCGCCGGCGAGAAGGGCCATCTGCTGACGAGCTTCTCCGTCGCCGGCAAGGATCTGACGGCCGAGACTGAGGTGGTGGCCATCGTTGCCGGTCGGCGTCCCAACGTCGCGGGCCTTGGCTTGGAGACCACGGAGGTACGCAGCGACCGGCGCGGAGTCGTCGTCGATGCCACCCTGCAGACCGGTGAGCCCGGCATCTACGCCACCGGCGACCTTCTCGGCAACCCGATGTTTGCCCATTGGGCCACCGCCCAGGCCCTGGCGGTGGCGCGACACCTGCTGGGCGCTCCCGTCGAGTTCCCGCGGCCGGAGCACAACAGTGCGGTGATCTTCTCCCACCCCGAGATCGGCATGGCGGGACTGACCGAGGAAGCGGCTCGCGCGGCCGGCATGGATGTCGGCGTCGCCGAGTACGACTACAAGGCCGACGCCCGCGCGCAGATCAGCGGAGACGCCGAGGGGCTCTTGCGCGTCGTCTACGCTCGAGACTCCCATCGGATCGTCGGCATCCACGTGCTCGTTGAAGGCGCGGCAGACCTGATGGGCGAGGCAGCACTCGCCGTCAGGCTCGGTCTGACGACCGAAGACCTGGCCAACGCCATCCATCCACATCCGACTCTGACCGAGGCCTTCGGGCTTGCCGCACTCTCGGTTCGCGGCTGATCGGCCATACGGGTCAGGACGACAGCCGTCGCGGGTGAGCGAGCGGCAAACCGCTGGTGGGGCGGGTGGGGCTCGAACCCACGAGACGAGCATGGTCAGTCGGCGTCGGCCAGATCGTGACGCTTGCCGGGGCCGCGTTTTCGAGCGGGCCGGACTCCTTCCCCTGCGGATCGACTGAGGAGCACGCCCTCGAGGCACGCCACCGCGAGCATCACCGCAATGACGGCGAACGTCACGTTGTACGGCGCGCTCGACCCGGGACCGCCCAAGGGCGCCGCTGCCCGGAGCACCACCGCCGCGACGGCGACACCGAAGCCTGCAGCGACCTGCTGGACTGTCGAGGCCAGGGTGTTGGCCCGGGTCATGTTCGCCGACTCGACGTCGGCGAACGCCATGGTGTTGTAGGCCGTGAAGCCCACAGATCTCGCCGCGCCGGATACGACCAGCAGCACAGCGAGCACCAGGTACGGAGTCTGGGGCGTCAGGAACGCCATCAGGACGACCGTCAGTGTGGCGAGGCCCGACGAGGCGATGATGACTGATCGGTACCCGAACATCCGCAGGAGTGGCGTCGTTGTGGGCTTGATCCCGAGGTTGCCGACGAACACCCACAACACCGCTGCGCCGGCTTGTACGGCTGAGCGTCCCCACACGTCCTGGAAGAGGAGGGGCAGGACGAACGGCACGGCGTTCACCGCGAGGCGGAAGAGCGACCCGCCGGCGTGCGCCACCCGGAACGTCTCAAGCCGGAACGCGTCCAGATCGAGGATCGGGTGGTCCGCCCGTCGGAGATGGAGAATGCCGAGCGTGCAGGCGAGCGCCCCAAGAATCCCGGCGACGACGGCCGCCGCCACCGGCACGCTGTCGAGCGACAGCAGCGACGCCATCACCACCAGGGATCCGAGGCCGATCCAGGCGAGCACCGACCCGAGCCAGTCGAAGGGGATCCGCTCCGAAGCACGCTCCTGCGGCACGAGGAGCACAGCGGCGACGAGTGCGATCACCCCGAGCGGGATGTTGATGAGGAAGATCCAGTGCCACGACAAGGTGTCGACGAGCAGCCCTCCCAGGAAGGGCGCGACGATCGGCGCTGCGAGTGCGGGCCAGGTCAGGATGGCGATCGCGGTCACGAGGTTGGCGCGTCCCGCACTCCGCAGGACGACGAGCCGTCCCACGGGCACCATGAAGGCTCCGCCGACTCCTTGCAGGACGCGCCAGCCGGTCAGCTCGCCGAGCGAGCCCGACGCGGCGCACAAGGCTGACGCCACAGTGAAGATGGTGATCGCTGCGACGAAGACCGTGCGCGAGCCGATCCGGTCCGTGAGCCAACCGCTGACCGGTATGACGACCGCCAGCGTCACCATGTACGCGGTGATCGCGACGCCGATGGCCGCAGAGTCCACGCCGAGGTCGCGCCCCATGGCTGGTGCCGCGGTCGCCACGATCGTGCCGTCGAGCAGCTCCATGAAGAAGGTCCCTGCCACAAGCACCGCGAGCGCCGTTGCCCGGCCGCTCCGCCGGGGAAGATCCGCGAGGCTGCTCAAGACAGGCCGAGCCGGCGACGGAGCGGGGGACGAGCAGCCATGAAGACACACCTAGCGTTGCCGGAGACGCGGGGACGATCGAAGTCGGCCAACATGCTAGCTCCATCGAGACTGTGGATCTGCCTCGTCAACCTTCAGGTGCGCGGATCGCGTCCCCTTGGCCTGCCACGGGCCGCGCGAGTACCCCGAGGCGGATCAGGTTTCGGCAGCCTGCTCGTCCCCGCGCTCGGCTCCGAGCATCAGATGGTCCGCGACGTCCAGCGGGTCCGCGCCCGCGGCCATCAGTGCGACGGCCGCTTCCCGGTGCAGAACACGACGGGCCGCCGCCGGCATGTGCCGGTAGGTCCGCCGGTGGGGTGGCGGCCCGTCGCGCGCTCATCATCGCCGAGCGGGTGGGCGATGCGGCGATGACCGTGTGGGCGCTGACAGCACTGCTGGTGTCGGTGGGCCGCCAGGGACGGTACGGCGAGGCGCTGGCCCACGCGCAGCGGGCTGCCCTGGCGGCCGACTCGCACGACACCCGATCTCTGCCGCTGCAGCCGAAGCTGTTCCTCGGCCTCGCGCTGTTCGACTGCGACCGTGTCGAGGAGGCGCGCGCCGCCTACCGGGAGGCTCTTGACGACGAGTTCGACTCCGAGTGGTGGCTGTCCGACACGCTGATGGCCGACGCCGTCGCGTCCTACGCCATCGGGGAGTGGGAGGACGCGGTCCCGGGCCTGGTCGCGGGCGGTCGGGCCGCGCAGCAGAAAGACCACGCGCTCCTGCTCTCGCAGTCGCTCGCCTACCGGACCATCATCGCCACCGCCTCGGGAGATCTCGGTGCCGCCAACGAGATGTCCGTGGGTCTCGCCGCATCCCTCCAGGATGAGCCCTTGAGCTACAACGCAGGGGTCCTCGCACAGGCAGTGGCCGGGCTCAAGGCGGCCGAGGGCGACATGCCGGGCGCGTATGGGGTGTTGCTGCGTTGCTGGCGGTTCGAGTCAGCACAGAAGGACCGGTTCTACCACCGCGCCCTGGCGCCTGATCTCGTGCGTCTCGCTCTGGAGCTGGATCACCGTGACGTCGCCGCCGAGGTGGCCGACGCCGTCGTCGCGGACGTGGCCGACGCCGTCGTCGCGGACGTGGCGTTGGCGCCGGACGTGTCGACGGTGCGAAGCCTCGCGCTGCGCTGCCAGGGACTCGTGGGCGGCGACGTCGAAGCGCTGGTCGAGGCGGTCGCGCTGGCCCGCGACACGCCGCTCCTGGTCGAGCACACTGGTGCCTGCGAGGACGCGGCGGAGCTGCTGGCCCTTGGCGGGCGGCGAGGCGAGGCGGTGACGCTGCTGGCGGAGGCGCTGGAGCACTACGAGCGAGCGGGTGTCGAGGCCTGGGCAAGCCGGGTCCGAGCGCGGTTGCGTGCGCTCGGTGTCCGCCGTGGCGCGCACGGTCCTCGGGACCGGGCGGCTGGGGGGTGGGAGAGCCTCACCGCGACAGAGCGGGCAGTGTCACTGCTCGTGGCCGAGGGACTGACCAATGGTGTCGTGGCCAGGCGGCTCTACATGTCGCCGCACACGGTCAACACACACCTGCGGCACGTCTTCGCCAAGCTTGGTGTTTCGAACCGCGTCGCGCTTGCCACGATGGTCCATCGCTCGACCGACTGACATACGACCGCGACGCCACGTCCGGCTGGTCGGAGGGCGTCTGGGTTGCAATGTCACGAGGAGCAGGCGGTCACGGCCTTGACGCTGTCGGAGACGACGAAGCCGACCTGGACGAGTTCGGCGGCGATCATGGCCACCAGGGCGGCCCCGTCTGTGAGGAACGCGGCAGCGATGACGGCCATCCCGAGGCACCCGTACAACGCGGCGTCCCACCAGGTCAGGCTCTGCAGAATCGCCTTGAACACCGGCTCAACCATGCCGCCGGACCAGATGACATGGGCGAAGTCCTTGATGGCCATCGCCTTGTCCCACGCGCTGGTCTCTGAACTGGCGATCTTGGCGGCCGCCTCCTCCAGCTCGGTCATCGCGGGCTCGATGACGTGCGCGACGGCCTCCAGACTCGATGCGTTCACCTTGCCATGCAGGCCGTAGGCGCCAGTGATGACGAAGATGACGTCGACGGCCACACCCGCGATCGCCCACTGGCACTCGGTCAGCGCGCTGCGCTTCACGGGCGACCCAGGGAGGGGGTCGGCCGTCGAGCCGCGGAAGTCCTTGCCCTCCGCATACTGCTCCAGCTGTTGCAGCGTCAGGTCGCGAGCCTTGGGATCGTCGGGGAACAGCTCTTGGAAGGCGGTGAGCCCGCCCGGGGTCAGTGCCTGGTTCACCACCTCGACTTCTCCCGATTCGGGTGTCACGTGGACGGCGTAGGAAGATCGCAAGTAGCCCCGAAAGAAGGGCGACTGCGGCCAGGTGGAGGCCGGCTGCGTATAGAGGTAGTAGTACGCAGGGCTGCCGTCCGGGTTCCCGGATGCCGTCCAGGTCTGAGGTTTCACCCCCCATGCCGGCGGTTCGTCAGGCGCCTGCTCCCCAGCCCACACGCTCCCATAGAGCGTCGACGTGCTGGACGCGATGAAGATTGCTGCCATGGTGTACCCCTTCGGTCTCTCGGATGGTCACCGCCTGCGATCGATGGTGGAGGCAGCAGCAGGGAAAGACATCACTCGACCAGGTGATGTCACGAGAGCCCCCACGCCACCTCCGAGAGAAGGTCGAGGGCGGCGCAACGTATCACTCGATCGAGTGATGTGCCGATGCGGCGAGCGCGACACCATGCGACTGCGAGCGCCGCCCGGCGCCGTAGACGCAGGAGGGCAAAGTGAAGAACTCACGCGCCCTGCTGACCGGTGCGGTAGTCGCATTGCTCAGCACGGTCATCATTGCTCCATCGAACGCGGCCCCGCGTTCCGACTCGTGGAGTTACTGGGGGTTCGACACCTCCAACAGCAGATACAACCCCAAGCCTGGTCTCGCGATCGGCAACGTCGGCCGTCTTGGTGTCAAGTGGAAGACACCGACGGCCGGCAACGTGTCGGCGACACCCGCCGTCGAGAACGGCGTCGTATACGTTCCGGACGACGCCGGGTACCTCTACGCCATCGACGCGGCCACGGGCCAGGTGAAGTGGCAGACCAGCATTTCTGGGCTCACCGGAATCTCAGGCGACTACTCACGGGCCACGCCAGCCATCGCAGGTGGGCTCCTGATCCTGGGCGACCAGGCCGGGAAGCTGTCCAGTCAGAACGGCTACCTGCTCGGCATCGACAAGGCGACCGGTGCTCTGGTCTGGAAGACCACCATCGAAGGCGGGTACCCGATCCTGACGCAGTCGGCGACCGTCGTCGGCGGCACCGCGTACGTCGGGGTCGCATCCTACGAGGAGGCCCTCGTCAGGTTCGGCGTACCGCTGTCCTTCCGCGGCAAGATGCTCGCCGTCGACGCCGCCACCGGAAGCATCCGCTGGACCACCTACACCGTGCCCGATGGCTACACCGGCGGTTCCGTCTGGGGGTCGTCTCCTGCTGTCGACCTCAAGCGCAACTCGCTCTACATCGCCACGGGGAACAACTACTCGATCCCTGCCTCGGCGAGCGACTGCGTGACCAGTGCCACCACCGACGCGGCGCGCGCGGCGTGCATCCCTGCGACGGACATGTTCGACGCCATCGTGTCCCTCGACCTGGGCACCGGTGCCGTGAAGTGGGCGATGCGCGCACTGCCCAGTGATGCGTGGAACCTTGCCTGCGGCGTCCCGTTCCTGCCCGGCTACATCCCGACGGCCGCCTGCCCGAGCGATCCTGGTCCCGACTTCGACTTCGCGCAGGCTCCGACGCTCCACAAGGTGAAGGGCACGGAGTACGTCGGTGCAGGGCAGAAGTCCGGCAGGTACTGGGCCGTCAGCCCTGACACCGGGGCCGTGCTGTGGTCGCAGCAGGCAGTCACCGGGGGCGTCGGCGGAGGCCTCCAGTGGGGTTCCGCGGTTGACGGCTCGCGTGTCTACACGGCCAACGCCAACAGCGAGGCCAAGCCGTGGACGCTCATGGACGGCACCGTCACCAACGCCGGTGGCTGGTCCGCTCTCAACGCTGCCACCGGTCGCATCCTGTGGACCACGCCAGCGCCTACTGGAGTCGGAGCTCCCGGCGCAGTCACTGCTGTCCACGGCGTGATCTTCGGATGCTCCGCCGACGACAGCGGACACATGCACGCGCTGAAGGCGTCGTCCGGTGAGATCCTGTGGGACTACCCGTCGGGTGACACCTGCTACTCCGGCGCGTCGGTTGTCGACGGCACGGTCTACTGGGGAACCGGCTACACGCTGCTCCCTCCGGATGCTCATCCGGGCGGCGCGCTGTACGCGTTCAGCGTGAAGGGCAAGTAGCAGCACCAGTGCGGCGCCCGCCCTCCGGCCAGGTAAAGAGTGACGGAGGGCGGGCGCCGCCTCGCGCGGGTGGGCCTCAGAAGATCGTCTGCTCGTACGGGTCCCAGCCGTCGGGGAGCATCGGCACTGCGTCGACTGTGCTCGTGATCTCCACGGACTCATGGGTCAGGATCGACTCGTTCATCGACGCCATGACGTCGAGCACGTGGAAGCCGACGGCGCCGGACGCGATCGGCGTACCGCCGCCCCGGATGCAGCGGGCCATGTCGACGACGCCCGCGCCGCGGCCGAAGCGTTCCTCCTCCTGCGCGATGTCGCTCCACACTGTCGGGACGTCGAACGCATCGAGCCCGACCTTCGGCGTGATCCGCACGACCCCGCCGAACAGGTTCGGATCCGGTACGGACAGCGTGGCCTCGGTGCCGATGACCTCGAAGGAGATCCGTCGGTGCGGGGAGTCGAAGCTGATGAGGCTCTGCGCGACGGCTCCGCTGGCGAACTGTCCGATCGCACTCACGTGCGTCGGGACGTGGACAGGGAACTCCGTACCGGCGCGTGGACCCGTGGCGATCGTGCGAGTCCTATGCCCGATCGAGCCGACCGCGGCGACGTGCGAGAAGGACCCGAAGAGGTGGACGAGGGCGGTCAGGTAGTAGGGCCCGATGTCGAACAGCGGCCCCGCGCCCGCCGCGAAGAGGAACTCCGGGTTCGGGTGGAACAGGTCGGGTCCCGCGTACTGCATAGCGGTCTGCGCCGAGAGCGGCGTGCCGATGTCGCCGCGGGCGATGATGCGCCGCGCGGTCTGCAGGCCCGGCCCGTAGCCCGTGTCCGGCGCGACGCCCACCATGAGCCCCGCGTGCTCGGCCGCGTACAGCAGCGCCCGTGCGGTCTCGCGCTTCGTGGTGAGGGGCTTCTCGGTCCAGACGTGCTTGCCGGATCCGATGGCCGCCAGGGACACCTCGGCGTGCGACTGCGGGATAGTGATGTTGATGACCAGCTCGACGTCCGGGTGGCCGAGGACGTCGTCCGGTGCGCCCCACTCGGTCCCGTACTGCTCGGCCTTCGCGCGTGCCCGTTCGGGCTCGAGGTCGCCGATGACGACGACCTTCACGTCGGGGCACCTCACGAGGTTGCCCACGTACTGGTCGCTGATCATGCCGGCACCGATGACACCGACGCCGACCGGTCCCATCCTGGGGGAGGGAGGCGCCAAGGGAGCGGCCTTCCTCATCGTGAGAGCTCTTGCAGGTACTGGTTCATCGCAGCCAGGGCGATGCGGTGCTCGGTCGGTGAGTCGACGCCGGACAGCGCGACGACACCCGCGAGTGCCCCGCCCACGAACAGGGGAAGTGCGCCGCCGGAGGGGAAGTACTTCTTCGGCGACAGCGCGAACGCGAAGAAGAAGCTCTTGAGGTCGCCGTCGCGGACGTACTTCTCACCGACCGCCATCGACGACTCGCCGAACTGCTCGACGATGTTGCTCTTGCGCTCGATCCAGTGGTCCAAGTCGGCACTGCTGCCCGGAAGGCCGGCGTGGAACACGACCTGCCTTCCGAGTCGGATGCTCACGGTGACCGTCAGGTTCTCGGCCCTGCTCAAGTCGACGATGATGCAGCCGAGCCGCCACGCGTCGTCGTGGTCGAACCGGTCGAAGCTCGGGATCTGGTCCGTCATGAAGGGTCCTTCTCTGGGTAGTCGGGACGAACGCTGGAGCGCTCGACCCGGTGGGCGGAGGGATGGAACGGCGTGGGCGGGCGCCCGATGCCGAGAGACCCGCAGGGTTCACCTGCGGTCGTGGTCGCCGGTGCTGCTGATGCCAGGCTCAGCCCACCTGCAGGTCGCGGCGCGCGAACCGCGCCAGGCCGGTCCAGATGAGCACTCCGGCGGCGAGGGTCATGATCACCAGGGGCGTCCATGACATCGGCTCGAGCGGCAGGTAGGGCACCGCGGAGAACGGGAGGGCGTCCAGCAGCCAGGTCGGCAGTCCGAAGACCTCCCCGAACATCGTCGCGAACCACATGGCGGCCATCACGCCCCAGGCGACCGGGATCGCCACACGCGGCAGCCAGCCGAACAGGGCGACGGCGATGCCGACGAGGAGCAGAACCGCGGGCCAGTAGGCCAGAGCGGCGCCGGCCATTGTCGCGGTCTCGGCCGAGTCACCGATCACCGAGCCGTACACCGCGCCGAGGAGGCCACCGCCGATGAGCAGGAGGATGGCCGACCCGACGGCCGGGATGAGGAGTCGTTCGAGTGCCCACCGCGTCCGGGAGAGCGCACCGGCCAGCTGGGGCTCGATGATCCCGCTGGCCTCGTCGGTCCGTAGCGACACCGTGGACTGAGTGGCGAAGACGGCGGCGATCAGCCCGATCATCCCGGCGAGCATGGCGAGGAGCGCCTTGACCCCCGAGCCGCGCATCAACGCGGACAGCCCGCTGCCGGAATTGCTGATCAGGGTGTTCATGGCATCGATGACCGAGCCGAACAGCAGTGCCGCGAGGACGACCGCGATGACCCAGCCGATGATCGGCCCGCGCTGCAGGCGCAGCCCGAGCCCGAGCGGCGAGGCCAGGCGAGTCGGCGCACCGTCGTGACCTGACCGGTCGGCGAACAGCCCTGCGCCGTGGTCGCGGGTCGCTTCGATCCACGCCGACACGGCCAGCAGAGTTGCGGCCAGCGCAACGAGCAGGGCGAACGGCCACCACCGGTTGCCGCCGTAAGCCTGCATCTGCTCGCCCCACCCGATGGGCGAGGCCCAGGTCAGTCCGGAACCACCGAGGTCTCCGACCATCCGCAGCACGTACATTCCGACGATCACCACGGAGGCGAGGGCGTTGGCACCGCGCGAGGTCGACGCCACCTGACCGGCGACGGCGCCGATGCCGATCCCGACCAGCCCGATGCCGGTAATGGAGGCGCCGAGGATGAACGAACCGGCGATCCCGGTGCCAGCCGGGTCGAGCCCGTTCGCCGCGGAGGCCAGAGCGACCCCGAGGCCGATCGCGAGGCACAGCACGGAGTAGACGAGCCATGACGCCGTGGCGTATGCGTGTACGCCGAGCATCCGCGAACGCAGGAGCTCGGTGCGGCCCGCCTCCTCGTCGGCGCGGCCGCTTCGGGTGACCAGGAACGCGATGCCGATCGCCAGGCTCATCACGATCGTCATCCAGCCCTTGGTCCAGACAGCACCACCGAGGGTGTTCGCCGCCGCCGACAGTCCCGTCAGCGCTTTGATGCCCGGAGTGTCGGACAGCGCCGCGTAGTCGTCGAGCGACTGCTGTGTCGGGAGGAGCGTCTTGAAGTAGGACGCGATGTAGGCGAACATCCCGACGATCACGACGAACCAGACGACGAGGCGCACCCGGTTGCGGCGCAGGACGAGGCGCACCATGGTGCCGAGTCCCGCCATTGTGTGTGACGCCGCGTGAGGCGTGTCGGGAGCGGCGACCGGTCGTACGGACGTGGTGGTCGTGGTGGTCACTTCGCGCTCCCGGTGGCGAGAGCGGCGAGCTCGTCACCGTAGTGGCGCAGGAACAGCGCCTCGAGCGACGGAGGGTTCGCGACCAGAGAACGCGGGCTCAGAGCTGCGACTGCCGTGAGCACCGCAGGCAGCTCGAGGTCGTCGACTGCGAACGACACCTGGCCGTCAACGACCACCAGGTCGTGGACGCCGGGCAGTGCGGCGAGCCCGTCGGCCCCGCCGTCGAGGACCGTGGTCACCTGGGTCCGCGTGAGGTGACGCAGCTCGGCGATCGTGCCGGACTCGACGGTCGCACCGTCGCGGATGATCGTCACGCGGTCCGCGAGCTTCTCCACCTCGGCGAAGATGTGGCTGGACAGCAGGACCGAGCGCCCCTCCGCCTTCACCTCACGGATCGACTCGGTGAAGGCGGCCTCCATCAAGGGGTCGAGACCACTGGTCGGCTCGTCGAGGAGCAGCAGCTCAGCCTCGGAGGCGAGGGCTGCGACGAGGGCGACCTTCTGCCGGTTGCCCTTGGAGTAGGTCCTGGCCTTCTTGGTCGGGTCGAGCTCGAACCGCTCGACCATGGACTTCTTGCGCTTCAGGTCGAGCGGGCCGGACAGCCGGCAGAGGATGTCGATCGCCTCGCCGCCGGTGAGGTTGGGCCACAGCGTCACGTCCCCGGGCACGTAGGCGATCCGCCGGTGAAGCGCGACCGCCTCTGACCACGGATCGCCGTCCAGGAGGGATGCCCGCCCGCCGTCAGCCTTGAGCAGACCGAGCAGGATGCGGATCGTTGTCGTCTTTCCCGACCCGTTCGGGCCCAGGAAGCCCGTCACCTGACCGGTCGGGACGGTCAGATCGAGACCGCGCAGGGCGTGCACGGCGCCGAAACTCTTCTCGAGGCCATGAACGTCAACGGCCATCTGGGTGCTGGACATGAGTCTTCCTCCGGGTTGCTGGTGACTGGGTGAGATCGAGCAGGCTGGCGGCGAAGCCCGTCAGGCGGTCGTCCCCTCGTGAGGCTCACCCTCGGCGGATGCCGGGGCCACGTCGGGTGAGTCGAGCGCCTGCAGATAGCTGTCGTCTGTGAAGAGTGGATGGGTGAAGATCTCCACTGTGGACCGGGCGTAGCGGTGGTACGTGTCCCCCTCGAGCAGGTTCGTGCCGCCGAGCAGGCGGGCGATGGTGTCGCCGAACAGGGATGCACCGGAGCTGAAGGCGACGAGAACGACGGCGGCTGCGTACGGATCGTCGTACCGGCGGAATCTCCCCGCGTCAGCAGCCAACTCGATCAGCTGCTGGGTCATCTCGACCATCCGCTCGAAGAATCGCTCCGCGACCGGTCCCCCCGACCGGTTGCACTGGCCGACGTAGTCGATGATCGGGCGAAGCTCGGGATGATCGTCGAGGAACGTGTCGAGGCGGGGCAGCGGTCCGGCACCCAGGATCAGCCCTTTGTCCTCCGTGAGGCGCGCGATCACCCACTCGTCGCACGCCTGCCGCAGCCCGCCCTTGGAGCCGAAGTGGTAGTTGACCAGCCCGACCGGCACTCCGGCTTCCGCCGCGATCTGGCGGCTCGTGGTCCGGTCCCAACCGTGCTGCCCGGCGGTCAGGATCGCGGCGTCGCGGATCCGCGCCGAGGTCGTTCGATCGTCGTTTGAACCCACAATCAATATCTTGAACCTAGGTTCAAGAGGAGTCAAGGGTTCACCTTACCTGGTCCTTTTCGGGCTCCTCAGAGCGCCGGGCATCCTCGGCGACACAAGACGAACGTCGCCACCTGGACGCCCGCGGGTCCTCTCAGCCAGCTCGTCAGCGTGTGCTGAACCTCAGTTCTTGGGTCTGACCGAAACTGGTGCCTGCTCGCGTGCTTCGGCTACGTCCCGCGGAGGCAATAAACGGCCACCGCGAACACCCTCGCGGCACAGGCGATGAGCCGGAACACGGCTGGTGAGCGAGCGGACAACCGCTGGTGGGGCGACTTCAGGCCACCTCAGGAAACTGGAAGTCGTGTCTGGTAACGGAAGATGGTTGGTTAGGCAGGGTGCCTCAACTCCCTCCCTGCGGCCCCGCCGAGGCTCGAGCGAAGCCGGCCGTGAGACCCCATCACCAAGGGATTCAGGCCCCAAATCGTCGCCCGGGCACGAACGATCCCTGCGTTTGAGCCTGACGACAAGGGAAGGCGCTATTGCACGAGATTTCGTACGACTATTTCGATGCAGTATCCCTGGGTGATCAAATACGGGTAGGGCCCGGTACAGGCGTGAGGGGCAGGGGTATGGCCAGAATCGAGTCTGCTTCGTGCGCTTCCTGCCCGTGCTGGCCGAAGGTCCGAGGCGCCAACTTGCTCGATGTCCTCGGCCGGGCAGGGTGCGACCAGACACCCCGGTCAGCTCATCAGGTTGTGGGGCGGCGAGTGAGTCCCATCGCGAAGGCGCCGATGGCGACCACGGTGCCTACCCCCATCAGGTAGGACGCGACGTCGTTGCTGACCTGACCCATGAAGGCGATGCCGGACCCGAAGGCGATGACGATTCCGAGCAGGCCCGTGGTCACCCAGGCGGTCCAGGCGCGGTCCCGGCCGCGGATCGCGATGATGGCGATCCACACAGCCACGACGAGGGTGGCCAGTCCGAGTGCCATGTGGCCGTTGAGCAGCATCATCGGGGCGGCGGCGCTCCAACCCGAGCCGTCGTCTGGCAGGCGCAGCCAGAACGTGTTCGCCAGTCCCAACAGCACCTGCGCAAGCAGCAGGATCGTCATCGTCGCTGCCAGTGCCCGGATCCGGTGTGGCTCGGCTGGCGTGAGGGTGGCGCTGTCGGTGGTGTTGTCTGTCATGTCAGTCGCTTTCTGCGGTAGCGCTGGAGGAGTGCTGGCGTCCTGCGGTGTTGCGGGGTGTGCGGGCGGCTCGCGGCTCACGAGGCGGAGGCGGCGGCAAGTAGGGCAGTGCCCAGGTCGCAGCCAGGCCCAACGCGATCACCAGTGAGGCCACGCCCAGGGTGATCTTGCTCGCCCAGATCATGGCGGCCGCGGCAGCGGCTCCGGCGACCGCGGTGGCCGGGTTCGCCTGAAGCGCGGGGATGATGGCGCCGGCCGAATGGCTGACCGCATCGACGATCCGCGCCTGTGTCGCGGGGTCGAGATTGGCGGCCTGGAGACGACGGGTCGTTTCGCTGGCGAGACTGCTGAGTAGCAGGGTGCCCAGCAGCGCGACACCGAGGGCGGAACCGAGCTGTCGGAAGGTGCTCTGCAGCCCGGATGCCTGGCCGGACTCGGCCAACGGGATCTCGGCGAGGATCACGCTAGTCAATTGCGCGGTGGCCATCCCGACGCCCATGCCGTAGAGGAACAACCATCCAGCGAGGACCCAACCGTTGATCCCGGCGGTAAGGGTGAGCCCGAGCCCGGCAATCGCCACCGCCTCCAACGTCAGGCCGACGCGTACCACGGCTCGTCCGCCGAAGCGGCCGGTGAGCTGAGGAGTGGCACCGGAGATGAGGAAGGTTCCGATCGCCAGGCTGGCGATGAGCCACCCCGTACCGAGGGCGGTGTATCCCAAAGCGTTCTGGAGCAGCAGCGGCAGGGTGAAGAGCAGTCCGAACTCGCCCAGGGAGACGATGAGAGCCGCGATCGAGCCGAAACGGAACGAGCGGACTGCGAGGAGGCGCAGGTCAACCAGGACGACACGGCCCGACCGGCCCCGCGCACTCTGTAGGGCCACGAAGATGACCATCAGGACGAGGCCGCCGCCCAGGGCGAACGGGATCGGGGAGAGTGCGCCGGAGTCCTGACGCCACCAGCCGTAGGTCCGGCTCTCGATGAGGGCGAACACGATGCCGCCCATCCCCAGTGCGGATAGCAGGACGCCACCGATGTCCAGCCCGCGCTGGGTGGACTCGTCGCGCGTCTCAGGAACGAAGGCGAAGATGCCGGCGAGGACCAGGACGCCGACCGGCACGCTCAGCCAGAAGGCCCATCGCCAGGACACGTCGGTGGTCAGCCATCCGCCGACGAGCGGGCCGAGGGCTGCCATCCCGCCGATGGTTGAGCCCCACACGGCGAACGCAATAGCTCGTTCCCGCCCGCGGAACATGGCGTTGAGGATGGACAAGGTCGCTGGCAGGATCATGGCTGCGCCGATGCCCTGGACCAGCCGGGCCATGATCAGCAGGCTGCCGGAGCCGGAGAACCCGGCGGCCACGCTCGCGAGGACGAAGACGGTCATCCCGACGGCGAAGACCCGTCGGCGTCCGACGAAGTCGCCGACCCGGCCGACCGTCAGAAGCAACGCGGCGAACACCAGCGAGTAGACCGCGTTCATCCACTCAGCCTGCGTGGCGCTCAGGCCCAGGTCCTCAATGATCACCGGAAGCGCGACATTGACGACCGTCGCGTCCATGATGATCAGCGAGACGCCGAGAGCGACAGCGGCCAGAGCACCCCACCTACGTGGAGAAGCGGCCGGCTCGAGGGATGGGCTAGTGTTATCGACAGGCATGTCGGTATCATACCGACATCGTTGTCGATAACAAGTTGGCGCAACGACGGCGCTCGTGGAGCACAATGCGGGTGAAGACGACCGCCCGGAACGGGAGGCGAATGTGCCGAAGATCGACGCTCCAACCGTTGTCGAGCACCACGAACGGCGCCGGGCAGCCCTGCTGGCCGCGGCCCGCCGACTGCTCGCCGAGGGTGGGTTGCCCGCCGTGACGCTCGCCGCAGCGGGCTCCGAGGCCGGCCTGGCCCGCTCCAGCGTCTACCAGTACTTCGACTCCACGCCCGCCCTGATCGCGGCGGTCGTGGAGGACGCGATGCCGCGTATGTTGGACGCGCTCGTCGCCCAGCTTGCGGACCTGGGCACCCCGCTCGAACGGATCGACGCCTTCGTGGCGTCCACCCTTCATACCGCGACCGACGCCACCCACCGCGGGCTTGCGGCACTGGAGCACTCCCCGCTGCCGGAGCCATGCGCCGCTCGCCTCGCCATGCTCCACCGCGAACAAGCCCGGCCCCTGCGCGCAGCAGTGGCCGAGCTCGGCACGACCGACCCCGACCTCGCCACTGAACTGGTCCTGGGCATGGTCCAGGCGGCAAGACACGCCGTCCTCGCGGGCCAGCCGGAGGCCGAGGTCCTCCAACGGACGCTGGACCTCCTGCACGGTGGGCTTCAGCCTCGCTAGACAACCGCAACGCGCCCTGCATGCCTGCTCGAGGATCCGGTGTTCGCTCACCTGGTAGCGGCGCGGGTGATCGTGCCGACCTCGAAGCTGGACACCATCCGGGTGTTGACCGAGGTCGGCGTTCGAGCGCCGCACCGCAACACGATCAACCACTCGAGCTCTTCATGGCCGACAGTCCTGGTCGTTGTGGTCCTTGCTTGCCATGACCTAGGCCTCCTTGGGAGTGTGAAATTTGCAAACCGATAGCAGGAGACCCCGCATCAGACTCGGCGCGTCGGACGTTTCCTGACATGGCTAGGCCTTTCATCGGTGGGGCGGGTGGGGCTCGAACCCACGACCCAGGGATTATGAGGCCATCTGAAGTGCCTCTGACTAGGACATATACCTCGCCTATTGCACGAACCGTGCAATAAGGACGCGTTCTATGCAGGATTCTGGCCATTTCTGCCCATACCCTCGTACGTATCTGGCCAGGATCAGTCACTGGCCCAAGGCTACCTCGGGACTCTGGAAGTCGTGTCGGGCAACGGAAGATGGTTGGCACGGCGAGGTGGTCGAAGTCCCGCTGGGCGGCCTCACCGAGGCTCGCGCCCAAGCCGGTCCTGAGACCCCATCACCAAGGGATTCAGGCCCCAAATCGCCGCTCATGCGCGAACGATCCCTGCGTTCCAGCCTGGCGACTAGGAAAGACGCTATTGCACGAGATTTCGTACAACTATTTCGATGCAGTATCCCTGGGTGATGAAATACGGGTGGGAGGTACCCAGGGAAGGGGTGGGGGTATAGCCAGAATTTGGCCCACCCTGAGCCGTTCCTGCCTGGGCAAGCAGGAGGTCTGAGGCACCCGGTTGCTCGACCTCGTCGGCCAGGTCGCCTGTCGGATAGCGCGCCTGAGCCTGACGCCCTGGGCCGTCGTAGTCACGGGGGCGGACATGCGGATCACCGCCCATGAACATCCGGTCATGCCGAGTAGCGGACGGCGTGGCTTGGGGTGGCCGGCGGCCTGCAGCTGACTCCCGACAGGGGTTGCCCGGCCAGGTAGTGTCAGCTATAGTCGACATATAGTCGAGGTCTACACCAGCGCGGGTTTCGACCGTTGGCTCAGGAGGCTGAAGGACCGGCAGGGCAGGCTGCGGATCCTGGAGCGGATCGACCGTCTCGCCCACGGGAATCCTGGTGATGTGAAATCGGTCGGACAGGGCGTGCTCGAGCTGCGCTTGAGTTTCGGTCCCGGCTACCGGGTCTACTTCACACAACACGGCGACCGTCTGGTCCTGTTGCTGTGCGGCGGCGATAAGTCCACACAGCAACAGGACATCGAGAAGGCTCGCCAACTCGCTGCCGACTGGCGTTCGAGGGAGGACGACTATGACGAAGAAGACTGAGAAGTACACACCGTTCGATGCGGCCGACTATCTCGACGGCATCGATGACGTCGCCTCCTACCTGG
>JBBQBP010000046.1:0-20078 GCA_038317635.1 Propionibacteriales bacterium
CTTGATGGCCACCAACAGTCGGTTCGCCGACGCGTCGGGTGCGGTGATCTCGGAGTTCTCAATGGTCACCCCTGAGGTGTGGCGCAGCGAGATGCCGAAGCCTTCCCCGCCCTGGACCATCCGCACGTTGCGGATCGTCACCTTGTTGGCCACCACGTCTAACCCACCATGAAGAGAGTATCCGTCGAAGACTGCACCATCGCCGTCGATGGTGACCCAGCCTCGCGAGTCCCAGTGCCAGCCCGCTCCGGAGGTAGCCTGGCCGGGAACGGCTCGGAGGGCCTTACCGGCCACCACTCCCGTGTTCGACTTATCTGGGTACCCACAGGCACTCGGCCGAGACGCGCACCCGTTCGAGGTGGAAGCGGTGGTGGGACTCGTGCTTGGTGTCGAGGTCGTGGAGCCACCCGAGGTCGACGTCGGACTTGCACTCGTGGAGGTCGGTGTCCCAACGGTCGGGGCATGGGGGTGCTGCGTAGCCCGGGTCGCTCCGGGAACAGGCGTCCGTTGCGAGCTCAACGGCGCCTTCGCGGTGGGGCCGCGGTTGAGCATGGACTCGAGGCCCGTGTCATGTGCAGCAACGACCCAGGCGACCACAACTGCGGTCACGATGACACCTATGGTGACCAGCCCTGCCGTCCGGGATCTCATCGACATGATGCCGTGCCCGCAGTGACGGCGAATCGCCAACCTCGCTGCACTCTGCGTGCAACGATGGCTGCGTGTACGAACCCAACAGTGGGCAATCTATGCCAAGCCATGCGGAGTCCACGTACCCGATTTCGGTAGTGATACCGGCGCACAACGAAGAGGTTGCGATTCGTAGGCTCTTGAACGCTCTCAGCTCGGCGCGCCCGCAGGTGGAGATCATTGTGGTCTGCAACGGGTGTCACGATCGAACCGCCGCAATAGCACGTTCGGTCAGCCCCCGGTGCACGGTTCACGAACTGGAACGGGCTTCGAAGATCAAGGCATTGCACTTTGGCGACAGAGTCGCACACCATTTTCCCCGCGTATACGTGGATGCGGACATCGCGCTCAGCGGTTCGAGCCTCCACGCCCTTGCGGACGCGCTGACGGGCAATATCTTGGCGACCGGGCCCATGCGGGCCTTCGACAAGTCCACCTCCGGTCGCTTCGTGCGGTGGTACTACGACGTATGGGAGCAACTGCCTCAGGTCACGAGCGGCCTGTTTGGGCGTGGGGTGATTGCCGTAAGCGAGCGAGGGTTCGAGCGCCTGCAGTCCACTCCGGAGACGATGTCTGACGATTTGGCCTTCTCGGAGACCTTTGCCGAAGGCGAGCGCACAGTGACGCCCTCGGCAATAGCTTACATCAAGGCGCCTTCGACTTTGTCCGGTCTCATGCAGCGACGCGTGCGAGTCGTGACCGGAAACGCGCAATTCGACAACCAAGTGGGCAGACACAAGGACTCGGTGACGTCCACGGCCGATCTCGCAGGACTCGTCAAACGGCAGCCTTCTCTGGCACCCAAGATGCTGGTCTTTCTGGGCGTGACCATAGTCGCCAGGTGGAAGGCCCGGCGGTTCATCAGTCAAGGTGATTTCACGACATGGCATAGGGATGACAGCAGTCGCGTCTGAGGGGCAGATGGTGGACTCACGACGTGGAGGGCTGGCGAAACGAGTGGGCCAATGTCGCAAACCTGCGCCTCATCAGCAGCACGTAGGTCAGCACGGCGGCCAGCCCACCCAACAGGAGGTTGAGCACGCTGGCTCCGCCGGACGACGCGACCAGTCCTGCGGTACCGGAAGCGACGCTCGCCAACAACGGGCCCCGCCAGGACAACCACAAAACTCTTGTACTGACGTTCGACTGGCCGAGAAGAACGAGCATCAGGGGAACGATGAAGGCCACCGCAATGACTGCATGGCCAGCGCCGACCCCTTTGATTCCCGCGACCCGGGCCCCAAAATACAGAGCTGGGACGAGAGACACGACCCAGACGCCCTGCAGGTACAGCACGGCGACAGAGCGCCCCATCGCAACGAGATAGTCGTAGGTCAACTCTCCCACGATGCGCACCAGCGCCATGACACACAAGAGGCTGAGCACGCCTGCGGACGGCGCCCACTTCTCTCCGTAGACCACGATGATCAAAGGTCGTGCAAGAGCTCCCAGGATGAGGCAAGCAGGCGCCGCGGCCAACATTACCCACCCGGACGACACCGCGAACGAGTCGCCGGCTGCCGAGGGATCACTGCTTGCTCGCGAGAAGCCAGCAAACGACACCCTGCGAAACACGCTCGAAATAAGGGTGACCGGCCACCCGCAGAGATTGAAGGCGAACAGGTAGAGACCCAGTTGAGTTGCCCCGAGGAGAGGTCCAACCACGAGATAGTCGACGTTCAACATGAGGAAGACCAGAACGCTGGCTCCGGCGAGGGGCATCCCGAAACTAGTCAAACGCCTTGCTTGCTCCCAACGGAAGCCATACCCGAACCGGACTGGAGCGATGAGTATCCCCATGGCGGCGACTGCGGCATTTGATACCAGATATCCCCACACCATCGCCCAAGCGCCCAGCCCCTGCAGGGCCAAGACCAGGATCACGACCGTGCCTAGGGCGAACGAAACGACATCCATCACCATTCTGCGCTTCTGCAGAAAATCGCGGGCGATCATGGCCGCAGGTACCGCGGCCAGCGCATCGAGAACAATCGCGAGGCACAACACCCTGATCATGGGAACTGCGGCGGGGGCACCCAGAAGTCGCGCGACCGGAGTGGCCGCCGCGAAGCAGGCACCGTAGAGCAACAAGCTAAAGGCAAGCGCGATCGTCGCCACCGTGGGCGCCGCCGCCGGCAACTCATCTCGAGGCCACTTGACCACCGCGAGACTTACCCCTAGTTCATTCACGCTCAATGCCGCATTCAGCAGAATCAGCGCCACCGCAAACACGCCATAGTCGTGCGGAGCCAGCAGGCGAGCAACAAGAACACCCGTCGCGAGATTTCCGAGCCGCACCAGAACGGTGTTGGCAACGCTCCAACGCAGACCTCGCCCAACCTTGCCCTTGAGATCCACCGACTCGCTGGAGTTCGCTTCGGAGATTGCCATCGTTACGCCCCGATGGCAACACGGAGCGCCTCGGCAATTCGCGCCTGCTGGTCAGCGGTGATGTGCGGGAACATTGGAAGGGACAGAATCTCGCGTGCTGAGCGCTCAGCGACGGGGAAGCTGCCAGGCTTCTTGCCCAGACTTGCGAAGGCTTCCGTCAAGTGAAGCGGGAAGGGATAGTGCAGCCCCGCACCGATATCCTTCTCGTGGAGCTGTGCGAGAACGTTGTCACGGTCCGGAACGCGCACCACATAGAGATGCCAAACGTGAACGTTGCCTTCCAGCACGGTGGGCAGCTGCACCTTCTCCATGTGCCCGAGAAGGTCGGCATAGCGTTCGGCCGCTTCACGCCGCATCTCGTTCCAGCGCGGTAGGGCACGCAGTTTATGACGCAGAACAGCGGCCTGAATCGTATCGAGTCGCGAGTTGAAGCCCACAACATCGTGAACGTACTTCTTCGTGCTGCCGTGATTGGCCAGCCGGCGGACCTGCATGGCCAAGTCGGGATCGTCCGTCGTCACACCACCTGCGTCACCTGCCGCACCCAAATTCTTTCCCGGATAAAAACTCGTTGCTGCGATATCCGCCAGCGCCCCACTTCCTATGCCCCAGCGGGATGCCCCTTGAGACTGAGCAGCGTCCTCGACGACTCTGATCTCGTCACGAGGCAGGGCTCGGCGAAGCGATTCCACGTCAGCTGGTTGGCCATAGAGATGAACCGGAATCACAGCTTGCGTTCGCGGGGTCACTGCAGTCGCGACTGCGTCAGGATCCATGAGAAGGCAGGCGTCGTCAACGTCGACGAGAACCGGCGTGGCACCAGCTCGAACGACTGCCTCAGCCGTCGCTATGAAGGTGTTGGCCGGGAGGATCACCTCATCACCAGAGCCGATGCCAAGTGCCCTCAGCGCCAGTTCGACTGCGTCGGTGCCATTCGCGACGCCCACACAAAATCTTGCGCCGACGAACTCTGCGTACTCGTCTTCAAAGGCGTCGACGTCTTTACCGCCCACGAATGCAGTCGTGGCCAAAATCCTATCCAAGTCGGGCCAAAGGGCGGGGGTGATCTCATCTTGCTGAGCCTTGAGATCAACGAGCGGGATGTGCTCGCTCATGACGTTCCTTCTTTCGCAGTTGTGTTGAAGTCGTGGGGAATCATGACACCGCCCGAATCGATCAAACGCAGCGTCTGTCGCGCCCTCGCGTCCCATGTGTGATGGCTTGCGAAGTCGCGCCTCTCCGTCTTCTTGCCTACAGACCCTGCCTCACGCGTCCTCGCATGAACTAGGCCCGCAAACTGGGCCGGCGTCTGAGCTTGATCCACCAGTCCAGTGTCCAGCCAGTCAAGCGAGGGTGAAGGCGTGCTGACACACGCCAGACCAAAGGCGAGATACTCCAACGTTTTAAGGGGAAAGCTCGCGCGGTTGAACTCTGTTTCCGCATATGGCGTGATCCCAACCGTTGCCGAGTTGAGAATGGGGGAGATCTCTTGGCGACTGACCTGCCCGACCCAGCGGACCCCTGGTCGAGACACGAGCTTGCCGAACTCACTGCGGAAACCTGCGCTACGCGCGGTAAGCGGACCCGCGATGACGAGACTCACACCAGCGTCCACCACGGCCTCAACCAGTCGCAGATCTGTCCGCTCGTTCATCTGTCCGACGAAGGCAGCACCATCAGCATGGGCCGGAGGTGGCTGTAGGGGGGGGAGGCTACATCCGTTGGGCAGCGTGAAAACCTCCCGCCCACTGCGATTCGCCAAGCTCTCCGCTAAGGATGGTGAAACCGCCGCGACGACGTCAGCGAGGGCGGTGGCTGCACGCTCGCGACGAGCGAGATGTCTTGGCGAGAGGCCCATGAGCCGAGCACCCTCCAACCAATCGTCAGTTGCAAAGTACATCCGCTTGGCCCCCGGAACGGCGGGGAACCGTGCCAACGGGTTTGCCACGATGACTGCCGCGACACGTCGATCGTCGACGGCGTGCTCGATTACGCGGGACATCTGGGCTACCGCAACAGAGCGGGCGCCTGGCCGCGTAACCCCCGGCAAACCCCGTACCGTCACGCGTCGCACCCCTGGCACAGGCGTCTGCTCTTGAGGTCTGCTGCCGAAGCCAGCTGACCGCAGAACCGATCCCACCGGATCAACCCAGAGAACATCCACGTACGAGGCAAGGGCAGCCGCCAACATCTGATCAGTGCCCGGGACCGCATCCCAAGACACTCCAGCGATATACACGATCTGGCTCCTCACGAAGGACGACCTCCGGATACCCGATGCGAAGTCACAGCGTTGAAGTCGTCGCGAGGTCCACTTCCCCGACGCCGGGCGCTCTTGCGTCGCAGTGCATGCAGCCCGAAACTTGTTGTCGCCCGGAGCGCTTCCGCCGGACCGTGGCGACCTTTCGCGCTTCTAGCGCGCTCGTAACAGCTGACCTGGGCGAGTGCCGCGGCCTCCAGAGAGAACCGCTCCCGCACCGTCTCGAGGGCGAAGTCCCCCAACGTAGTTCGAAGGCTCGAGCTCCCGATCAAGGGCGCAAGCCCGGTCTCGAGGCGCGAAGGGCCCATCCAGGTGCCCTCACCGAGCCCGAACCATCCCTGCCACAGGAAGGTGTCCAACGTATCGGCGGACAGGCGGAGCCAGAACCCTTGCTCGCCCTGGACCACAACGGGCTTGCCAAAGGCCATGGCCCGTAGGACCGACCCACCCATCCCCAACACGATGTCTGCAGCGGCATAGGCAGGTCGGGGGTCCTGAAGGGCCCCCGGCACCAGCACCGCTTGGCGACCGGCCGTTGCGTTGGATCGCTGAGCGGCCTCTTCCAGCTGAGCGCGTCCGTCGCCGTCCCCGACCACCACCAGCTGAGCAGTGCGGCTCAGGGAAGGCACCGTGGCCACCGCGGTGAGCAGGCCCTCCATTTTGAGCTCGTTGGATAGTCGCCCCACCACGACGATCAGGAGGGAGTCGGGCTCGGCACCCGCCCAGCGTCGGAATCCAGCGTGGTCATGGCCCTGTCCAAGGTCGTTGTCTCGCAGGTCAACCGGTGGTTCGATGACATCGACGTGGCTGCGGCCGGCTCTGCGCTCGCGAGCGGCGATCTCCTCGGTGCCCACCACGAGAGGGAGACCCCGAGGAATGAACGGGGCGACGGCCATTGACATGACGGTCGCCGCCGGGACCGCACGAGTTCCCCGTGTCGCGAGCAGAGCGGTCACTGCTGGCGGCCACTCGTAGCCGTGGACGACATCGATCCCGCGGGTCCGCACGACACTTCGCAGCGCACGGACCAGAGCTGGGGACGGTCGTATGCGCCCCTTGGGAGCGGCCAAGAACTCGAGGCCCAGCGACTCGATCCGTTCCACCAGTACGCCCGGTTCACCAAAGACCACCACCTCGTGCCCGAGGTCGCGGACCGCGGCGCCGAGCTCGATGGCATTGAGCTGGCTGCCACCGAGGCCGAGCTCGTTCGGGAAGACCAGGATCCTCATCCGCGTCTCACCCCTCTAGGTGGCTTTATGGACGGCGTCGACCACGCGGTCTTGCTCTGTCTGGGTCATCTGGTGGAAGAGCGGCAGGATGAGGGTGTGGTCGGTCAGGCGTTCGGTCACCGGCAGCGGCGGGTGGTCCTGGTCGCGATACGCAGGCTGGCGATGTGCGGCCATGATGCCCCGGCGTGCCGAGATGTCAGCTGCCGCAAGGTGTTCGAGCAGCTCGTCACGCGACCGGGGGAAGCTCGGACCCACCTCGACCCAGAACGACTGGAAGTTGGAGGTGCCGTCGGTCGGGTCCTCGACGCACCGCAGGCCCGGGACATCAGCAAGCGCCTCGCGGTAGGCCTGCGCCAGGGTACGGCGACGGTCCACGACCTCGTCGAGCCGGCCCAGTTGGACGAGGCCGACAGCGGCCTGCAGGTCGGTCATCCGGTAGTTGAACCCGATCTCGAGGTACTCCTCGGGCGGGGCCAGGGTGCTGCCGTGCCGGTCGGCCGCACTCACGCTCATGGCATGCTCGCGCAGTCGTCGCGCACGCACCGCCCAATCCTCGCGCGAGGTGGTGATCATGCCGCCCTCACCCGTGGTGAGGATCTTGCGGGGGTGGAAGGACCAGGCGGCGATATCAGCGCCGGCGCCGACGGGGCGCCCGGCATACGTGGAGCCGGCGCCACAAGCGGCGTCCTCGATGACCACGATCCCGAGCGGGTCGCACAGCTCACGGATGGCACGCAGGTCGACCGGGACCCCGCCCTGGTCGACGACGATGACCGCGCGGGTGGCTGGTGTGAGTGCGCTCTTCACGGTGTCCGCCGTGACGTTGCCGGTTTGATCGTTGACATCGGCGAAGACGGGTCGGGCACCGACGTAGGTGGGTGCGTTGGCCGAGGCGATGAAGGAGAGGGACGGCACGACGACGTCGTCACCCGCGCCGACTCCGGCGACGACCAGGGCCAGGTGCAGGCCGGTCGTGCAGTTGGACACGGCCACTGCGTGCTCGGCCTGCATCCGGTCCGCGAAGGCTCGCTCGAAGGCGGCGACCCGCGGCCCTTGGGCGACCCACCCCGACTCGAGCACCTCGGTGACCGCAGCCACCTCCTCGGCGCCGAGCCAAGGGATCATGACGTTGATGCGGCTCATGACGCGTGCAGGGCTCGTCCCGCAGCCACGGCCTCGCGCTGCGGACGCCACCAGTCGACGAGGGTCCGCAGCCCGTCCTCGAGGCCGATTTCGGCACGGAATCCGAGGTCCCGCTCCGCGGCCGAGGTGTCGGCAAGCCGTCGCGTGACACCGTTCACCGCGCGGTCGGGGCCGTGCTCGACCGCCAGGTCGGAGTCCATCGCCCGCAGCAGCGCCTCGGCCAACCCGCGGAGGCTCGTCTCGGTGCCGCTGGCGATGTTGTAGATCCCTTCGCAGACCTCGCTCGCCGCCGCCAGGATGTTGGCTCGGGCGATGTCCTGGGTGACCACGAAGTCCATGGTCTGCAGCCCGTCACCGAAGATGAGCGGTGGTTGACCGTCGGCGATCCGCTCCATCCACCGGACGAGGACCTCGGTGTAGAGACCGTGGACGTCCATCCGGGGTCCGTAGACGTTGAAGTAGCGCAGGCCCACGTAGTCCAGCCCCGACATCGCCCGGAAGCTGCGCGCCATGCCCTCGTTGAACGACTTCGCCGCGCCGTAGAAGGTGTCGTTGTTGTGGTGGTGGTGGCGCTCGTCGGTCGGGAACTGCTCCGCCAGACCGTAGACGGAGGCGGACGACGCGAACACCAGCTTGTCGATCCGGTGCTCCGCGGCGGCCTCGAGCACGTTGAACGAGCCGTCCACGAGCACCTCGAGGGCCAGCCGCGGCTCCTCTGCGCACTGCGTGATGCGGATTGCGGCCTGGTGGAACACCAGGTCTTTGCCACGGGTGAGGTCGTGGACGAGGTCGCGGTCGCGTAGGTCACCCTCGACGAGGGTGACCTTGCCGGACGGCATGGCGGTCTCGAGGTTCTCCCGCCGGCCCCGGACGAGATTGTCGAGCACGTCGATGTGGGCGGCACCCGCCGCCAGCAGCTGGTCGACGACCGTGGACCCGATGGTCCCCGCGCCGCCCGTGACCAGGACCGTGGCTCCGTTCAGCGCGCTCATCGGTGCCTCCCCACCCCGGCATGGACGGGAGACCGGAGGGTGTGTCGCGGCGGCTGGCCGGGAGCGTCCACGGGCGCCATCGCCCCGGCGCGGCGCAGGCTCTCGGATGCGGCTTCCAGCACGGCCAGAACACGCAGGCCGGCGCGGCCGTCGGTGAGCGGGGCCCGCCCCTCGGTGATGGCCGCGGCGAACTCGGCGACCATCTGTCCCAGCGCCTCGCGCTCGGGCAGCGCGGGTGCGTGCATGTCACCAAGCCGGTAGTTGACGTTGACCGCCTGCTTCTCCGCCGCGTTGGCCGAGCTCGAGGTGAGGTCCAGGTCGACCCCGCGGTCGTAGACCGACACCCGCTGCTGCGGGTTCAGGTCGTCCCAGACCACCGTCTTGCGGCTGCCGCCGATGACGGTGTGCCGGATCTTGGTGGGGCTGAGCCAGTTGACATGGATGTTGGCGATCGCCCGGTTGCCGATGGGCATGGTCAGGTAGCCGAGGCACGCCTGTCCGGCGCCGATGGGGTCGGACCCATGGGCCGACACTTCCAGCGGCGAGAGCCCCTGCGGCAATATGAAGTCGAGGATCGACAGGTCGTGGGGCGCCAGGTCCCAAAAGACGTCGACGTCGGGCTGGACCAGCCCGAGGTTGATGCGCACCGAGTCCACGAAGAGGATGTCGCCGAGCTCACCGCTGTGGATGAGGCTGCGGAGGTACTGGACCGGCGGGGTGTAGCAGTAGGTGTGGTCGCACATCAGCACCAGACCGAGTTCCTCGGCCCGGTCGACCATCCGCTGGGCGTCGAGGCGGCTCGACGCGAGCGGCTTCTCGACCAGGACGTGTTTGCCGGCCTCGAGCGCCGCCAGGGCGATCGCGCAGTGAGTGTCCGCCGGGGTGGCGACCGCCACGGCATCGATGTCGGCTCTGGCCAGCAGCGCGTCCAGCGAGGTTTCCACGTCGACGGTGGTCCGGTCCCCAATCACCCACTCCGCTCTCGCCTGGTCGAGGTCGCAGACAGCGACCAGGTCCCAGTCCGGGCTCCCACGGAAGTTCCTCACCAGGTTCGGCCCCCAGTACCCAGTTCCCACCACAGCAACGCGCAGCGCCATGTCCCGCTCCTCTCGCATACGAACCCGCCCCTGACCATTCAATACTGACGGTCAGGAGCAGTGCGCACCTCATACCGATCCGGTAGTACGGCCTACAACGCGTGATAGGTGAGTTGGATACTGCGCACCGCGGGACTGACGAACCGAGTCCCTGAGGTGGTGAGGATGAGCCGGTACTGCAGGTAGCGCGAGCTGCGGGTGATGCTGTTCGTGGTCGCGCTGACCGTCGTCCAGCCGGTCCACGAGCCGCTGCCGGTGTTGGCGTTCGGCCCGGAACGCACCTGGATGGTCATCGTGGTACCGCTGGGGAGGTCCACGTCACGGACCAGCGTGTCCCATCCGACCGTGGCGCCGGCGTCGATGACCGCGGAGGTGAAGGTGGTCGAGGCGGCGTACGGGGCCACGCGCACCCAGTCCAGGGTGAGGACGGGTGCCGTCGTCGTGGGGTCGGACGCGATCACCCGCAGGGACAGGCCAGTCAAGAACGCTGACGTGGCCACCTGGGTGCCGCCGATGACGAACACCGCGTTGCCCGCTCGCCAGTCGATGCGGTACTCGTGATTGGCGCCGGTCCAGGTACCGGGAATGGCGATCGTGCGGTTGTTGGCCGCACCGTCATTCACTCGGGCCGAGAGGGCGCCCGTCGCGTCAGTGACGAAGGACGCCGTGATCGCTGTGCTGCCGGAGGCGATGGAACCCCAACCGAGGGTCTGGCCGACGCCCATCGTCGCCGCGGACGCGAAACTGCGGCCCCTGGCGTAGGTGCCCGTGTAGGTGCCGGTGTAGAGCCGACTGCCCGACAGGGATGCCTGCCCACTGGAGTAGGTCGTCGCGCCCCCGCTGACCAAGGCTGCGCTGGTGAAGCCCGTCGGGGTCGTGGTGCCGGTGAACTCCGAACCGAGGGTGACGGTGCTGAGCACCTCTCCGCCAGAGCTGTCGGACACATAGCCGCCCACGCCCGTAGAGAAGTCCGCCACGGTGGTCTGGGTGATCGGTGACACCGTGGGCACGTAAGATGCTGGGGCGGAGGCCGCCGCCGGCGACGTAGTGCTGTTGCCGGCCGCGTCCGCCGAGGTGACGCGATAGTAGTAGCGAGTGTTGACCGTCAGCCCACTGAGGGTGACTGAGTGCGCGGCGCCGGAGGTGCCGGTCGCGGTCGACCCGAGGGCGGTCGTGTTGCCGTAGCTGACGCTCGTCGTCGCAGACTCGTCGGTCGTCCAGGTGACCCTCGCCGTGGTGCCCGAACCGGTCGCCGCGACCGCGCTGATGGTGGGCGCCGTGGTGTCGGCGATGACGAACGAGTCCGGCGCGTTGCTCGTGGCCGGGTCGGTCGTCGAGTTCCCCGCGGAGTCGGCGGAGGTGACCCGGTAGTAGTAGGTCCCCGAAGCCAGGCCGGTGATCGCGACCGAGTGGCTGGTGCCGGCGGCGCCACTCACCGTCGAGCCGAGCGACGTCGTCGTACCGTAGGACACCGACGTGGTCGCCGACTCGTTCGTGGTCCAGGTGACCGTTGCCCCTGACGCCGTGACCGCAGCGGCCACGGCGGAGATGGCCGGAGGGGTCACATCTGGGATGGCGAAGGTCCGCGGGGCGGCGGGTGCAAGCGGCTCCGAAGAGGAGTTGCCGGCCGCATCAGCGGACACCACCCGGTAGTAGTAGGTCGGGCCGTCGGTGAGGCCGCTCAGCGTGACGCTGTGGCTGGTGCCCGAGGTCCCCGTGGCGCTCGACCCGAGGCTGGCCGTCGGGCCGTATTGGACCACCGAGGTGGCCGACTCGTCGGTCGTCCAGGTGACGGCGGCCGTGGTGCCGTTCGCGCCGGGGTCGGCCGTGACTGCCGAGACCACCGGTGCCGTGGTGTCAGCCGCGGGTATCCCGGTCGCGAACACCGGGTCCACCCAGTAGTTGGCGCTCGAGGGGTTGGTCGGGTATCCGCCGCCGTACACGTAGGCGGCCGGGTCGGAACCCGTGTGCAGGGGAGACCGATCGATGGCGGCGACGCCCCCGCCGGTGGCTGAGTAGTAGCCCAAGGTGAGGTAGGACGCCATATAGGTGGTGCCCGCGGTCACCGCGACAGGGCTGGCAAACGCCAGGGTCTGCCAGCCGGTGCTGGACTCCCCGGTGAAGGTGCCCGTGGCGAAACGGATGCCGGCGGAGCTCCACAACGAACCGGTGTGGATGCCGACGTTCTGCGGGCCCTTGTAGAAGCGGACGCCGGTGATGAAACCGTCGATGTCGGCCGAGAACTTGATACCCAGCTCTACGGTGCCCGGGTCGTTGACGGTGATGACGGCAGGCGTCGCCGCATCGTCCCAGAGGCTGCACGGGCAGACACCCGGCTGGGGCGACGGCTGCGCGGTCGTGAAGTTCCACGCCACCGGCGCCATCGCGTTACCGGCCAGGTCGCTCGCCGAGACCGTCACTGTGTAGGTGGTGCCACGGGCGAGGTCGGCGTTCGGCGTGAGGGTCGCCGTCCTGGACGCCGAGTCATACGCGGACGAGGCGGCGACCACCGCGCCTACCGACGTCTTGAACGTCATCGTCAGCGACGAAGCCGTGATGTCCTCGGAGAACACCGCCGTCGGCTTCACCGTGACATCGACACTGGTGGCGCCTGCGATCGGGCTGCGGGACTGAACCACAGGAGGCGACGTGTCCGGAGCCGAGCCCGTCTGGACGATGGGGTCGACCCAGTAGTTGGCGGCGTTGTAGGTGTCCGTCGGGAAGGCGTCACCACCGTAGCGGTAGGTGCCCGCGCTGGCCGGCGCGTCCAGGATCCCGTTGTTCCACGGGGCTGCGAAGAAGCCCCCCGACGCCGAGTAGTGACCGTTGGGCGCGTTGTAGTAGGCCGTGTACTGCTGCCCGCCCGTGAGCTGCACGGGCTGGGCGAAGGTCGCGCTTTGCCACCCGGACGCGCTCTCACCGGTCACCGTCGTCGTACCCAGGCGAGCCCCCGCCGAGGACCAGATAGACACCGTGTGGGTGCCGGTGTTGGCGGCCGACTTGTAGAAGCGAACGCCGACCGCGTAGCTGGTCACGCTGGACGTGAACTTCACGCCGAGGCTGACCGCCGACGTGTCACCGCTGTCGATCGTGGCGGGTCTTGCGGTGCTGTCGAAGAGCGTGCACGGGCACGCCGTCGGGCCGGCCGTGGTGAACGACCATGAGTAGGGTGACATCACAGCGCCGGACAGGGCGGCGGCACCACTGATGGTGGCGGTGTAGGTCGTGCCCGAGGTCAGCGGCGCATTCGGGGTGAACGACACCGTCTCGGAGGAGGCGGTATAGGTCGAGGTGCCGGTGACCACGGTGTTGGCCGCGTCCTTGAGCGCCAGCTTGGGGGTGCTCGGCTGGATCTGACCGCTCAGGGAGGCCGTGACCACCTGACTCGTCGGGACGTTTGTCGCGTCGCCTCCCGGAGATGTGGAAGCCACAGCCGGAGCCGCATCACGGGCGTTGTACACCACGTCGACCCAGTAGTTGGTGGACGATGTCGAGGTCGGGAAGCCGGTCCCGTAGGTGTAGACCGCACCGCCGGCAAGGGTGTGCAGGGGTCCTGAGTTCACCGGCGAAGCGAGTCCGTTGACCGTCGCGGCATACCCCCCCACGGGGGCGCGGTAGGACGCGATGTAGGTGGTGTTGGCGGTGACCGCCACGGGCGTCGAGAAGAGCACGGTCTGCCAACCGGTCGTCGACTCGCCGATGAAGGTGGCGCTGGCCAGCTGGGTGCCGGTGCTGGTCCACAGCGAACCGGTGTGGGTCCCCACGTTGCCTGGGCCCTTGTAGAACTTGATGCCGGCGATCTCGCCGTCGACGTCAGTGGTGAACTTCACGCCCAGCTCGACGTTGCCCATGTCGGACACGCCGGGGACGGCCGGGATCGTGCTGTCGGTCCAGATGCTGCACGGGCAGCTCCCGGGCAGGGGGTCGGTCAGCGCGATGGTGAACGACCAGGTAGCCGGTGCGGTCATCGGCACCCCGGCAGAGCTCGAGGCACTGACCGTCACGGTGTAGGAGGCGCCCCGGGCGAGCGGCTCGGTCGGCGTGAACGTCGCGGCTCGGCTCGTGGCGTCGTAGGCCACGGCCCCCGGGACGGTGGCGCTCGAGGCGTCGGTGAGCGTGAACGTCAGCGAGCTCTGCGTGATGGCTCGGGAGAACACGGCGCGTGGCTTGGCAGTGGTCGCCACGCTGGTGGAGCCGGGCAATGGCGACTCGCCGGTGACCACCGGGGGGGTCGTGTCGTCGACGGTGAACTGGACGTCCACGTAGTAGTTGGTGTTGCCATAGGTCGAGGTTGGGAAGCTGTGCCCGCTCGAGTACACGCCGTTCGAGACGTCGCTCGGACGTCCCTTGGCTGCCAGCGGCGGGGCGGAGTAGTCCTGGGCAGCGAAGAACCCCGAGTCAGCGGCATAGTGCCCGTTGGGCGCGTAGTAGCTCACGACGTAGGTGGCGCCCCCGTCCACGGGTACGGACTGGGCCAGCTGCAGCGTCTGCCAGCCGGTCGCGCTCTCGTTGCTGAACGTGCCGGTGGCGAGCAAGGTCCCCGACGAGGTCCACAGCGACCCGGCGTGGGTGCCGGTGTTACCGGTGCCCTTGTAGAACCGAAGGCCGGTGATGAAGCCGCTGTCGGCAGGGACGAACTGCACACCGAGCTCGACACCGGAGGTGTCGGAGACCGACGGGGTGGTCGGAACCTTGTCACCGAAGAGCGAGCAGGGGCAGGTAACCGTCACTGCCGCCGACGCCGCGGATCCGATGTTGGCCGAATCGTCGACGGCGCGCGCCTTCAAGCTGACGGACCCACGCCCGGTGACCGTCCAGGAGTAGGTCCAACTACCCTGACCGGTCGCCGGGTGCCAGGTGGCGCCACCATCCGTCGACACCTCGACCCCGGCGACCTTGCCGCCCCCGTTGTCGGAGGCCGTGCCTGCGAGCGTGATCGTAGTGCCGTTGGCCAGCGTGGTCCCTGCCGTCGGCGAGGTGATCACGGTGGTCGGACCCTGGGTGTCCGCCGAGGTGGTGGAGGCCACGAGTCCGCTCATCACGGTGGCGGGCCTGGCACCCATGTCAGCGAGGATGTTGATGGTGGCCTGCTGGATCCGCGGGTCGGCGGCGGCGCCGGCCCCGTCATGGTCCTGGGACAGGCCCCAAGCCCACTGAATCGTACCGGCGCCGAACACCAACGCGCCGCCGCTGGCTCGGTACTCGGTCAGGTGGTGCGTCGTCGTGCCCGGGGCCACAGTGTTGCCATAGTCCTGCAGGTACTGCGGCGTCGCCCCTGTCGTCGTGCTCAGGCGTACGAGTCCCTGCGGGCGGAAGCCGTTGTCGAGGTCCTCGTCAGACTCGTAGCCGATGGTGTGGGCCGCCAGGGCGGCGCTGCTGCCGACGGGAAGGGTGGCGAGGCTGGTGTTGCGCCACAGCCGCAGTTTCCCCTCACGCTCCGACACCGTGATCGGCAGGTCGGTGAAGTTGGACATGTAGACCGTGCCGGTGAGGCCGTTCTCCGGTCGCCCACCGTCGGAAGGCGGGCTGAACCGCGGGTCGCGCCACGTGCCGGTCCACGCGGGGGTGGGGTCGATCTTGGCGTTGGCCCAGGTCTCCTTGTAGCAGACCAGGGTCCGGCCGTCCGTGGCCGTGCCGTCGATGCTCGGCTCCCAGCGGGTCTTCCAGTAGACCTCGTTGCCGCTGAAGAAGGCGAGGTTCACCCCCGCGTCGCGGGCTGCCTCGACGTTGGTGCGCTGTTGGCCGGACCAGTACTCGTCGTGGCCGGTGGAGACGAACGTCTTGTGGTTGAGCAGGAGGGATCCACGGCGATCGGTGTCGAGGCTGCCCATGTAGCTGACGTCGTAGCCGTTGCGCTCGAGGAACTGAAGCATCGGGACCTCATTGCTGAACAGGAAATCCCGACCAGAGTTCGAACCGCGGGTGCTGAATGGGCGGTTGTAGCTGATCTTGTAGGCCCGGCCGTCCGGGATCCCGGTGTAGAAGTCCGAGCCGCCGTACTCGTTGTAGGCCTGCCAGGTGCTGTCAGAGGTCTGGAAGAGCACGTCGGAGTGGCTCGCGTCGTTGCGCACCACGAAGGTGATCTGGCTCTCGTCCTGGTTCGCCGGGTTGACCAGGTGGGCGATGTAGACGCCGCTGACCGCGTCGCTGGGTACGGCCCACGAGGCCGACACGGCCCAGTTGCCGCAGTCGACCAGACCGGTCGTGGAGTTGGTGATGCAGTTGGGCTGGGTGCGCGCCGTCGGGGTCACACTGGCCACCTTGCGAGCGCCCATGCTGCCATACCATCCCAGACGGTAGATGTCGATGGTGTAGGAACTAGCCGTGGTCTTGATCTTGAACTGCTCGGTCTCACCGACATTGACGCTGAACTTCGTCGCGAAGCCTTGCAGCCCGGGGTCGCCGTTGCCTGCGATCTCCCATTCCGAGGCGGGTGACCCCGGCTTGCTGTTCTCGCAGACGATGGGACTGTTGCCTGGGTCACAGGGTGCGGCGCTCGCGGGGGCGGCGGCCATGCCTGTGGCGAGCGTGGAGGCCGCCATGGCGGCAGCCCCGATCAGCGCGACCCAACGTCTGTTCATCAGTATGCTCCGGCTCCACGAAGCACGGCTCTCGCCGTGCGGAAAAGGATCTGCAGGTCAAGCACGAGACACCAGTTGTCCACGTACCAGAGGTCGAGCCGCAGGGACTCGTCCCAGGTGAGGTCGCTGCGCCCGCTGACCTGCCACAGGCCGGTCAGACCCGGCTTGACGCGCAGGCGGCGCACGGCGTCGGGCTCGTAGGCCTCGACCTCGCACATCAGCGGGGGGCGAGGGCCGACGAGCGACATCTCGCCGCGCAGGACGTTGATCAACTGCGGTAGCTCGTCGAGGGAGAACCGGCGGAGCAGCCGTCCGACCCGCGTGACCCGCGGGTCGGACTTCATCTTGAAGAGCACGTCGTTCCTGGCGTCGCTCTGCTGCTCGGCCAGCCTCGCCTCCGCGTCGACGCACATGGTGCGGAACTTAATCATCTCGAACTCCTCGCCCCGCGCCCCGACGCGCTTCTGGCGAAAGAGCACCGGACCGGGTGAGTCGAGGCGGATCGCGACGGCGACGGCGACCAGCACCGGCAGCGCGAGCAACGTCAGGGCGAACGTGAACGAGCGGTCCACGAGGGTCTTGACTGCGCGCCGCCCGCCGGACATCACCGGTCGCTCGACGTGGAGCAGGGGCATCCCGGCCATGGGTCGGATCGACAGGCGCGGACCCGCGACCCCGAGCAACCCGGGCCAGACGACGAGCTCGACCTCACGCTCCTCCAGCGACCACGCCAGGCGACGCAGCTCGGGGCCGTGCAGGTCAGCGTCACTGGACACCGCCACGACGTCGACGTCGAAGAGGTCGACGACCGACATCGCCTCCTCCGGGTAGCCGAAGACGGGCACGCCCTCGACCTCGGAGGGCCTGTCACCGGACAGGTCGAGACCCGACACACAGGCGGCGACGACCCGCAGTCCCTGGCTGGGGACGCGCTGGATCTCGCGGAGCATCGGCAGGACGGACTTGGCGTTGCCGATGATGACGGTCGCCTGGGTCTCGCGCCCGCCCACTCGGCGACGGTAGAGGTCGCCGCGCACGGCGCGGCGGGCGAACAGGCCGAGGACGAGGAGCAGCGGAGCCACGAACACCGAGACCGTGCGCGGGACCTCGACGTGCACGGCATACGACAGCAGGGCGGCCACACCGACGAGGTAGACCGCACCGCGCATCACGGCGCTGTACTCCTCGGGGCCAGAGCCGGCGAAGCGGCGCTCGTAGCCGTGGGAGAGGGCCAGAGTGCCCAGCCACAGGACGGGGACCACGACGAGGGTTCCGAGTCGCACGGCCAGCGAACTGCTCGGCATCGCGACGAGCGCGGCGACCAGCGCCGTGACGACGGCCACCGCCAAGTCCGCGGCGATGACCCGTCGGCGGTAGACGATGTTCCATGAGGCGCGCCTGTGCGGGCTCACCCACGTTCCACGGACCGGGGTTGTCGCCTCCACCCGCACCGACCGCATACGGCGGCGAGTGGAGCGCGTGGAGGCCTCCCCGGCAGCCCCGTGCGCCCGTCCTGCCAAGCGCGACTCTCGCCACCCTGAGCTCGTCACGTCTGCCATGTCTCGCTCCCTCGACCAAGGCGTCCGTTGCCGAGCTAGCCCCGTTCGGTCTACCGCGAACAGGCCTTTTCCATGACCACCTCGGTTATGAAACAGGTTATTGGTGAACGGATTTCGTGCACTCAACCAAGAGCGGTAGGACGACCTAGACGCGCGACTACCACACCTGACGTCGAGGTCTCATGGCTTTGCCCGAGGACCCGGGAGGCAGATCCTCCATTTGACCGAGCCCACGTGCGATGGGCTGCGGTCATGCGATCGGCGACGGCTCGGCCAACGGGCCGGGATGGGTCGGAGGAGAGGTATAAATAGTCACTGACTAGTCAGTGACTATTTATGGCGGACCTGAGTGTCCCTCGCCGGGACACCCACCCAGGTCTGGCCGGACGGCAGGTCCTCGAGGAGGCACGCCCCCATTCCGAGGATGGAGTCGTCGCCGACCTCGACCCGTTCGCGCACCGAGGACGACATGCCCAGATAGGCACCCCGCCCGACCACGACACCACCACCCAGCGTGACCGTGGCACACAGCGTCGCGAAGTCGCGGACCTCGTCGTCGTGCGTCAGCGTCACCGACGGCATGCAGACGACGTGGTCCCCCACAACGACGTTCGCCGTGAGCGTGACCCCGGCCAGGAGGATCGAGCCCACCCCGACCGTGCACGACGGGGGGACGTCGACGCTCGGGTGGAGGACCGAGGTGAAGCGATCGCCCGCGCCCATCTCGACCAACCGGTCGACCAGCCCGACTCGGATCTGTCCCCGACCGGCGCAGACCACGAGCGGAGCGTCGGGATGGGCGGCAACCACGTCCAGACCCCCAAGAACCGGCAGCCAGCCACCGGCCAACTGACCCCAGCGGGTCGCGTCGTCGTCGACACACCCCAGGACAGCGCGCCCGCTGGCTCTGGCAGCCTCCGCGACCTCGAGGGCCAGACCACTTGCCGCGACGAGGATCAGTCCGCTAGCCACAGCGCCACCATAGGCCCCCGGCTGCCCATCGCGCAGCACGTGGCCGCGAAACGCTCATCTGCTCAGGCGGGGCGCGAGGAACTACTGCTGTGCGGCGGTGAGCCCGTGGGTCAGGACCATCTCAACCGCATCGGCCGCATCACCCAGCAGGAAGGGCACCTCCTGGCGCGCGGCCGCAGGGAAGTCGCGCAGCACGTAGTCGGCCGAGTCCATGCCGCCGGGGGTCGTCCGATGCCAACCCGGACGCGCAGGTAGACCTTGGTGCCGAGCGACGAGCTGATCGAGCGCAGCCCGTTGATCGGCATCGATGATACCCGGGCCCGCAGCGTTCCGCTGGTTCTTCAAGGAGACCAGTTGGGCTCGAATCGACCCGTGGATGACCTCGATCCTCGACCTGGACCCGGCCCACCCTGGCGAGATCATCGGGCTCGCATCGGGCGGCTCCAGGGCGTGCGTTGAAGCCTGGATGTCGTTGCAGAGCAAGGAGTTCCGCGGCGGCGTCGAGGTCGTGGCGATCGAACGAATCGGCCGATCGCTTGCCTTCCACGCAGGCTTCGGCCACACTCACAACCGGCAGGTTGTCGGTACGGGCGTCGAGGTGCCCGACAGCAGTACAGCAGCAAAGTACAGCAGCAGTGCCGCTCTTCAACGATCCATAGGCACGCTCAGCGCTGCTCTCGCGTGCTCAACACCCGTTGGCGACGTCGCTGCTGCTTGGCGACGTCGCTGCTCGTGGTTCGGGACGAAAGGGCTGAGGAAGTGGCAGGCCTTAAGCGCGCGGACGAGGAGGGTTCTCGTCCCCAGGTCAACAATCATCCGAGCCGGCACGCCATGACGGTTCCAGAGCCGGCATGGTCCAGCCCACGCTGCATTGGAGTCAGTGCAGATCACCCCATGAGGTGGGCTACTCCCAGCCCCGCAGCGCCCAGATCCCCCTGTCGCTGTCAGGTTCCTGGTCCGCCATTGCACACACTTTTCGGGCTCTCCTGACTGATGTGTGGGTCAGTTTCGGCCTGGGAGGGCGGGTCGGTGACCGCCGAGGCTGAGTAGGGCGAGGGCGATCAGGGCCTCGGGGGACTTGAACCCGAAGGCGATTCTGGTGATCAGGCGGATCTTGGTGTTGGTCGACTCGATCAGGCCGTTGGACAGGTTGTGCTCGATCGC
>JBBQBP010000047.1:0-19948 GCA_038317635.1 Propionibacteriales bacterium
ACGAATGCACGCTTCTCAGTGGCTGCGGCGCGCGCTGCCGCGAGCTTCTCGGCATAGATCTTGTCCTCGTCGTGCAACGCCTTCAGCCCGCTGGCCCGCATGATCGCCTTGCGCAACCAGCCCACACCGAACACGAGCAACAACCCGCCGACGAAGAGGCGGAGGTACGAGATCGGGATGGCCGAGATCGCGGGTCCCAGCAGGACGACGATCACCGCGAGCGTGACCACGGCGGCCGCACCACCGATCAGCGCCGACCGCCACCCGCGCGTGGTCCCGGCCGCCAACAGGATCGTCAGCGCTTCGACCGCCTCCACGATGCACGCGAGGAACACCGCGACGAACAGAGCGATGCTCGTCACCGTCGACCACCCCTTCGTGAGTACACAGCCACCACCGGTGATGCTAGGACCCTCGGAGCCGGTTGCCAGTCCAGACCATGGCGTGAGAAGGCTCACCTGTCGCCCCTGCACGCCGCTCTTCACAGGTTCTTGCCAGGATCGCGCACCTATCCTGCGGGGGTGTCGTACAGCTCTCGCCTCCCCATGTCGTCCACCGCCATCCGGGTCGCAGAGGTCACGGCGACCTTCTGGCTGATCAAAGGGCTGTCGACCGCGCTGGGGGAGTCTCTGTCCGACTACCTCGTGTTCGCGATCAACCCGGTGGTCGCGGTGTTGCTGGGTTTCGCAGGCTTCGTCGTTGCTCTCGCGATCCAGCTGAGCCGAGGCCGCTTCCGTCCCTGGGCCTACTGGCTCGCCGTGGTCATGGTGGGCGTATTCGGGACGATGGCCGCCGACGTCGTCCACGTCGTCCTCGGGGTCCCCTACCTGGTGTCGAGTGCCGGCTACGCCGCGGTGCTCGCTGCGGTGTTCCTCACCTGGTGGCTCGTGGAAGGCACCGTGTCGGTGCACGAGGTGAGCACCTGGCGGCGGGAGCTCTTCTACTGGGCAGCCGTCGCCGCGACGTTCGCCACCGGCACCGCCGTCGGAGACATGACCGCCAACACGCTCCACTTGGGCTACGCCGGGTCGATCGTGCTGTTCGCGATGGCGATCTGTGTCCCCGCGGCCGGCTATCGGTGGTTCCGCTGGAACCCGATCGCCTCCTTCTGGTGCGCGTACGTCTTGACCCGGCCGCTGGGCGCCTCGGTCGCCGACTGGACCGGGAAGTCCACCGCCGTGGGCGGCCTCGGCTGGGGCGACGGGGTGATGAGCCTGGCCTTCGCACTGATGATCGCCGCCCTCGTGGCACGGCTGTCGTGGCAGGATCGGACCGACCGCGCGACGGCGGGCGTGCTGGCCGCCGACGGATGATGAGGAGGCCCCAACAGTGACCGCTGTCGTCGAACAGCTGCTCCATGCACCGGGCTGGCTGGTACTGCTCGTCACCGGTCTGGCCGTCTTCTCCGAGGACGCGCTGTTCGTGGGCTTCGTGCTTCCCGGGGAGACCCTCGCCGTGCTCTCCGGGGTGGCCGCCTCGCGCGGCATGGTGAGCCTCTGGGCGGCGATGGCCGTCGTGATCCTTGCGGCGGTCGTGGGTGACAGCGTGGGTTACGAGGTGGGTAAGCACTTCGGCCAACGCATCCTCCGTACGCGCCTTCTCCGCCACCGGCAGCAACGCATTCAGCAGGCTCAGGACTACCTCGCACGGCGCGGTGCCCCTGCCGTGTTCCTCGGACGGTGGACCGCCTTCTTCCGTGCCGTCACGCCGGCGCTCGCCGGCAGCGCGTCGATGCCGTACCGGCGCTTCCTGGTGTTCAACGCTGTCGGTGGTGTCACGTGGGGAGTTGCTGTGGTCACGCTCGGCTATCTCGCCGGTGCCTCGTACGCGCAGGTCCAGCGCACCTTCGGCAGGTACGCCGCCCTCACGGTCGCCGGGATCGTCGTCCTGGCCATCGCCGTGATGGTCGTTCGTCGCCATCTCGCTGCGCGACGCGCGTCGGCGGACGCGGAGAACCAACCGGACCAGGTACCGGATGGTTCCGCCGGCTGAGCCTCGTCCTGCTTCCTCGACGGCGCGTGGCAGCTCTGACGATCTTGGTCGGCGGGGTGTTCTAGACACCGGATCCGGAGCAGGATCGAGTCCATAGCGACGGTGGTCCCATGGGGCCAGAGAGGGTGACGATGCGACGGTCGCGCGAAGCGGGTGGCCAGGCCTGGTGGGCCGCCCTGGGATTCGTCGTGCCTGCGCTGGGGCTCGTGTATGGCCAGGCCGTCCTTCTTTCGAGGCGCTACGGGGAGTCGCCGGCGCTGGCTCCGGTCGATGTCAGCGTCGTGCCGTCCAGCAGGGCGCTCAGCAGCGAGACCGCGGTGGAGATGGCGGCCTTCGGTGACTCCGCCATGGCCGGGGTCGGCGTGCACCGCGTGGAAGACTCCTTGCCGGTGCAGCTGGCGCAACGGGTGGCGGATTCGACGGGGCGTCCGGTGCACGTGGTGGGCTATGCCCAATCGGGGGCGCGCACTGTCGATGTCCTGACCGGCCAGGTTCCGGGAGTGCAGCGCGAACCGGATGTCTCTGTCCTGATGGTCGGTACGAACGACGTCACCGGCGTCACAGGCCCGGTCACGCTCGCCCGCTCGTCCAGGGACCTGCTGGACGCGCTCGAGTCCCTCGGTGCCCCCGTGGTGATGTCGAGCCTGCCGAACTTCCGGGCGATGCGGCTTGTGCCTCACCCGCTCATGGAGGCGGTACTCGGGTACGGGGCTGTGGTTGGGGCAGTGCAACGGCACGCGGCCGCTGGGCGGCCACGTGTGCGTCTCGTAGACGTCGGCAGAGCAGTCGGCCCGGAGTTCGTCAACGCCGAGGGCACGATGAGTGCCGACTCCTTCCATCCTTCGGCGGCCGGCTACGGGCGGATCGCTGACGCTCTGGTTCCGGCAGTCCTCTCCGCCGTCGAGACGGTCCAACCCCTTGAGGAGAACCCATGATGATCAAGCGGAGCGAACCTGCTCAGGGTCTGGCGGGGACCTTGGCGGCCCTGCTCGGCGGCGACCTGCCGGTGGCGATCCAGGCATACGACGGCAGTCACGCCGGTCCGTCGGACGCGGCCGCGACGCTCGTCGTCCGGTCTCCGGACGCCGTTCGACGGGTACTCTCGTCGCCCGGCGAGCTCGGGATGGCGCGTGCCTACGTCGCGGGCGACATTGAGCTCGACGGGGACATCTACGTCGCCCTCGCCGCCCTGGGCGAGAGATTGGTCGATGGCTTCCGCAGTCCACAGTCCTGGGGCACCCTCGCGCGTCTCGTGAGAGGGACCGGGGGACTGCGCCGCGCGCCCGAGCCGCCCGCGGAGGAGATCCGGCTGCATGGGCGCCGGCACAGTCGTTCCAGGGATGCCGCGGCGATCGCCCACCACTACGACGTCTCCGGGGACTTCTACCGCTTGGCCCTCGGCCCGACGATGACCTACTCCTGCGCTGTGTGGGACGACCCGTCGGTGGGGCTCGACGCCGCACAGGAGGCCAAGTACGACCTGATCTGCCGCAAGCTCGGCCTCGTCCCGGGCATGCGGTTGCTCGACGTCGGGTGCGGCTGGGGCGGCATGGCGATGCACGCCGCTCGCAACTACGGGGTACGAGCCGTCGGCGTGACCCTGTCCCGGGAGCAGGCGGGACTCGCGCGTCGGCGGGTCGCCGAGGCAGGCCTCGCCGACAGCGTGGAGATCCGCCTGGCCGACTACCGAGAGGTCGACGACGGACCGTACGAGGCGATCAGCTCGATCGGCATGTTCGAGCACGTGGGCGCGGACCAGCTGGGCACCTACTTCTCTCGGATGCGCGCGTTGTTGGCGCCGCAGGGCCGGCTCCTCAACCACGGCATCAGCCGCCCAGCCGGGCAAGGCCCGATCAAACCCAACAGCTTCCTCGCACGCTACGTCTTCCCCGACGGCGAGCTCGAGGAGATCGGCACGGTCGTCTCAGCCATCCAGCACGTCGATCTGGAGGTCCGCCACGTCGAGAACCTGCGCGAGCACTATGCGTTGACCCTGCGGGCCTGGGTGCGCAACCTCGAGGAGAGCTACACCGAGGCGGTCAGCCTCGCCGGTGCAGGTCGCACGCGAGTCTGGCGACTGTACCTGGCCAGCTCTGCGTTGGGATTCGAGGCCGGTGAGATCGAGATCCACCAGACCCTCGCGGTCAAGGCCGCCGCCGGATCGAGCGGAATGCCCTGGCGACCGGACTGGAACTAGACACACCGCCTCCGTGTCTGAGCAGGGCCACTCACCGGTAACGCCTTATCCAGCAACCAGCCTCAGGGTCGTCATTCCTGCGGGGCCTCCTTCACCCTGGCCACCAGCTGGGTCGGGTTCACGAATTTCAGGGCAACAAGCAGGATGATCAGCATCATCAGCATGTACATGACCGCCATGGCGTCCACAGACTGCTGGGCCCGGATGCCGGCCGCGTTCATGGAGTTGAACAGCGCCACCACGATGGTCTGCGAGCTGTTGCCACTGGTCAGGAAGGTCAGTTCGAACATTCCGACTGTGCGGACCAGCACCAGGATGCCGGCCGCCAGCATGCCCGGCACGAGCAGCGGCATCAAGATGCGCCGGAAGATGGTGCCGGTACCGGCGCCGCACATGCGGGCCGAGTTCTCGAGCGAGGGATCCAGCTGTTCCATGAACGGCGTCATCGTCATGATGACGAAGGGCACCGAGGGCACGAGGTTCGCCAGGATGACGCCCGACATGTTGCCGGCCAGTCCGAAGCGGTACAACGCGGTGGCGAGCGGGATGCCATAGGTGATGGGTGGAACCATGATCGGCATCAGGAACAACAGGTTCATCACACCCTTGCCGGGGAAGTTCTTCCGGGCCAGCACATAGCTGGCGGGCACGCCGATCAGCAGCGAGATGATCAGGACAGCTCCCGTCACCTCGAGGGTCACCAGGAACACCTGGCTGAGGTTGAACTGCGTCCAGGCCTCGCCGTACCACTGGGTGGTGAAACCCTGGGGCCACCACGAGTTGAACCAGGTGCGGCCGAAGGAGTTGACCAGGACTGAGCCGACCGTCCCCAACAGGAAGATCATGAAGGCGATCACCCCGCCCCAGACGATCCACTGGGTCGGTGTGGCCACGATCCGCAGTCTGCGGCGGCCCGGTTTGACGCTCTCGACCGCGGGATCGCTGACAGAAACGCTCATCAGCCCTTGCCTCCTGTCGTTCCGATGTAGAACGTGCGCCGCAGGGCCTGGACTGCCGCGATCACCAGCAGCTCGACCGCACCCATCACCATCGCGATGGCGGAGGCGTAGTTGTAGTTGTAGTACGTGTAGGCCTGTTCGTACGCCGCAATGGCGATGACGTGTTCATCGCCATGGGGGTTGCCCAGCATGATCGCCGAGGGGAAGACGCTGAACGCCATCACGAAGGCAAGGCTGAAGGTGGTGGCCAGGCCGGGAGCCAGCAACGGCAGGGTGATGCGCATGAATCGCTGCCAGGTCGAGGCCCCCAGGGTGGACGCCGCCCGCTCCAACGTCGGATCGATGCCCGAGGTGTAGCTCAGGATCAGCAGGAACGCGAAGGGGAATCCACTCAGGATCAGGGCGAGGAACACGCCCCAGTAGTTGTACGTGAGCCTGAGCGGGGTGTTGATCACATGAATCAGCATGAGGAAGCGGTTCACCCAGCCGGCGTTGCCCAGGAAGTTGAGCAGGCCTTCTGCGGTCAACACCGTGCCCAGTGTGATCGGCACGACCAGCATGGTCGTGACGGCCCGCTTACCCGGGAACCGCCCCCTCATCCAGTACGCAAAGGGCACGGACACCAGCGTGTTGAACAGCGTCGCTGGGATGGCCAACCGCAGCGTCAGCCAGATCGTGCTGCTGTAGTAGGAGTCGGTGAAGAACTTGGCGTAGTTGCTGAAGATCCCGGTGTCGCCCGCGCTCGGCGTGAGAGACAGACTCAAGCCGTAGAGGAACGGGTAGACGAACAGCGCCACCACGAAGATGACCGCGGGCAGCAGCAGCCACAGCGTCCGGTCGATACCTCGGTCGGCCATCCGGTGCCGCCAGGCGCCCCGCATCTCCGGGGCGGTCGAGACCGGCACCGTGCCCACCGACATCAGGACTCCCCTTTCGCGACCGCTCCAGGTGAGACCCCGAGGTCGGGGACGCGTGTCACCGTGTTGTCGTCAGCGAAGGCGAGCGTCCTGTCGGCCTCGGCAGCGACGCTGATCCGACTGCCGGCCCGCAGTTCCTGGTCGGTGCGCACCGTGAGGGTGAGCCCGTTGGGCAGGCGCACCTCGGCCACGATCTCGCGACCTTGGTACTCGACCACCTCGACGATGCCGTCCACCAGCAACCCGTCCGAGATCGCGTCGGGCTGTGCCACCTTCACGTCGTCGGGGCGGACTCCGACGATGATGGCGTCGCCGACCTTGAGATCGCTCATAGCGGTGGCGTGCACCTCGAGTCCCGACACGTTGGCGACGACCCGTTTGCCGTCGACGGCGGTGATCTGTGCCTTGAGCAGGTTGCGATAGCCCATGAAGTCGGCAACGAACGCGTTGGCGGGCTGGCTGTACAGCTCGCGCGGCGTGCCGATCTGTTGCACCTTGCCCAGGCGCAGGACGACCAGGCGGTCGGCCAAGCTCAACGCTTCTTCCTGATCGTGGGTCACGTAGACGGTCGTCAGGTTCAGTGCCTGGTGCAGCCGGCGGATCTGGGTGCGCATCTCCAGACGCAGCTTGGCGTCCAGGTTGCTCAACGGTTCGTCCATCAGCACCAGGGGCGGATGCAGCACGACTGCACGGGCGATCGCGACCCGCTGTTGCTGACCCCCTGACAGCTGGCCGGGCAGCTTGTCCGCCTGATCCTCCAGGTGGACCAGCTCGATCGCCTCCGCGACCCGCTGCTTGACCTGGGCCGAGGGGATCTTGCGCATCTCCAGGCCGAAAGCGACGTTCTTGCGGACGCTCATGTGCGGGAACAGGGCGTAGTTCTGGAAGACCATCCCGAACCCGCGCTTCTCCGGTCGGATCATGTCGATCCGCGTGTCGTCCTGCCAGATGGAGCCGTGCGTCAGGGGAAGCAGGCCGGCGAGACAGTTCAGGGCTGTCGACTTCCCACAGCCCGACGGCCCAAGCAGGGCGATGAACTCGCCCTGCTTGATCGTCAGGCTCAGGTCGGTGAGAGCGTTCGCATCACCGAAGCTGCGTCCGACACCGTCGAGCCGCAGTTCACCGAACTCCTTGGCCGGCGCGACGGTCTCGGTCACTTGGCTGCCTTGGACCCAGCGATGTTGCGGTTCCACAGGTCGAACGCGGCCACCATGGCCTCGTACGGAAGGGGAACCACGGTCGGGTTGTTGGCGATCAGGCTGTCGTACTCGGGGCGGCCGTACTTGGCGATGACATCCTGGCTCGCTTGGGGCGCCATGGCGAGTGTCACGCCCTTGATCGCCGGTCCGGGGTAGAAGTAGCCCTTGTCGTACGCCTTGGCCTGCTGATCGGGCTTCAGCATCCAGGCGATGAGCCGGACGACAGCTGTCAGCTGGTCTTGGGAGACCCCATTCGGAACGACGACGTAGTGGGCATCGGTGACCCACTTGAAGTTCTTCAGCGTGCCGATCTTGGCCTCGATGGGTACGGTGCCCAGGGCGCGCGGGTTGATGTCCCATCCAGTGGTGGACATGATCATGTCCACCGAGCCCGAGGCGAGGTCCTTCATCGTCTGCGTCGTTCCGGACGGGTAGACGCTGATGTACGAGCCGAGCTCCGTGAGGTAGGCCCAGGTCTTGTCCCAGCCCTTCGTGGGATCCATGGGGTCTGTGTCACCCAGGATGTAGGGCAGACCCATCAGCCAGGTGCGGCCGGGACCCGAGTTGGCGGGCTGAGCGTATTCGAACTTGTTCGGGTGGGCTTTTGCCCACGCCAGCAGCTCCTCGGCGCTGGTCGGTGGGGTCGAGACTCTGCTGGGCATGTACTCGACCAGCGGGCCCGATGGGTAGTAGGTGACGCATACGCCGTAGTCCCCGGCCAGTGTCTGCATCTTGGCTGCCGCCGGCAGGTAGTTGTCCATGCCGGTCAGGACGCTGGCATTCACCGGCAGCAGCGGCTGCCAGATCTTCTGAGAGAGTCCACCGGCCAGGCCGTCGGTGCCGGTCAGCACCATGGCGATGTCCACCCTGCCGGCGCTCTGCTGTGCCTTGATCTTGCCGACCAGTTCGGGCGCGCTGGCCGAGGACGTGGTGACCGAGCTCACGATGTCGGGGTTGTTGGCCTTGAAGTCGTCGATCATGCCCTGGGTGAGCTGCAGGTCGCCGGCAACATCCAGGATATTCAGCGTGACGGGCTGGCTCGGCTTGAGGGGGACCGCACTGCTGACATCGGCGCTCGGGCCGGCGCTGGGCGCGGTGGGCGCCCCACAGGCGTCGAGTGCGGCAGCTCCGATGACAGCCGAAGCCCCCATCAAGACGGAACGGCGGGCAATATTCATTCTTGGTCCCTTCTGCTGCTCGGGTCCAACAGTTGGGCCTGAGTTCTTGGGCTCGCCAATGAGCCCTCGCGGCGTCCGGGGGTGTCTGTTGTCCTGGGCCATGAGCCTTCGCGGCATCCGGGGGTGTCCGTTTGATTGAGATCTTGCTCGCCTCAGGCCACACATGCCAGCGATTGCAGGGGCTTGTCAAGCTCGAAGACGGACCCGCTCTGGGGGTGGTGGAGACTCTGAGACCAGGTCGGATGGCTCACGCGGATAGAGTTCGAACGTCCGCGTGGACGCTGAGGAGCAAGCAATGTCGGATCGAATCATCAAGGCCGAGGTGCTCGTCTCGAGCCCGACGCGCAACTTCATCACGCTGCGGATCACTACCGCCGATGGCATCATCGGCCTCGGCGACGCCACCGTCAACGGGCGTGAGCTTGCCGTGGCGTCGTACCTGGCCGATCACATCGCTCCGCTGCTGGTCGACCTCGACCCGGGGCGCATCGAGGACATCTGGCAGTACCTGTACCGCGGCGCCTACTGGCGCCGGGGGCCGGTCACCATGGCGGCGATCGGTGCCATCGACATGGCCTTGTGGGACATCCTCGGCAAGCGTGCCAACCTCCCCGTCTACCAGCTGCTCGGCGGCCGCGTCCGGGATGCTGTCCCCACCTATGGCCACGCCTTCGGCTGGGACATTCCGGCACTCCTGGACGCTGTGGACGCCCACCTGGCCAAGGGCGCCAAGCACATCCGCGTGCAGTCCGGTGTGCCTGGTCTCGACAAGGTGTACGGCGTGTCCAAGGACCCGAACTACGAGCCGGCTGGACGGGCGGCTCGGCCGTCGGAGGAGCGCTTCGACGCGGACGCCTACATTCGCCACGTGCCCAAGGTGCTGGCGGCCGTCCGCGAGAAGGTGGGCGACGACATCCAGCTCCTGCACGACGCGCACCACCGCCTCACACCCACGCAGGGGGCCCGGCTGGCCAGGTCGGTCGAGCCCTTCGACCTCTTCTGGCTCGAGGATGTCACGCCCGCGGAGGACCAGGAGGCGATGCGCTTGGTCCGCAACGCCTCCACGACCCCATTGGCGATCGGCGAAGTCTTCAACAGCATCTGGGACTGCCAGTACCTGATCGAGAACCGGCTCATCGACTACATCCGGACGGCGGTCGTCCACGCGGGCGGCATCAGCCACTCCCGCAAGATCTACGCCCTCGCTGAGGTCCATGGCGTCAAGGCCGGTCCGCACGGCCCGTCCGACATCTCGCCCATCGCGCTCGCGGCGAGCATCCACATGGGCGCCTCGACCCACAACTTCGGCATCCAGGAGTACATGGGCTACGCCGACCTCGTCCACGAGGCCTTCCCCCATGCGTGGAGCTACGCCGACGGCGTCCTGCAGCCCGGGGACGCCCCCGGCCTCGGCGTCGACATCAACGAGGAACTCCTCAGCGCCCACCCCTATACGACCGCCTACCTTCCGGTGGCTCGTCGCTTGGACGGCTCCGTGCTGGATTGGTGACAGGCCTGACTCGCCTGAACCGCTGCACGCTCCCGCCGACCACCTCATCGCCGCGTGGCAGCGCCCGGGACTAGCCTGAACGAGTCGACTCGACCCGGAGTGCTCAGTTCATGCCGTCCCTTCTTGGTCCCCTCGTGGACCGCCCCTCGTTCGTCGCGCTCGTCCTCATCACGGGGACGACGGCGCTGTCGACCGATACGTACATCGCGGCGCTTCCCCAGATCCAGACCATGCTCGGCACCTCGTCGATCGTGGCGCAGCTGACGATGACGGCCTGTATCGCAGGGATGGCCATCGGTCAGCTGCTCGGTGGCCCGATCAGCGACGCTCGGGGTCGGCGCAACCTCATCATCGCCGCGACGGTCATCTTCACCGCGACCTCGATCCTCTGCGCCTTGGCACCGTCCGGCTGGCTGCTGGTGGTCGAGCGGGCCGTTCAGGGCATCGCCTGTGGTGCTGCCAGCGGCATCGGGCGTGCCGTCGTCACCGACTCGTCGGGCGGCCGCTTGGCCGCGGCGCGCTTCGGGAGCCTTGCGGCGGTCAGCCTGGTCGCGCCGGTCGTCGGACCCGTGATCGGTGGGGGACTGCTCCGGTTCGGCGACTGGCGTGGGGTCTTCTGGTTCCTCGCGGTGGTCGGCACCGCGATGATCGTCGCAGCGTTGTACGGGCTGCCCGAGACGCTCCTTCCGGAGCAGCGTCGCCCCGGTGGGATCCGTCAGATGGGCCTACGAGCGCGTGAGCTCTTCGCCGAGCCCGCGTTCCGTCGCCCGGTCCTGGTGCAGTGCCTCACGATCGGCGGTTTCTTCATCTACATCGGAGGGTCGTCGTTCGTGCTGCAGCACGACCTGGGCATCTCCCAGCAGGCGTACGCCCTCGTGTTCGCCGTCAACGCGACCGCGATGATGACCTCGAGCGTGATCTACCGACTGCTCGTCATGAGAGTCGGCCCGTATGTGCTGAGGCGGGCCGCAGTCGTCGTCCAGACCGCATCGGTGTCGGCTCTCTTCATCGTCACCCTGCTGGACGGCGACCACCGTCCGCCCCTGGTGGTGGTGTGGGTGTGTCTGAGCGGGATGACCTTGGGCCTGGGCACGTACCTGCCGTCGAACTCCTCGATCGTCCAGATCCTCGGTCGGCGCTATGGGGGCACCGCCTCGGCGCTGGGAGGTGGCCTTCCCTTCCTCGCCGGTGCGTTGATGACGCCGCTCACCGGAGTGCTCGGTCAGCAGTCGGTCATGGCCATGTCGGCCGCCATGTTCTGCTCCTTCGCCGCAGCCGCGCTCGGGGCGGTGCTGATGGGACGCTCACGCAGGCATGCGCTCCGGGCCGGCACGGCTCGAGCCGCGGAGCTGGACGAGGCCTGACGCCCGTCCGTGCGGGCCACCGTCACGGCGAGGTGGATGCAAGAGGAACTGATCTGAGTCACGAACACCCGGTTCATCCGGTCCGGCGGCGGTAGCGTCGGCATCGACACGCTGGCGCACTCGCCACCGACATCCTGGAAGGATCACCGATGATCGAGGAGAAGTCCCTGGACGCTCGCGCTGCCATCGAGGAGGGGCGGACCGCCCTTGGCATCGAGTTCGGCTCGACGCGGATCAAGGCGGTGCTGATCGGAGAGGACAACGCTCCGATCGCGACGGGCGGCCATGACTGGGAGAACCAGTTCGTGGATCGGCTCTGGACCTACTCGCTGGACGACGTGAAGGCCGGCCTGCAGGCCGCGTACGCATCGCTGGCCGCGGACGTGCACGAGCGGTACGGCGTTCAGCTCCGGACGGTCGGCTCGCTGGGCGTGTCGGCGATGATGCACGGCTACCTCGCGTTCGACGCGGCCGCAGGGCTGCTGGTCCCGTTCAGAACGTGGCGCAACACGACCACCGGGCCGGCCAGCGAGCAGCTCAGCGGGCTCTTCGGCTACTCCATCCCGCAGCGCTGGTCGATCGCCCACCTCTACCAGGCGATCCTCAACGGCGAGGACCACGTCACCCGGATCACCCACCTCACCACCCTGGCCGGTTACGTGCACTGGCAGCTGACCGGCCGGAAGGTGCTCGGGGTCGGCGACGCGTCCGGCATGTTCCCGATCGACATCGCCACGGGGTCGTACAACAGCGCCATGGTCGGACAGTTCGACGACCTCGTCGCCGAGCGTGGCTTCGCGTGGAAGCTGAGTGACATCCTCCCGACGGTGCTCACCGCCGGAGAGCCTGCCGGCGAACTGACCGCTGCGGGAGCGGCGCTGCTGGACCCTCTCGGAGTTCTGCAGCCGGGCGTCCCGTGCTGCCCGCCGGAAGGCGACGCCGGTACGGGCATGGTCGCGACGAACTCGGTCGCCCGTCGTACGGGAAACGTGAGCGCCGGCACCTCGATCTTCGCGATGGTGGTGCTGGAGCACGACCTGTCCGAGATGCATTCCGAGCTGGACCTCGTGACGACACCTGCGGGGGACCTGGTCGCGATGGTCCACTGCAACAACGGCGCGAGCGAGCTGAACGCGTGGGTCGGGGTGTTCGGTGAGTTCGCCACGCGGATCGGCGCCAGCGCAGAGACCGGTGCGGTGTTCGAGAGCCTGTTCACCGCCTCCCTCGACGGCGAGCCGGACTGCGGCGGGCTGCTGGCCTACAACTACCTGTCCGGCGAGCACATCACGGGTCTGGAAGAAGGTCGGCCGTTGTTCGTACGGACGCCGGACAGCCGGTTCACGTTGGCGAACTTCATGCGCGCCCAGCTGTTCGCGGCCCTCTCGAGCCTGCGTATCGGCATGAACGTGCTGCTGAAGACCGAGAACGTACAGCTCGACTCGCTGTTCGCACACGGCGGGCTGTTCAAGACGAAGGGCGTCGCCCAGCGGTACCTCGCTGCAGCCGTGGACGCGCCGGTCTCGGTCGGCGACATCGCAGGCGAAGGCGGTGCGTGGGGCATCGCCCTTCTGGCCGCGTACGCCCGCGATCGGACGGATGGGCAGTCCCTGGCCGACTACCTGAGCGCTCGCGTGTTCGCCGGGGCCGGCCTCGACACGACCGAGCCCGACCCGGCCGATGTCGCCGGCTTCGACGCCTACGTGCAGCGCTTCAGCGCAGGCCTGCCGATCGAACGGGCGGCGGTCACGAACAGCTGACCTCCGCCACGCACACCTGGGCAGCAGAGTCTCCCTGCCTCGCGCACCCCCGGTCGCTAGCCTCAGTCCATACAAGAAGGGCAGGGCCCGCTGTGCACTTTGTTAGCACCATCACCGGATTGTTCGCGATGCCGGCCGATGAGAACCCGACCGTGGCGATGGTGGAGGCTGCGTACGCCCACCACGGCATCGATGCCCGCTACCTCAACTGTGAGGTCGCGCCTGAGTCCCTGGCAGATGCGGTGAACGGTGCACGAGCGATGGGGTGGGTGGGCTTCAACTGCTCGATTCCCCACAAGATCTCCGTCATCGCCCACCTCGACCGACTCGCTCCCTCCGCGGAGATCATCGGTGCCGTGAACTGTGTCGTTCGAGAGGGCCGTGAGCTCGTGGGGCACAACTACGACGGCCAGGGATTCTTGACCTCCGTACGGACCGTGCTCGACCCCGCAGGCGCCAGGGTTGCCGTTCTCGGAGCCGGTGGCGCTGCTCGGGCAATCGCGGTCGAACTCGCTCTCGCCGGCGCCTCGGATCTCCGGATCGTGAGCCTCCGGCCCGACCCAGGGCGCGACCTGGCAGCGCTGGTGAACGAGCGGACCTCGGCCAGGGGCACGTTCGTACCGTGGGAAGGGACGTGGGCTGTCCCCGCGGGCCTCGACCTCCTCGTCAACGCCACGCCCGTCGGCCTGTTCCCGGATGTCACCGCCCTGCCCGACATCGATCTGGACAGCCTCGACGCTGCCACGATCCTCGCGGACGTCATCCCCAATCCGCCCACGTCTGCGCTCGTCGCCGCCGCGGCGGACCGGGGTCTGACGACCCTCGACGGTCTCGGAATGCTCGTCAACCAGGGCGCGCTTGCCATCGAGCTGTGGACTGGGGTCGATCCGGATCGCGCGGTGATGCGCAACCGGCTCAAGGAGATCTTCTCCACCGATCCTTCATAGCCACGGCCGCGTCTGCCCCGTGAGCTCAGTGGGCCGCGACCTCGCTAGGCTTCCGCTCGTCACCACGACAGGAGCCGGGATCGCGTCCGCCGTGCCCTTCGTCGAGGAGCTCACCTTCTCCTTCGCCAGCAAGCCTGCGTCTGCGGTACATCTCCTGCGACCGCACCCGTCGAACCACCGTTGAAGGGGATCCCGCATGACCGCACTGACTGTGCTGGCGATGCCGAGCCGACATCCGTTCAGGCGGATATCTCGTTGGCGCTGGGAAGAGTGACTGGGTAGGAGCCCGCGGCCTGGATCCCGTCGTGGAACTCGCGCTGTAAGCGCTTGTGCGCCAGCTCGACCAAGGCACGGTTCCCGTCCGGGGCGACAAGGGTGACCACGTGGACGTGGGTGTCCGCATCGGCGCAGCAGGACATGACGATCGTCTCCTGACCCGTACGGAGCACGGCGGTCTCGAACTCGTCCAGGCCCGCGCCGGTGCAAGCTGCGTGACTGGCCTGGATCAGTCCCTGCAGGGTGGTGACCATGCTGGGAACGTCGAGCGACCCGGTCGAGCCCATCACGCTCAGGGTCGACCCCTGCGCGTCCAGCGCGATGGTGCCGCGGAGGCCTCGGACCTCGCCGAGACCACGGAAGAGTCCGCCGAGAGCATGATCGGCGTCGAACCGGCTCACGGGAACCGGCACGACCAGCGACAGGTGCCGCCGCTCTGCGACTTCGGCCACGCGGTCCCAGATGTCAGCGGGGGCCGACAGACCGAGAGCCTTGGCCACATCTGCTGCGACGGCACCCGGGTCACCGGACCAGGGAAGAGTTGCTTGCGCGCCGTACCACTCGGCCTGCTGCGCCATCTCGGTTCCTGCGTCGTCGACGAGTACGACGACTGGCAACCCAGGGTGATGGAGAGACACGTAGAAGAGCAGAGGGAGTCCGTCTTCGCCGGTCAGCGGCAGTCCCGACACGACAGCATCAGGCTCGTGGGCCTCGATGGCCTGCAGCGCCGACGTGAGGTCGGCGGCGTGGACGATGTGGGCTCCGGTGAGACGCGCGAGTGGCGCGGTCAACCGACCCTCATGGCCAGTCTCGTCGATGAGAAGAACAGTCTTGACGTCGGCGGCGAGCGTGTTGTGGTACATCGGATGCGCTTTCCGTAGTGGGGTCAATTCGGAGCGCCAGGGAATGACAGGGAAACTGGCTGTTACCGCGTCGGTTCGAACAGTAATCTCCCTAGCCGCGGCGGGGTCGTTCATGAGAGGTCTCTCCTCTGGTCGCTCGGCCGGGGAGGTCCGGCGAGGGCGTCGGACGGGGTCGAGCGCCGCCAGAGCCACCACCCGGCGAGGGCCGAGATGGCTTCCCCGACCGGGAACGCCCACCAGATTCCCTGCGTGCCGAACGCGGAGAGCACCAGCAGAACCGGCAGCTTCACCACCAGGACCGTGCCGACCGACAGGATGAAGGACGGCCGGGCGTAGCCGCGCGACTGGTACCAGGCGGCTGTGAGCCAGACGAGACCGCCGAACGGGTACGCGAGGGCGATCGTGCGGAGTGCCGTGGCTGCGGCGTCCGCCGTGGCCACGTCGCTGGTGAACGTGCCCGCGATCAGCCGAGCTGCCAGAGCCACGACCAGCGCGGCCCCCGCCCCGTACAGGACGCTCACTCTCAGTGAGAGGCTCGCCGCGCGGTGGGCCCGGTCGCTGAGCCCGGCACCATGGTTGTAACCAACGATCGGCTGCATCGCCTGGGTGATGCCGAGCTGAGGCATCGCGACGAAGGTGCCGATGCGAGCGGCGATCGCATACGCGCTCAGCGCGAGCGCCCCACCCGTGATGGCCAGCAGGTTGTTGGTCACGACTGACAGGATCGTCACTCCTAGTCCCGCCACGAACGTGGGCGCACCGACCGCCGCGATCTCGCGCAGGAGCCGAAGGTCGGGGATCAGGTCCCGGGGACTCACCCGGTACCTGCGGCGTCGCTGCAGCAGGAAGAAGTAGAAGCCCATCGACGCGCTGACGAGCTGACCTCCTACGGTGCCCAGCGCCGCCCCGCGGACACCGAGGTGGAAGCCGATGATGAAGATCGGGTCGAGCACGATCTGGGTGACCACCGGGATGATCCACTCGAGGGTCGAGAATCCCATCCGTCCCTCGGCCCTGACCAGGCTCGAGAAGCCGGTGGCGGTGATGCTCCCCACGAGCAGGATGAGGGCGTACGCCTTCGCGTCCTGCGCGAGCCCGCCCGTCGCGCCGAGCAGCCGTACGAGCGGGTCGAGGAAGACGATCCCCAGCACTCCGAAGAGCGCCGACAGGATCCAGTACGACGACAGGCTGGTCCCTGTGGCCCGCGCGGCGCGAGGCAGGTCACCAGCGCCGAGCGCCCGCGACAGCACCGATGCCCCTCCGGCCCCGACGGTGGTCGCCACGGCGCCGATGAGCATGAGCAGTGGCGCCACGATGTTGACCGATGCCAGGGCGTCGGGACCGACCCAGCGCGAGACGAAGAAGGCGTTCGTGAGTGCGTACACGCCGTAGGTCGCCACGGACAGCGTGGTCTGTACGGAGTTGTGCCACAGCAGCCGCCCCACCGGCTCAGTGCCGAGAGCGGCGGCGGCGTTCGCGCGGCTCATTCCCGCCGCAGGTGACCCAGATCGGCCATGGCCCCGTCGAGAGCTGTGCGCGCCATGTCGATCTGGTCGGTGGTCGTGTGACCCCGGTAGACGGTCTCGATGACCATGATGAGGAAGAGGTGGAGGTTGTACAGGTGGCGTCGGTCGAGCTCGTCAGACGTGAGCGGCCCGCGCCCGTAGCCGGCGAGGAAGCCGCTCGGGTCTCCATGCGACCCGTTCCCGCTGGCTGCGAGGAAGCCGGCTTCCAGGACGGGGTCGCCCCAGAACGCGCGCTCGTGGTCGATGACGCCGGTGATCCGGTCGTCGACGACCATGACGTTGGAGCCCCAGAGATCCCACTCGCAGAACCTCGGGACGCTCACGGCGTCGAGGCAGGCCCCGTGCTCGGCGATCGCCTGGCGCACCTCGGCGTACGACCAGCCCAGGGCGACCTCTCGCCGCTCCCCGTCGGCGAGCACATCCTCCAGGATCCCGGTGAACGCCTCCCGCCAGGTCGCGACGCCCGCGACACCGAACCTGCCGAAGCCGTCGCCCAGGATCGTGTTCAGCTCGGCGTTCGCCGCGCCGATCTGATGCCATACCGCCTGCGACCGATCGTGCGGCCAGTCCTCGCTGACCTCGCCGAAGTTCTCGCCGGGCACACAGGTCATGACGAACCACGGCGCAGCGATGAGCTCGCACGTCGGGTCGTAATGGTCGACGTGGGGGACCGGTACGGACGTGGCCTCCTCCAGGAGGCGGATCGCAGCCACCTCTCCGGCGAGCATGTCCGTCTCGTACGTCATCACCTCGACGCCCGGCGGCGGTGCGATCTTCATGACGACGTCGCGGCTGTCGGCGAGCCTCAGCAGGTACGCGACGTTGAACCAGCCGTGCCCTAGCTCGCGGGCGAAGTCGTCGCCCGCCGGGACCAGCTCCGGTCCGTACGCCCGCTCGATCATCCGTCGCAGGGTCTGCGGCGACTGCCGGTACTTGGTGATGCTCTCCATCGAGTCCAACCTCCGGGCCAGACCCTACAGATGCGACACTGCCGGCCCCGCGACGGGACCGGCAGTTCAGGCTGATCAGCGATCAGATGAAGAAGCTCACGCCTCCAGGGCCGGCCAGGAGGCCGACCCCGATCAGGACGGTGCCCCACAACCGCTGCTTCCGGTGGACCGCGAAGGTGCCATAGGTCACGAGGAATGCGGCGAGAATCCACAGCAGAATTGCCATGTGCTTCTCCTCCCGGGGGGTACTTTCCGATACCCAGTCATGTCTCGTTCAAACCGCAGAAAGGTTGTCCGGGTGATCACCGGAGAGCAGAGCCTACCGACGCGAAACTGCCGGCCCCCGCGAAGGGACCGGCAGCTCAGTCAGATCAGCGATCAGGTGAAGAGGCTCACGCCTCCTGGGCCGACCAGGAGGCCGACGACGATGAGGACGATGCCCCACAAGAGCTGCCTCCTGAAGATCGCGAAGATGCCAGAGACCACGAGGATCACAGCGATAATCCACAGCACAGTTGCCATATGCCTTTGTCCTTCCAGAGCTAGTTGCGGTCCATCAGGTCGTCCATCCTCATGGCCGTTACCTCTCAGGAACTTGTTCTTTCCAGTACCCAGCCATGTCTCGTCCAAACCCAGAGAGGTTGTCGGGGTGAAGACAAAGCCGTCCTGGGGCTTGGAGCTTCGATCCCTGTGGACGGGCGGGTCAGCTCACGTCTGAGGCCCATGCGCCTCGACTGGAGAGGCTGAATGCTTGTAGATCCTGGTGTTGTCTGGCAGTCTCAAAGAGTCAGAGCGGTAGGACCACGCGCCGACTCCGACGAATCTCCCCAGAAGGGGGACCCCTATGGCACGTGGAGCAGCGCACGCATCCACCGTGGCTCGCCGAGAGGCCCACACCCAGCAGCTCTTCAACAGCCTTGCTCAAGCTCAGACGCCCGAAGAGCGCCGACGCATCACCACCGAGCTCGTCGAGCTGAACCTCCCCTTGTGCGACCGGCTGGCCACCCGATACCTGGGTCGCGGGGTCGACTTGGACGACCTCGTGCAGGTCGCGAGCAATAGTCAAGACCTGTGGATCGGTGTGTCAGGCGACTTGCTGATCGGATCCTGATTCGTGGGGTCGTTCGACGAGTTTGCCGTTGGTGAAGGTGGCTCCGGCGCGGACGAGGGCGACGAGGTGGGGTGCGTTGACGGCTCGCCATCTGGCTTGTGCGGACTCGATCAGCTTGAACGCCATCGCGACCCCAGCCGCCCTCGAGCCGGGTCCCTTGGTGACCCGCTGCCGCAGCCGGACGGTGGCAAAGGTCGACTCGATCGGGTTCGTGGTGCGCAGGTGGATCCAGTGCTCGGCGGGGTAGTCGTAGAACGCCAGCAGCACATCCAGATGATCGGTGATCTTGCCGGTCGCTTTGGGCCACTTCGGGGCGTAGGCGTCGGCGAACGCCGCGGCGGCCGTGAGGGCGTGGGTCTTGTCCTCGGCGCCCCAGATCTCGGCCAGCGCTTCCTTCGCGCCCGGGTGCGCCGACTTCGGTAGCGCGGCCAGATCGTTCGAGCCCTTGTGGAACCAACACCGCTGATCGGCCGTGTCGGGGAACACGTCACGGACCGCTTTCCTGAAGCCGAGCGCGCCGTCCCCGACCGCCAGCACCGGGGCCCGCATCCCACGCCGTTTGCAGTCCCGCAGCAGATCAGCCCACGACTCCGACGATTCCCGGAACCCGTCAGCCAGCGCAACCAGCTCCTTGGTGCCGTCGGCACGGACCCCGATCATCACCAGCAGACACACCTTGTCGGTCTCAAGGCGGACCTTGAGGTGGATCCCGTCGACCCACACATACACGTAGTCGGTCCCGGCCAGCGACCGCCGGTTGAACGCCGCGGCGTCGTCTTGCCACTGCGCCGTGAGCCGGGTCACCGTGGCCGGCGACAGGCCCGCCGCGGAGCCCAGGAACTGCTCCAACGCGGGCACGAAGTCCCCACTGGACAAGCCATGCAGATACAACAACGGCAACACATCAGCGACCTGCGGCGACTTCCGCGCCCACGCCGGCAGGATCGCCGACGAGAACCGCTGCCGATCACCGGTCTGCTCGTCGACACGCCGGTCGTTGACCCGCGGCGCCTGCACCGGCACCGCACCCGCCGCCGTGGCACCCTCCCGCGGCTGGTGGTAGCCGTTACGGACCACCAGCCGACGACCATCCTCATCGACCTGATCGGCATGGGCAGCGACATAGGCGGCGACCTCGGCCTGCAACGCTGCCGCGAGCATCGCCCGCGCCCCGTCACGGACCAACTCGTCCAACAACGACC